>NZ_JACSMU010000005.1:0-167718 GCF_018618855.1 Exiguobacterium sp. s166 | reverse complement strand
CTGGATTTTAAACGCCTTCGTATATTTGACCATAAAAAACACCCCATAAAAGTTGGATTTTCATGTCCAACTTTTATGGGGCAGTTCATAAAGACCGGGACGCTTTTGTGTTACTTCGGAATGACAAGGACTTGCCCGACGGAAATCAAATTGACGTTAGTGATTTTATTGGCACTGGCAAGAGCGGTGACCGTCACGCCATACTTCGTTGCAATGGAATATAACGTGTCACCGGCTTTGACAGTATAGGTGACGGTAGTGGTTGGAGGCGGGGTTGTCCCCGGGATGACAAGGACTTGTCCGACAGTGATCAGATTGTAGTTCGTGATGTTGTTGGCTTTAGCGAGAGCGGCAACTGTGACATTGTAGAGGTTTGCGATTTTATAAAGCGTATCGCCCGATTTAACCGTATACGTTTTACTGCCGCTTGGAGGCAGCTTCAGTAATTCGGAGATCGTGACGAATTTATATCCTTTGGCTTTGAGTTGCGAAATCATCGATGGAAGTGCAACCGGTGTGCCGGGTGCACCAGCCCCTGTATGCATCAGTACGATGGATCCCGGGACGATGTTTGGGACGACACGTGCCAAAATGGCTGTGGAACTGATACCTTTCCAGTCAGTTGTATCGATGTTCCACTGAATCGTTTTCGTGTATCCGGCATTACCGACGGCGGCAAGGACAGCATTATTGCTTGCGCCAAACGGTGCCCGGAAAATCGGTTTAGTCGTCCGGCCGGTCAATGACTTGATTAAATTTTCCGTTTTTGATAGTTCACTCGTCATTTGTGTGGCGGTCAATTTCGTAAAGTCAGGGTGCGTATAGGAGTGATTTCCAAGCTGGTGCGTCGGTGTGGCAGTTGCAATGTTTTTGATACGTTGCGGATGATTGTTTGCTCCTGTACCGGTCAAGAAAAAGGTCGCTTTGACATTGTTGCTTTTGAGAATGCTGAGGATTTTAGCAATATTGGTTCCGTCAGCTCCATCATCAAACGTCAGTGCGACGACTTTACTCGTCGTCGATCCTTTTGTGACAAACGTCGAACTGGCTGCATCTGCCGTCAAACCGTAACTAAAGAAAGGAAAAAGCGATATCAACACTATCATGATGATCCGAATCCATTTCCCGTGCATGTGTACGTCGCCTCCTTTTTCTAGGATGACTGCGTCTCACTTGTCTCTACTTATCTATTACCCTTTTTGAGCAAAAAAACTAAAAAAGAGGGAAATAATTCCCGAATTATTATCAATTTAAACGGAATTGGTGCAAATAATTGTTTAGCCTCGAAATGAATAGGGAACTTATAGTATATGGAAATAGTAAAAGGAGTGGAAACGGATGATTGAATTTAAAAACGTCGGTAAGCAATTTAAAGACAACGTTGTCTTAAAGGGCTTGACGCTCGAAATCAAAGAGGGCGAGCTGGTTGTATTCATCGGACCGAGTGGATGTGGAAAAACGACATCCTTAAAAATGATCAATCGTTTGATTGAACCCTCGTCGGGGACGATTTTAGTGAATGGAAAAGACATCATGAAGACGGATACGATCGAATTACGCCGGCATATGGGATACGTCATCCAACAGACCGGTCTTTTTCCGCACATGACTGTCCGGGAGAACATCCAATTGATTGCCGGACTTGAAGGGAAAGACCACGATCAGATGGATATTCGAACGGAAGAGTTGCTGCAAATGGTCGGTCTTGATCCAAAACAATTCATTGACCGTTACCCGAGTGAACTCAGTGGTGGACAACAGCAACGCGTCGGGTTTGCCCGAGCCTTAATGAATGACCCGGACGTCATCCTGATGGATGAACCGTTCAGTGCGCTTGACCCCGTCACACGAAATGACCTCCAAGAAGAATTATTCAACCTCCAGGAAGAAGTCAAGAAGACGATTGTTTTCGTCACACATGATATGGATGAGGCGATCAAGCTGGCTGATCGGATTTGTATCATGCGCGATGGGGAAATCGTTCAGTTTGATACACCGGAAGAAATCTTACGTCATCCGAAAGACGAATACGTCGAATCCTTTATTGGGAAAAATAAGATTTGGAGCAGTCCGGCGTTCATTAAAGCAGAGGACATCATGATTGAAGATCCTGTCTCGATCAGTGGGAAACGGACTCTGTTGCAGGGGATTGAAATCATGCGGGGACGTAAAGTCGACAGCCTGTTGATCACAGACCGCGATCGCATACTCCAGGGAATCGTCAAACTGAAGAACATTCAAACGGCTCCTGATAAAGGTGTCCGGATTGAAGACGTCATGGAAGGGGAGCTGGTTGCTGTTGATGAGCAGGACTCCTTGCTTGATGTACTTGAAGTCATGAACCATGAAGAGACAGGGTATCTGCCGGTAACAAATAAATCAGGACAATTACGTGGATTAATTACAAGAAGTAGCTTGCTTTCCGTCTTGAGTGAGCAGTTCATTCAGGAGGAGGAAGTTCAATGAATGGATTTTTAGATTATGTTCAAAATAATACCGGTCAAATTTTTGACTTATTGCTCGAACACTTACAGTTGACTGTGTTGGCAGTCGTCATTGCCGTTGTACTAGGAATTCCAATCGGTATTCTCATCACGCGGTATCAACGTTTTGCGAAGCCGATCCTTGCATTGACAAGTGTCGTCCAAGCTGTTCCAAGTCTTGCCTTGCTCGGATTCCTGATTCCGTTCATCGGAATCGGTTCAACACCTGCTATTATCATGGTCGTTCTCTACTCACTGCTTCCGATTGTCAAAAACACGTACACCGGGTTATCAAGTATTCCGGGAGACATGCTGGAAGCAGCGAAAGGAATCGGGTTAACGGATCGTCAGATTTTGGGTAAAGTTCAAATTCCACTGGCGTTACCGATCATGATGGCCGGAATTCGGATCTCTGCCGTGACGGCTGTCGGTCTGATGACGATCTCTGCCTTCATCGGTGCAGGTGGACTGGGGTATCTGGTCTTCTCCGGTATTCAAACTGTTGATAACAATCAGATTCTTGCCGGTGCCATTCCTGCAGGCATCTTAGCATTAGCGATTGATTTCATCGTTAGCCGGATTGAGTATTCGGTCGCGCCGAACGGAATTCCGCTTGCGGACGGTCGGGTGAAAAGCAGAGCCCGTAAACGCCGGAAAGCAATGTCGGCCGGAAAGAAAATTGCAATTGCAGCGATTGTTTTCCTATTGATTGGCGGAACCGTTGCCTATTCGTTCTTAAAAACGGATAAAATCGTCATCGGTTCAAAAAACTTTACGGAACAATTGATTTTAGGAAATATGTTAGCCGATTTAATTGAAGATAAAACCGATTTGGAAGTCGAACGCCAGCTCAATCTCGGAGGCACAAAAGTTGCCTATGGAGCGCTTGAAACGGGTGAAATCGATGCCTATGTCGAATATACCGGTACATTATTGATTGATGTCCTGAAACAAAAACTGGAAACCGATCCGGAAGCCGTCTATAAGAAGGTCGGAAAAATGATTCCGGAAAAGAGCCAGGTTGATGTTCTGGAGCCAATCGGCTTTAACAACACGTACGCTCTTGCGATGACAAAAGAAGATATCAAAAAATATGATTTAAAAACGGTCTCTGATATGGCGGGTGTCAGTAATCGCCTCATTTTAGGATCGACGATTGAGTTTGCGAACCGCGAAGATGGATACCTCGGATTGAAAGAGAAATATCCTGATATGAAATTCAAAGATGTTCAGCCTGTCGATGGTGGTCTTCGTTATACTGCATTGACAAATGGAAAAACAAATGTCATCGACAGCTTCTCGACAGACGGCTTATTGAAAAAGTTTGATCTGACAGTTCTTGAAGATGATAAAGAATTTTTCCCACCGTACTATGCAGTCCCGATTGTACGTCAAGAAACGCTCGAAGAACATCCGGAACTAAAAGAAGTCCTGAACCTGTTGAAAGATAAGATTACGGATAAAAAGATGCAGGAATTGAACTTTAAAGCCGATGTTGAAAAAGAACGCCCGGAAGATGTGGCACGTGAATTCTTGATTGAAGAAGGATTAATTAAAAAGTAAAACAAAAGAGAGCCGAGGCGGGAATCCGCTTCGGCTCTTTATCATGCGCGCTGACGCGCTATATCGTTTTGGAAAATAGGTAATCCTGGTGGTAGATCATTATTTTTTGATTCGACTAGCGAGCCAAGCGCGAACTGTATTTTGCTGAATCATACATGTTCTTCCTCTCTTGATTGAATTATTCCTAAACTCAAGGACTTTTGCTCGGCATCGTTAACAATACGTGCTTGTAACTCTTTCGTCAACCCATCTGTTTCATATACGGGTAAAGTCGGCAAACCGTAACTTGGATTATTTGTGGATGAAAACAAGTCAGCCATTAACCGTTCTTCGAACAATGGTGTCATTTTAAATCCTCCTCCGTCGTGATTCCTGCCTTACATCTACAGTGTAAGGGAAAGATGTAAACAGGATAGAAGAGAATTGTTAAAAACAGGTGAACTTTGTAAGCGTTTTCACATTGTCGTCAAATCTTCTTTTACCGGCTCACAGTCAGTAGCATACTGTTGACCACGTTTGACGTATTTCCGAATGGTCCGTTCCATGATGAACCGGTCATGGTCGTTGATCTCACGAACGATTTTTGCCGGAACACCCATGACCATCGAGTTCGGAGGAACGACCATTTTAGGTGGAACGAGACTTCCTGCTGCAACGAATGCACCTTGTCCAATTTCGGCTTCATCCAAAACCGTCGCCGACATTCCGATCAAGGCACCTTGACGAATGATTCCCCCGTGGATCATCGCCATATGTCCAATCGTGACATCATCTTCAATGATCGTCGGATAGCCTTCATACTGATGAATCATCGATCCGTCCTGGATATTGACACGTTCGCCGATTTTAATCGGTCCCTCATCTCCGCGGATGACAGTGTTGAACCAAACGGTCGAATCCTTACCGATTTCAACTTCCCCGATGACCTTAGCGCCGTCCGCGATATAGACACTTGGGTCGACGTTTGGAACCAATTGACCTACACGATATTTCATATCTGTTCCTCCATTTCATTTTGAACTGTACGTTTTCATCTTGACGGCTTGAAAAATAAATTGCAACTGCTTCCAAACTAATTGTAAGATGGTAAAAATACCGTTCACAACAGGAGGAAACAGGATGAATCAGACAGTTCGGGCACGACTTATTACAATCGCCGCCAAAAAAGAAAAAGCGGCGGTCGTCTACAAGGGGATTCAAGTCATCGATGTGATGACCCGCGAGACGTATCAAGCGGATGTCGCAGTGGATTCCGGTTACATTGCCGCAGTCGGCGACGGATATGAAGGAATCGAAACGATTGACGGAACAGGTAAATTCATTGCGCCGAGCTTCATCGACGGACACGTCCATATCGAGTCATCGATGGTGACACCAAGTGAATACGAGCAAGCGATTTTACCGCTCGGTGTAACGACCGTCATCGCCGACCCACATGAGATTGCAAACGTAAAGGGAGCGGAAGGGCTCCAGTTCATGTTGGACGATGCAGAAGGACTATCGCTTGACGTGCGAATGATGTTACCAAGCTGTGTTCCGGCGACGTCATTTGAACATGCCGGAGCGTCGCTCGATGCAGCGGCACTCGAACCTTTTGTTAATCATCCGGGAGTGCATGGCTTAGGGGAAGTCATGGACTATCCTGCTGTCGAACGGGCTGATCGTGATATGCTGAAAAAAATTGAACAAATCGAGAGTGCTGGTAAACTGGTCGATGGTCATGCCGCAGGACTTGGCGCACGTGAATTGAATATCTATGGTGTAGCAGGTATTCGGACGGATCACGAAGCAGTCAGTAAACAAGAGGCAATTGAGCGGGCACGTCGCGGATTATACGTCGAAGTCCGGGAAGGATCGGCTGCCCGGAATCTCAAGGAAGTGCTCGACGCAGTCACGGAAAGCAATGCCGGTCGATTCCTTTTCTGTACGGACGATAAGCACCTGGACGACACGTTACGTGAAGGAACGATCGACTATAATATCCGCTATGCCATACAGCACGGTATTAAGCGTGAAACGGCCTATGCAATGGCTTCTCTTCATGCAGCTAATGCGTATCAACTAAATGACCGTGGAGCAATCGTACCGGGACGTCGTGCGGACTTTGTCATCTTGCAGGATGCCGATCAAGTGATCATTGATGAAGTGTTTGTCAGTGGAGAGCCGGTCGCCCGAGCCGGTAAAACAATCATCTCATCCCAAAAGATAGCGGTACCGTCGACATTGCGCGGCGAACTGAAAACGAAGCCGATCACGGATCAAGTTTTTGAATTAGTATTAGAAAAACCGAAAGCGCATGTCATCGGAATCATCCCGAAAAGCATTGTCACGGAACATTTGATTTTGGATGTGCCTTTACAGGACGGGAAATTTGTCCCCGTCCCGGAACAGGACTTATTGAAAATCGCCGTCATCGAGCGTCATAATGCGACCAACTTCTCAGCAGTCGGCATCGTTAAAGGGTTTGGCATGAAGCGAGGTGCCATTGCGGCGACGGTCGCCCATGATTCGCATAACCTTGTCATCGTCGGAACATCGGATGCCGAGATGAAACTTGCGGCAGAGCGTCTGATTAAGGCGGGTGGAGGTGTCATTGCGGTCAATGGGACAGAAGTTCTGGCGGAGTTGCCGCTTGAAATCGCTGGATTGATGACGAGTCGTCCTTTCCAGGAAGTCGGAGATACACTCGAAGCGCTCAATGATGCACTTGATGTATTAGAAGCCGACCGTTCCTTTAATCCGTACTTGACGATGTCGTTCCTCTGTTTGCCTGTCATCCCGAATCTGAAGTTAACGGACAGCGGATTGTTTGACGTTAAAACGTTCCAACATATTGCAGTACAAGCTTAAATGAAAAGGTAAAGTCCACGAAAGGTGATGACGTGGACTTTACCTTTTCTTAATAGTTTTCCGGTTGAATCATTATTTGATCCTTGTTATAGTAGGTCTTATATCTTTGTGAAAAGTGTAGCTTAATGAAACTTTTCAGGAGGATACTCCGTAGAAAAGAAGAGAACAATCAGAAAGGACAGATTCAATGGATAAGTCATATTTTGAAGGTCATGAAAAGTTGATTGCTGATGTATACCGTTCGTTTATCGACCAGTTTCATGAGTTACCAAACAACCGGCGTACAAAACGTCAGTTACGAAATCTTGCGTTTTCAGTGATTCGACAGGCTGGTCCGACCTATCAGGAACGAACCATCTTATACGCATTTTTTGCTGAATTTTTCCGTGCTGTCGAAGAAGGACAGCGGGAAGAAATCGAATTTTATAAACAAATCGCACAGTAAAGACCCCGATCGGCTCCGGCAGAAGGGGTCTTTGTTGTATACAAAAACCGGTCACCAAGGGAAGCCTGGTAACCGGTAGGAGGATACTTATTTTACTTCCATCCATTTGAAGCTCATGTCTGCTCCGAATGGGTGACGATATAGTTTGTCGATGTTCGCACGTTGCAAGTATGCTTCACCTTTTTGGTAGATTGGAGCAATCGCATAGTCTTCTGCCAAGAGCATTTTTTCAGCTTCTTGAAGCGTCGACCAACGTTTTGCTTCATCCGGCTCTGCTTTTGCTTCTTTAATCATCTTATCGAACTCTTTGTTCGAGTATTCCATACGGTTAAAGCTTCCGCCTGTTAACCACATATCGAGGAACGTCATTGGATCCTGGTAGTCAGGGCCCCAACCGGCAGCAGAGATGTCGTAATCGCCTTTAGACTCGAGGTCCAGGAAGTTTTTGAACGGTTGTTGCTTGATGTTGACCGTAAGACCCGGTAAGTTTTTCTCGAGATCACCTTTTAAGAATTCAGAAACTTTCTTGAAGGCATCTTCATCACGTGACAACATATCGAGTTCTACTGTTTTGACACCGAGTTCTTTTAGGCCGGCATCCCATGCTTTTTTCGCTTCTGTTGCATCAAAGCTTTGGAGATCTGGATATTTGGCACGGAAATCTTCCCCATCCGGTGTGAATGTAAAGTCTTTTGCGACGATGAAGTTAGCCGGTTTTGAACCGTCATTTAAGATGACGTCTGTAATTCCTTGTTTTTCAAAACCAAGTGCAAGCGCTTTACGGATGTTTTCGTTTTTAAGTGCTTTATTTTTTTGGTTGAATCGAAGGAAGTTGATCCGTGCATCTGGACGTGTCTTGTAGTTGTCGGATTTTTCGTATTGTGAGACGAACTCCGATGTGATAGGTGCGAAGTCGACGTCTTTCGACTCGAACAAGTTGACACCAGTCGAAATTTCTTTAACGACTTTTACATCGATTTTTTCCATTTTGACGTTTGCTTTATCCCAGTAATCCGGGTTTTTCTTATATGTCCAACCGGAATTAGATTGCCACTTATCCAAAATGAATGGTCCGTTGAAGAGCATCGAGTCGACGTTTGTCGCAAACTTGTCGCCTTTTTCTTCGACAAACGATTGCTTGAGTGGTAAGTAAGTAGGGAAACTTGTCAATCCGAGGAAGTATGGAGCCGGAGCTTCCAATTGAACTTCAAGAGTTTGATCGTCTACTTTCTTGACACCGAGCGAATCGAGTTCTGCTTCACCGGCTAAGATTTTGTTAGCATTTTTTAAATCCTGAAGGATGTATGCGTACTCTGCTCCTGTTTTTGGATCGAGTGCACGTTTCCAAGAGTAGATGAAGTCGTCTGCCGTAACAGCTGAACCATCTGACCACTTGGCATCTTTACGGAGTTTAAATGTATATGTTTTCTTATCATCTGATACTTCGACACTTTCTGCGATTCCGGCAGTCGGTTTGTTGTCGCCGTCAAGACGGTAGAGACCTTCAAAGACGTTGTTCGTAACGATGATGGATGTTGAGTCCGTTGTTTTTGTTGGATCAAGTTGTGGCACATCCGTAGTCGAGATGAGTGTCACCTCTTGTTTTTTTTCTTTTGAGGAAGAAGAGTTTCCATCTGATTCATTGCTTTGGCCACAAGCTGCTACTGCGAGCAACGCCATGCTGGATAGTCCAGCAAAGGCAATTTTAGTTTGTTTCTTCATGTGAAAGATGACCCCCCGATTAGATTGAAATGATTTCAGAAAAGTGTGAACATAATGTAAATTTAAGTGAAAGCGAGTAAAAATGCAACATAAATTTTCTGACAATTCTTATTGATCAAGGTCTATATGCTCAATTCCGAGTGTTTTCAAGTAGTCATAAAGTATGAATATTGTTAGTTTATGAGGGGAATACATCCGTAAAGTTAATTGTCGACCGTTACTATGCAAGCGCATATTAGTGATACGAACTCCTTGTTGTTCCAAAGCTTCTTTTACATATTGAGCGTTTGTTTCACTGGATAGTATCAAATGAGCAACCATGACGTTGGCTTCGAAACGACTATTGTTAAAACGTTTCATTATTCTCGTGATTATTTCTAAAGAAAGAAACAGAAAAATTACTAGAAAAGCGGCTTCATAAATAAATCCCGCCCCGATTGCTATGCCTATCCCGCTTGAACTCCAAATGATGGCAGCTGTTGTCAAGCCGCTGACGATATCATGAGGTCGTCTTAAAATGACACCGGCTCCAATAAAACCGATACCTGCAATGACTTGAGCGACAAGTCGCATTGGGTCCATCTGAATATTTGGCGCAATCTCGCTGTAAAGAAGGACAGACTTAATGGAAACAATGGTTAACAGACAGCTAATCAGGGTAATTACGAGGCTAGTACGTATACCAACAGGTTTGTTTTTGATTTCACGCTCAAATCCTAAAATAATTCCAAAAATAGCAGAAATCATTAATTTTAAAAAATCTTCCAGTTGGAACGAATGGATCCAATTCATGTTTATCAAATCCTTTCTTTACAACGGCTTTGATTTTGTTATAATGAATTTTGTGTCTTTCGAATGAATATACGTTTGATATGAATAGATATACAAGAAATAAAGGACGTGTTAGAGAATGAATCAACAAAAGATCGGCTTTTTTGCTTTAGCCGCAATGGTCATTGGATCGATGGTCGGTGGAGGTGCCTTTAATCTGCCGGGAGCGATGGCTCAAAAAGCAAGTGCAGGTCCGATTTTGATCGGATGGGGAATTACTGGTCTTGGTATGATTATGCTGGCACTGGTATTTCAGCACTTAGCAAACAGTAAACCGGAACTTGAGGGCGGCATTTACGCGTATGCCCGTGAAGGATTCGGACGATTTATCGGTTTTAACAGTGCCTGGGGATATTGGGTCTCGGCCTGGATCGGGACAGTTGCCAACATAACGTTGGTCTTTAATGCACTCAGTTACTTTTTCCCGATTTTCTCATCAGAAAATCGTGTATTTTTGTTGATAATGAGTATTTTCGTCGTCTGGGGACTTTTTTTCATCGTCTCGAGCGGGATTAAAGAAGCGACACTTGTCAATCTGATTACGACGATCGCCAAGCTTGTTCCGATTTTGATCTTTATTTTACTGGTAGCAATTGCGTTTAATGTGAAGACGTTTAACCTCAATTTTTGGGGAGAAGGAACAGAATTAGGCAGTATCTTTACGCAAGTCAAAGGAACGATGCTTGTAACGCTTTGGGCCTTCGTCGGGATTGAAGGGGCTGTCGTCTTGTCGACACGCGCCAACAAACAGAGTGATGTCGGGAAGGCGACAGTCGTAGGACTTGTCGGAGTACTTGTCATCTACATCCTGATTTCCGTCTTATCGCTCGGTGTTTTGAACCAGGAGCAATTAGCAGGATTACAAGAACCGACAATGGCTTATGTGCTCGAAGCTGCCATTGGTCCGTTTGGAGCCACATTGATTATGATCGGATTGATCATTTCGTTATCAGGAGCATTGCTCGGATGGACGATTCTTGCATCTGAAATTTCCTACCTTGTCGCGAAAGACGGTGCGTTTCCAAAGTTCTTTGCAAAAACGAACCGTAAAGGGGCGCCGGTCGGTGCGTTGCTGATCACTCAAATTGCGACCCAGTTCGTTGCGGGTATCGCCTTATTTTCTGCACAGACGTATTTAGTCTTATCCAGTATTGCCGGAATTTGTGCTTTGTTGCCGTATCTGTTGTCTGCCGTATACAGTGTCCGTTTTTCACGAGCAGAACGTAATACGAAGATGTTAATCTTCTCGACGATTGCTGCTGCCTATTCACTGTGGCTCGTCTACGCTTCAGGGATTTGGTATATCGTCATCGCAGCCCTCGTCTATGCACCGGGTATCATTGCCTACCTGATGGCAGAACGGGAACAGAAACGGGGCGGCATGTCGCGTTACGAAATGATTGCAAGCGGAATTTTAATTATCTTAGCTGCCGTTGCGATTTACGGAATGGTCGGAGGTCAAATTCAATTGTAAGACAAAAAAGCAAGAGGGACGTTAATATCCGTCTTGATAGACAAAACAGGAACCGGATCAGCATCCGGCTCCTGTTTTTTTGTTGTCTGGTATCTATCTCAGTCTTCAGAATTTGCTGAGCCGAAGCGGTGTTCCACTGCATCAACAGACAGTGGTTCAGAGAAAATGAATCCTTGCATTTGTTGGCAAGGCGTCTCTTGTAAATAATGTAAGGCGGTTGCCGTTTCGACACCTTCTGCGACGAGGTTCAGCTTTAAGTTTTGACCAAGTTGAATGATTGAGTCGAGCAACCCGTTTTCTCCTAAATCGATGCCGTCAATGAAGACTTTATCGATCTTGAGTTCATCAATCGGAAAAGCACGCAAATATTGTAAGGAAGAATAACCTGTTCCAAAATCATCAATCGATAATCGGAAGCCAAGCGCTTTGATCAGTTGCATCCGTTCAATTGTCCGCTGTGTTTGTAAAATTGCGATGTTCTCCGTCAATTCAAGGGTGACGAATTGCGGATTAATTATTTTCTGGGTCACGACGTGTTGCAGCGTCCGGACGAACGAGTCACTTTGGAACTGGTGCGGTGAAATATTGATGGCCATCGTCAAATCAGCCGCAATCCGTTTCTGCCAAATGGCGAGCCGCTCACAGGCCTCGATGACGACCCAGTTGTTAATGGGTGTGATCAAAGCGGCTTCTTCCGCAAGTGGAATGAATTCATCAGGAGGAATGCTCCCGAGTGCCGTATGATTCCAACGCAACAGCGCTTCAAAACCATCGACATGCTTGGTTTTCAAGTTGATGATTGGTTGATAGACCAAATGAAGGGCTTGATCCTCTAAAGCCGTAAATAATGAGCGTTCGAGCTGTAATTTCCGGGTGAACTGCTCATCCATTTCATGGGTTAAATATTGAATCGTTCCTGTACCGATTGATTTTCCGGCATACAAGGCCATTTCCGAACGGCGGTACAAATCTTCAAGTGATTTGGCTTCCGAAGGATAGACGGTAATTCCGAACGTACAGGAGATGATTAAGGAATGCCCATTAATATAATAGGGACGTTGCAATACTTGTTGCAGTTTCCGGGCATACTGGAACAGGGCATTCCGGTCGGTGACTTTTAGCAATAAACCAAACAAGTCACTCGTCGGATGGAACGTTAACAGCTGTTTTGCATGTTGAGACAAACGTTTGGCTAACGCTTGTAACAGTTGGTCGCCTACATGTGTACCGAAAGAATCGTTGATGACTTTAAAACGATCAATATCAAATAAGATGAGTGAGATCGGGAAATCATCAGATGCTTTGGAGAATAAGACCTGACCTTCACGAAGGAAGCCTCGTTTATTCAGCAGATGGGTCAATTCATTATGATGGACTAAAAAATCAAGTTCCTGTTCGAGATGTTCGGTTTCCGTAATATCGGTACCAATGAAAATATGTTGGAAACGGACACCATTTACGTCATACACTGGAATCAGGGTGGCACGAAGGACTTTTTTAGAATCATCCTGGGTCGAAATCGATAGTTTTCCGGACCAGGCCTTTTTTCTTTTGATTTGGGAGCGGATCGTCGGAAGAACCTCTTCCGACGAATCGAGGAGGATCGTCCAAGCTTGACCAAGCAACGCATTTGGACAAAATCCTGTAACGTCTGTCAAGTTGGCATTGGCATATTGAATCGTTCCCCGTGCGTCGAAGATGGCGACACAAGCGATTTGATCAAACGCATATCGTAAATCCATCAATCCCTGGAATAACGGTTTGCTTGCATTTTGTTGAGTAGAAGAAGGCAACTGACAGAAAAAAGCACCAAACGGCTCATTTTTGTCATCAAAGAGCGGTGAGACGAGTAACGTCGCTGCTGAATGTTCACCTGACTTATGCAGAAATGTTGTATTGGGTAATTGGATCGATTGTCGTTTTTTTAAAAATGAATGCCAGATTTGCCGACTGAACGCAGCATCTTCCGGATCAAGGAGCGGAATCAATTGTCCAATAACTTCTTGTGCCGACCAGCCCCAGCAGGATTCGGCAGCCTCATTCCAGGAATGAACAGTTAAATCGACGTGCAGAATAAATGCAGGTAAGGGAAATCCTTGCATGACAGTTTCATAGGAATTAATGGTCGAACGATCCATTACGGACGCACACTCCTTTTAAATGATCAGAGATGACGGTTCACTTGTCTTGTCTATTCCCAGTATATTCAATTTTCATGCGGATAAATCCTGTATTTCGATTGAAGATTATCTGTTTGAATCTGTTATAATCAGAATGAAAGCGTTTTCTAAGCGAAAAAAGGGGGATTTATCATGAATCAAACAGAGAAAATTATTTTACAGACAGAGAAATTCGGGGCACACAATTATCATCCACTCCCAATCGTCATCTCGGAGGCAGAAGGGGTTTTCGTTAAAGATCCGGAAGGCCGCGAGTATATGGATATGCTTAGTGCCTATTCAGCTGTAAACCAAGGACACCGTCATCCGAAAATCATCGAAGCCTTAAAACGGCAAGCGGATAAAATTACGCTGACATCCCGCGCCTTTCACAATGACCAGCTCGGATTCTTTTATGAAAAGGTCGCGCAATTGACAGGAAAAGATATGGTCCTGCCGATGAATACGGGAGCGGAAGCGGTCGAGACGGCAGTCAAGGCAGCACGTCGCTGGGCGTACGAAGTCAAACAAATTCCGGGAGATGCCGAAATCATCGTCTGCGAAGGAAACTTCCATGGTCGGACGATGACGGCTGTTTCGATGTCAACAGAAGCCGAATATCAACGCGGATTCGGACCACTCTTACCGGGCATCAAAACGATTCCGTACGGGGATTTGGAAGCACTGAAAGGTGCCATCACGGAAAATACAGCTGCCTTCATCGTTGAGCCGATCCAAGGTGAAGCGGGTATCCTGATTCCGTACGAAGGATTCTTGAAAGATGCTCAAGACGTCTGTAAGGAACAAAACGTACTACTCGTCTCGGATGAAATCCAATCAGGACTGGGCCGTTCGGGTAAATGGTTTGCTTCGGACTGGGACAATGTAACACCAGATATGTACATCTTAGGAAAAGCACTGGGTGGCGGCGTGTTCCCGATTTCTTGTGTGGCTGCCAACCACGATATCCTGAGTGTCTTTAATCCTGGATCGCATGGTTCGACATTCGGTGGGAATCCATTGGCCTGTGCGGTATCTGTCGCTTCACTCGAAGTTTTGGAAGAAGAGAAGTTGCCAGAACGTTCACTTGAGCTCGGAACATACTTTATGAACCGTCTAAAAGAAATCGACAATCCGATGATTAAAGAAGTTCGTGGACGTGGACTGTTCATCGGTGTCGAATTGACAGAAGCTGCTCGTCCGTATTGCGAAGCATTAAAAGAAAAAGGATTGCTCTGCAAGGAAACACATGAGACAGTCATTCGTTTTGCACCACCACTCGTCATCACAAAAGAAGAATTAGACTGGGCATTCGAACGGATTGAACAAGTCCTCGGCGTCTCGGTTGCACAGTAATAAACTACTCCCTATCGGAAAGCGATAGGGAGTTTTTTAATCGACTGATTTTTGGATTTAGGACAAATGAGAGCAGAACGATGTTTGAATCTGTTTCAGGTGGGAACATATTATTATGCGTTAAAAAAATAGGGGGTAATGAACATGTCAAACGATAGCGGATTAAGCAAAAAAACGGATGGTTTAGTTGATAAAGTTGCCGGAAAAGCGAAAGAAGCGCTTGGAAAAGCAACAGGAGATAAATCAACAGAACGTGAAGGCAAAAAAGATCAGCTTAAAGGCGATGCTAAAAAAACGGTTGGAAATGTTCAACAGAATCTCGAAGATACAAATCGTCGTTAATCTGTACCCATTAAGGTCCCTTGTGTAGAGGGATCTTTTTTTATGAAAAAATATGTATAAAGGTCTAGTCATTTATATGTGTATGTGGAATAATAATAAATGTTAAAGCGTTTTCATCGTCATGTCATTATTTGTTTTTATTTAAGAAAGGGTGAAGTATATGTTGCAGTTTCTTCAACGAATCGGTAAGGCCTTAATGCTACCGATCGCCGTTTTACCAGCCGCAGGAATTGTCCTTCGACTCGGTTCAGCCGACATGTTGGATGTTCCATTGATGGTGGCAGCAGGTGGTGCGATTTTTGATAATCTTCCACTGATTTTTGCGATTGGTGTCGCGATCGGATTATCGATTGATGCAAGTGGCGCTGCCGGCTTGGCAGGGGCAGTCGGGTATCTGGTCTTAAAAACGGGTGTCGACTCCATGAACAAGGATTATTCGAACGCTCAAATTCAGGCTAAGTACGATGCAATCGCCGCCATTGTCAATGACTCCTCGACGAAAGTGGATGGGGCGACCTTAAGTTCCATTGCCAATCAGGCAACTTTAGGTTCGATGGTCAATATGGCTGTGTTCGGCGGGATCATTGCCGGTATTGTCGCCGGTTTGTTATACAATCGATTTTACAATATTAAATTACCGGATTGGTTAGCGTTCTTCGGTGGACGCCGTTTTGTTCCAATCATCACTTCGGCTGCCATGCTGATCCTGGCATTCATCTTTGGTTACTTATGGCCGTTCATTGAAGATGGCATCAATAATGCGGGAGAATGGATGGTCAGCCTTGGGGCGGGAGGAGCCGCACTGTTTGGATTCTTCAACCGTCTGTTGATTCCTGTCGGTCTTCACCATGTCTTGAACAATATTTTCTGGTTCGTCTTCGGTTCATACGAAAAAGCGGATGGAACGATTGCGAATGGCGATATCGCACGGTTCTTCGCAGGAGATCCAACAGCCGGTATTTATCAAGCAGGATTTTTCCCAATCATGATGTTCGCTTTACCGGCAGCGGCCGCAGCGATGGTCATGGCAGCACGCAAAGAAAATCGGAAAGCAGTCGCGGGAGCGATGATCGGTTTGGGATTAACGTCGTTCCTGACGGGAATTACGGAACCGATTGAGTTTTCGTTCATGTTCTTATCTCCGGTATTATATGTTATTCATGCCGTATTGACAGGTGTTTCCATGGCAGTCGTCAACCTGCTCGGTATACTGCACGGATTCTCCTTCTCGGCCGGATTCATCGATTATGTCCTGAACTTCGGAATCGCGACAAAACCGTTACTTTTACTGGTCGTCGGTCTGGTGTTCGCGGTCATCTATTACTTCCTGTTCTACTTCATGATCACGAAATTTGATTTGAAGACGCCAGGGCGTGAAGATGAAACACTTGTGACGGATGCAGGACCGGTCACAGGGGTATCGGACGATAAGTATGAGCAACAAGCAGCCCGGATTTTTGCGGGATTACAAGGAACGGAAAACGTCACATCGATTGATAACTGTGCGACACGTCTCCGTCTCCAAGTGAAAGATTCGACTATCATTGATGAAGCAGCGATTAAAGCGGCAGGCGCAAAAGGTGTCATGAAGATGGGGGCAAAAAATGTCCAAATCATCATTGGGACGGATGTTGAATTTGTCGCTGATGCGATGAAACGTCAAAAATAATGTCAAAAAAACGACCTTTCCTGATTAATCAGGAGAGGTCGTTTTGACGTGGGGCAGAGCTGGTCGACTGTTTCAAACTGCTGACATAAATCGGATAGAAAATCCCAATCAGTATGATGATGATCCCAATCCACTGTGAACCGGAAAGATGCTCACCGAGTATGAGGACCGAACAGATGACCGCAGTCGGCAGTTCTGCTGCACCAAGCAGTGAGACGCTGGCAGGACTTAGGTGTGGAGCTCCTGCTGCGAACAACAGCGGTGGTAAAATTAAGGCAAACAGACCAAGCGGAAGGGCATACCAGATCAGTCCTTGTTCGAAATTCGCTGCAGTCAAGAATGTCGTAGGTGGATACATGATCATGACGAACAGAAGTCCACCCGTCATCATATAAAAACTTTTTTTAATGACAGGTACATGATTTGCGACCCGACCACTGGCAAGCAGGAAGATCGAGAAACTGACGGCTGCTCCAAGTCCAAACAACGTACCGCGCACGTCAAGAGCGCTGGTGTAAGCCGCGCTGGCTAAAATAGCACCACCAATTAACAGGATGGCAGATAAAAAATGGGGGCGTGAAGGCAATCTTCTTGCAAGAATCGAATCAATCACGACACCAATCCATGTGAATTGGAAGAGGAGAATGATGGCGACAGAAGCAGAAACAGTTTGCAGGCTTTGGTAATACAGGTAGCCGGTCGTTCCGCTTGAAATCCCGATTGCCATCAAAGTAAAAGCAGTTTTAGGATGAAGACGAAGATTTTTCGACAGCAGAGCTAAGATGAAAATCATCAGCCACCCGAAGAAGAATTGGCTTCCGGAAACAGCGGCCGAATTAAATCCTGCCTCGTAAGCCAGTTTGACGATTGTCGACAGGACGCCGTAACTAATGGCGCCGATTAAGACGAAAAGTGTTGCTTTTGAACGATTCATACAGATTCCTCCATGTTTTAGAACGCACAAAAAAGGTTGCAACGGGGCCTTGTCCAGGTTTTTTGGACAGGGTTTGGTTGCAACCTGTGTGAGTTATTTAATGTTGAGTCCAGCCTTTTTGTAAAAGGTTGGCTTTAATTCATTGTAGCGGACGGTCAATTGATTAAAGGTTTTGAGTGCCTCTGTTGCTTGACGGGAAGTCCGGTTTAAATCAGCTGTTGCTTCATCAATCTTAACGAAGTTCGGTTTTTCGGTCAAGTAGGAAAGCACTTTCTTTTCTGAAGCAATCGTCGCCGCATAACGTTTCAAAAACGTATCAAAAGCCTTCTCACGCTCTTTAAAGACATCGATAAGGGCTGTGCCGTCTTTTTTAGCGGCAGACAACGAAGATAAGGTACTCGTTAATTCCGCAAGGTCTAACTCATCAAAAGCACGGGTACGGATTGTTTGTTCTTGTTTTAACAATTTGACACGATTTTGATTCAGAGCGGTCAATTCATCCCGTTCATTTTGCGCCCGTTTAATATCATCGGCCCCAGCTTCGAGGACGGCTTGATAGGTATTGACGGAAATTTCATCTTGACGCGTCCGTTGCTCGGCGACGACTGCTGCTTTTTGTTCGGACTTCGCTTGTTCTTCCAACTGCTCGTATATCGAAGCGGCCGGGTCACTCGAGCAGGCACTGAGAACCAAGAGGCCGAGACAGGTCAAACAACTGGTGAGGATCATCCGTTTATTAATCATGAAAGGAACTCCTTATAAATTAGAGAATTTTGCGAAATTATACGGGACATGAAAATCTTCATCATAGATGGAAAACTGATAGCCTTTTTTCTTTAATCCAGCAACAATTGCCGGTAATGCCCGCAATGTTTGTGGTTGTTCATGCAACAGGATTATTTCGACCGGGTCTTCTGCACGGCTGATGACAGTTTTGGCAACTTCCTTGGCACTATCTTTGTAGTACCAGTCCATCGAATCGATCGACCAATCCCACACCCGAAGTTTCGCCTGTTCGATTTCTTTTGCAATCGACTTGTTAATACCAGGTGTTGATCCATAAGGAGGACGTGTCAGCAACGGACTGTGATTCGTCAGTTGTTTGATTTGTTTTTGGACTTGAAGCATCTCGGGAACATACTGTTTTTTCTTATACAGGGTGTCATAATCATGAGTTTCACTGTGTGGTCCGATATAATGTCCAGCCTTTGCTATCGAGCGGACGACATCCGGTTGTTCATCGATGTTACTTCCGATCAAAAAGAAAGTCGCTTTAACTTCTTGGTCTTGTAACGATTTCAAGATGTCCGGAGTCAATGCAGTCGGTCCGTCTTCAAATGTCAGATACGCCACTTTTTTAGTAATCCCGTTCCATTTCTCGACGCGTGCCTTATCCAGGTTCGGAGTCGGAACTTCCCGCAAAGATTGGACGGGTTTTACGCTCGCTTGTTGTTGTGTCGAAGCAAGGTACTGATAAACGATATAACCGCCAATCGGAAGAAGAATCATCGCCAGTACGATCAAAAGCTTAGCGAAATACTTTCGTTTTGGTTTTCGGTGTCTTGGTCCAAGGCCGATTGGATTGCCTGAGTTGTATGAATCCATTGATGTCTGAGCTCCTTTACGGAAAATCTTATGAGTTAAATGTAACATTTTGTCTGTTTCATTTGTAACAAAAATATTACAAAAAGATGACTACAGAACCTATAATTCAAAAAAAGTTGATTAAGATAGAAATAGTGTTATATTTTCAAACAAAAAAGAAGTCCATCCGCTACCGGAGACTTCTTTCTTCAAGCAACTTTACGATTAGTGTTCTGTAACAGCACACTCATCACATTCTGTTTTATACGATTCGCATTGTTCATCCATTTCTTTTCCGCAATGAGAGCAGGTTTTGACCGGAAGTTGACGGTAAAACTCGGGAGAGGTCTCTTGGTAAAGGGGTTGTTCCATGATTGTATTCCTCCTCTTAGTATATGGATGTACCAGCAAATAACACTGAATTTATTTTATTGTACTAGTACAGATTTGATATGTCAATCTTTGTTTTATAACAGAAGAGTCTTTAGCGAGTCTTGTCATATGACAGGTAGCGTAGAGGATGATACGATAACAAAGTAAACAGATGTACTTAGAGGGGGATCATTATGAATCAAACACTATCTGACACACTATCAATTTTGACAGAACGCCGGTCAGTTCGTCATTACGATGAGACATTCACGCTTTCACAAGAAGAAGTCCAAGAATTGGTTGAATTGACGACAGCTGCACCAAGTGCCTGGAACTTGCAACATTGGCATTTCGTTGCCTTCCATTCGGAAGAAGCGAAACAACGATTAGCTCCAATCGCTTACAATCAGCCGGCCATCAGTTCTTCTTCCGTCGTCATTGCCGTACTAGGGGATTTACAGGCAAACCGAAACTATAATCCGGTTTATGGACCAGCCGTAGAAGCAGGAGGCATGACGGAAGACTTGTTTGACTCGATCAAAGGACAAGTAGAAGGGGCATATCAAAGCGAGGCTTACGCGAGAGATGCAGCCATGTCAAACGCAAGTTTAGCTGCGATGCAACTGATGCTAGTTGCTGAAGCAAAAGGACTCTCGACACTCGCGATGGGCGGATTCAATCATCAACTCTTTACAGAAACGTTCATTACAGACGAACGTTATGTCCCGGTCATGTTGATTGCTGTCGGGAAAGCAGTCGAAGACGCGAAAAAACGTCCGGCGCTCCGTTTACCGGTCGATCAAGTGACGACCATTCTATAAGTAAAAGGGAGGGGCTGACTTAAAATAAAGTTCAGCCCCTTCATTTTTATTTTTCATATTTTTTTAGAAAAGTACTTGTCAGATGGTTAGTTTCTTGCTATATTAATACATGTCCTAGCAAGTACATAACGTACTGCATCATGATTCTGTAGCTCAGCTGGGAGAGCGCTACCTTGACAGGGTAGAGGTCGCTGGTTCGAGCCCAGTCAGAATCATACCAAAAACCCGTTCATCTTTGGATGAGCGGGTTTTTTTGTTTTGATCATTGGCTTGAAGTTCATCTTCTGTCACCCATTTATGATTTTTAATCGTTTTTCCACCGGTTGTCGGCTTAAAATCGACCATATACACGGTTGTCTGATCTGCTTGATCAATGGTCGCTTTTGCACCATCCATACCTTTCATGTGATCAGCAGCTAAAGTCACCTCATCACCTGCTTGTAACGGTGAAGCCGGAACCGGGTTAAGTTCTTCCTGAATCACCCATTTATGATTGCTGACTTTTTTACCACCGTTCGTTGGTGTATAGCTGACTTCATATACTGTTGTATCAAATGAATCGACGATTGTTGCTTTTGCACCATCCATCCCTTTCATATGATCAGAGGACAGAAGGACGTCTGATCCGTCTTTAAACTTCGGATTTTCAGCTTGTTTCAGTCCAGCGGGAATTTTCCCGTCACTTGAATGCATCATCCCTGCATGGGAATCGTTCTTATTATCATGCATATCGTGTGAAGTAGAGGAATTGGAATCAGATCCGCAGGCACCTAAACTTAGGACAGCAGAAAGAGCGAGTGATGTAACGAGTAGTTGTTTTTTCATAAAAAAATACCTCCTGTAGTAATTTGGTTATGTGACTACTATACCCGTGTTTCGTGCAGAAACCGTGCAGAAAGAGTGACAATTCAATTACCTGACTGAACGAGTCATTGGAAAAGTGTATCGTAATAGTGAAGAAAAAGGAGGAGCAGGGCATGCGGCATATTTCGTACTACATTGGTCTACTTTTTTTGACTGCCATTCTTTTCATCGGCGGCATTCTGTTCAGTACCCTCTATTTAAACCTTGTGAATCAAAGGACGAATGAAGTGGTCCTCGGTTTGCTGAACCGAGGGAACACGCACCGCGATGTCCTCGAGGAATCATTTCATGCGGAAACATTGGAACATGTCAGTTTGATGGAATCAGCATCCGAATTTACAGTCGTTATCACGGATCAAAAAGGAAAAATTTTAAAGGCTTCGCATCCACTTACTCCTAAAATGAAAGTAGAGCTTATCCATACGGAATTTCAAACACAACGAAAAGATCGGATTTTAAGAGCTCAAGCGGAAACGAAGGATTTTTTAATGACAGATAGTCCAATCACGATTTCAGGTGTTCATCGTGGGCATGTCTTCATGTTTGCTCCGGAAACGTTAATTCAACAAGTCGTTAACCCGTTAAGACAACAATTCATTCAAGTTGGTATCATTGCCGTTCTTCTGTCGCTTGCGACTGTCGTGCTGTGTACACGATTGATTTCAAGACCGCTCATTGAGATGGAGCGTGCGACGGCCAAGTTGAAAGAAGGAAACCTTGACGTGGATTTACCGGTAAACCGCTCGGATGAGCTTGGGGCACTGGCACGCTCCATCACACAGTTGGCAAAAGATCTCGATTTTTTGAATCGTGAACGGACAGAATTTTTAGCAAATATCTCGCACGAACTTCGAACTCCGCTGACCTACATGAAGGGTTATGCGGATATATTACATCGTCCAAACTTGCCGGAATCTGAAAAAACAGCTTATCTGTCGATTATCAAAGAAGAAAGCGATCATTTGAGCACATTGATTGAACAGCTGATGTTACTGGCACGTTCCGATACGAATGCATTCTCAGTCGAACGAGTGCCGCTTGCGCTCGATCAATTGATTGTCTCGACGACAGAGAAAATGCGACCTGCAATTGAAGAAAAAGGGCTGCATTTGCATGTATCAGGGGAACCGGTAGAGATAGCAGGAGATGAAATTCGGCTCAAGCAAGTGCTGATAAATGTATTGGATAACGCAAAAAAATATACAGCAACCGGTGAAATCGTCGTCCGATACGGCAGGAATGAAACAGGACCGTATTTTCAAGTACGTGATACAGGAAGCGGCATCAGCCAAGAAAGTTTACCCCATGTGACAAAACGTCTGTACCGCAGTGAACCGTCACGATCACGAAGCCGGGGCGGATCAGGGCTTGGTTTGACGATTGCCTTGGCAATCGTTCAAGCACACGATGCGACATTAGATATCAAGAGTGAAAAGAATGCCGGGACGAGTGTGATGATTCAATGGAAGGTGTGAAGAAATGGCTCGAATTTTAATCGTTGATGATGAACAACGGATGCTTCAATTAATGAAGTTATATCTGGTACCCTATGGTCATACATGTCATTTAGCCGACACGGCCGAAAAAGCGCTCGACATCGTCAAGACCGTTCCCATCGATTTGGCTTTACTCGATGTCATGATGCCCGATATGGATGGATGGACGTTGTGTGAAAATATAAGACGAATGGCTGATTTTCCAATCATTATGGTGACAGCGCGGAATCAAATGGAAGATGTGCTACGGGGGCGCAAAGTCGGTGCAGATGATTATGTGGCAAAGCCGATTCATGAAGGAGAATTATTAGGACGAATCGAACTGTTGATTGGTCGAGAAAAGCGGGAGCAGTATGCATTTCATGGACTACAGTATGACGTCGCAGGATATCATTGTACATTCGACGGACAAAAAATCTTACTGACGAAAACAGAGTTTCAACTTTTAGGAAAACTCCTGACGTCCGTGAATGGCGTCTTATCAAGAGAACAATTGGTTTTGTCGCTGTGGGGCGATGATCAATCGATTGAACCACGAACGATTGATTCTCATATGCGTCATCTTCGTGAGAAATTGCGCCGTTCCGGTTTTCCAATCGATGAGTATTTGGAGACTGTCCGAGGTGTGGGTTATCGTTTGCTGGAGCAGACAAAAGACAGCTAAAAGGAGAATTGAAATGACAACGACAATTTATTTGGTCCGTCATGCGCATTCGACCTATTCTACAGACGAACAAGCGCGTCCTTTATCAGAACAAGGGAGATACGATGCGGAACAACTGACGACTCTTTTTGAAGGGATTAAACCGGACCAGATTTACGCGAGTCCGTATCGGCGAGCGATTGAGACGGTCCAGCCTTTAGCAGAACAATACGGATTAGTCATTCAAGAAGCAGCGGCTTTTCAAGAACGGTTATTGGTGCCCGGAGAACTGCCGGATTTTCAACAGGCTGTCGGTTATGTATGGGAACATCCGGATGAAAATCCGTATGGAGGTGAATCAAACGTTACGGCACAACGGCGTATCGTGCCTGAGATCAAACGATTACTAGAAAAACATAAAGATCAAACCGTCGTCATCGGAACACACGGGAATATCATGGTGTTATTAATGCAACATTTTGATCCGGCATATGGATATGCGTTCTGGAAAACGCTAAAGATGCCGGCTGTGTATCAAATGACATTTAAAGACGAAACCTTCCTTCAGATTGAAGAAGTTTGTCAGCATAACTAAAAAAACAGGAGATTGTCCCTTCGATAAGGGACCTTCTCCTGTTTTGATTATGCTTTTACCTTTTCATGTTTTTGGATTAAATCAGCTGTCAGCTGACCTGATAAGGTGACCATCGGGACACCACCACCTGGATGTGTGGAACCACCGACGAAATAGAGACCTTCGTAGAGATCACTCTTCGATGGAATCTTAAATCCACCGTTCTTTTTCCGATCGGCTGCCACACCATAAATCGAGCCACCGTTCGGACCATATAGGGATTTCAAGTCTTCTGGTGTAAAGCGGTATTCAAATTCAATCGATTCGCGTAAATCAGTCAGTCCCATCCGTTCCAATTTATCGAGGACGACTTCACGGTACGCATCCCAATCGGTTTTTCCATCTTGTTTCGTCAGTGGTGGCACGTGTGTCAAGACGAACAAATTATCTTTTCCTTCAGGAGCCTGTGACGCATCGGATTTAGAAGAAACACCGACATAAATCGTTGGATCTTCTGGCGGAACCCCATCCTTGAACATTTGGGCAAATTCCCGTTCCGGATCATCAGAGAAGAAGAAGTTATGGTGTTTCAAGTCTTTGTATTCACGGTTAACCCCAAGTAACAGAACAAGACCGGAAACGGAAGGCACGAATGACTGATTTAATTTTTTAGCATGTTTTGGTCCTTTTTTCTCTGAAATGAGATGTTGATAGGTCGGAATGACCTCAAGGTTCGAGACGACGACATCAGCCGGATAAAATGTACCGTCTGTCGTTTCCACGCCGATTGCACGCTTGCCTTCTGTGACGACACGTTCGACAGGTGTGTTGACGTGAATGGTCACCCGGAGTTCGTCAAGCACCGTCTTCATGGCACGGGCGATATTGTACATACCACCTTTGACATAATAGATGCCGAGACCCATCTGAACATAAATCATTTGATTGAAGACAGCAGGAGCTTCATATGGGTTGGATCCGACATACATGACCATATAGTTAAACAGTTGCTCCAGGTATTTGTTGTTCAAATGTTTTTTTGTACCGCTTGCTACTGTATTGAGTGGATCCATTTTAAGTAATTCAGACATCGTATGGTATTTTTTTAAGTCCTTCAAATCTTCGAGACTGTATTTATAGAAACTGTCCAAACACAGGTCATACATTTTTTTGGAATAGCTGAACAATTCGACGAAGTCAGCTTGGTCGGAGACTTTTTTAAATTCTTCCAACATACCTGGAAGATCGCCTTTGACGTCAAGTTGTGTACCGTCTTCAAAGAAAGTCCGCCATTGCGGTTCGATCCGCTCGATTTCTAGATAGTCGTCGAGTCGACGGTGAACGCTCGTAAATAATTGCTCGAGTACCCAAGGCATCGTCAAGATCGAGGGGCCGGTATCAAACGTAAATCCTTGACCACTGCGTTGATTTAATTTACCGCCAACGTTTCCGTTTTGTTCAAGCATCGTGACTTCATAACCGTCCCCAGCGAGACGAATTGCGGCTGACATACCTGCTAAACCTGCTCCAATGACGACTGCTTGTTTCTTCAAAAAAATCACATCTCCTTATGTCTTAGTAGATAAACGGAATCAAACGTTTTCTTCTGCGGGCCCAGGCAGTATAAGCAGGACCAAATCCTTCTGTCAACATCCGCTCCTCGATTCGAATGCGGTGAAGCAAGGTGAGAAACATCAGGACGCCGGCGCATAACGTGACAAGTAAGTTCCCGAAGTATAACGGGAAACCTAACGTGATGAAAAACAGACCGGTATAGAGAGGGTGGCGTAAGGACCGATAAGGACCCGTGCTGACAAGCTGATCACCTGGATTGACAGCGACATGGCGGGTGAACTGATGCTTAAGATGATAGATTCCCCAGTACCGTAGCGCGACACCTGCACTTAACAGAAGCAATCCGATTTCGCGATAGAAGGAAAAAGAGTTTGAACCACTGAAGAGAATGGAAAAAAGAATGGTGGCGACTAACGTAGCTAAAATCCAATAAAAACTTCGCCGTTCTTCCAGCGGAGAAGGTTCCTTCTTACGGTTTCGGAACAGAAACAATTCGAGCAACCAAAGAAGAGAGACGGCGATGAACACTTTGTCTAAAATGGTCATAAGATTCGCCCCTGACTAATGCCAATCATTATTTAAAGAAAACGCATACAAGAAATGTTTACCCGAAAGAACAAATGTTCAATCCTCATATCTGACCATATGACCTCTTTCGGAAACCGGGCAATTAATTCATTTTGATTACACCTGTACAAAAAATGGTGGCGTTTTGAAATGAATGTTATTCTAAAATTAAAGACTAATTACCCTGTTTTGGAAAAAAGGAGTTTTAAGAGATATGAAAAAAATAAAGCAAACGGTGATCGGGTTACTGGCGATTCTCCTCTCACTCGTCAGTTTTTCACTGGCCGCAGAAGCATCCAGTTACCGCCAGGCGAAAACACCGCTCAATCTGCGAAGCGGAGCTTCGACAACGAAAGCGGTCGTCGCAGTGATCCCGACTACTGTCTATGTCAATGAAATCAGCCGACTTGGGACATGGTCGAAAGTTCGTTATGGAACACAGACAGGGTATGCCAGTACAAAATATTTACTGACGGATCAACAAATCGGCGGATTACGCATCGGCAAGACATTAATCGTTAATCCAAATCTTCCGTTACGTTCGACGTATGCGCCGGGAGAAAGTACGGTTGCGCGAGCCGCATTTGAAAAAATGAAACGGGCTGCCAAAGCGGAAAAGATTACGCTGGTCGCATTCAGTACATACCGTTCGTACGCGTATCAAAAAGCCTTATTTGAAAAATATGTGGCACGGGATGGGTTTGAGAAAGCCAGCACGTACAGTGCCCAACCGGGAAAAAGTGAACATCAAACAGGACTGGGTTTTGATATCGGAGGCGCCGATTCATCAAAATATGCAAAGTTCAGCTTTTCAAGTACAAAAGAAGCAAAATGGCTGGCTGCCAATGCACACCGTTACGGATTCCATCTCCGTTACCCGCTCGGAAAAGAATCATGGACAGGCTACACATATGAAAGCTGGCATTACCGTTATGTCGGAGCAACGCTTGCGGCGCAGCTGAAAATGACCGGATTGACAATGGAAGAATATTATCAATTAGCACCGGGTAAACCAAGTACGCCATAACAGGTTTCGCTTCAAGCTTTAAATGGTAAATAAATGGTGTATTCTTCATCGTCAGCAGCAGCAGTCTGTCTTTTTCGAAAGAGGTGGAAAGTTGTGGCGAAAAAAGAAGATAAGCACCATATCATGACCTTTACATTTGAAGAAGAAGCGACCTCGTATCAGGTATTCAGTGAATTAAAGAAATACCATGCGAATGGTCAAGTCGATTTTGAACAGATCGCTGTCATTAAACGAAATGCAAGCGGAGCCTTTTCCTTTGAAGATGCCGTCGACTTGAGCGGTTCCAACAAAGCCTTTAAAGGTTCTTTAATCGGTATGGCAGTCGGGATTCTCGGGGGACCGTTCGGTATTTTATTAGGTTCGATGACCGGGATGCTGATTGGCGGATCGAAAGACTTAAAAGAGAATCAAGCTGTTCAAGAAACATTCAAACGGACACTTGGTGTGATTCCACCCGGCAAGACGGGAATCATTGCAATCGGGGAAGAATTCGAACCATCCGTACTGGATGGACTGGTCGCGAAACATAATGGAACGATTGATCGGACAGATGAACTGCTCGAAAAATAATCAAAAAATCCTTCCCTCATCAAGAGGGGAGGATTTTTTAGGTTAAGATTGACGTTCTTTTTTTACTTTTTTGAAGAAGAAGAGTTCGTAGACGACCGGGACGATGATGAGCGTCAAGAGTGTTGACGTCGTCAATCCACCGATGACAGTCAAGGCGAGACCTTTTGAAATCAGGGTACCGGATGACGTTGTCAGCGCGAGCGGGACAAGCGCCATGATAGTAGCGAATGCCGTCATCAGGATTGGACGAAGTCGTGTCTTACCGGCTTCAATCAAAGATTCCCGAATCGGAAGTCCACGTGTGATATTCTGACCAATCCGGTCAACAAGCACAATCGCGTTGGTCGTGACGATTCCGATCAACATGAGGAATCCGATCATGACACTGACAGACAATGGTTCGTTAGCTAGGAACAGCGTAACGAGCGAACCGATCGGAACGAAGATGAGCGATGATAAGATGATGAACGGAATCCGTGCTTTTCCGAACGTGATTAACATCGTCAAGTAGACGAGACCGATGGCAACGACGATGGCGATTCCAAGAGATTGGAAGATTTCAACCGTGTCATCATTTCCGCCGCCACTTGTTAAGGAAACGCCGTCCGGCAAATCGATTTTTTCGACAGCAGCTTTGACGTCACTTGAGACCGTTTGGACGTTATCGCCTTTGACTTGACCCGAAACGCGAGCGTAGACTTTACCGTCCAGCTTTTGAATCGATGTGAACGTATCGACTTCATTGACGGTTGCGACATCTTTTAAGGCGACAGGACCGGCAGCCGAGAAGAGTTGGACATTTTCAAGATCTGCTTTCGACGTTAAGTCTTCCTTGTAAGACAATTGAACGTCCTGATCTTTGTCATCGAGATTCAGTGTACCGACCGTGACCGGTTTAGTTTGGTCGTTGACCGTACCAAGAATCTGGAAGCCGGATAAACCACGATCACTGGCTTTTTCAGAATCAATTTCAACGAGGAATTGTTTTTGTTTCTCGCTAAAGTTATTCGTAACATATTTCAAATCGTTGTTTTTGTTCATATTGTCTTCCACCAGTTTAGCTGCTTTTTGGAGCGCTTCTAAATCAGTCGAGAACAAATCAACATCCACATTATTATTGGATGGTGGACCCCCTGTCGACAACTCGGCAACGCTGATTTTGACGTCGACACCATCTTCTTTTGCGATATCATCCATTTTGGTTTCAAGGGATTTGATCGTTTTTTCGACATCTGCTCCATCTTTTAAGTTCAAGAAGTAGCTGGCTTTGTTATCGAGTCGTAACCCGGTCGTGAAGTCACGTGCTCCGACGGATGTCGTGACATCAGCAATGGCGTTTTCCTGATCGAACATTTTTTCCATGTTGAGCGAAACATCACTCGTTTTCTCAAGCGATGTTGCAGCAGGAAGTTCGAGTGAAGCGGTTAATGTTTTTGAAGCTTCATTCGGAATGAACGTAAAGCCGAGTTGCGGTACGATCGCAAGCGAACCACCGAGTAACAAGAAGGAAACGACTAAGATGATCGCTTTATGTGACAATGATTTTTCAATCAGTTTGCCGTACCAACGTTGTAAGACACCTTCTTTTTCTTCCGCTGGTACCTTTTTAAAGGCGAATTTCGCTAAGATCGGTACAATCGTAATCGCGACAAGCAGGGAAGCGAGTAATGAGAAGATGATGGTCAACGCGAACGGTAAGAAGAATTTACCTGTGATACCGCCGACAAAGCCGATCGGCAAGAAGACGACGACGGTCGTAAGCGTCGAAGACGTGATAGCTTTTAAAATCTCTTTCGTTGATTGTTCGATGATTTCATCTGTCATACCGCCATCTGATTTACGGACCCGCCGGAAAATGTTTTCAATGACGACGATACTGTCATCGACAACCCGACCGACAGCCACTGCCATACCACCGAGTGTCATGATATTTAATGAAATATCCTGCCAGTTCAAGAAGATGGCCGCAATCAAGAGTGACAGCGGAATCGAGACGATTGCGATGATCGTCGCCCGGATATTCCTTAGGAACAGAAGGACAGCCAGTGAAGCGAACAGGGCACCGAGTAATCCTTCTTTGACAAGCGTAGCGACGGATTCTTCGATATCTTTCGCAGAATCAATGCCAATCGTATAATCAATTTGGTCATCATATTTGTTTAAGATTTTTGTGACGCCGTCAGCGATTTCAACCGTATTGGCGTCTTGTTTTTTTGTGATGGCCATCGAGAGAGAATCTTTTAAATCATAACGTGTTTTTTCACTTTGCTTCGAGACGGCTTCAATGGTAGCAATGTCTGAAAGACGAACCGGTTCAGCTGGTTGCGTTTCTTCTGCCGGAACACCGGTAGCACCTGTTGCACCAGCGGGAGGTCCTGATTGAGCAGGTTGACCCTGGTTGCCGGAAGCAGCGCCGGAAGCAACGTTTGACGTGAGTTGGAGGTTTTTTAGTTTATCCAAATTTTCCAGTTTTTCTTCGACACGGATTGGAATCTTCGAATCACCTTCTGCGAGTTGACCAGACGGGAAGGAAACATATTTGGCATTGATTTGTTCTTTAATGCTTGATAAAGATAAACCGGCAGCTGTCGCTTTTTTATTGTCGACAGTAATTTGGACCAAGTCATCTTTGTAGCCACCAACCGATACACTGTTGATGCCCGGAATTTTATTCAGTTCCGGTTCGATTTCATTTTTTAGAAGGGACTCAATCTCTTTTCCGTCTTTACTAAAGAAGGAAATGTTGTAGATCGGGAACGATCCAAATGAGAAGCGGTTCAACTTCGTTGTTGCTTCTTCCGGAAGGTTAGCATCCTGGATCGCAGCATCGATTTGTTGTTCGACCTTGTCCATATCGGTATCAAATGGGAATTCGATATTGATGATCCCGATACTTTCATAAGCAGAGCTCGTGATTTTTGTCGAGCCCTCGATTCCTTTCAATGCTGTCTCGAGTTTTGAGACGACCTGTTTATCGACATCATCCGGAGATGCGCCCGGATACACAGCTTCTACTGAAATTTGAGGAAATTCAATTTCAGGAAACTGATCCACTTTAAGCTGAGAAAACGAATATACGCCGCCCAAAACTAATAAAATGGCAATAATAAATACAGCGACAGAGTTCTTTAAACTAAACCTTGTTAAAAAATTCAACAGTTACCCCTCCTTTATTTTATATGTGCTTATTTACATAGTAGAGGACGAAACGAAACCCTGCAACTTTGAACTGTAGAGCAGAAAGAAAAAAATATAATGAAAAAATCAGAGAAAAGTCTTTACAGTTTTCAATATGTTGCTATAATAAACATATACCCAGGACACACGATCATGATTCTGTAGCTCAGCTGGGAGAGCGCTACCTTGACAGGGTAGAGGTCGCTGGTTCGAGCCCAGTCAGAATCATACCGAACTCCCGTTCATCACACGATGAACGGGAGTTTTTTCGTATAAAAAAGCTGTTCCTTCATTATATGAGGGAACAGCAACGTGAGCACTTATTGAATTTCTAATCGAAGGTCGCCCATCTTTGTCCAACCGGCCATCGTCGTCATGCGGTAAAAGAAGAGCGTCAAGACACCGGGAAGGACGACGCCGGTTGCAAAAAAGATCAGGAACGCATTAAAACCCTGATTAACGAAGATGTTGAGTGGGGCAATCATTGAATTTAATCCGAGACCCGCAAGTTCATAAGGAACTTCAAGTGAAAGAACAAGTGTGGCGATGGGTGCGGAAATCATCGCGGCCAGGAAGGGTGCGACGACAAGGCGCGGATTTTTAACGATATTCGGAAACTGAACCTTTGGTGTGACGAAGAACGAAGCGATCAAACCGCCGGGATCCGTTTGACGATATGCCATCAATGTAAAGCCGACAAACTGAGCCGAACAACCGATTAAAGCAGCGGCACTGGCGACCGGGTCGAGTTGAAGGGCGATTGCGAGTGCAGCCGATGAAGCGGGTGACATCAATAAGACACTAAAGATAAGAGCAATAACAAGTGATGTCGCAATCGGTGAAGACTCGACGGACGCAGTAACCATTGCGCTGAATCGTGTGAGGAGAGGTGTTGTGACGGCAGCGGCACCAAGACCTGTAAAACCGCCGGCGAGAACAGCACTGACCGGGATGACCATCATGTCGAATTTTGTTTTCCCTGTCATTCGTTTTCCGACGAAGACGGCCACAGCAGCTGCGAGTAACGCACTGATTGGTTGCCCCGGTACGAGGACAAGACCGGCATCCGTCGGCTGAAGTGCGGCACCGCCAATCGTAGCAGCAATCATTGCACTGAATAAGACTAATGTGTTTCCGCCAAGCTGATAAGCAATTCCGGCTCCGAGTGCGGGGGCGAGTAAGACTTTGGCGACTCCGCCGATTGTCAGTAACATTTCAATATGTAAGAGGTTTCCGAACGTCTCAATCAATAATCCTACTCCTAACGTCACTAACACTGCATTTGCCATCCCGGCAGATACTTTCACCATTCGATCCATCGCATATTCTTTCAACTCACTCATCCTCTCTCTATTTCGTTTTGCCATTAAAAAAACCTATCCTGTATCGGATAGGCGCCATTATTCCTGCGGGCGCCTCATTCGATGCATCGAAAGGAGGGCCCAAAATCAATTCCGAAAATCAGCGGAAAAGGTTTCAGTCCCTCGAGCATAGAATAATCAGTCGGCCAGCAAGTTGGTGTACATACATAAAGTGATTCCCCTCTCAACGAATTTTTCTAAGCCTAACATGAGTAAGATGAATAATCAATATTTTCTGACAATTTATTTTTCATGATTTTTGAACTTAAAATCAGGGGAAAGGTAAGAATGGCATAAGATGAACATTGGAGGCGGTTTCATGAAATTTGCAGTCATTACGGATATTCACGGCAATGCAACGGCACTTAAAGCAGTTTTAAAAAGAATAACGGAAGAAACAGATGTCTCAGAAATTTTCTGTCTCGGAGATTTGATTGGTATCGGACCACAAACGAATGAAGTCATCGAAATTGTACGATCGACACCACAAATGACGACCATCAGCGGAAATCATGACGAAAATGTCCTGGCGTTGATACACGGTCAAAAATATCCTGATAGTTACCGTCATGCGAAAAACCATCATCAATGGATTGCCGACCAGTTAACACCGGATAATCAACGTTTTTTGGAGCAGCTCCCAAGAACCGTCCGAAAAACATTTTCGGAACAGGAAGCATTGTTTACACATTATGCATATCTAGATGAACAGAAACCAATCGGAGAGGAACCATTGGCGGAAGCGGTTGACGGAACAGAACAATCCTTGCCGAATCTGTTTAAAGGACACCAGGCGAGCCTGATTTGTTTTGGACACCATCATCCGAAACAAGTAATCCGGGCAGAGGGCGTGACGTACTTAAACCCGGGGGCGCTCGGCTGTCAGCCGGAAGCTGTGGCACCATTCGCCTTAGTCGAACAGAACAGCGGAGAATGGAAAGTGAATGTCATTGAAGTGAAGTATGATGACCGCCCGTACTTAGAAGCATTTAATGCGGCACCGATGCCGGAAAAAGAACTGTTGCGTAAACTTTTTTTGGGAGGAAGAACATAAAAAAACGATCCGGCTATAAAAGTACGGATCATTTAGTGAAAAACGATGTTTTTATAAAAAGCGGCTTAAAAGAGAAAGACCTAAAGGGACGGCAATGAGTAAAATCCCGATGATCCGCTTCGCCCGGCTTCGTTTCCACTGAAAAGCGAGCGACAGGAACGGGGATAAAAGAAATCCGACGAACATCGTGATTAACGTCAGGATAAAAAACAGAAAGTCTGTTTTGGAACTGGTGCGGGTGTACGATTTCCACATATCAACGAGCGATACAATGACGTAGACCAGCAAAGCTAACGTGAAAAGAAAATTGGACAGTAAAAGCTGGGACAAATAAAACACTCCATTCAGGTACGAGTAAGAATCGATAACGCAAAAACAGCCTCTCAATTTATGGAGAGGCTGTTTTCATTATAACAATTTTAACATCGCTTGACTGATTGTTTTTAAATCAAGCGGTTTCCCAATCAGCGGCCATTCAGAAATCAAGGCAATATACGTCTTGAACAGTAAGAACGCAGTTACTTCGACCGGAACTGCCGGAGAACGTTTTTCAAGTTCCAACCGTGTCTCAAGCAGATTCTTTATATATTCGACGATATGCTGCTCGATTCGAATCCGTAGCTCCGACATCTCCTGAAGTTTCAATGTCTGGGTTTCCTGTGTGATTTGTAAGATAAACAGATGCTGCTGTTGATGATTGACAATGGCATCAATCATCGCCTGTTTATTTTCTTCGACCGAAGCCGTTGTCGTATAGGCGTTTTCCGCTTCTGCCTTCATCTCCTGCAACACCCGTGTGACGAGGGATTCAAACAAATCAAGTTTACTTTCAAACAATTGATAGACGGTTGGTTTTCCGACATGAGCCCGTTTGGCAACCCGTTCGATAGTCGTTCCTTTATATCCGAGTTCCGAAAAGCAGGCCATCGCTGCATCTAAAATGAGATGTTCTTTATCAGACAGTGTCATGGCGTTTTCTCGCTTTCGTTGAGAGTAAGATGCGTTTTCCACCTAATGCACCAGCGAAGCTGATAGCGAGAGCAGAAAACAGAATCAAACCAAGAATCTGACCGTTTGTGATGAGTGTATCGGTAACTCCGATTCCAAGTGCCTCACGGAAACCTGTGACCGAATACGTCATCGGCAGGAAGCGGTGAATCGTTTGGAAGAAGCTTGGAGTCATTTCGACCGGGAACGTACCGCCGCTGCCGCCGATTTGAAGCAGCAGAAGTAAGAAGGCACTGAACTGTCCGACACGACCGAAGAGCATTGTTAACGTAAAGAGCAACGTGATGAACGTCATCCCTGTTAAGGCAGCGAAACCATACAGCGCAGGGGTGCTTGCAACATCAGCATCTAGAACATAGACGATGGCGACGGAAGCCGCAATCCCTTGTAAGGCACCAATCGGTAAGATGATGGACAGTTTTCCGACGAGGAAACGCCATGTTAATGTCTCACCATGTTCAGGACGGATCTGGTAAACGGAAGAGAACATCAAGGCACCGGCAAATAAAGCGATGCTGAGGATGTAAGCCGCAAGACCTGATCCGTAGTTGTTAACGGTTGAATAATCATGTTCTTTTAGGACGACCGGCTCAGCGAGCATGTTGTCCCGGGCATTCGATGGTTTGATAGTAGCATCTTTCGCTCCTTTACCCAGTTCCGTTTTCAGCGTGTTGGCGCCGTCAGCGAGTTTCGAGTTCCCGTCTGCCAGACGGGAAGCACCGTCCGTCAGTTGACCGGCACCTGATGAAAGGGCGACAGCACCATCGGATAGTTGACCCAGTCCTGAAGTTAAATCACCCGATGCAGTGCTCAGGTCGTTGGCACCAGTTGCGATTTTTTGGGCACCAGCGGTCAACTGTGTACTACCAGCAGCTGCTTTGTGGACACCATCTGTATAGGTTGTCAAGCCTTGATTGAGCGTATTTTGACCTTGTTCTAAGGTTTTTGCTCCGGCGAGCAGTTGTGTTTGACCTTGCTCCAAACGTTTTGAACCTGCGAGTAACTGGCCTAATCCACCATTAAGTTTCGAAACGGCAGATGCAATATCTTGTCCGGCGACAGCTAACTGATTGATTTTTGCTGTCGCATCATTGGCTTTCGCAAGACTAGCATCAAGTGCTGTCTCTTGTTGCGCTAAATTTTGAACATTTTGTTCCATCGTCGCAATCGACGCCAATAATGCTGCTTTTTCTTCTTCTGTTAATGTCTCAGACGAAGCGATGACCGCTTTGATGTTTGCCACGTTTGCTTCAAGTGCTTCACGACGCGTACTCAAGTCTTGTTTTAACGTGTCAGCAGCATCATTGACGGCTACTAGAGAAGCATTTGCTTCTTGAGCACGGGCATTCAGTTGATCAAGACCAGCCGTAAATTGTGGAAGGTTATTGTCGAGCTTCGATGCTCCGGCAGAGGCCGTCTCAAGACCTTGACGAAGTTCGGTCGTTCCAGCAGAAGCTGTCTCAAGACCTTGACGGAGTTTAGTGGAACCGGCCTGTAAGTCCGTTGATCCTTTAATCAGTTTTCCACTGTTAGCATCCAGTTCATTCAATCCACCTGATAACTGGCCGGACTTTTCTGCCAGTGTCTGCGCCCCTTCGCTCAGCGTATTAAGACCGGTTGAAATTTGTGCAGAACCGTCAGTCGCTTTCGTTAAATTCGTGGACAAATCGTTTGTACCACTCGTCAATTTTCCGAGGTTAGTCGTCAGTGTTTTAGCGCCGTCGGTTGTTTTCTTCGCGCCATCTTCGAGTTTAGCGGAACCTTCGGATGCATCTTCTAGTCCTTTGGCAATTTTTTTAAGGGATCCGAAAATCGCACTGCTGTATTGTTTCGTGACGGATTTCCGGATTTTTTCGTTCAATTGCTTAGCGGCAGCGCTGGAAATCTGCGTACCGGAATAGTTTTTGGCTGGATTCAGATAATACTCCAACTCAATTTTTTTCGGGTGATCGTCGAGTAAAGTAGTCGCATTATGAGAAAACTTCTTCGGGATGACGACTGTCATGTAAATATCACCGGCGCGAAGCTTTTTAGCCGCATCTTTGCGTGAGAGATACTGCCAGTCAAAGTCATCATTTTTTTTCAGTTTTTTGACGAACTGATCTCCGATGTCAATTTTTTCTCCTTCGAACTTCGTCGCCTTGTCTTCATTGACGACTGCGACCTTGATGTTTTCTGTCTTACCATACGGATCCCAAAAAGCAGATAAAAAAATCGAGTTGTAAAGAAACGGGACGAGGATAAGTGCAAGAATCACGATGATCATCATCGGGCTTTTTAGTTTTTTCCATTCTGAGCGAAACATAAATCAAATCTCCTTCTTGAAACTAAAAACTAATTTAAGTTTCTGGTTTTTATGAAATTTACTTTACGCCTTTTTATGAAGGAAAGCAACTACTTAAGTCGATGAATTGCTGATAAAAAGAATTGTTTCTCTTTTGTAATCATTCCAGACGAAAAAACACCCAACCAATGAAGGAAGGGTGCATTTCAGATTAAGGGATTAATAAAATTTTTCCGGTGCTCTGACGGCTTTCCAAATAATCATGAGCCCGTTGTCCGTCCGAGAGGGAGAAGGTAGTCGGAGAGGCGATTTGCAGTTGACCGGATTCCAACCAGCTGAACAGTTCACCGGCACGACGAAGACGTTCCTCTCGCGTCGTCAGAACGTTCCATAAGTCACCACCGGTCAGTGTTTTCGAAGTATCCATCAGGAACCGTGGATCGACAGAAACCGGATCACCACCGGCCATGCCGTAAAAGACGACTGTCCCGTGTGTTTTCGTCACTTGAAAACTGTTCATCAACGTCGAGCCGACCGATTCATAGACAACGTCGACACCGTGCTGATCGGTCAATGTTAAAATCTGTTCGACCCAGTCGTCCGAATATAAGAAAACATGTTCAGATCCCACTTGTTTGGCGATGTCTGCTTTTTTCGCCGATGACGTCAAGCCGATGGGAATGGCTCCGTGTAATCGGACGATCTGTGTCAACAATTGACCAACGCCACCGGCTGCTGCATGGATCAACACTAAATCTTTTGGTCGGATCGCATAGCTGTCCCGTGTCAAATAGTGGGCAGTCAAACCTTGTAGCAGGACAGCGGCTGCCGTTTCATACGAAACAAAATCCGGTAAGGGAATCACCTGATCGACAGGTGCAGCGACGAACTCGGCGTTAGCATTTGGGACGTCAGCAAAGGCGACCCGTTGACCGACCTGTAAATCCGATACAGCGTCTCCGAGCCTGGTAATGATACCTGCCCCTTCATACCCTAACAGATAGGGTGGCGTTCCCTCTAAATGATAATTTCCTTTGCGACGGTAGATGTCGGCAAAATTCAAACCGATGGCTTTCATCTCAATCAATACTTCATTCGGTCGAAGTTCAGGCGTTGGATGTTTTTGATAAGTCAGGACACTGGAATCTCCGAAGGAGCAAAACGTAAGAGCCTGCATAGATACACTTCCTTTTTAGTAGTTGTTAGATAGAAGTAGTATAATTCACTCAAACAGAAAATCCTTTTGATATGCGTTACAGTTAGGAAAAGAAGGTGGGGAAAAATGAAAAAAATCATGCTTGGCGGTATTCACTTTTATCAGAAAGTGATTTCACCGATGAAACCGGCGACGTGCCGATTTTATCCGACGTGTTCTCATTACGGCAAAGAAGCAATCGAAAAACATGGCGCCATTAAAGGCGGCTATTTAACGACCCGACGATTGATGAGATGTCAGCCGTTTCATCCGGGTGGTCTTGATTTTGTACCGGAGACCTTTGACTGGAAGGCACCGCTACAACGTGAAAATCCGGCAGAACAGCAAAAATAATTGGAAAAGGAGTCTGAACTCGGCATACACTTGAGTTCAGACTCCTTTTTATAAAAGCGAAAATCGTTTTAAAGATCACCTGTTAAAAATTGCGCTTTTCCTAGTCCGAAACTCCAGTCTGCTGCATCATTCTCGACAATCGAGATCATCAAATCGTCTGGCGAGAGTCCGCATGCCGCTTCCAAGCGTTCAGCCAGCAAACGGTAGAGAGCTTGTTTTTTCTCTTCTGTCCGTGTTTTGCTGGTCACGCTGATGACCACGACCTGATTGGAGCGTGTCAATCCGAGACCTGTATCCTCGATGATCATTTCATTCGCTTTATGCGTGTGAACGATTTGATAGCGATCTCGTTCCGGCACGTCAAAGGCTTCAAGCATCGCCTCATGTGCGGTATCGAGTAATAGTTTCAGTTCTTCATCCGAACGTCCTTCGATTACATCAAAGCGTAGTAATGGCATAGTTATCTTCCTTTCTAATTGTCATCCATATGTAGAAGTACAGGAGAGCCCTGTACTTCATTTGATCGACTTATCTTATTCGAAAAACGGTTTGTATTGACGGCGTTCGTGCATGACAGACAACCATTGGACTGTCGAGAATTCTTCAAGCACCCATTCTCCGTTGAAACGACCGAGACCTGAGTCTTTTTCGCCTCCAAACGGCATATGCGGCTCATCGTTGACGGATTGGTCATTGATGTGGATCATGCCTGTTTCAACCTGAAGTGCAAATTCTGTTGCCCGTTCAATTGAAGAACCGTGAACAGCACCACTTAATCCGTAAGGAAGTGAGTTCGCGAGTTCAAGCGCTTCTGCGTCATCTTTAAACGGAATGATGACAGCGACTGGTCCGAAGATTTCATTTTTAGCAAGCGGCATATCGTTCGTGACGCCTGTGACGACTGTAGGAGCAATAACGTTTCCATCTGCTTCACCACCGACGCGGACTGTTGCACCTGCTGCTTTTGTTTTTTCAATCTCTTCCATGATGCGATCGACTTGTGATTGGTTAATCAATGGACCGACTTGCGTACGTCCATTCGATGGATCACCAAATTGAAGTTCCTTGACACGTGCGACGTATTTTTCAACGAATTCATCGTGAATCGATTGAGCAACTAGGATACGGTTGGTTGACATACAAATTTGACCTTGGTGGTAGAATTTGCTGTAAACCGCTGATTCAACGGCACGATCAAGATCAGCGTCGTCAAGTACGACGAAGACGTTGTTTCCGCCGAGTTCGAGTGCTGTCTTTTTCAAATGTTTCCCTGCGAGTTCGCCGATATGGCGACCTACTTCAGTGGAACCCGTAAACGAAATCAAGCGTGGGACCGGGTGCTCGACGATTGAGTCGCCAATTTCTGATCCGCGACCGACGATGACGTTTAGGACACCTTTCGGTAAGCCGGCTTTTTCAAATAAACTGGCGAAAATCAAGCCACCTGAAACCGGTGTATCGGTTGCCGGTTTAACGACGACAGCGTTTCCGATTGCGATTGCTGTTGCGATGGAACGAACGGCAAGGTGGAACGGGAAGTTCCATGGGCTGATGACACCGATGACACCGAGTGCCTTCCGGTAAATCCGGTTTTCTTTGCCCGGTACGACAGACGGACGAATTTCGCCATGCATCCGTAGTGGGAAAGTAGCAGCTTCTTTAACGATTAGGACAGATGCAAGAAACTCACCTTCTGCTTTGATGCGCGTACTGCCTGATTCTTTGATTAACCACTCGACAATCGTTTCTTTCTCTTCGTACATGACTTTCAAGAATTCTTCGATTAAAGCCTGGCGTTTAAGTGCCGGCACTTTCGCCCATTCTTTTTGAGCGATTTTAGCAGATTGATAGGCATCATCTAAATCGTCGTTATCAGCTGCCGAAATTTCAAACAGTGTTTCGCCTGTAAAAGGATTCGTGTTTGTCATGTTGCTGTCACTTGCGCCTTTGCGCCACTGACCGTTAATAAAAATCTTAGTAAAGTCTGTATTGAGTGTTGATTCAGTATGCTGTTGCATAACTTTTCATCTCCAATTCGTTTTGATAACACTTAAGTTATTCACGTTATGTGAAGAAGTAAAACACAAACCGACACTTTCACAAAGTGAATTGACTCGGCGGATTTTAAAAAGATATGGAGAAGACGTTTTACTAGATGAAGAAACAGGAATTAAAAAAATATATCGATATATTAGAGTGGAGTGGATGAAATGTGCAGAAGTTGAAGTTGGTTTACCGGGAAACAAACTGGTGGTGGCCGCTCCTTTATGGAGTAGGTGGCGCACTATTGACGGCGATCGTCCTGCTAATTGATCTGTATGCAAAAGAACTGTTTCCAAGCAGTTGGAAAACAACGCTTGGTTTAGCTCAAACGATCCATAGCGCAGTCTTTACCGGATTACTGACGATGATGACATTTACGTTCTCGACCATTTTAGTCGTTCTGACAACCTATTCCTCACAATTCTCACCCCGCACCTTACCGAACTTTATTGAAAATCGGCAAGTCCAGCACATTTTCGGGATTTTTATCGGAACCGTCACTTATTCGATTACTATGTTGTTCTTCATGCGACCATCGCTGAAAGACAGTGTCGTCGCCTCTGCCGTCGCAGTCATTGTTGTCTTGATTGCGATCGTTGCGTTTGTCGCATTCGTCCATATCGTCAGTCAATCGATTCGGGTCACGACCTTACTCGATCGTTTACATGAAGAAGGACGTACGCTGATTGACAAGCACGTTGAAGCGATAGAAGAAGGGCACTACCAATTGTTTCCGGACAAGCAGGCAAGTTATCCGTTTAATCTCACCGCTGTGCAAACCGGTTATTTACAAGCAATTGATTACGAATTATTGATGAAGTCAGGCGGACATGTCACGATTGATGTGACAATTGGAAGCTACATCACACAAGGGCAACGGATCGGCAGTGCCGAACAAGAGAACGCAGAGCAGGGAATCCTCATCGGACCGACACGTTCCGCAGAACAGGATTTTCCGTTTGTGATTCAAAAGCTGTCAGAAGTAGCACTTCGGGCGATTTCACCCGGTATCAATGATCCGAATACGGCACGTCACGCGATGCAGCAAATCGGTGACTTGTTCAGACGGTATACGATGCTTCCGGACGGCAATCTCCTGGTGAAGGGAGAAGGATTTGTTACCGTCAAACGGCTTATGTTTTCCGAACTATTGTATTTGACGTTTTATCAACTTCGGCATTACGGCGAAGAAGATATTTCAGTCCTTTCGACGATGCTTGAGTCACTTCAAATCATGAAACGGAATGCTTTACCGGAACACAGAGCGAGCATTGACCGGTTCATTCCGTTTGTCTGCTCGGAGGTCGACTGGTCGGCATTAAACGACTGGGACCGTCAACATTTGGAACAGGCTCAAAAAAGGGCACTTTCATGAAACCAGTCGAAGCTTTTTAACGTAATCAAAAGAAGAAAGAACAGCAGAAAGTAGGAGATTGGCATGACCATCATATTATGGAGTTTGATTGCAGTTTGTTTTTTAGCTGCTTTCGCAGGACTGGTTTATCCCGTCATTCCAAGCGCACCTTTACTCGTCATTGGATTTTTAATTTATGGATTTGGATTTGGCTTCACTGAGTTAACCGTCAGTTTCTGGATCATTCAGGCCATTTTCATCATTTTGTTGTTTACACTGGATTACCTGGTCAGTTCGTATACCGTCGACCGGCGTGGAGGCTCGCAGGCTGCGAAAATTGCAACGACCGTCGGCTTGATTGCCGGTCCCTTCATCCTGCCGGGTATCGGATTGTTGATTTTTCCGTTCGTCTTTGCGATTTTAACAGAAAAAATCATCAGTAAAAAAACGTGGTCAGACTCTGTTTCGATCGGAATCGGGACCGTACTGGGAATCCTGTCGAGTGCCTTGTTAAAAGGAATCGCGATGTTATTAATGATTGTCGTATTCATCATGTACGTCGTGTGAAGAAAAAGAAAGATTATCTGCAAGTACACATTTTCCGAGAGTTCCGTTATAGTATGAATATGAAAAAGTAGAGAAGCTTGTTCATTAAAAACAAGCTTCTTTTTGATGGAGAAGACCGATAAGAGGATTGTCGGCTTAATTTAAATGGAGGTGAATCCCCTTAGTTTGGGGAAACGATTGGACAGTACACACGCAGTGGAGACATTCGATACAACAACGATTATCATTCGGCTTTTGATTATTGCACTATTAATTGTGTTGACCGCTTTTTTTGTCGCAGCAGAATTTTCAGTTGTCAAAATGAGAATGTCCCGAATCGATCAATTGATCACAGAAGGCAGTAAAACCGCGAAGACGGCTAAGAAATTATTAGACAACCTGGATTATTATTTATCCGCCTGTCAGCTTGGAATTACCGTGACGGCCCTTGGATTGGGATGGTTAGGGGAGTCGACGGTCGGTGCGATTCTTGCAATGGTATTCAAGGAGATTGCGCTTCCGGAATCGGTCTCGACGGTTGTTTCCTTTACGTTAGCTTTTTCCGTCGTGACATTTTTACACGTCGTCCTTGGAGAACTTGCCCCTAAATCGCTGGCTATTCAAAAAACAGAAGCCATTACGATGTTGCTTGCCCCGCCGCTTTACTGGTTCGGGAAAGTCATGAAACCTGTCATTTGGTTGCTGAACGGATCTGCCCGTGTCTTCTTGCGTTTGTTTGGAGTCGAACCGGTTGGTCATGAAGATGCCCACTCGGAAGAAGAAATCAAAATCATCATGACGCAAAGCTACAAGAGCGGTGAAATCAATCAAACAGAACTTTCGTATATGCAGAATATTTTTTCGTTTGATGAGCGGATTGCGAAAGATATCATGCTTCCGCGAACAGACTTGATTACGATTTCGAACGATGCGTCGATGGAAGATATCATCGCCCTTGTCGAAGAGTATCAATTCACGCGATATCCGGTTGCAGAAGAAGGCGACAAAGATAAAATCTTAGGTTTTATCAACGCGAAGCAGTTGTTTACGGATCATATGGCGAACAAAGGGAAAGCCTTGAGCTATTATGTACACAACCTTCCAATTGTCTCGGAATACTCGCCCTTGCAGGATGCGATGTTGAAGATGCAGGTCGAACGTACACCGATGGCGCTTGTCATCGATGAATACGGCGGAACGGCCGGTGTCATCACGATGGAAGACATCCTCGAAGAAATCGTCGGTGAAATCCGGGACGAGTTTGACAAAGACGAAAAAGCAGATATTGAACAGATTCATGAGCGCTTGTACCGGATTTCAGGTCGAGTTCTGATTGATGATTTAAACGAACGCTTTAACCTTGGAATTGAAGAAGAAGATATTGACACGATTGGTGGCTGGGTCATGGCGCAGGATACGGAAGTATCGAGTGGTCAGGAATTCCGTTACAAAAACCATACGGTCAAAGTCATGGAAGTCGACAACCATCAAGTTAAATCAATTTACTTGCAGTTACCGGAAAAAGAACCCGTTACAGAAGAAATCGTTTGAATGTAAGGAACAGGACTACACTTCGGTGTGGTCTTTTTTTGTCAGAAAGAATACCTTTGATTGTTTATTCTTCTCCAGACAGTGGTAATACAGTTTATGTGGCCAAAACAAGCTACCAAAATTAGCGGATAAAGGGGTTCTTATTCATGACGAAAACAATTCTTACTTCACGTGCAACTGCAGTAGGCGGACGCGATGGAAAGGTCGCCTCTGACGATAACGTAATCAATTTAGATCTTGTGATGCCGGGTACGAAAGGCAAAGAAAATATTCCTACTTCAAATCCAGAACAATTATTCGCAGCAGGATACGCTGCATGCTTTGACGGGGCATTCAACTTGATGGCCCGCCAAGATAAAAAACGTGTCGAGACACGTACGAATTCCGAAGTCAGCTTACTCGAAGACGAAGAAGCAGGCGGCGTCAAAATTGCTGCTAAGCTTGTTGTTGAAGTAGTTGGCGTAACAGAAGAAGAAGCAAAAGACTTACTCGAAAAAACACACCAATTCTGCCCGTATTCAAAAGCAACACGCGGCAACATTGATGTTGATTTATCGGTCAAAGTAGTAGAATCCTTAGAGAACTGATTTGTTCTGAAGAGGGAGGGAAGTAAGATGTCTCCAAAAGAAACGGATCGACCAAACGAAAAGTTTGAAGATGAACGAAAACGTTTGACAGACAAGGAACTTGAGCTTTCACCCGAACAGCAAAAAGAAGTTTTAAAAGGTAAAGATCAGATGCCGGATGATCCGGTGTCACCAAGAGATCGAGGACTTGATAAGTAATATAAATTTTTATTTGGGGGGATGAATGAAATGGGGAAAAAAGTAGCAGTTGTGCTTGCAGATCATTTCGAAGATGTAGAATTTACCGGACCTGTCGATGCGTTAAAAGAAGCGGGTCATGAAGTGACAGTCATCGGAACAGAAAAAGGTGCGGAATTAGTCGGGAAACAAGAAGAAGCAAAAGTGAAAGTCGATGTAACAATTGATGAAACTTCTTCTTCAGACTTTGATGCATTGTTGATTCCGGGCGGTTTTTCACCGGACTTACTTCGTGAAGACGATCGTTTCGTTACATTTACGGAAGAGTTTGATTCATCTAAAAAACCAATCTTTTCCATCTGTCACGGTCCACAATTGATGATCAATGCAAAGATTGTCAAGGGACGTAAAATGACAGGATATAAATCCATTCGAATTGATTTAGAGAATGCGGGTGTGACATATGAAGACAATGAAGTGGTCGTCGATGACAACTTCGTGTCAAGCCGTCAACCGGATGATATCCCGGCATTTAATCGCGAAATGTTAGCAAAATTAGGATAACTGTTTAAAGTAAAAATGAGCGTTCGTTGACTTAGGTCAGCGAACGCTCATTTTTAGTTCTCTGGATAATCACAGAGTTCGGTAATGACACCATGCGAATGCCGGGGATCCATATAGATCAATCGTCGGCCGAGCGGAGTTTGGCGGTACGTATCTTCTAAAAATGTAATTCCCCGTTCTTTTGCCTCTTTAATGGCTTGATCCAAATCATCCACACGATAAGCAATATGGTGGACACCTTTTCCCCGTTGTTTTAAAAAACGGGCAATCGGACTTTCCGGACTTGTCGGAGTCAACAACTCAATGTGCGCATCTTCAAATTCAATGACAGCAATATTAGAAGCAACCCCGGGCGTCGGATTACTGTACTCACGGATCAATGTCCCTCCCAAGATAGTCGTATAGAACGTAATCGCTTCCTGCATATCCCGGACAGCGATGCCAGTATGGTCCAAATGCATAAACAGTTCCTCCTTTACTTCGATAGTCATAGTGTGTCAAACTCTTTCCCAACACGCAATGTAGAAGGTTCGATTGAAGGATCTATATAAAGGCGAAAAGAGAACTTATCAAAAATGACATCTCACTGAAATATAATAGAGGGAAAATGAATGCTATAATCAAAAACGTTCTTATAATTTTTAAAAAGTATTATTAAATTTAAATAACATCATTCGATTACTTATATAAACCACACAGAAAAAGAGGGAATACTACATGAAAAAAACGTTCGCGTCGCTCATCGTTTCCGCACTTATTCTTTCATCGACTCCTCACTTCGTAGCAGCAGATGACTTAAGTGAACAAAAAGCTAAAAATGAACAAAAACAACAAGAAAATGCTAATACTCAAAAAAACTTAGAATCGTCTGTGAATCAAGAAGGACAAAAAATTTCGAAGACTCAGCAAGAAGTGAATCGTCTAGACGAAGCATTAAACGAAAAAATATTTGCAGTTGAAACAAAAGATCGTCAAATTAAAGCAACTGAAGCTGAAATCGTTGAACTTGGGAAACAGATTAAAAAGTATAAAGCGAAATTAAAGCGTCAGGAAAAGCTGCTTGGTGACCGCCTTCGTGTCATGCAAGAAAATGATGGGAACTCCATTAAATGGGAAGAAGTCATCTTTGGTTCAAAGGATGTCGGAGATCTTGTCAGCCGTGTGTTAGCAGGGAAATCAATCTCGCAACAAGACGATAAAATGATTACCGACTATCAAAACACACAAAAGAAATTAGCAGCTGCTCAACAAGAACTAAAAGATAAAAAAGCTAAACTTGTGACGGAGAAACAAGAACTAAAACGTCAACAAGCTGAACTTGAGCAACAGCTTAAAGAACGAAACAAACGCTTAAAAGAACTCCGGAAACAAAAAAAGAAATTTGAAACGCAATTGATGGATGCAAAAGAAGTACAACAAATTTTGATTGCACAAGAACAAGCGATTGCAGCTGAAAAAGCAGCACGCGAACGTGAAGCAAGAATCGAAAAAGAGCGTCAAGCACAAGCGGCACGTGAAGCAAAAGCACGTGCAGAAGCACAAGCGGCACAAGCAGCAGCGGCTCAAAAAGCAGCAGCTGAACAACAGGCGGCAGAAGCGGCCGCTGCTAAAGCAGCAGCACAAGCGGAACAAAAATCGTCAGCACCTGCAACTTCAACAAAACAATCTACACCATATGTGACTGTGCCAAAAGCAGCACCAACACCAGAACCAGAACCAGCGGCACCAACGCCTGCACCATCATCTTCTTCTATGTTTATTCATCCAACAAGTGGATCAATCACACAAGGATATGGTTCAGCAAGCGGTTCGAATGGTTACTCTTTCCACAATGGTATTGATTTCGGCGCTCCAGTCGGTACCCCGATTGTTGCAGCGGCAACAGGGACAGTCATCACTGCATCAAGTGGTGGTCCGTACGGTAATCATGTCATGATTGCACACCAATTAAATGGAAAAACGTATACAACAGTTTACGCGCATATGAGTTCGTTAAATGCACATGCCGGACAACGTGTCAGTCAAGGACAACAAATCGGAGCCCTTGGTAGCACTGGGAACTCAACAGGCCCACACTTACACTTTGAAATTCATGTAGGTGGTTACAGCTACAGTGCTTCAGGACCAGCAAATTCTGTAAATCCAATGTCGATGTTATAATAACGAGAAAAGACGATTGCTGCGGCAGTCGTTTTTTTATGTTTTTATAAAAACATAAAATGTTATATTAAAATAAAACGCTTTCAGTTGAAACACAAATGAAATTTTCCTGAAACTATTACGGTGCTATAATCAATCTCAGACAGAAATACTTTGAATTAAATACTTTTTAAATAAGAAATCATACATAAGCGAGGAAACCAAACATGTTTAAAAAATTGTTTGCAACGGTATTGTTAGGGGCGTTACTTGTATCCACTGTGCCGACTTCTGGTCAAGCTGCAACGATTAAAGAAAAGAAATCTCAAAATGCAACAGAGCAACGTCGCTTGGAAAAAGCCATCAAAAAACAGGAAGCTAAAATATCGGTAGAGCAACGCGAAATCAATAAAATTGATGCGGCCATCAACGAAAATATTTTCAGGATTTCGGAAAAAAACAAGCAGATTAAACAATTGAATCTCCAAATTGAAGATCTTGAGGCGGAAATCGCCCGCTACGAAATCATGCTCACTTGGCAAGAAGAATTGCTTGGGGACCGCTTACGTGTCCTTCAAGAAAATGATGGTAATTCTATAAAATGGGAAGAAGTCATTTTTGGTTCGAAAAACTTGGGTGATTTGTTTAGTCGTGTTATGGCAGGTAAAAAAATTGCCGAACAAGACGATAAAATGATTTCTGCTTATTTGGAAACACAAGAAAAGCTAGCAGAAATGAAAAAAAATCTTATTGCTAAAAAGGCGGAGCGTGTTCAAGAGAAAGAGTCGTTACTCGTCCAAAAGAAACAGTTAAAACAACAGATGAAAGAACGGAGTGCGACCCTGAATAAATTACGTAAAGGGAAAACAAAGTTCACGACTAAACTGTTAAATGCAAAAGAATTACAAGCGACTTTAGAGGCTCAAGAAAGAGCGATTGCGGCAGCAAAAGCAGCAGCGAAAGCAGCAGCAGAAAAAGCGGCCGCTGAAAAAGAAGCAGCTGAACGTGCTGCAAAAGAGGCGGCAAAATCAACGCGTGAGTCAAGCGAAGCAACGGTTCTTCCGACTCCTGTCAGCAGTGTGCCGACAGGATCGGCGAAGTTTATTCGTCCGGCTTCAGGCGGTGTTTCACAAGGTTTTGGACCGGCTAGTGGAGCGAACGGCTATACGTTCCATAATGGTGTCGACTTCAGTGGACCCGTCGGATCACCGATTCGAGCAGCAGCTTCCGGAACAGTCATTACGGCTGGTAGCGGCGGACCTTATGGGAATCATGTCATGATTTCGCATTTCCTTGACGGTCAGGTGTATACAACAGTGTACGGTCATATGAATTCGTTATCGGTTTCGGCAGGTCAGACGGTAACTCAAGGTCAAACGCTTGGTACTCTTGGCAGTACCGGGAATTCGACAGGACCGCATCTACACTTTGAATTGCATATCGGTGGATACCAATACAGTGCGACAGGACCAGCTAACACGGTCAATCCACTTGGATACCTTTAAAAACGAGCTTCGGCTCGTTTTTTTAATGGTGCTGTGATACAGTGAAAAAGAATTTAAATTACGAGCAACTAGGGGAGCTGGAGGAGTCCGGCTGAGAGGAAAACTATTCTGTTTTCGACCCTGTCACCTGAACTGGATAATACCAGCGTAGGAAAGTTGAGATCGAAGACATGAAGACTTCAATCAGTAGAACTGGTTGTTCATGGCGTCGTCTGCTTTTTTACAGCGGACGGCGCTTTTTGTTGTCCGTTTTCTCCTTATTTGCTCCCAGGAAAGTGAGGAATTGGAATGAAACACGTATTGACGATTGCTGGATCCGACTCCGGAGGTGGAGCTGGAATTCAAGCAGATTTAAAAACGTTTTCGGCACTCGGTGTATACGGAATGAGCGTCATCACGGCGATTACGGCACAAAATACGTTAGGTGTTCAAGCGGTCGAGGACGTATCCCCGGAGCTCGTGGAAGCACAGCTGACATCCATCTTTTCCGATATCCGTGTCGATGCGGTCAAGATTGGAATGGTTTCCAATCAAGACACCATCCGAGTGATTGCACAACAACTGGAAAAACATCAACTTCCGGTTGTTCTCGACCCGGTCATGGTCGCGAAAGGGGGTTATAGCTTGTTGCAACCGGATGCAGAACATGCCTTGCTCGAACAGCTGTTACCATTGGCTACACTTGTGACTCCGAATATTCCTGAAATCGAGCGGATGATTGGCGGAACGATTCACTCGCTTGCCGATATGAAACAGGCGACGGAAAAACTGGCTGAAAAACGGACGGGTGCTATTTTGCTCAAGGGCGGACATTTGGAGGGACGGGACGCTACTGACCTTTTATATACAGACGGGCGATATGTCGTCTTTGAACAAGAACGGATCGAGTCCCGTCATACCCATGGTACAGGCTGTACATTATCTGCTGCCATCGCTTCCTATCTTGCACTTGGTCTTTCAGTGGAAGACAGCATCCGTTATGCAAAACGTTATGTGACGGAAGCCATTCGCCACGGCTTTGCGCTCGGACGCGGTGTTGGTCCGACGCATCATTTTCATGAACTCTGGAGGGATACACATGTTACGACGCATCCATGATAAAAAACCGTTGATTCATCATTTAACGAATACTGTAACCATTAATGACTGCGCCAATATGACACTGGCACTTGGTGGCTCTCCTGTGATGGCAGATGACCTGCTGGAAGTGGAAGAAATGGTCAGGCACGCAGATGCCGTCGTAATCAATACAGGGACGATCAATCCGGACATGCGCCAAGCCCAACTTTTAGCAGGAAAAACGGCTAACCGATTGGGGAAACCGGTCATTTTGGATCCGGTAGGCGCAGGAGCGACGACATTAAGAACAGATTTTATGAAGCAGTTAATGGATGAAATCACCTTTACGGTCATCAAAGGAAATGCATCGGAAATCAAGACATTGCTCGGACAGGCCGCTCGAACGAAAGGAGTGGATGTTGCCGAAGGAGAATCCCTGGATTTTCAAAGTGTCCATACCTTTGCAGGTGAAACGAAACAACTCATCGTCGTAACGGGTCCGATTGATTTTGTGACAGATGGAAATCGCCAGTATCATCTGGATGTCGGGACGAAACGTCTTGGCCAAGTCACGGGAACGGGATGTATGACCGCTTCTTTGATTGCGACGTTTTTAGGAGCAGGATACGATCGTTTTGAGGCAGCCGTATTTGGGACGTATGCTATGGGAAAAGCAGGGGAGTCGGCTGAGGATTCTCCCGGTATCGGAGGTTTTCGAACCGGGCTGTTCGATGCAGTGAGTTTGATGACAGAAAAAAGTTTGCCGGAGGTATAAATGAATGGACAGTGAATATTTGATTTATGCCGTGACCGATCGACGCTTGCATCCACATCTTTCCCTGGCAGACGCCGTCGAAGCATCGATTAAAGGAGGCGCAACGGTTGTTCAATTACGGGAAAAAGACAGTTCCGGTAAAACTTTTCTGGAATCAGCCATTGCATTAAAAGATCTCACCGCACGTTACGATATTCCGTTCATTATCAATGATCGGATTGATATCGCTTTGCTGGTCGATGCCGGTTTGCATATCGGTCAAGATGATATTCCCTTAATTGAAGCGCGCCGTTTGTTACCGGAAGCGACGATTGGTGTTTCTGTTTCAACAGTGGAACAAGCTGTTGCAGCAGAACGGGAAGGCGCAGATTATTTAGGGGTCGGTTCACTCTTTCCGACAGCAACGAAACAAGATGCGACATTCATGGCGCGAGCGACGTTGGAACAGATTCGTAAAGCCGTTCATATCCCGTTGGTGGGAATCGGTGGAATTACTGAAACAAACGTTCCGGAACTTGGTTCTCTAGTGGACGGATATGCCGTTGTTTCAGCTTTATTTGCAAGTGAAGACATTGAACGAACGACGAAAAATTTTAAGACGACCGTGAAACAAGTGCGTCAGAGCGCCTCAGGCAGGGTATAGTTCACGTAGAGGTGATGGTCGTGAAATGGCAGTCTGTTCGATTTCGAGGACGCTGGATTCGGTATAAAATCGAACCACAAGTCATTCGAATCGATAATCGCGGGAAATATCATTTAGGTGCAGCTCTATTTCCTTTCCCGAATCGTTATTCGTATCAATTAGCTGTGTTATTAAAGAATAAATACCGACAACAGTATAAACGTTCCTTGCTCATCCAAACGAGTTCAATCGCAACTGAAATCTGGGGGCACACACATCTGGATATTTTTTACCGGATGATGTTACCTCTTCCGTTACCGTGCTTTTTACGGAACCGCTATAAAGAACGTTTGAAAAGTACAGGCGTGATCGATATCGGTGTGCGTGCTGTCGATTCAAACCGGATTGTCTGGGATATCGGAAATTTTTTAGGTGGCTGGTTCTTTTACGCGATCTCAAGACGAAACCGTGAGAAATGAAAAAATGATTCAAACAGGAATGTCCAATGAAAAAGTCTGCTTTCCGCTCTAAACGACGGGAAACAGACTTTTTTGAGTTTCCGATTTTTGGAATAGCAGGCACTAGTTGAGTCCTGAAGTGATTTTCTTGCAATTCACTTGAAACGATGGTGGAATGAAAGGGAAAGAGGTGATGACGGTGGATGCACCACGTTGTGAAACGATTGCCATTGATCAAGTACGTGCAGAAGAGATTGGACAAGTCGTTGATACGATTCCAACGACAGACATTGGAAAGTTGTTCAAAGTCTTGTCAGATGCCACACGGTTACGGATTGCTTACGCCTTGACGGTGGAAGAGGAACTTTGTGTCTGTGATGTTTCGGCTTCGGTGGATTGTTCGATTGCAACAGCTTCTCACCATCTCCGTACCTTGTTGAAACAAGGACTGGTGAAATATAGAAAAGAAGGTAAGGTCGTCTACTATTCGCTGGACGATCATCATGTATCGTCGCTCGTTCACTTAGCAATGGAGCATGTAAATGAAGGCAAGGCGTCCTCTTGAGTGTACTGAACAACACAACAAAGACGTATCGTTCTCATGGACGATACGTGTTTGTTGTGTTTTTAGATCGGTGAAATAAGATGATAGTCGTTGCAATCAACAAGAAAGCTAAAATCGACAGGCTGAAGGACATACGTTTATACTCTGCCGTCATTTCAGTAGTCAATTCCAATTTTTGTTCAAGATCACGATATAATTTTTCTTTGATTTGTGACAAGTCTTCAAGAATCGTTTGTGTGGTTTGAGTTGTTTGCTTGGCTAATTTTTTAGCACGTTGCGGATGATCTGTTTCGTAAACGGTAAAAACTTCTTGAATCTCTTCCTCCCACACATTGTTACGTAATAGTAAATCTTTAACCGCACCGGGTGTCTGATTGGATGAATTCAGTACACGTCGCAAATCATGAACTTTAGAAGTGGAAAAGTAATATTGTTCAATGTAACGGTCATCTTCATATAATAACAGGCCGCGAACGGCATTTGCCCGATCGCGATTATGTTCGATCAATTGGTCGACTTGTTTAATCATTAGAATATCTTGTGTATGCATCTCTTCCGTCAAATTAGAAATTGTACGATATCCGCTTAAGGCATACAAAAGGGGAATCGAGGCAAACAGACTGACAATCAGGATGAGGATGATACAGTGCCGCCATAGTTGATTCATACAATCCATCCTTTTTCTACAAAACTTAATGTCATTAGCTTAACCACTATTTCCCAAAAAGTGAAGGATTATTCAAAAAAATATGGAACATTTTCTTTGATTTTGCGTATTATACACAAAAAACCGCTACAACGAGTGTAGCGGCTACAGAATGTTAGACGATTAAAAAGAATAGGAGTGTTCTTTATAGTTCCCGAAGACCGTATGAATTTCAGAAAACGTAACAAAAGCGTTTGATTCGACAGAGGACACAATTTCCTGGAGTTTGAGAATTTCATTATTCTGGACGACGACATAGACCATCTTTTTCGTCCGTTTCGAATAACCGCCACGTGCATCAAGAATTGTTACGCCACGTCCGAGTTCTTTTGTGATTACTTCATTGATTTCATCGGCTTTTTCACAAATGATGATACATTGTTTAGAAGCGGAGTAAAAACTATACACCGTCTGAAGTGCTTTCGCCCGAACGAAACTCATGATTAACGCATACATGACATGCTTCAAATCAAATACGAACCAGACGAGTACATAGATGACTAAATCCTGCATTAAAAAAATACGGGGAAGCGGCCAATTGTGAAAGCGGGCATAAAAGAATTTTCCGAGGATGTCGAGTCCGCCTGTCGAGGCGCCGCCAAAGAAAATTAAAGCCATCGCTAAACCAGAGACGAGGCCGGCAAAGATGGAAGCAACCAGTGGATCATTTAAGGATTCCGGAACGATTTGCGTCGGAATCCAATCAATTAAAAATGATGAAGCCAGGACGATGAGACCGGATAAAAACATAAAACGTTTTCTCAAAAAACGAAATCCAAGTAAAAAAAGTGGAATGTTTAAGACAAGTTGTGTCAAACCAATTGGCGTGTGGAATAATTCCTGAACAATAAGTGTGATTCCCATGATTCCGCCGGATCCGATATCGTTTGGCGACAAGAGAAGACTGATGTACAACGAGTACAGCAATGTCCCAATCAAGAGAAAACCGATTTTCTCTGTACGTTTTTTCTTTGCAGGCTGTTTAGTTTTCATTGTAAGTGATGAGAAATCTCATGCTCCTCCTCCATAAAGTATCTGCCTGCAAGAGTACGCTGATATGAAGATTAATTCAACCCCTGATTTGAAAAAAGAACAATAAGATCAGCTGGTTTTAAGAAAGGAGAGCATTTTTTTGAAAAAAATCATACTGTTCATTCTGTGTATCGGGATCGGGCTGTCGGCAGGTTCGTGGGTCGTCTGGAATCAGCAGCAGCCACCGGAAGAAGAAAGTTTTAAAGATGGTCATGTCATTGCACGTCATGTCGGGACATCAGTGTCCAATACCGCTGCGATTGAAGAATTGGTCAAGCAGTTGCCGTTTTCCGAAGTGCTGACCGGTGTAACAGTGGATGGTACGGCAGTCAAGCTGACATACAAACCTACCGAAAAAGAACAGGCGGACTGGACAGGAAGCAGCGGGAAGATGATCGAATCCGGCAAGGCCTCATTTTTGGAAAGTCGTTTATCCAAGTTGATCATGCATCATACGTTAGCACTTTTTTTGAGTGTATCTGATTTATCCGAACTTCAAATTCATTATCGGGACTCATTTTCTGATGTCACGTTTGATATGGACAGACTACGTATTGAAGACTATACACCCCGGGATATTGAACGTGCCAGTTCTTCCGCAAACCGGTTTAATCGTGTCGTTGTCGAGGACTATGTACTCGTAGATTCCAGGCGGGCGGTATTCTTTGAAAAGTTCCAAGAATCGTTGCGGATCCTTCCTGAAAAGTAGTTGTATTCACCAAGAAAAAGCACTTTTCACAAACTTGACACAATGGTATCGGTTACATCCTTTTCTTTTAATAAAACGCTAAATAGTGTCTATTCATGACTTGAACATCTTATAAGATGGAAGTATGATAATAAATGAACAGACATTGTGAAGTGCTGAACAAAAGAAAGCGGGGTTTCTACAATGAATGAAGTAGAAGCATTAGAAGGATTACGGAAAAAAGCTGTCAAATCGACGCAAATGCTACGGATGCGTCCGCTCGAATATTTGGTTCGAGCGATGTTAGCAGGAGTATTCATTGGTTTTGCCATCATATTTACACTTAAAGCAATCAACGGTTTATATTTAAATGAATCACCGGTTACGACACTGGTCGGTGGGTTAACGTTTGGTGTCGCGCTTGTCTTGATCGTGTACGGGGGAGCAGAATTATTTACCGGAAATACGATGTATTTCACGACGTCGACAATGCGTGGTTTCACTTCGAAAATGGATACGTTTAAAGTATGGACATTATGTTTCATCGGGAACGGTCTCGGTGGACTCGCTTTCGCTTTACTTTTCTCACAAACAGGGATTATTCAGGAACTTGGAATGGAGAACTGGTTGTTTGCTGTTTCCGAGACGAAAATTCATCATACGACATGGGAGATCTTTACACGAGCCATTTTCTGTAACTGGATGGTCTGTCTAGCGATTTTCATTCCGAAAAACATGAAAAATGAACTCGCACAAATCATGATGATGATGATTTTGGTCGCTGTATTCTTTGCATCCGGCTTTGACCATGTCATTGCCAACATGGCATTGTTCTCACTTGCTTTAGTCGTCCCGCATCCGGAAGCGATTTCCTTTGCCGGCGCGATTCATAACCTGGTTCCGGCGTTGTTGGGAAACATTATCGGTGGAGCACTGTTCATGGGAATGGTTTACACATGGCTCAATAAATCGAAGCTTGAAGTAGATCAATCGAACGAACAGGCCGCAACAATCAATATCGCTTCAAAACAAAAAGCGTAAAATGGTAAGTTCTATGCGTTGAAGAGCAAAAAAAGAAGGATCCGATGAAAAAATCGGATCCTTCTTTTTTTGATGTTTGCCATTAGTGCCTGTTGTCATTCAAGGTGTTGAAAACGATCAACATCTGCGGCCAGTTCTTCATAAATAGCCTCGACGATTTGGGCATCATCAAACAGTCCTAAAATATTTTCGTCAGGTAAAGCATCGACCGGGGACGTGAAGTAAAGAACAGCGGTCAATAAAAGTTGCTCCTGTTCCGGTTGCATCTCGAAACGTTTGTTGTACAAAGCGCGTAACATGTCGAGCAACTGTTTGAGTTGGAAGTAAAGAACAAGTTCTGCTTCGCGTTCGACATCCGAGCCGTCCTCAGAGGCAAGGTCTGTCGTCAACCGGGCTAATCCGAGTTCTCCTTGGATTAATAAGTCTTCTTGTGCTTTCGCATTTCCGACAGCTGTTAATGCTTGTCGGTGGAAATAGGTATAAGCGGATTTAAAATCTCCTGGTGTAAATTCCATCATCAACACTCCTTCTGTATCTCTAGTTTCGCCTTATTTCTTGCAAAATTGCAACTATTTCGTGAAAATAAGAGTAATAGTTGAAAGGGGATTACATAATGCCGACTCAAGAACAATTAAAAAAGTATGCTGCACTTGCCGTACGTACAGGAATCAACCTGCAAGCCGGTCAACAGCTCGAAATTCGGGCGGGGATTGAAAATGCACCGTTAGTCCGTGAAATCACGCGTGTTGCTTATGAAGTGGGAGCTTCAAATGTCTACGTTCAATGGTCAGATGACGAAATGACGAAAATCCGTTATTTTGATGCACCGGAAGATTCATTTGATGCATTCCCGGAATGGTTAAAAGCCCGTTTTGATCAATTGGCAGAGGAAAAAACAGCCTTCTTGTCCGTTGTCAGTGAAGATCCGGATTTATTGAACGGTGTGGAATCAAGTCGAATTGCACGAGCGAACAAAGCCGCTGGTGTTGCGTTGGCAAATTGGCGCAAGTTCGTCATGAGCGATAACGTCAGTTGGTGCGTCATTGCAGCGCCGTCAGATGCCTGGGCGGCAAAGGTATTCCCAGACTCAGAAAACGCTGTAGAAGACCTATGGGATGCAATCTTGAAAGCGACACGTGTCGACCAGGACAATCCGGTCGTATCTTGGGAGCAACATGATGCCAACTTGCGGACGAAAGCTACCTTCCTGATAGAAAAGAAATACAATAAGTTGCATTATTCAGCACCAGGTACAGAACTGACGATTGAATTGCCGGAGCGTCACGTCTGGCTCGGTGGAGGTGGACCGAATGCGGATGGCGTCGACTTCATCGCCAACCTGCCGACGGAAGAAGTCTTCACGTTACCGAAGAAAACGGGCGTCAACGGTCATGTGTCAAGCACAAAACCACTCAGCTACAGCGGGAACCTGATTGATGAATTCACGTTATGGTTCGAAGACGGAAAAATCGTTAAAGCTGAAGCGAAACAGGGACAAGCAGCGCTTGACGAACTCATCTCATTGGATGAAGGTGCCCGTTATCTCGGAGAAGTGGCCCTCGTGCCTCATCACTCACCGATTTCAGATTCCGGTATTTTGTTCTACAATACGTTGTTTGACGAGAATGCTTCATGTCACTTGGCGATTGGTCGCGCCTATTCCACTTGCCTTGAAAATGGACCAGGTTTGTCGAACGAAGAATTAGCCGCACAAGGTGCGAACGATTCAATGACACACGTCGATTTCATGATTGGTTCAGGTCAGATGTCAATTGACGGCGAATTGTCTGATGGTACACGCGAACCACTGATGCGTGACGGAAACTGGGCAATCTGATAAAGATTTTTGCGTATTGGAAAGAAAAAAGGGAGCCACCGGACATGATGAACATGTCGGTTGGCTCCCTTTTTTGATCTGATGTGCTTGAAAAGAATTAAGCTTCTTCTCCGATGATTTTCACTTCAGGTTCAAGTAAGATGCCGAACTTTTCTTGAACGGTTTCCTGCACGTGGCGAATAAGCGAAATGTAGTCAGTCGCTGTCGCGTCTTGGATGTTGACGATGAAACCGGCATGTTTTTGAGAAACTTCTGCACCACCGATGCGTGCACCCTGTAATCCGCTATCCTGAATTAATTTACCAGCGAAATATCCTTCCGGTCGTTTAAAGACACTCCCGCAAGAAGGGTATTCAAGTGGTTGTTTTGTCTCACGTTTATGTGTCAAATCATCCATCATTTCTTTGATCAGGGCAGGATCGCCTTCTGTTAGTGAAAAACGTCCTTCTAAAATGATGTACTCTTTTTTCGAAAAACAGCTCGTCCGGTATCCGAGCTCAAGCTCTTCCTGTGAGATATTCAATAACTCGCCTTTACGTGTCAAGACGGTTGCGCTGTGGAGACAGTCTTTTACTTCTCCGCCATATGCTCCGGCATTCATGATCAGGGCTCCGCCAATCGTTCCGGGAATACCGCAGGCGAATTCAAGCCCGCTTAAAGCATGGTCGTAGGCGATACGTGAAGCCTGAATAATCGCAGCACCGCTTTGAGCAATCAGTTCGTGACCTTCAACCGAAATATCCGTTAACTTTTCAAAAGATAAAACGATCCCACGGATACCCCCGTCACGGACGACGAGATTCGAGCCGTTTCCGAGCATCGTCAACGGGAGATCATTTTCGTACGCATACCGGACGGCGAAGGCAGTTTCTTCGTATGTCGACGGGATGAGGAAAAGATCTGCCAATCCACCCATCTTCGTATACGTATGGTTTTTTAAGGGTTCATTAATTAAAACAGCTTCTTTTGCAATACCTTCATATAATCCAGCTAACAATTGCTCAGTCATCATGTCTCAGTCCTTTTTCATAAATTCCATTCAGCCAAAAAAACGCTCAAAATATATTTTACACTAATTCCGTGATTGATGTTTAGCATACTGTTCCCAAAATACAGAGTTGACAGATAAAAAGCAAGCTGTTCGGGAAGAATGTAATCGAATCAACATGTATATGTTGTTTTCTTTTTATAAAAATGAATGGATTAGGAATGAATGAAAGTAAAAAAGGGAAAAATAAAGAAAAGACTGTTATTCGGAAAGCGGGAGATTGAAATGGAGAGTGAACGACTGGAAATGCGACCGTTTGTGGAAGAAGATTTTACTTTTTATAAAAGTCTTGTGCAAAATGAACAAGTCATGCGGTATATCAACGGCGGTGTCATGCTGGAAGAAGATGAGGCGCGAAATTGGTTCGAACGTCAATTCGATCGTTATGAGGATGAACGGCAAACAGGTTTTTTACTGTTGATCAAAAAAGAGACGCATGAACCCGTGGGTTTTGCCGGATTAGTTTTACAACAAGTTGATGGAATCGATGAATTAGAAGTCGGCTACTGGTTGACGCCCATTCATTGGAAAGTAGGGTATGGCAGGGAAGCGGCCAAACGATTAATGCGTGAAGCGTTCGAACGGGGACATGATCGTCTGATTTCAATCATGCACCCAGAAAATCATTCTTCGCAAAATGTCGCTCGTGCGAATGGGTTACAATGGGAGAAAGATACGATTTTTAACGGAATTCCAGTTGTCATTTATTCTTGCCGGTTATCCCGGCTGTTCAGAGGTTGATTTTTCAAAAGTACAGAGGAGCGGATCAGGTATGTATCACACGAAGTGGATGGCATTTGATGAGTTGGATGGTGCACGCTTATATCAATTATTAAAATTAAGAACGGATATATTTGTGGTAGAACAGAACTGTCCGTATCCAGAACTCGATAACCGTGACCAAGAGGCGCTGCATGGTCTAGCGTACGACGGGGAACGCTTGATTGGCTGTCTGCGTATCTTACCGAGGAAGCCGTCGGGCGCAGTCGCAATCGGTCGGGTGGCGGTACAAACCGATTACCGGTCAAACGGTGTAGCGAGAAGACTGCTGAATGAAGCGATTGCCCACATTCAAGGACAGGATGAAGCATTGATTGATCTTCAGGCTCAGGCACATTTAAAACAATTTTACAGTTCATTTGGTTTTAAGGAAATATCGGACGTATATTTGGAGGACGGAATTCCCCATCTGGACATGCAGATGAGCGTAAAGGAAGTTTCAAAAAGACTTCAGGAATAGGACGGACGAACCGATGAAGAGAGCAGGAAGAACTTTGTCTGGAGGTGAGTCAGTCATTGAAAAAAGTACTGGTCATTCTCGCGTTAAGTTTGATTGGCGTGTTGTCGTTTGCTGTCGGAATTTCCTACGCTGAACTTCAAAGCAGCCAGCGCAGTGCGGAAGAGCAGTTAGCGAAGATGTTGCAGGCACAACATGACATCGATAAAACGTCACTACTCGAAGTAAAGGCCTCTTTTTCAATTCAACATCGTCAAGTGATTAAAGTACGTCTGCGCGGTGAACCGGCCATCACTTATAAATTCATTCAGCCTAAACAACAGATTGAATACAGCGGTTCGATTGGAACCAGTGTCGAAAAAACCGGAAAACAGGATGAAGCATTCCGGAATTCACATCTTCAGGTCAGTAAAAAATGAAAATCTTGGTCGCTTCCTTTTCCGTAGAAGCCACCAAGATTTTTTTTGAGCCTTTCAAGACGATTCAATATTGCGTACACTACGAAGAGAGACAACATGCAGGAGGACTAAAATTATGAAAAGATTTGTTAAAAACGAAGCAATCGCTCCAGCGATGACTGCTTTTCTTACACTTGAGAGTGAAACCTTTCAGACATACAATCAACTATTGACAGAACAAGAACGAAAAGCTTTGAATTTTATCGGACGAGCCGTTGCGTTGCAATCAGATAAACACCTTACTTTAGCCCTTGAGACGAAACAACCGCTGATCGAGGTGGATCGCCTGTTGATAAAGTTGGCAGAAAGCGGTCAGGGAGCGTCACTCTTTCAACAATTACTTACGAATGGACTGGATTTGAATCAAATCATGACAGTGGAAGGCCACCGGTCGCTTGTCAGACAGCCGTTATCTTTCCCGGTAGGTCTATATACCGTCTATGATCACGTCTTGTTTCAACTTGCCGTCGATTCAGGTTTGTACCTCGATTACACAACGGTTTTGCAACGGAGTGACCGTTTTCTTGAAACGGATGAAATCAACACACTGGATATCGTCTTATTGTTGACGCACGAACAAGCACTGGATGAACAGAGCCTTTCTCTGTTTAAACATCCGGCGACCGTCGGCTTGGTTGAACGTCTTCAACGAGCAAAGTTCGAAAGTGTCCGACCAATCATTGATCATACCCGTTACGAAGTAGCATTTCAGTATGCCAAACATTTTCCGCTCTTTTATGCCATCGTCGGTCGCCAGACTGAGCAATTTCCGAAAATGTTAGAGGATGTTTTGACGGAACCAAATCAGCAAGAAATCGTAAAAGATGCATTGTTGGCGTTCCATAATCATCAGCCGGGTCTTGCGGCAAGCATGGGAACGGACTATTACGAAAGTTTATTTGTCATCGGCAGCCAATTAAAACAACAGGCAGGCATTGATTTTAAGGAACTCGACAATCAATATGTACTCGATGAATACGTGGACATCGTTCAGCGGTTACGTGACTAACGAAACCGGTTCAGAGGAGTAACGGTGCCAATTCGAAAAAATTTGAATATCACAAAAAGCAGTCGGCTGATACAGACGAAGCGCTTCTTGATGTGTAGAACAACAATACACTTCAAACGATAAGATATTTTTCTTGTGTAACTTCGTTTGGAAGGTGTCTAAAATCCGGCGCCCGTAGCCTTGATTTTTTAATTGCGGCAAACAGGCAATTTCCAAAAGGCGGACGACTTGTTTATGCTGTTCCATTAAAATGGTTCCAACAATCGTTTTCTTGTCATAGACGAGATAAGGCAAAACACCTTGGTCGATTAAATAATCAAGATGGGCAGCATCGTAAGGAAAAAGAAATTCAGAATAACGGATGGCGTCGTTACGAATCGTCAAGAACAAATGCCGATTACGTGAGGAGAGAGGTTTGAACTGGACGGAGGCAGGTCGATCGTGTGTCAGACCAATCAGCCGAAACTGTTCACTGGATAAACAGTAACCTAAAGCGTTCCAAGTCGTGACAAATCCAAAGTCGTAAGGCGGTATGATTTGGACATCGATGTGACGGGGAGAAAACAAAAGTGCCTGTGAATGGACATAATGTGCGAGACGTTGGAATGCCTGTAAATCGGTGTAGGAAGCATTTAAGAGCTGAACAGAATGTTCGAAAACATGAAATCCGAGCGTAGCCTGCACACACTCTTCATTCCAAATCGTCCATTGCTGATGTTCGGTCGGTGGATAGGAAAATGATGAAGGGGGAGACGGATTGGTGCGGAGTAAATGATGGACCAAACGGCGTTGTGGATGAGATAACTGATCATACGATAAAATGTTCAACACGTGCACGTCCTTTCAGAAAAAATGAAAGCCAGTACATGAAGTATAACAAATAAATGGAATTAAAATGGTTATAACTGAAATTTAAGGTAAATGATTAGGTGGTGATGAGATGGCGAAACTGCTGATGGCGTTAGGCCTTTTTTGGATCTTGATTGGCATGAATCCTGTCCAAGCACAGGAAATCGAAAAAAAAGAAACAATCGTCCGGGAATCCACGACGTACGGTAGCTACGGGACGATGGATGAGATTATCACGGATCAAAAAGAGCCGACTTATGATGGCTTCGACTCACCAAATGACATGGCTTTTTTATTCGCCTGCATTGCGTTACTTGCGACAGTCGGATTAGGAATCGTGAATGCAACAGACTAAAGGAAAACGACGATAGGTTCTCGGGGATTACCGGAGAACCTATCGTCGTTTTTTTACCGGACATTGTCTTTTAAAAATGAATATGTTTTCGACGACCGACCCGTTCGATTCGGTCGTGTTCGTCATTTAATCCGGCCTTTTCAAGCAAATCCAAATAATACCGGAAGGGTGTCGAACGATGTGAAAAATAAGGGATATATTCTGTAAACAGCATTGCTTCAGCACGTTCGAGTTCGCGTAAGGCGATTAGGGCATGCAGTTCAGCAAAACGTATCTCTTGATATAACACGAGAATATCTGCGTCGATTCGAACTTTCATCTGAAGTTTCTTCGCATGTGTGTTCAACAATGCGACATAGGATTCCCGTTCACTCACATTCGTGCAATGGGTGAGGACGGCAAGGAAGAGATCACTTCGCTCCGTGTCGACATCGATTGGCACTTTGACAGCTGTATATATGGCTCGTTGCATCCAAGACTGGTCTGATGCATCAAGTTTATAATAACCGACAAGTTCCTCGAACAATTCCACTTGCGTCACTTTAATCAACCGGAAGGGATCATTACTTAAAAAAAGCGGTTCTTCTCCGGCAGCTGAGGAGAGTAAAAAAAAGAATTCCTCAAAAGCAACCCGTGTTCCATTTTTCCGACCGATATAATGCCGTAAGTGTTTGAGCAGGCGTTTCGCAGTCACATACCAGTTTTTTTGTTCGCGCATGGAGACGAGCTCATTTGGCTCCAAATAGTGAAAATCATAAGCAAGCTGGATGAATTGTTCCGTTTGTTCGATGGTTTGTTCAACGGTCGGTTGGTCGTGTTCTTTTTGTAGTCCTTTATACTTAGCAAACTGGGATAACATCAAATCAAGGTCTTTTTCTTCGATGACTTGTTTGGGGAGCTGGCGATAGATTTCTACGATGATGTCGCGAAGGGTCGTATCGCCATATTGTTCAAGTAAAAGACGGAGCTTACGAATTCTCATGATCGCCCTCCTTCGACAAAAAGACACAACACTAGTTCTATCCTTTTCCCGATTTTTTTAAGAAGTAACCGACAGCGGGCGGAATTAACAGACGATTGTTTTTGAACATGGATATCTAACATTTGCACTTACTTAAATGTTTGCCTATCGTTAAGAGAATCATTAATCAAAGGGAGCGATTATTCATGAATGAAACAATCGAACAATTACTTAGCCACCGGTCTATCCGTAAATTTAAGCCCCATCAATTAGATCAAGAGACAATTGAGACGCTCGTTCGTTCTGCACAGTCGGCTTCTACGTCTTCTTATCAGCAGGCCTATGCCATCATCGGCATCGAGGACGAAGGACTTAAACAACAGTTGGTAGGTGTGGCGAGCGGTCAATCCTATGTCGCGGAAAACAGTTACTTTTTCGTTTTTTGTATCGATTATCATAAGCATATCTTAGCAGCAGAAATCGCATCAGGTTCCGTCGATCGGACGGTCGAAACGACGGAAGCGCTGATTGTCGGTGCGGTCGATGCCGGCTTAGCCGCCCAAAACTTAGTCATTGCAGCGGAATCATTAGGATACGGGACAGTCTATATCGGTTCGCTACGCAATGATGCTGCCAAAGTGAGTGAACTGTTGGCGTTGCCGAGCCATGTCGTTCCATTATTCGGAGTCGCGGTAGGGATTCCTGATCAACAGCCAGGGAAAAAACCCCGCCTTCCGATGGATGCGGTCTTCCACCGGAATACGTATACTAATGACGACACGATGCGCCGATTGTTGTCACAGTATGAAAATGAAACGTCTGCATACTACGGCGAACGGACGGATGGACGCCGGACAGAAGGCTGGGTCTATCAGATGGCTGCTTCGATGAAGGATCCGAAACGGACGTATATGCGTGACTTTTTACAGGAAAAACATTTAGCCCGAGATTGATACGGAGGTAACCTATGGAAGAATTTCATTCAGGACGTTCTCGTCTAGAACGTAAACGTCAGGAAGAGTTGCGTGAATCAGAAAAAATGGAGCAGGAAAAGGCATCGCGGGAATTCGCGGATGCACCTCGTGAGAGCGGACGATCTGCCAGTCAACGTTATTTAGACGAGCCGTCAAGACGATCGCGCGCGCATGAGGCTGCTCCTGAAAAGGCATCTAATGCAAAACGTCTGCAATCGGGTGCCTTAACCATCGTACGTTCAGGAACCCGATTAATTAGTTTATCGCTGAATCGTTTTAGCCAACGCCGTGCATCAAGAAGCGGCAGAACGAAAGAACCAGTACGTGAAGCAGGTTCTGAGCAACGATTGAAAAAACAGCCGGTCCCAAAAAAGAAACGCCGATTCAAATCAAAGCTGATTGGTTTCTTATTACTTGTCGTGATTGCGGCCATTATCTTTGGATCACAACCGTTTACGTTTCTTCTAATCGGAAGTGACGCGCGACCGGGAGAGTCGCTGCGCGGTTCGAGATCAGACTCACTGTCCGTCATGCAATTCGTACCGCTCTCGCGGACAATTCAATTGACGTCGATTCCGCGGGATACGTATACGCCGATTGACTGTGAAAACGGGAAAAAAGATAAGATCACCCATGCGTTCGCTTACGGTGGCGAAGACTGTACGACCAGTGCAGTCAGTGGACTTCTGGATCAAGAGATCGACAGTAAGATTGTCATTTCATTTGACAGCTTCATCGGATTAATTGATGAAATCGGAGGGGTTGATTTAGTCTCGACAGGAACCTTCTCGGAACAAGATGCGAGCGGAAAAGCCAATCAGTATTCCTTCCAAAAAGGGAAAGAATATCATATGGACGGAGCGATGGCGTTAGCGTATTCCCGTCACCGTAAAACGGATACAGACGTCGCACGGGCGAATCGTCAATCGGAAGTCATTCAAGCAGTGGCGACGCATTTGATGAAACCGACGGGCTGGTCCAGTATTCCCGGAGCGAACCGCTATATGAAGGAAGAAATGAATTTAGATGTCAGCTTCCGTCAGATGATGTCAGCCGGTTTATCACTCGCTTTGTTCTCAGAACGGGAACACTTTGAAGTTGAAGGTGTCAGTGAGCGGATGAATGGTATTTTCTATGATTTCCCGAAAGAAAAAGAGCTGAAGGAATTACGTGCGAAGCTCGATACGACATTTTATGGGACACTAAAAAATGATTAATTTTTCAAAACGGGTTTGTTCTTTCTCGAACAGTGGAAATTACTAAAGGTGACTAATCTATCGAGGAGGGACCTATCATATGAAAGTATTAGTTGTAGGTGCATCAGGTACAATCGGAGCTCGTGTCGTCAAGTCGCTCGCAAAAGGTCATCAAGTTACGGTCATCGTCCGCCATCAACACCTGGTGGAACGATTTGAAAAACTTGGTGTCAAGGCGCACTATGTCGATATCGAAACAGAACTCGAAAAAGTCATCGAACAGGGTGTTTCCGGTCAGGATGCTGTCATCTGTGCAGCGACAGCCGGTGTTGACGGGGAACCTACGGAAATCGAGTTACTCGACCGGACGGTTGCTTTAAAAACGATTGATGCTGCGAAAAAGGCGCGTGTTCGTCATTTCGTCCTCCTCAGTGCCTATGGTGCTGATCGTCCCAATCAGTTTAAAAAAGAAATGTATCCGTTTTACGCTGCAAAAAACGCAGCGGAAGAACAGATTGAACATAGCGGACTCACTTACACCATCATTTGTCCGGTTGACATCGTTGACGGAGAAGGACGCGGATTAATTGAGGCTGATGAAGACTTGAAGGATGTTAAGGAAGCTACAATTTCGGAAACGGATGTTGCTTCAATCCTGGTCGCTGCTGTCGACAACCGAGCGGTCTTTAATCGCCGCCTGGAAGTTAAAGAAGGTAAAACGGCATTAAACGAAGCGCTTGGTGGAGATGAAGCAGTTGGAAGCGTTAAAGACAACCGCCAAGTGAAAAAGCAATTACCACGTTATAATTAACGAAATGATGTAAAAATCGCTGAACGTATAAAGGTCGAAAGAAAAGTCGGTCTGAATCAGGAAACAGGAGTTGGAGAATATCCAGCTCCTGTTTTTTTGTACGCAAAACAAATTTCATACAAGACTGACAAAAAAGGTGAGCCCACACAGTCTACCTTTTTTGTCACAAAATAAGTGGACGATTCTGCTACACTGAACACATAGAGGAGTGACGAAATCAGTGAAAAAATATGTAATGTACCTGATGGCAGCAGTAATCATTTCAGGGATTGCCTATACGAGTTATAGCGCGTACCAGACCAAACAAAACCAACAACAAATCCAGGCGAAACAACAAGCAGAAGGTGGACTCGAAACAGGAATGAAAGCGCCTGACCTCGAAATAGAACAAGACGGTCAACCGATTCAATTGTCTGATTTGACGAATCAACTCATCGTCATCAATTTTTGGGCGACCTGGTGTCCTCCATGTCAGCAGGAAATACCAGAGTTAAATGCTTTCGCCAAGTCAACATCGATTCCGGTGTATGGGATCAATGTGACGACCGCAGAAAGACGATTGAGCGACGTGGAGCAGTTTTTGAAAAAAAATCCTATTACGTACTCGGTCCTTTACGATACAAAAGGACAATCAGAGAAAACGTATCAACTAGTGGCGATGCCAGCTACTTATATTATTGACGAAAAAGGGGCAATTGTCGGGAAACATGTAGGACCGGTCACGGAAGAAATGTTGAAAGAAATGGTGCGGAAGATCGGAGGATAACCGGATGGAATTATATTGTGCGGTGTGTACGTATCGTCAAGTCATTGAAGTCGGTCAGCAAGAAGAGTGGAAAGGATTTCCGTCCGTGTTGACTTATGGTATGGATAATTACGCATCAGCGTTACCTTTTTTATTCGTTCCGCCGTATCAAGAGCCGTTAGTCAGTCGTCAAAAAATTGATGACCGGATTCGGGCAGATTTGATTCGAACGTACCACGCCCACATCGATGAAATTGGGGACGGGTGGGTACCGCATCAATATGATGTATTTCAGTGTCCGACATGTCAACAAATCTCAACACGATTTTGGTGTGCCTTGTTTTTGAGGTCGTCAATCATTGAACCGATCCATCGGTGTGAACAAGATAAATCGGTGTTGGTTCGACTTTCTTTGGATGAAATCACACAAACGTCCTGTCCCAACTGTGAACAACAGACACTCCATATCCGTTAAACGTACAAAAGCCATCTGTCGCAAGAAACGACTATTCGAGACAATGTGTCTGCTAGTCATTTTAAGCGGTCAGATGGCTTTTTAAGTGTCAACCCATTTGCCGAAACGAAAACGTTTGAAAGGAAGACTGAGTAGAACTGGTTGCGTCAATTGAGTAATTTGATCCGTCGAATAATATTGTGTCACCAAGCCTTGCTTCAGTAGGCAAATAGCGACGGGGGATGAAACTTGAACCGTTCTCCCAGAGAAGAACAGCATATTTGCCATCAAGCCGTTCCAGTGTGCCACGTTTGATCATAATCGAACTCCTCCTACAAAATTACATCGAACGCATCCTCAGGGGCAGGTGCAAGTTTCTCTTTTTATAATTCGCTGTAATTTTTTAATCTTATGTTTGGTATATTCCCATTTCCTTTTGAATTTACACATCTTTATTTGCAATTGCTGAATTCTGTACAATATTTGTCAAACAAAATGAAAATGAATATATTTTTAAATAATTTTCCAAGAAAAAAGCAGAACTGAAAAATCAGTTCTACTCTCAATACTATTCGGTGAAAGATATTGTTTAAGCCACCAAGTTTTCGGCAACCTTTTTAGTCGGACGAGTAAAGGCAAACACAAATGTGAAGAACGGGGAAAGCAATAAGAAAAAGGCAAATGGTACGTACGCGGTAACGGGAACACCGAGTGTGGATGCGAAGAAGGCACCGGATACGCCCCAAGGAATCAACGGATTCACGAGAGTTCCCCCGTCTTCGAGAGCGCGTGAGAGGAAGCGCGGATCAATCGAACGATCTTTAAAAATCTTTTTAAATGCTTGACCGGGTAACAAAATCGACAGGTATTGCTCACCGGCCATAAAATTGACCCCGATTGAAGCAAGAGCAGCCGCTGAGATAATACTGCCATCCCGTTTTAGTTTTGAAACCGTTCTTTCGATGATGACATCAATGACGCCAATCCCGCGAAGAACGCCACCAAAAGCCAGAGCGAGCATGACAAGCGAGACGGACCACATCATCGACTGGAGACCACCTTTACTGACGATACTCGCGACAGTGTTGTTGTCTGTTTCGATCTTTAATCCATTTTGAATGACGCTCATCCATTGTCCGACATTCCAGTTGCCTTGTGTCAATCCCGTCAATAGCAGACCGCTTAGGACGCCGGCGATCAAAGTCGGAACGACAGGAGTTTTTCGTAATGCAAGAATCATTACGAGTAAAGGGGACAGTAGTGTCCAAGGTGAAAGATTGAACAGAAGCGCCAACTCTTGTTGCGTAGACCCGATGGTTTGCGAATCAATTGCGCCATTTCCCTGTCCGAAGATGAAGAAGAGGATGAAAGTGATTGTAATGGCGGGCACTGTCGTTCCCATCATAAAACGAATGTGATCAAAGACAGAGACATTAACGATTCCGGGTGCAAAATTCGTTGTATCTGATAATGGAGACATCTTATCTCCGAAACAGGCACCGCTGATGATGGCACCGGCGGCAAGGGCAGGATCGACACCAAGTGCTACTGCGATTCCCATCAAAGCAACACCGACCGTTCCGATTGTTGTAAAGGAGCTACCGGTAAACGTTGAAACAATCATCGTAATGATTAAAGCACTTGGTGCAAACCATGTTGCAGAAAGTGTTTCAAGTCCGTAGTGGAGGAGTGTCGGAACAGCTCCGCTCATCATCCAGACAGCAATCGTCATACCGACAAGTAACATGATCAAGATCGGTTTGATTGCTTCACGAATACCATTGATCATATGTTGTTCCAGCTGTTCGTATTTAAAGCCACGAAAAGCGGCATACGCTACGACAAAAATCAGACTGGATAATATGGCGAGGTGCGGTTCGGCTTTGGCACCGAATATGACAGATAATAATATAATGATACTAACTCCTAGGACAGCTGCGGATTCACGAAAGGATATACGCATGCTTCCACCTCCTTAATTCTATGTTGCGTTTATGCTTGTTTGCTTTTACGTACGAAAGTAAAGAACAGTTGTTATGTTAAAGGATATGAATTCATTCGTCAACTATCTGAATTTCACTCGATATAACTAAAAATCATCAGAATATACGAAAATGTGACGATTTTTTGTCGTAAACGCTTTCTTTTTCACTGAAAATCTTGCACAATAGGAAATAAGAGATGTCGATTTTGTGAACAGGAGGGAATACATATGTTTACTGCAATTTTTTTCGTAGTCATTGCAATAATGGGAGCCAGTGTTTATGGAATTGATCACATGGTCGCTCAGAAAGCAGAAAAAAGATAATTTGATTTTTAGATAAAAAAGGCTTTGATCAGTCACATCTACCACGATGTCATTGATCAAAGCCTTTTTTTTATGTTCAAAATAAATAAAAATACATTTGACAGCATAAATATACATATGTTTAAATCGAGTTATCATTTAACGGCAAAGGAGTTTCCATCATGAAATGTACGATTGTAGGTGCGACCGGATATGCTGCGATTGAGCTGATACGACTGATTGAATTACATCCTCATTTAGAAATCGTCTCCTTGATCAGCGATTCGCAGACCGATCAGGAAATGAATCAGTTATACAGTTTTATGAATAAAAAACAGTTTCCGGTACTGACAGGTTTCTCATTGGAACAGATTGAAGCAGTTGAAACCGATCTTTTATTTTTAGCAACGCCAAGTGGAATTTCTACTAAATATCTAAAACAGTTATATGACTGGAAAGGAACAGTCATCGACTTGAGTGGAGACTTACGTCTTGAAAAAGCATTGTATGAAGAATGGTATCCCCATGAAGGAGTCGATTCGGACCTTCAAAAAAAAGCAACCTACGGACTGACCGAATGGAAGCGGGATCAGATTAAGGACAGTCGTTTGATTGCCAATCCCGGTTGTTATGCAACGGCCATCTTACTTGGATTACTCCCATTATTAGAAGAACACGTAATTGATCCGTCGCAAATCATCATTCATGCAAGCTCTGGATTATCAGGTGCAGGAAAAACGTTGACGGAAAAAACACACCATGTCCGGTCGAGTGAAAATGTCAGATTGTACAAAATGAATCATCATCAACACATTCCGGAAATTGAATCCATTGCTGAAGAGATTACCGGACACAAAATCACTGTGTCTCTCGCGACTTATCTAGTACCGCTCAATCGCGGGATCATGGCGACGATGACGTTACAGCCTCTTGTCGAAAAAACGGAAGCGCAGTGGCGAACATGGTTCAGTGAAAAATATAAAGAAGAACCATTTATCCGCGTCGGACAAGCCGATCCGGAAATCAAATCGGCAGCCGGAAGCAACTACTGTGATCTTTCGGTTTACCTGGATACGCGTACAGGAAGACTGACGGTCGTATCTGTCCTGGATAACATGCAAAAAGGCGCAGCCGGACAAGCAATCCAAAATGCGAACTTGATTAGTGGATATCCAGAAACGCTCGGTCTGACACAACAGCCATTCTTTATATAGAGGGGACCATGACTATGTTGAATATACAACTGACATCACCATTAACCGTGACGACACCAAAAGGATTTAAAGCGACAGGAATCCATGTCGGACTTAGACGTAAACGGAAAGATTTAGCACTTTTAATATGTGAAGCGGGTGCCGATGCTGCAGCGGTCTACACGACCAATCAGGTCCAGGCAGCACCGATTACGGTGACGAAACAGGCGATGGCAACATCAGGCGGAAAGGTACATGCCGTTTTAGTCAACAGCGGGAATGCCAATGCCTGTACAGGTCAACTCGGACTCGAACATGCATATGCTTCGCAACAAGCTGTTGCCGATCAGTTTCAATTGGCTCAGGAACACGTTGTCATCGCTTCGACCGGTATCATCGGACAACCGCTCGCCATCGATACGTTACTTCAAGGAATCGAACAGTTGCAGCCGGAGAAAGGCGAAGAGAAAGCCGATGATTTTGCACTGGCTATTTTGACGACCGATACAGGTACGAAAACAGCCGGGCGCCAAGTCTGGTTAAATGGAGAACTGGTTTCGGTCTGCGGGGTTGCGAAGGGTTCGGGGATGATTCATCCGAATATGGCAACGATGCTTGGATTTTTAACGACCGATGCCTCAATTCCTTCTCCGTTATTACAGGATACCTTGAAATCTGCAGTCAACCGGACTTTTAACTGTATCACCGTCGATGGTGACAGCTCGACGAATGACATGGTGATGATTCTTGCGAGCGGGGCCGCACAATCACAGTCACTCCAACCGGGAACAGACGAACTGGCACAATTCCAAAAAGCAGTTGAGGAAGTATGCCAGGACTTAGCGAAACAAATTGCACGTGATGGTGAAGGTGCGACGAAGCTGATTGAAGTCAACGTCCATGGTACGGCGAATGAATGGACTGCCCGGAAAATTGCCAAACAGATCGTAGGATCTTCACTCGTGAAAACAGCGATTTTTGGTGAAGATGCGAACTGGGGACGTATCATTGCAGCTGTCGGCAGCATTGATGAACCGATTGATGTCGGACAAATTGATATCCGGATCGGTTCTCAGTGGGTCCTGCGTCACAGTATGCCGATTTTATTTGATGAATCGTTAGCGTCGCGAGAACTCGCACAAGAGGTTGTTGAAATCGAAGTACATTTAAATCAAGGACCTGCCAGTGGCTATGCATTTGGTTGTGACTTGACGTATGACTACATCAAAATCAATGCGAGCTACCGGACATGACGAAACGTAAATTAATCAAACTGGGTGGAAGTATCTTTGAACAATTGGATCCGCGTTATTACGAAGAATGGAATCAGTGGCTTGCTAAGAAAAATGAATTGATTATCCTTCATGGCGGTGGTCCGGCTTTATCGGCCTATTGTCAGGACATGAATATCAAAGCCGAATTCAAAAATGGTATTCGGATGACGACAGAAGCAGTTCTTCTGGGAGCGGAACGGGTGCTCGGAGGAGAAGTGCAATCCAAAATCGTCTACACCTTGAATGAAAATGGACTGCCGGCAATCGGTTTGACGGGAATTGACGGAGCCAGTATTCGCGGAAAACAGCAACCGGCGTTCGGAGCAGTCGGAGAAGTGACGCAGATTGATCCGAAGTTGTTTATGACACTGATGGAATCGGGATTCATCCCTGTCGTCACCTCTTTGATTACAGGAATGGAAGGAACGTTGAATTGTAATGGAGACACGTGTGCGGTTGCTTTAGCGGCAGGGCTGGCTGTCGATGAATTCGAATTACTGACAGATGTATCCGGTGTCAGGATGAATGGAACGTTTCAGACAGAGGTGACGGTTTCAGAACTGGAGGCGGGCATCGGATCGGCGGAAATCGATGGTGGAATGATTCCGAAAGTCGAAGCCGTCATCGAAGCGGTCCGACAAGGGATACATCAGGTCAAGATTCGTTCTGGACACGACGTGACGAGCCGAGGGACACGGATTAAGGAGGAAACCAATGAGCGCTTTACTACCGACGTATTTACGTCATGATATTGAATTAGTCGAAGGGAAGGGATCGTTCGTCAAGGATACGACAGGTAAAACCTACCTGGATTTCATGATGGGAATTGCCGTCTGTAACACCGGTCATCGTCATCCTCATGTGGAACAGGCATTACAGGAACAACTGCAAAAATTATGGCATACGTCTAATTTATTCGTCAGCAGTAAACAGGAACGAGTCGCAGCGATGTTGACCGAAAACAGTCATTTGAGCCATGTCTTCTTTTGCAACAGTGGGACAGAAGCGAATGAAGGGGCATTTAAGCTGATTCGAAAATGGACGCAGAAAAAAGAAATCCTGACGTTTAGTCAGTCCTTCCACGGAAGAACTTTCGCCATGATGGGAGCAACGGGTCAAGACAAAATTAAAGCCGGGTTCGGAGAGATGGTTCCGGATTTTAAGCATCTGACTTTTAACGATTTCGACAGCCTTGAAATGATCACGGACCAAACTGCTGCCGTCTGGCTTGAAGTGATTCAAGGAGAAGGCGGGGTAATCGTAGCGGGAAATGCCTGGTTAGAAGCGTTGATGGAGAGAGTTCGGAAGTTTGATGTGAAAGTAGTCATCGATGAAGTACAGACAGGTATCGGACGCACCGGATCGCGTTTCGCCTTTGAGCAGACGCCGTTAAAGCCGGATATCATTACCGTGGCAAAAGGTCTCGGAAGTGGATTCCCGGTCGGAGCAATCATCACGACACCGGAAGCGACGGCCATTTTCACACCTGGTACCCACGGGTCGACATTCGGAGGGAATCCATTGGCGATGGCGGCGGCAGAAGCGACACTGGATTTATTGTTAAACGATCAGCAAATGAAACAAGTTCAACTAAAAGGACTTTATTTGATGCAACAACTCGCTCAATTGCCGAAAACGATGGTTCGGGACATCCGCGGACGTGGATTGATGATTGGGGTTGAATTTCATGAACCGGTCTCACCGCTGATCTCGGCGTTGCAACAATCCGGAATGCTCGTCGTCAGTGCGGGATCAAATGTCATTCGATTGTTACCATCTTTGTTCGTTACGGAACAGGAACTCGATACGGCTGTCGAAAAGATCAAGTCAGTATGTCAACAGGAGGTCATGATGTGAAAGCGTTAGGGGCATTAAAATTAGCGGATGGGCAAGTATATCCCGGTGAGTTCATGGGCACTTCGTCCGTTCAAGGAGAGGTCGTATTTTTCACGGGAATGACCGGTTATCAAGAAGTGTTAACCGATCCTTCCTACCGGGGACAAATCATTGTTTTTACGTATCCCCTCATCGGACAATATGGCATTTCAGAGCAGGATTCAGAAAGTTGCCAGATTCAAGTATCGGGCGTAATTGTTCAGACATTGGCGAACAACGGATTACGGTCGGACTTGGCTGATTGGTTGGCAGCATCGGATGTACCGGTTTTGACTCAAGTCGATACGCGGGCACTGGTCCATCATTTGCGCAATCATGGTGATCAAATCGGTACGATCACAAGCGACGCCTCACCTGTTCAGAAACAGTCGAACTTGATTGCGGCCGTCTCGACGAAACAGCCGGAAACTTATCAAACTAGTCACGAAGCCGGACATATCGTCTGTCTCGACTACGGGGTTAAAAAATCGATGATTGAGGCGTTGCAGGTACGTCGGATGAAAGTGACGGTCGTTCCGTTTGATACACCGAAGTCGGTCATCGACGCATTGCAACCCGATGGTCTGCTTTTCTCAAATGGACCGGGAAATCCGAGTCAGCTCGATCATTTGATTCCTGAAATCAAGGAACTGGCGCTTGCCTATCCGACGCTCGGCATCTGTATGGGGCATCAACTGATTGCGAAATCTTTTGGTTGTCAAATCGAAAAACAGCATCACGGTCATCGTGGAGCCAATCATCCTGTCCGTCAGGTAAAGACCGGACGTGTCTTCATGACATCACAAAATCACGGGTATGTTGTCCAGGCGGACAGTGTCCGGAAATCTGAATTGAATGTCGCATATGAGCATATCAACGATGGTTCAATCGAAGGGCTGTTTCATCCGACACACCCTATCTTGACAGTTCAGTTTCACCCGGAAGCCCATCCCGGTCCACTGGAGGCAATGGTGATATTTGATCAATTCGTGACGAGCATCTTAAAGCAGGAGGTAGCATATGCAGGAACATAAAAAAGTCCTGGTCATCGGATCAGGCCCGATCGTGATTGGTCAAGCAGCAGAATTTGATTACTCGGGTACACAGGCATGTCAAACGCTTCGGGAAGCGGGATGCGAGGTCATGTTGATGAATTCGAATCCGGCTACGATCATGACGGATCCATCAACAGCGGATCATATCTATATCGAAGCAATGACGCTTGAAAAAGCGACTGCCATTATCAAACGTGAGCGACCGACCCATTTATTAGCGACAGTTGGCGGACAAACCGCTTTAAATCTTGCTTTATCACTCGAAGAGGCGGGAGTGCTTGAGCAGTATCAAGTCGAACTGCTGGGAACATCACTTGAGACGATCCGGGACGGCGAAGACCGCGAACGGTTTAAACAACGGATGCTGGAACTAAATCAACCGCTCCCGATCAGTCAAACGATTGAGACACTGGAAGAACTGGAAGGATTCATGGAAAAGGCAGGAGTCCCGCTTGTTGTCCGTCCTGCATTTACGCTAGGAGGAACCGGGGGCGGTATTGCTCAAACGAAAGCAGATGCCCGCAAACTTGCAGCGAATGGACTTCAGGCCAGCCCGATTTCACAATGTCTCGTCGAAGCCAGCATTGCCGGTTATAAAGAAGTCGAGTACGAAGTGATGCGGGATGCTTTTGATACGACGATCATCGTCTGCAACATGGAGAATATCGATCCGGTCGGTGTGCACACGGGAGATTCTGTCGTCTTCGCACCCATCCAATCGATATCCGATCAAATGAATCAAACCTTACGGACGGCATCATGGGAAATCGTTTCAGCGCTCGGTGTCGTTGGGGGATGTAATATCCAATTTGCAATCCATCCGACAGAACAGACGTACTATGTCATTGAGGTGAATCCCCGGGTCAGCCGTTCTTCGGCTTTAGCTTCAAAAGCAACGGGTTACCCGATTGCGAAATTAGCGACCCGTCTTGCACTCGGTGAGCGTCTCGATGATTGCATCAATCCGGTGACGAAAGAAACGATGGCCAGTTTCGAACCAGTCCTGGATTATGTCACAGCTAAAGTTCCTTGTTTCCCGTTTGATCTTTTCCCTGTAAGTGACCGCACACTCGGTACGCAGATGAAGGCGACCGGAGAAAGTATGGCGATGGGGAAGACACTCGAGGAAGCCTTACAAAAAGCATGGCGCGGTGCCGGAATCGAACAAGCCCCGTTGTATCCGGGCTGGATGAAAGAGGCCGAAACGGATGTATTATGGCAGGAAGTCAGCCAAATCACGGACCGCCGATTGTTAGCGATGTTGGCATTGCTGGACCGACAGGCGACGACACACAACGAGTTAGCTGAAAAAACACAAATTCAGTCCTTGTTCATCACGACGCTCGAGACTTTAATTCTGATGCAGGAAACGTTGGATTTGAATTTAAAAGAATCGCTGCAACAAGCAAAACGCTTCGGATTTACCGACCGGCAGATTGCGCAGATTGCCGATGTACCGGTGGAAGTCGTCCAGCAACAACGCCGTTCCTTTCTAATTCAGCCGAGTTTTCAAATGATTGATACCTGTGGAGCAGAATTTTCAAGTCTGACGCCGTACTTTTACGGCAGTTGGTCCGGCCGGACGGAAGTCACGCCATCCAGCCGGAAGAAAGTTGCTGTCCTCGGGGCCGGACCGATTCGGATCGGACAGGGAATCGAGTTTGACTACTGCTCGGTCCATGCCGTCCGTGCCTTGCAGCAAGCCGGTTATGAAACGATTATGATCAACAATAATCCGGAAACCGTTTCGACCGACTTTGAGGTCGCGGATCGTCTTTACGTCGAACCGTTGACGATTGAAGATGTTGTGCATGTCCTGGAAGCAGAGCAATGTCAGCAGGTGCTTGTCCAGTTCGGCGGACAGACCGCCATCACACTGGCAGCCGGGCTCGAACAGCTGGGTTACCAGCTGTTAGGGACGACGGCAGACACAATTGACGAGATGGAAGACCGTGATCGTTTTTATCAGTTTTTGGACCGGTTACAGATTGACCGCATACCGGGTCAAGAAGTTTCAAACCCTGAAGAGCTGACAGCAGTCGTACAAAAACTTGGTTATCCGTTGATGATTCGTCCATCGTACGTCATTGGCGGAAAAGGAATGCATCGTTTAACGACAGCAAGCGATTTAGAGAAATTATTGCCGGAAATCGCATTTCCGATCCTGGTGGATGCGTACATCGAAGGACAAGAGTTCGAAGTCGACTGCATTTCAGACAAGACAACGACGTACGTACCGGTCATCATGGAACAAATTGAAGCCGCCGGTGTTCATTCAGGTGATTCAACGATGATTTTACCCCCGGTTTCAGCTTCGGCAGACTTACAGGACGAGATTGAACGGATTGCGCAAACAATCGGTCAACACTTGGATTACCAAGGGGCCTTCAATATTCAGTTTGTCGTCAAAGATCAAACGATCTATGTGCTCGAGATTAATCCCCGCGCATCACGGACGTTACCGATCGTCTCGAAGGTGACGGGACAACCGTTGCTTGAATGGGCTGTTCAAGCAGCCATCGGGATGCAGGTCGATGCCTTGCCGACTGCTCGATTGACATTGCCGTTTCATGCCGTCAAGACGCCGGTTTTTTCAACATTGAAGTTACGTGGGGTTGATCCGATGACAGGTCCAGTCATGCGTTCAACCGGAGAAACGTTACAGTGGACGGAAGCGGGATTTGCCAAAGAACGGTTCGTCTTCGATCAGACGACGAAAGCCGCGATGTCGAAACGCACACGTCGTATCTGTGGAGCGGGAACCCACACATGGTCGGACGGAGAGGAACTAGAGCAGGATACCGAGTTTGATACGTGTCTCGTGTTCTTCTCAAAGGCGGAAGAGGAACGGATACAACGGGAAAAAGCACTTGCTCAGGGAGCGATTGTCATTACTGAAGAACATCTTGCCCACTATTTTGAATCCGTCCAAGCTATACCGATGTGTACCGTGAAACGGTTAGCCGAATGGACGAAACAAAAGGAGCCGATCCAATGACGACAACACAACGATTAAAACATTTGCTGACACTGGGAGAGTTGACCGCAGAAGGACTGACTGAGTTGCTGGAACTGGCGAAGGCCGTCAAAGCCTCTCCTGCGACTTATGCTCAAACACTTGCAGGAAAAAAAGTTGCTTTGCTGTTTGAAAAAGCATCGACGCGCACACGGATTTCTTTTGAAGTCGGTGTCGTCGAATTAGGGGGATATCCGGTCGTCTTAAACGGATCGGATATGCAAATCGGTCGCGGAGAATCTCTCAGCGATACGATTCAAGTCATGAGCCGTTATGTTGACGCCTTGATGATTCGGACCTTTGCCCATGAAACGGTCGAGACGTTAGCGGCACACGGGACAATTCCAATTATCAACGGATTGACTGACCTTCATCATCCGTGTCAGGTGTTAGCTGATTTACTGACGATCGAAGAACATTTTGGTCAACGTCAAGGCAAGATACTCGCTTATGTTGGAGATGGAAACAACATGGCACATTCGCTGCTTTTAGGAGGAGCGTTAAGTGGAATGACAGTTCGAATTTGCAGTCCGGCCGCCTATGCACCGGATCAAACGATTATCGATCAAGCAAAAGTACTGGCACAAAAGTCAGGCGGCCGAATCGAACAATATACGGATCCTGTTCAAGCGGTTGCGGGTGCAGATGTCATCTACAGTGATGTATTTGCCAGCATGGGACAAGAAGAAGAGTCGGCAGATCGTCTGAAAGCATTCCAAGGATATCAAGTCAATCAAGCGTTGTTGATGACAGCTGCTGACGATGTGATTTTCCTGCACTGTCTTCCGGCACATCGCGGGGAAGAAGTGACGGCAGAAGTCATTGACGGCAGTCACTCACTTGTATTTGACCAGGCGGAAAACCGGCTCCATGCTCAAAAAGCATTAATGATCGAATTGATTGGAGTAATGGACTAAGCGAAAAGACAGACTGTTGGTTCCGATAAGGAACACAGTCTGTCTTTTGTTTTAATCGTATTGACGCCGGGCGAGCTGCTCAGTCTGTTCTTTTGTAATCTGCCGTTTATTTTTTTCGTGCAACCGCCCCATGAAGGACGTTCGCTGCCATGAGGGCGACCAGTCCGACTCCTTATGTGCACGTAAGGCTAAGATGTAGTCGTAACTCAAATGAAGGCGTTCAATCATTTCCGTGCGAACGTCACAAATATGACCGTGTCCTGGAATAAGTAGCTTTACCTCATACTCATAAATGAACGATTCAAGCAATTCAAGCGTTGTTAAATATTCACCCGAATCGTGTTCAATCAAAGGAATTTCGACGTCGGATGCATAGTCACCACAGACGAGGATATGGAGCGGCATCACCACGAACGATAAGTGAGTAGATTCATGACCGGGAGTCAGGAAAAACATCAGTTTGGTTTTACCGATCGTCAACGTCGTTTCGGACTCCTCGATGACGTGTGTAATATTCGGAAAAAGGACAGGGGACTCGATATAGTATTCGTCATTAAAATTTTGGACTTCTTCCAGTGCTGCCGTCCGGTTCACATCCACAAAGCGGCGAGACGCGATCGCGATCGCATCTTTGAAAGCATAGGCACCTAATATATGATCGAAATGGGCATGTGTATACACAATATAAAGAGGACGGTCGTGTCGGATGATTTCCACATCGCGGCGGATTGTTGCGATTTCATCCGGTAACCAGCCCGGATCAACGACGATCAGACAGTCGGGTGTCTCAATCAAGGTCGAGGTCGTTTTCATTAATGTACTTTGGTAGACCGTGACACCGGGCATTTTCATTTGAATCATGACAGTCCTCCTCTTTTCTTGTAGTAACGTTTTATACCGAACTATACCCGAAAGCAGACGGAATGTATCCTGGAGACAACAAAAAGACGGCTTGCAAATTGCAAGCCGTCCGCCCTCGAGGGCATAAAAGTCGTTGACCTATGTGTCGTTGACCTATGTTATGTCATAAATTGGAGCGGGTGAAGAGAATCGAACTCTCATCATCAGCTTGGAAGGCTGAGGTTTTACCACTAAACTACACCCGCAAAAGTGACTACATGAAATATAGTAGCATAGCAAAGCGTTTATTTCCATAACTTTTATGAAAAAAGGTAATTCTTTCGATTTTATGTGTACAATAATAAGAGCTAAATCGTTTACATGAGCTTCCTGTAACGAGAGTGAGTGGCTGAGGATGGAAAGAGGAGCGAATGACTGGTGAACAAAGTTCGAGTTTGGAGCGAACAGCTGATGGGAAGAGGATGGATGGCGACATGTCACCATCAAATCGATCGTTATCGCTTCACGACAGGAGAGTGGTTTCTTAACGCAAGCTTACTTGCCTTTTCAATCGAACAGGATGCAGATATGCTACCGGACGTGCTTCCGAACGAATTGAGGATCCCCTTAGTATCTGAACGGATGAAACAGATATTGGAGCGGCTGACACCGTTTTCCGTCCAATGTCTTCGTGTCCAGCTGAAGACACGAACGGGACTCATCAATTACTATCTCATCAATATTCTAGCGGTAAGACGGGTGGAACATCTACATAAGACGGAAATTTTCCGCACTCTTCGGAAAAAACAAGTCTACTTCATGACGGAGCGAATCATCAGTACATCGCTTGGTCCCCACCACATCTTGCGGGATGAACGTACGGAACGTATTTTCCTCTCGGATACGCTAGCACGGTGTTTCCAGCAACTAGCCGTGACAGGCATACATTTTGACGAGATAAATCGAATGGAGGAAATTATATGAAACAGTACACGGTCGATAATTGGATTACACTGCAATATCCAAAAACGTTTGAATACCAAGAAGAGGAAACATTCGTTAGTTTTTATTCGACGGAAGAAAATGCGATGGGGACGTTACAGTTATCCATCTACGAGTCGGATGCAGAAGAACTGACACCTTTTGAAGCGGCAGAACAGGAAATCAACTTATTGGTGGAAGAGTTTGGTATTGAACTGACTGGACCACTTGAAGCACGTCGGAATTCTTCCAAAGAAGCACTTCTTGCTGTAGACGGGAAAGAAGAGGAGGTCTTCATCCGGATTTATGCATATTCAGACGGAGAACGACTTGTTCTATTAACGTATTCTGCAGATCGTGAGTCACTGGAATTGGAAGAAATTGAAGCGATGATCTTATCATTGAACTGGATTCACTAATACAAAAGCGAAGTGCCCTCAATTGAGGGCACCTCGCTTTTGTTCATTATGGATGTCCTTGTTTCCGCAGTGAAGAAAGCGGATGTGAGCCGATCTGCTTGTTCAGCCAACCTGCGATATCCGCAAAAATACGGATCCGCTCAAACTCGTGGAATAACTCATGCCGCAATCCACGGTAGACCGTGAGTTGCACCCCTTCGACACGAACCCGGTTGTAGGCATCAAACAGGGCATGAATTCCTTTGCCGTCGAATGCGACCGGGTCATCTTCCCCGGCTATCAGCAGCAACGGTAAATGACGCGGATGTTGATACAGATAAGCCAGTGAGTTGACGGATTTGGTCGCCGACAGTAATTCGTTAAAAAAGCCGAGTGTGACGGTTTGCCCCGATAGAGGATCTTCATCGTAACGTACGACGGATTGAGGATCGGAGGATAACCAGGCATTCGAAGAGAGTGCCGGGAAGAAACGTAAGTTATACCGACCGAAAATTAGCTTACTGAGTCCTTCTGCCGGATGTTGAGAAGAAGTTTGTTCGATCAGTCGTCCGACAATTTTTTGACTGACGGTGCCGAGTAAACCATTGTCTGTCGGAGGACCACTTGCGATGACCCCTGCCAACTCGTGTCCGAGTGTTTGGCCAAGGCGTCTTGAAATGAGTGAACCAAAACTGTGGCCAAACACGAAAATCGGTAAATCCGGATAACGATCTTTGATATCGTAAACCAGTTCTTCAGCATCCTGCATCAATTGCGCAAAACCATGATTTGGCTCCAAATGCCCAAGGGAGTCCAGCTGTTGTGCGCGTGTGCCAAAACAACGCACATCCGGAATAATCGTATGGTAGTGGTGGGCATAGAGGAACTCTGCAAACTCTTGGTAGCGCGCACCGTGCTCCATCATTCCGTGAAAAACAATGACGACCCCTTTCGGAGCGGTAGCTTCTAACAGATGCATCGTCGTCGTGTAGCCGTCTGATGCAATCCAGTGTGTATGGTCGATTGTCACATCTATCATCCTTCCCTGATTAAGAAAGTCCGTATATTGTTCCGTCTTCAGAAATTCCCATCTTATTGGCAGCTGGTGTTTTCGGTAAACCCGGCATGGTTAATACATTCCCGGTCAAGGCGACGATGAACCCCGCACCGATGGATGGTTTGATTTCGCGGACAGTAATCGTAAATCCTTCGACACGTCCGTACTTGCTTGGATCATCCGTCAATGAGAAAGGTGTTTTTGCCATACAGATCGGCAGATGTCCCAGTCCCTGCTCGGTGCAACGCTCAAGCTCACGTAATGCCTTTTCTTCGAAATGCACATCTGCTGCACCATATACTCGTTTAGCAATCCGTTCGATTTTTTGTGTCAGCGGCAGTTCGGCCGGATAAAGCGGAGTAAACTGACTCTCTTCCTCCAAAGCCTCAAAGACCTGCTCCGCCAGTGCTTCTCCACCGGCTCCCCCTTGGCTGAAGACTTCGCTTTCAGCGACGCGGATCTTGCGTTCACGGCACCATTCGAGCACCGTCTCGCGCTCCGTATCGGTATCGCTTGCGAAACGATTCAAGGCGACAACGGCCGGCACGCCGAACAAATCCATTGTTTCAACGTGCTTCTCGAGTAAAGCCAGTCCTTCGACTAAAGCGGATAAATTTTCTTCCGCCAATTGATCCTTTGCAACCCCGCCATGCATTTTCAACGCACGGACAGTCGCAACGACGACAACCGCATCCGGATGCAGATTGCCAATTCTGGATTTAATGTTAAAGAATTTTTCTGCTCCGAGATCTGCTCCGAATCCGGCTTCCGTGACGACATAATCACTCAGCTTCAAGGCAGTACGTGTCGCAATCAGCGAGTTACAACCGTGGGCAATATTTGCGAACGGACCGCCATGGATTAAAGCCGGTGTGCCTTCGACCGTCTGGACAAGATTTGGGCGGAAGGCTTCTTTTAAAAGTAACGTCGCAGCACCGGCAGCTTCGATATCCTGAACTGTAACCGGTTGTTGATCATACGAATAGGCGACGACAATCCGGCTGATCCGTTCTTCTAAATCCGTGATGGAATCGGCGAGGCAGAGAACAGCCATGATTTCCGAAGCGACCGTGATATCAAACCCATCTTGACGCGGAACGCCATGAGCCGGTCCACCCAGTCCGATCGTGATTTGTCGCAAGGCCCGGTCATTGAGATCGAGGACACGTTTCCAAGTGACCCGACGAGGATCAATTCCTAAGTCATTCCCTTGATGAAGATGATTATCGAGTAGGGCACTGATTGTATTGTGGGCTGACGTGATGGCATGCATATCGCCTGTAAAATGAAGGTTAATTTCTTCCATCGGCAAGACTTGGCTGTAACCGCCACCGCACGCTCCGCCTTTCAACCCCATCGTTGGTCCAAGTGATGGTTCGCGTAAACAGATCATCGTCTTATGATTGAGGCGATGCAATGCTTGACCAAGTCCGACCGTCACTGTCGATTTTCCTTCGCCGGCAGCCGTCGGATTGATCGCCGTGACAAGAATCAGTTTTCCATCCGTCTTCGTCGCCAATCGTTTAACTAATCCGTCCGTCAACTTCGCTTTGTATTTTCCGTACGTATCATAATCCGCATCGGTTAATCCAATATGTTTAGCAATTTCGGAGATGGGGCGCAGAATGGTTTGTTGGGCAATTTCTAGATCAGAACGAATCGTTTTTTCCATGGCGTAATCTTCCTCTCAAGATGAATTTCTCTATATTTCCTTAATAGTAGCGTATCTGAAACTGACACGCCAAATAATCGTTCAATATATTCCACCCAACTTGTCAAATGGTTGCGTTTTCATTTTATGGAAAGTTGCGTAGTCTAGGGATAGAGGAGGGATGAGCAATGGCAGTAAGCAATAAGAAAAAAGTAAAGCGCGGACTTGAATTTTGGATGTTTGTCGGACCCGTCTTTTTAGTGTTCGCAGTGATTGTTCTCGTACCTTTTTTTAATGGTGTCATGTATTCATTCACGGATTGGAACGGAATTACGGGTGAATTAAATTGGATTGGATTTGATAACTATGTCCGCCTCTTTACAGTGGACGAACAGTTTCAGCAGTCCTTTTGGCTGACGACAAAATATACCGTCGTTGCCGTAATTTTAACAAACCTGGTCGGATTCATTTTAGCGTTTTTACTCACGCAAAATATTCGGACACGAAACTTCTTACGGACGATTTTCTTCATGCCAAACTTAATTGGTGGATTGATTCTTGGGTTCGTCTGGCAGTTTATTTACGTTAAAGGATTTGCGTCGATTGGAGAATTGACAGGTTGGAGTTTATTCGAACTTCCATGGCTCGGTGACGCCCGAACTGGTTTCTGGGGCATTGTCATCGTCTCGATTTGGCAAGGTGGGGGATATATCATGGTCATCTATATCGCTGCCCTGCAAAATGTACCGCAGGAACTGATTGAAGCAGCCAAAATCGATGGAGCCAACCGATTATCCACGTTGCGAAATATTACGATTCCACTGATCATGCCGTCTGTTACGATTTGTCTGTTCTTGACGATTTCTTGGTCCTTTAAATTATTTGATACGAACTTATCGCTGACAAATGGTGGTCCGTTCAAATCGACAGAAATGCTTGCGCTGAACATCTATAAAGAATCGTTTACAAACAATAACCTGGGTCTTGGTTCTGCCAAAGCGATCATCTTCTTTGTTGTCGTTGCCGCGATTACCGTTACTCAAGTCTACTTGACGAAAAAACGGGAGGTGGAAGCATGAGTACTGCACAACCTTTGCCGAAACCGGAACTGACGCCGGAGAAACCGGCACCGAAAAAGCGTGGTCGTTATTCCGTGCGTCTCGGTACCGTTGAGATTGCCGCACTGTTGATGGGCTTACTGTATATGATTCCGTTTTATTATGTCATTTCGAACTCGTTTAAAACGCAAGGAGATATCTTTACAAATACATCGGGGCTTCCGAAAGAATGGATCACCTCAAACTATACAGATGCCTGGGCAGCGATGAATTTTGGAAAAGTGTTTCTGAATTCTGTCATCATTACAGTTGGTGCAAATGCAGTTATTGTTATTTTTTGTTCGATGGCCGCCTGGAAACTTGTTCGGACGAAAACCCGCTTGTCGACCATCATCTTTTTCCTGTTTGTCGCCGCGATGATCATTCCGTTTCAGTCGATCATGATTCCGTTATCGAAGCTGTCGGGTGATCTCGGTCTGCAAAACAGTTATTGGGGTCTGATTTTGATGTATCTCGGCTTTGGTTCCGGCTTGTCGATTTTCTTGTATCATGGATTCATGAAATCGATTCCGGAAGAGATTGAAGAAGCAGCCATCATTGACGGTTGCTCGCAGTGGGGCGTCTTTTGGCGGATTGTGTTCCCGTTGCTTAAACCGATCACGGTAACGATTGTCATTTTGAACACACTTTGGATTTGGAATGATTTCTTGTTGCCGTCCCTGATGTTGCGTGATGTCGAACTGCGGACGATTCCGCTCGCAACGTTCTATTTCTTCGGTCAGTACACGAAGCAGTGGGACTTGGCGCTAGCCGGATTAATTCTCGGGATTATTCCGTTGTTACTCTTCTTCTTTGCGATGCAAAAACAAATTATTCAAGGGATTACGAGTGGTTCAATCAAATAAAGATGTAAGCGCGTTCTCGCTTCTGCGGGAACGTTTTTATATGACATATCTAGTCTGATTAGTCAGATTATTTTATTTTTTTTTGAAAAAAGGGCTTTTCAAATGCTTGCCGGATGGTGTACGATGTTCTCAATTCAATTGTAACAACGACGTTGAAGGGAAGAGTAACATCTTGTAAAACCGGATTAGCGAGCTGGGGGCGGTGAGAGCCCAGTCGGAAACAAGTTGCGAAGAACATCCCGGAGTCGCTACCCGAACACTGAAGTCAGTAGGCGTAGCCGGAGTTGCCTGTCCGTTATCATATGGCCGAAGATTGAGATGATAATTGATCATCAGTCTTTTGAGTGAGCAGCTGAGCTGTTAACATGGGTGGTACCGCGGAACCGAGTCTTTCGTCCCATATTCTTGGGAGAGAAGGGCTCTTTTTTATGGCTTCTTTTTCAAACACACAATTGAGGAGGAAGAATACCATGACAACACTCGTATCTATGAAACAGACACAGGAAGCCATCACACTTGTAAAAAAACGCTTTGAGGAGCAGTTCTCGGCACAACTCGGATTAACACGCGTCGAAGCGCCGTTATTCGTCGAAAGCACACTTGGAGTCAACGATCATCTGAACGGAATCGAACGTGTCATCCGCTTTGATGCAATTGACCATCAGGCAGAACTCGAGATCGTTCAATCTCTTGCGAAGTGGAAACGCCAGGCACTCCACACATACGGATTCTCAAAAGGGGAAGGCTTGTACACATTGATGCATGCCATCCGTCGTGATGAAGTACTGGACGAAACTCATTCGATTCACGTCGACCAGTGGGACTGGGAACGTGTCATTACAAAAGAAGAGCGGACGATTGACTACTTGCAAACGACGGTTCGTGCGATTTACGAGTCGATTCGCCAAGTGGAACGTGAAGTCGAAGAGAAACTTGCGATTGAAGCGATTTTACCGGAGACGATTCATTTCATGACGACACAAGAACTTGAAGATGCATACCCGACACTTTCGACAAAAGAGCGCGAGACCGAAGTGACGAAAGAGTATGGTGCTGTCTTTTTGATGCAGATTGGTGGTGCATTGGCATCCGGAGAAAAACATGACGGTCGAGCAGCAGACTACGATGACTGGACGCTCAACGGTGATATTTTAGTTCACCATCCGGAAATCGGAGCATTTGAACTGTCGTCGATGGGTATCCGGGTCGACCGCGAAACATTGCTGGCGCAGATCGAAACGACGGGCGAACACACGAAACTTGATTTCCCGTTCCACCAAGGTGTATTGGCAGAGAAACTGCCGCTGACAATCGGTGGAGGAATCGGACAATCCCGGATGGCGATGTTCCTCTTGAAGAAACGTCATATCGGTGAAGTTCAAGCATCGGTCTGGTCGGAAGAAACACGCGCGTCGTACCGTGAACAAGGTGTGCACCTGCTGTAAGAACGAGTGATGTACTGATAAATCTGATTCAAAATGTCCTACTGGCCATGATTTCATGGCCAGAAGGACATTTTTTTATAGGGTAAAATAAGTTCATCCGACCTCAGACGGAGGAAAGACGTGTGAAAACACGTTATAATGGGCATATGAACTAATAAGAGAGAGGTGAAGACATGTCAGCGATACTCATTACAGGATTAGTGTTTGCCCTACTTTTCGTCGTGTTTCTTTGGTTTAACATCAAAGGATTACGGACGATGTGGCGTGATTACAAACGCACAGGATCAATGATGGCACTTGGCTTCTTTATCGTCGGAATCATCGGGATCTTTACAGGAGTCTGGACGACGCTCGTCGTCATAATTTATTATCTTCTTCGTCCTGCACGAGGCTGATTTAGAGGAGTGGTTGGATGTTAGAATGGTTGTTCTCAGCCGGAGAGTCGAATCTCTGGCTGTTTTTAGGAATTATGATTCTTGGACTCGGGACGGAATTAATCCCGGCTGAAGTCGGGTTGCCGGTACTCGGTCTTTATGTATCAAACGGGACAATTAGTTGGACCGCAGCCGTCTTGATCGGTTTTCTCGGCAGTCTGATGGGGGCGACATTATTTTATTTTCTCGGTCGTTACGCCGGACGTCCAATTTTGGTTCGTTACGGAAAATGGCTAATGATTAAGGAACGGGAAATCGTTCAAGGGGAACGAATCGTATCGAAATACGGTTCCTGGTCAGCATTGTTTGGCCGCTTCTTCCCGGTCGTTCGTTCTGTTGTTTCCATTCCGTGTGGTTTGTTCAATTTGTCTTTCAAACGATATGTATTGGCCTCAAGCATTGGCTTGTTCCCGGTATCGTTCTTCTATGTGTGGTTAGGAGAAAGGTTTGGGGTGGAACGGGCAGAGTCGATGTTGAAAGGACTCGAACAGGAGTTATGGTGGATTCTTGGTATTATCGTCGTCGGAATCATCGGATACATTGTGTATCGCCGCGTTAAATCAAAGCGTTAAGAGAAATGACAAAAAAGAGCTGACAGCGACGTCAGCTCTTTTTTGTCATCTCTTTTTGCGGGAATAAAAAACGTTTGAGTGTTTTAATCCGATGTTTTGGTGTTAATAGAAGTAATTGATCCCGTCCTTCAAAAATTGTATCGCCGCGTGGTGTCACGATTTGATCGTTACGGATGATGGCCGTAATTAAAAATTCCTGCGGCAGATCAATATCCGAGATGGCTTCCCCGACAAACGGATGAGAGTTCGGAATCGTCAATTCGATGATTTCCGCATTCGGTTTACCGATCGACATGAACTCAATGACCGTTTGAATCGTGGATGAACCGGTCTCGTTTAAATGAAGCCGGTCCGCCAAGAAGGTCAACATACTCCCTTGGATTAACGTCGATAACAAAACAGTGAAAAAGACGATGTTGAAGATCATGCCGGCATTATCGATTCCGGCAACAAGCGGATAAGTTGCGAGAATGATTGGAACAGCTCCTTTTAAACCGGCAAAAGAGACAAATACTTTTTCCTGCCAGGAATAGTTAAAGGGAAGGAGACTGAGCCAAACGGAAACCGGACGAGCGATAAAGATTAAAATCAAAGCGAGGGCAATCGATGATAAAATCACCTGTGGATCAAGCAACTGTTTCGGAAACACAAGTAATCCGAGCACGATGAACATTCCGATTTGCGCCAAGTGCGCCATGCTCATTGTGAAACGGACGAGCGTCTGCCGGTAGACCAACTCATGATTGCTAATATAAATCGCTGTCACGTAAACAGCGAGGAAACCGCTGGCGTGAATCGTGTCCGCAATACCGAACGAAAGAAAAGCGAATGACATTAGCAGAATCGGATAAAAGCTCGAGGAACTGAGATCAATCCGGTTAAGTAATGTTGAAGCAATCCAGCCGATGAATAGACCGAGCAGTAAACCGATCACCATTTCCCAGACTAGCGAAGTTAAGCCGGAAACAAGTGAGGCCTCTTTAGGATTCGTCACGAATTCCAGGAAGAAGACGGTCAGAAAAACAGCCATCGGATCATTCGTACCGGATTCGAGTTCCAGCGTCGATCCTACTTTCCGCCGGACGGATTGTCCGCTGAGTACTGAAAAAATCGCGGCAGCATCCGTCGATCCGACAATGGCACCGAGGAGAAAGGCGTTAGCCCAGCTGAATCCGAGAATATAATGGGACGCAACGGCGACAATCGTCGTTGCGATGAAGACACCAAACGTTGCAAGTGAAAGAGAGGGTGACAATTCCGTCTTCACTTCTTTCCAGGCAGTTTGAAGACCTCCCTCAAATAAGATGATAATCAGTGCCACGGTACCGAGCAATTGCGCCAGTTCCGCATCATCGAACCGGATAAAACCGGTAATATCACTGCCGGCAATCATACCAAGAGCGATGAAAATCAAGAGAGCGGGAATGTTCAAGCGACTGGATAATTTCGTTGTCCAGACTGCGGTAAATAACAATAAACCAATCAATAAAATCGTGAACTGTAGGGACATTGCATCAAACTCCTTCGTTAAATAGTATCTATTTTTATCATACACTAATCCCGACTTTTTTTATCGGATAACGATTGTTCAATATTTTCCACCGCACCGGACAAAATTATCCGTTTTTATTGCAAGCGTTTTCATTTATTGTAAAAGCGTAGCACGATTATCAACTCGAAAATCAGGGAGGTATCCGAATGCGTAAACGTAAATGGGCAGCACTACCAGTTATGACGACCGCAATGGTCGTAGCACTTGCAGCATGTGGTGGCGGTGGGACACTCAATAGTGATGACTCAAAGGACAGTGGCTCTTCTAAGGACGGGAAGACCCTCAACGTATTCCAATTTAAAGCTGAAATCGCAAAAGACATGGAAAAGATGGCAAAGGCCTATGAAAAAGAAACAGGCGTAAAAGTCGTCGTTCAAACGGTTGGTGGCGGATCGGATTACGGCGCAGCCTTGAAATCGCAGTTTGCTTCAGGGAATGAACCGGATGTCTTTAATAACGGTGGATTTACAGAAGCGAAAACATGGCAAGACAAATTGGAAGATCTTTCGGATGAAAAATGGGTCAGTGATTTAACAGACCTTTCAAAAGAACCGATGACAATTGACGGGAAACTTTATGGTATGCCGATGAACCTGGAAGGTTATGGTTTCATCTACAATAAAGAAATCTTCAAGAAAGCCGGTATTACAGAGTTACCAAAAACTTTAACAGAATTAACAGAAGCGTCTAAGAAACTGAAAGCGGATGGTGTTACGCCATTCTCAATCGGATACGGCGAATGGTGGATTCTTGGAAACCACTTAATGAATATCCCGATGGCGCAACAGGATGATCCGGATCAGTTCATTGCCGATTTGAACTCTGGAAAAGGAAAGTTCGAAGACAATAAACAATTTAAAGAGTTTATGAACTTGTTTGATTTGACGATCGAATACGGAAACAAAAATCCGTTGACGACGGATTACAATACACAAGTTTCTCAGTTTGCTGAAGGGAAAACAGCAATGATCCAACAAGGAAACTGGGCGCAACAATTGATCACGGATGTTAATCCGGACATCGAGATGGGCTTCATCCCGATGCCGATCAATGATGATAAAGAAAAAATGGACCGCCTTCCGGTCGGCGTTCCGAATAACTGGGTCGTCAACAAAAACTCGAAAAATAAAGAGGAAGGTAAAAAGTTCCTCGAGTGGATGGCGACATCTGACACAGGAAAAGATTACATGGTCAACAAGTTCAAGTTCATTCCGGCTTTCAAATCAATCGAAGCAGCCGATCTTGGACCACTGGCTGACGATATCATCAAGTACTCTAAAGAAGATAAAACCATCTCATGGAACTGGTTTAAATATCCGGACGGCGCTGTCAATGAATTTGGTGCCATCATGCAGGCATATGTAGGGAAACAAAAAACATCGGAAGAGATGTTACAAGACTTTACGAAGACATGGGAAAAAATGAAGAAATAATAAAAAAAGTGCTGTTTCCAAGAAAAATTGGAAGCAGCACTTTTTTTTACACGTTTTTTTATTCATTAATGCAGAAAAAACAATTGAATGAAAAACAGAACGGCGAACAGATAAATCAAGAAGTGGACCCGCTGTTTTTGTACAGCCTTCATGATGGGATAGATGATGAATCCGAACGCGATACCTGTTGCGATACTGCCGGATAGCGGCATGATGATGATCACCATGAACGCGGTAAAGGCTTCACTGAAATCTTCCCACTGGATCTGTTTGATGTTTTGTAGCATCAATGCACCAACAAGGAGTAATGCCGGAGCCGTAATGGCCGGAACGCTTGAAATCGATTGAACGATTGGGCCGAAAACTGCTGACAGCGCAAACAAGATTCCAACTGTGACGGATGTCAAACCGGTTCGTCCGCCGGCTGCGACACCGGAAGCCGATTCGACATAGGCCGTGGTTGGACTTGTTCCGAACATAGCTCCGGCAATCATCGCCGTTGAATCGGATAACAAAGCACGTTCACTGTTTTTCAGGGAACCATCCTCTTCGATCAGTCCAGCCTGTTCACCGACTGCGACCATCGTACCGGTCGTATCAAACATCGTGACGAGCACAAACGAAAGCACACCACTGAAGAGTCCGTATTGAATGACGTCTTGAACGGCAGTGAGCGGATTCGCGACAAGAATGCCTTCCGGTAAAGTCGGCAAAGCAATCAAGGTTTTCGAGAACGTCAACTCACCGGTCAAGAAAGCCAGCAGTCCGGATAAAATCATCGCGTACAAAAGCCCGCCCGGAACACGTTTAACTGTCAGAATAGCTGCTATCAGTAAACCGACTAACGTAATAAGGGCTTCCGGGGATGTTAAGGAGCCGATTGTAATCAAGGTTGCAGGGTCTGCGACAAGGATTCCGGACATTTTCAAACCGAGGGAAGCAATGAACAAACCGATTCCTCCAGTGATAGCCAATTTGAGTGTGGTCGGAATGACTTCAATCAATTTAGTCCGTAAAGGAGACAGGGATAACAAAAGAAAAATAATGCCGGCAACGAAGACGACCGATAAGGCTGTTTGATAAGGTATTTTTTCACCAATTACCAAGGTATACGTAAAATAAGCATTTAATCCCATTCCCGGTGCTACGGCAATCGGTAAGTTAGCATAAAAGCCCATCAATAACGTCCCTATCAGCGTGGCAATAATTGTCGCCGAGAAAGCTTGATCTTGTGGAATTCCTGCTTCGGACAAAATGGTTGGGTTGACGAATAGAATATAGGCCATCGTGATAAACGTGATAAAACCAGCTTGAATTTCACGTTTGACCGTTGTATCGTGTGCGGATAGTTTAAACATGAACCAAAGACCACCTTAATCTTAAAAGTTTGTTAAAAACGAACATTAACGATGTTATATCAATATTCATTCGGAATCAAGTGTTGTTTTTTTAGAAATCCAATTTGAAGAAAATCGTGAGGGGCACAAACAAATAAAACACGTACATGTAAGCGGATACAGCTATGCTATACTACTTATTAGAAGAAAAAGGATGGAGGAGACGGCGATGAAGAGCATCCGAACACGTTTGATCCGACTTGTCGTCTTAGCGATTCTGATTCCGACGACGCTTGCTACATCAGCTTCTTATCTCTATGTACGGAATCAAAATGTGGAGCAGGCGGAACGTTCAAGCTTGAGCGCTTTGAAAAGAGGAAGCAACCAAATCAGTCATTATATGGAAGATATAAGACGATTACCTACAAGTTTGTATGCGAATCGCTCCTTACTCAATATTATGAATGTCGGGGCGGATGCTGAGCTCAGTGAATCGGAGGGTGTGATTTCACGGGCGCTTCTCGGACTCTTTTTATCCAGACAAGATATTGAGCAGCTTCACTTCGTCATCTTAAAAGGAAACTCGGAGTACTCGGTTTATAACATGAAGACATCCAGCCGGGGGAAGTTTGATTGGTTACAGGAGACCGACTACTTTCGTTTGATGAAACAAAAAAACGGCTGGTTGATTGATCCGGCACATCAGATTACTGCCTATAATACACATACGATGATTTTGGATGACAAACAGATTGTCAGCTTCCGTTACCGGATCAATCGTGTGGAAACAGATGAACCGCTTGGATTTCTTTCTGTCGACATTCCAACGAGTGTCTTTGAACAGCAATTAAAGCTGTTTGAAAACTTCCCCGGTGAATCGCTTTGGCTGTTGAATGGAAATCAATTGATTGCCAAGACGGGAAAAGAGCTTCCGGTCACGAATGACCGATTTACAGGTAAAAGTGGCAGCATGCGAGTCGGGGACTCCTTCATCGTTTATGCCAAAACGAAAACACAGGGTGTTCCTATCACACTTGTTAAGACGACGCCATACGCCTCTGTCGTCAAAAGTGCTAATGAAACAGCTCTGATTTTAATTTTGATCGGAATTGGCTCGTTAGTCTTGATGATTATTGCAGCAAGTCTCGTGGCACTTGAAATCACAAAGCCGATTAAACAGCTGACAGCAAACGTGTGGCGTGTCGAACAAGGCGATTTATCGGCTCAATTCATTGCGACAACCAATGATGAGATTGGATTGCTGAATCGGCAGTTCCAGCGGATGATTCAACGAATCGACCGGCTGATCAAACGTGAATACCGTTTGGCACTGGAAAACCGGACGAATGAATTGCGGGCCTTACAATCCCAGTTGAATCCGCATTTTTTGTTTAATGCCTTGCAATCAATCGGGACGACGACGTTACAGGGCGACCGAAAAGTTGCATATCGTTCGATTACAGGACTTTCGCAAATGATGCGTTATTCGATGAATAATGAACAGACAATTGTGACGTTGAAGCAGGAAGTCGATCATCTTCAGTCCTATATGCGTCTTCAGCAGCAACGCTTTCCCGATCGATTCCGCTACATCGTTGATGTGCCGTGGCACATGAATTCGATTGAAGTCCCGAAAATGATTTTACAACCCTTTGCTGAAAATTATTTTAAGCATGCGTTTAATCAACAGGTAGATGCAACCGAAAACTATCTCGCCTATAAAGTCAGAAGTGACGGGGATCAACTGATCATTCAAGTCGAAAACAGCGGGGCAGTCATGGAGTCGACGGAACTGAAAAGTATTGATCAAACGATGCGGATGCACCGTCGGCCGGAAGACCGTCAAACATCCGGGATCGGTCTACACAATATCTACGAACGTCTATTAATCTTTTATGGAGAGGAAGCCAGTATGATCCTGCAGTCTCCAACTGAAGGTGGTTTTAGAATCGTCATTCGAATTCCCGTTGAACAGGAGGAACTATGATGAATGTATTGATCGTAGACGACGAAAAACATGTTCGTGATGCCGTTAAATTGCTTGGCGAGTGGGATACATGGCAGGTAGACAACATCTTTGAAGCGGATGACGGAGTCACTGCCAAACGTTTTTTGGAACAGGAAAAAATCGATTTGATGTTAACAGATGTCGAAATGCCCGGACTGGACGGACTAAGTTTACTCGAATGGACAAAAAATCATCATCCAAAGGTCGTCACGATTGTATTGACAGGGTATGATGATTATACGTATATGCGTCGTGCGATTTTGCATCAATCGTTTGATTACTTACTCAAGCCAATCGATCCTGATATTTTAAACGATGCTGTCGGGCGTGCGATGGAATTGATAGGTCCTGTTCCGGAACAAGGAGAAGCGATTGATCAGATTGCGAAGTACATTGCGACACACTATGCGGAAGAACTAACGCTTCAACTCATGAGCGAACGCTTTTACTTAAGCCGGGAATACATTTCAAGACGATTCAAACAACGTTTTTCGGTCAATCTATCGGATTATATTCAAACGATCCGTTTAAATCGGGCGAAGGAATTGTTGGGTGAGACGGATGCTCGAATCTACGAGATCGCGCTTGAAGTCGGATACCATGATGATAAATATTTTCGGAAAGTCTTTAAAAAGCAGTTTGGAATGACTCCAAATGAGTTCCGGGAGTTGTTGTCGGTTTAGTCACTATTTAGAGGAGGAATCGTACATGAGCGTACACATTAACGCAACAGAAGGTCAGATTGCAGAAACCGTATTACTTCCAGGAGATCCACTTCGTGCAAAATACATTGCCGATACATTTTTAGAGGACGTCGTTTTGTATAACGAAGTTCGCGGAATGTATGGTTTTACAGGAACGTATAAAGGTAAAAAAGTTTCTGTTCAAGGAACAGGGATGGGTGTCCCGTCGATGTCGATTTATGCAAACGAATTAATACAATCATACGGAGCTAAAAACCTGATTCGTGTCGGTACTGCCGGCGGGATCACGCCGGACGTCAAAGTCCGCGACGTCGTCATCGCGATGAGTGCGTCACACGATATGGCACAAAACCGGGTTCGGTTCAACGGACTGGATTATGCGCCGACAGCATCGTTTGACTTATTGCACAAAGCTTATATGACAGCGAAAGAACACGGCATCGATGCAAAAGTCGGTCAAATCTTCACGACCGATCAATTTTACCAAGATGATTTCCACCACTTCAAAAAATGGGCGGACTTCGGTTGCCTCGCAATCGAGATGGAAGCGGCAGGTCTCTACACACTCGCTGCAAAACATAAAGTCAACGCCTTGACGATCTTAACGATTTCCGATCACTTGTTGACGGGTGAAGAGACGACGTCGGAAGAACGTCAAACGACGTTTAACGACATGATGAAAGTCGCACTTGAAACAGCAATCCAACTGTAAACGGAAGGCGGAGAAAAGACTCTCCGCTTTTTTTATTTGCCCTGGCAGCTATGGTAGAATGAGAAGGAAGAAATGAATGAGCTCACAAGGGGGATTTACGGATGGGATTGACGACAACGGGATTAGATGTAGCACGTCAGGTCGAGGTACAACGGACTTTTTTCAAGACAGGCGCAACAAGAAGCATTGCTTTTCGTTTAAGTATGTTGACGTTCTTGAAACAAGCGATTGAAACGCATGAAGCAGCCATTTACGATGCCTTGAAAGTCGACTTGAATAAAGGGCGTCAAGACGCTTTTACGACAGAAATCGGTTTTGTCTACGGCGAAATCAATCGGATGGAAAAACAATTGCGCCGTCTTGCAAAGCCGCGCCGTGTGGGGACGCCATTGTTGCATTTTGGCTCGAAAAGTGAAATCCGTTTCGAACCGTACGGAAACGTTCTTGTCATCGCACCTTGGAATTATCCTTTCCAACTTGCCCTTGCACCTGTCGTAGGCGCGATTGCAGCGGGGAATACCGTCGTTTTGAAACCTTCGGAATTAACGCCAAACGTCTCACGTGTGCTACGCGAAGTCTTTGAGACGGCCTTCCATGAACGTTTTGGTGTCGTAATCGAAGGTGATGCGGAAGTGAGTACAGCAGTGTTAGAAGAAAAGTTTGATTACATCTTTTTTACGGGTTCGACACGCGTCGGAAAAATCGTTCATCAGGCGGCAGCGAAACACCTGACACCGGTCACACTTGAACTCGGCGGTAAGTCTCCGACGATTGTCCACAAGGATGCAGACTTAAGACTCGCGGCGAAACGGATTGCCTGGGGCAAATGGTTAAATGCCGGACAAACATGTATCGCACCGGATTATGTTTTTGTTCATCGGGATGTACAAGAAACATTCCTGCGTTATATCGAGGAAGAAGCATTTTCACAGTATGGAAATGGGGTGGGAGTTGGATCATACGTCAAAATTGTATCCGACAGTCACTTGGAACGCTTGACGGGCTATCTCGATCAGGGAGACATTGAATTCGGCGGACAAGTCAATCCGGAAACAAGAAAAATGGCTCCGACCGTCATGACGAACGTTCCTCTTGATTCGAAATTGATGCAAGAAGAAATTTTCGGTCCGATTTTGCCGGTTCTTGTATATGATGAAATTGAAGATGTCATCACATTTGTCACAGACCGTGATAAACCACTTGCACTCTATTTGTTCACAGAAAATGACTTCGTCAAGGAACGTGTCCTGAACCGGATTTCCTTTGGTGGCGGTTGTGTGAATGATACGCTCATGCATGTCGCACAACATAACTTACCGTTTGGTGGTGTCGGTGCCAGCGGGATTGGTGGATATCATGGCAAGTACAGCTTTGAAACGTTCAGCCATCAAAAAGGCCTTGTGCACAATACGACGAAGTTTGATTTACCATTCCGTTATATGCGTTCAAATACTGATTCCAAATGGATGCGCTTTTTGTTATGATGGTTGAGGTTTGATTAATATGAAGTGTTATAAAAAGTAAATTTTTGTTGAATTAAGGAGTACATGTTTTGAAACGTCAATTACGTCAGTGGATCAAGAAAACTAAACTGGTCGAAACGGGATTGCACCTCGTGATGCGGTTGTTTGCTTGTTTGCCGGTTCACCCAAATCGCTTCCTTTTCGAAAGCTTTTTAGGAAAACAATACAGCGACAATCCACGTGCCATTTATGAAGCGTTAAAACAAGAACATCCGGAACTTGAGTTGATTTTCAGTAAAGATCGACAGAGTGTATTAACGGATCCGACGGTGCAGACAGTCAATCGAATGACGATTCGCTGGATTTATCTGCTCGCTACATCGCGCGTCTGGATTTCTAACAGCAGGCTTCCCTCTTGGTTGTTCAAACGAAAAGGGACCATCTATTTACAGACGTGGCATGGAACGCCGTTAAAGAAGCTGGCACTCGACATGGATGATGTGCAGATGGCCAATACGACGACAAAACGCTATAAGCGTGACTTTGCGCGTGAAGCATCAAAGTGGGATTTTTTGATTTCACCGAATACCTATTCAAGTCGGATTTTTCGACGGGCCTTTCATTTTTCAGGTGAAATGCTTGAAGTCGGTTATCCACGCAATGATGTGTTTTACCAGACGGAACGGCATCCGGAAATCGTCGAACGGGTTTATTCGCGGTATCAAATTGATCGGACTAAGAAAATCATTCTGTATGCGCCGACCTGGCGAGACAACGAGTACGTGGCACAAGGATTGTATTCCTTTACGTTGCCATTTTCGTTGGAACAGTTCGAAAAACGGTTTGGTGCTGAATATACGTTGCTGATCCGGATGCATTATTTAGTAGCGGATCAAGTGGATACGTCAGCTTATCTATCTGTCCACAACGCTTCGGATTACCCGGATATTTCAGATTTATATATCGCAGCAGATGCTATGATTACAGATTATTCATCCGTCATGTTTGACTATGCTCATCTGAAACGACCGATGATTTTTTACACGTATGATTTAGAACATTATCGGGATCAACTGCGCGGATTCTATTTTGACTTTGAGCAGGAAGCACCGGGTCCGCTCGTTTTACAACAAGCACGATTATTTGAAGAGATTGATCGGTTGCATGAATGGAGTAATCGATATGGCGCAAAATTTGCTGCATTTGAAAAGAAATTTTGTCAATGGGATGACGGAACAGCGTCTTTACAAGCCTATCAACGTCTTTTGCAACCTGTCAGCAATCAGCATAAAGGAGAATTATCATGAAAAAAGTCATCACGTACGGCACATTTGATTTACTGCATTGGGGTCACATCAACATCCTCAAACGCGCAAAGGAAATGGGCGATTATTTAGTCGTCGCGATTTCGACGGACGAGTTCAATCGATTGAAACATAAAGAATCGTATCACAGCTTCGAAAACCGTAAATTGATTTTGGAATCGATTCGTTACGTTGACGAAGTCATTGCGGAAAACAATTGGGATCAGAAAATCACCGATGTACAAGAACATCAAATCGATACATTTGTCATGGGAGATGACTGGGCCGGTGAATTCGATTTCTTGAAAGAATATTGTGAAGTCGTTTATCTCAGTCGGACGGAAGGTATTTCGACAAGCCAGATCAAAACGGAGTTAGGAAAAGGTTCGTGAACAAAAAAGACCACACCCTGCGTGCGGTCTTTCTTCATGGAAGGGAGGGAATAACGTGAGAGAGAGTATCGTGCAAATCTACTTGCTGCTTTTCCGGATTTTCTATCGAATCTTCTGCTTGTTACCTGTGAGACCCGTGACGCTCTTTTGGGTCACTTACGGTGATAATGTGAAACCGATCAATGATGCGCTCCTGACGGAATTTCCGAACGAAAAACGGTATTTGATTTATGATAAAAAATTTGTGAAATATCCGGAAGCATGGTCGGCGGAATATGCATTGCCTTATCGCAGACTGAGTTTTATTCGGCTGGCGTACCTTCTTGCAACATCGAAGCATCATTTCATCGATAACTATATCGGCGAATATAGTGTCGCCCCGATTCGTCAGGGAACAAAACGGATCCAGTTATGGCATGCTGCAGGGACACTAAAGAAATTCGGTTTGACGTCATCAAAGAGTTTGATGGTACCGAAGCATGTCCTGCGACGTTTCAAACGGGTGTACCAGCGTTATGGGGACTTCATCGTACCGGGAGGAGCTTGCGCGAAACAATTCATGGGACCACATGATCTTCCGCGGACAGTCTTCAAAACATTTGGTGTGCCCCGGACAGATTACTGGTTTGACGAACAACATCAACACACCAAAAAAAAACTTCACGATGCTTACGTCAAACAGGAACGTCGTATTCTATTGTATGCGCCAACCTACCGGGAATATAATGGAATGGAAGGACAGACTATCCGCCAACTCGAACAATTGACCGATCAAGGATGGACAATTCTTGTCAAATTACATCCGACGGTCCGTTCGATGTTCACACATCAAAAAAAACATGTGCACTTCGTTACGGACGAATATTCAATCAATGATTACTTACTCATCACCGATGTATTGATCACCGATTATTCCTCGATTCCTTTTGAAAGTTGTCTGCTGGATGTTCCGACCATTCTTTACACACCAGATATCGACACGTACCGGCAGATTCCGGGTATCATCGATTCCTATCCGGACCCGTTACCGGTTACTTGCACAAATCAATTTGATGTTATATTGAACTGGATTAATTCGGATGCAGCGCTAGAAGAAAGCCGGACAGCGATGGAAAAATTCAAAACAGTCTGGTATACGGAACAACCGGGACAAGCGACACGTCGGATTGTCGATCATTACTACCGGAAAGTACGTTGAAGTAAAAAAATGATCTACGTTTTTAAACGAAACTAGAATCATTTTTTTAAAACATTTTGTGAAAACATGAACAAAGTTTGACAATCTTTTGAAAAAACGTTTTTTTGACGTGTGATGTTCTATACTAGGAGCAGAAGGAATCAAGGAAAGGAGAATGCGAAATGCTTGCTTGCGGAACAACAGAAGCCAATACGTTTGTCTTATCAGCAGAGACACGAATGATACTGGAAGACTTCATGACAGAGGTGACGTTTAAAAAGGATTCAATCGTTTGTTGGGAAGGTGAGTTAAACGATAAGTTGTTTTATGTGAAGCAAGGCGGTGTCAAACTGTCTAAACTGACGAAAAAAGGCAGCCCTTTAATGATGTTTTTATACTTTAAGGGTGATTTGTTCGGTGAGTTTGATGTCGGCGAAGCATTTCCAAGTTCTTATAGCGTTGAAACAATGGAAGACAGTGTCCTGGGTGTCATTTCGAAAACGAAGCTTGAGGAATTGATGAAGCAGGACGGTGTATTTGCCTTAGAAATCATGCGTTGGCAAGCCTTGATGCGAAAGCAGTCCGAAACGAAACTGCGTGACCTGTTATTGTTTGGGAAACAAGGTGCACTGGCCTCGACCTTACTCCGGTTGATTGCCATGCATGGAAAACAGGTTGGGGAAGACTATGTCATTTCCAAACGACCATCCGATAGCGAACTCGGTCAGTTGATCGGGGCGCCGCGCGAAACGGTCAATCGCATGTTTTCCCAGTGGAAAAAAGACAAGGTCATTTCATCAACGACGACTAAAATCATCGTCCATGATGCTAACTATTTGAGAGATTTATGCCATTGTGAAGGATGTCCGGTAGGTGTATGCCGGATTTAAAAATAAAACGAATCCTCTTGTCCTTGAGACAAGGGGATTTTTTTGAGAGCTTCTTCTTAAAATGTGAACTTTATGTGTGTTTTTAGAAGGGAAAGCGAGAAATCGTCACAAATGGTGTGACATTTATCACGGTCTCAAGCGGTACGTCTTTTCTAGAATGAAGACAGGACATCAAGTTGAAATGAGAAGGGAGACAGGCATCATGAGCAGTAAACCAGAACCGAATTTATCAGGCACAATCATCGCCGTTTTTATTGTTGCTTCCGTCATCATCGGGATGTGGGGATCGATTTTTCTATTATTTAGTTCCAGATAAGGAGGAGAGGCAATGCACATTCATCGTTTGGAGAAAATTTGGTTAGTATTTGGTTGTGTGATGTTAGCCGTTTTTTTAGTCATCATTGGTATTTCTGCTTTTGCATCCGGCAATCAACCGCCGTCTGACGCTACATTAATTGATCCGACACAAGTGGATCAGACCAAACCATTTGATAAACCGGGGTTGAAAAAAATTGACGAAAACCGCTATGAAGCAGTCATGGTGTCGCAAGCGTTTCAGTTCACGCCACAAGATATGGTAATTAAAAAAGGGGCAACGGTAGACTTTCTCGTGACGTCAAAAGATGTCGTTCACGGTTTTGAAATCGTAAAGACAAATGTCAACATGATGGTCGTACCCGGTCATATCAATTCAATCGAATATACCTTTAAAAAAGCCGGAGAGTATTTGATTGTCTGTAATGAGTATTGCGGAAGCGGTCACCATATGATGTCGACAAAAATTAAGGTGGTGGAGTAAATGAATGCCATTTCGAGAAAATTAAAAGAATTTGAGATGGAGCGGGGAATGCCGGCGACGGCAATTGGCTTAAAAGAAGCGAAACTGGCTTTTGCCCATGTCAGCTTTTCGCTCGTCGCCTTGTTGATTGGCGGGTTATGCGGGTTACTGCAGACACTCGTGCGGACCGGTGTGATTCCGGAAATTGCAGGCGTCGGCTATTATGAATTATTGACGGCCCACGGGTTGATGCTGGCGATTGTATTTACGACATTATTTATTTTTGGCTTACTATTTTCTTTTTTAGGACAATCGTTTGGGCGTTTCGAAGAATTTCCAAGACGGCTCGGTTGGGTCGGATTTTGGTTTATGATGCTTGGTGTCGTCCTCGTCACATGGATGGTCCTCGCAGGAGAAGCTTCTGTTTTATATACCTTTTATGCACCATTGAAGGCTCACCCGGTGTTTTATATCGGACTTGTCATCTTTGTTGTCGGAACGTGGATTTCTTCCGGTGCGATGTTCCGGATGTACGCGGACTATAAACGGGAGCACAAAGGTGTTCATCCACCGCTTCAGGCATACATGAGTATCATGACGGTATTGTTATGGGTCGTCGCGACACTCGGAGTCGCTGCTACGATTTTGTTTCAACTCTTACCGTTGTCACTCGGTTGGACGGATAAAGTCGGAATTGAGTTGTCACGGACGCTCTTTTGGTACTTTGGTCATCCGCTTGTATATTTTTGGCTGTTGCCGGCATATATCGTCTGGTACACCGTGATTCCGAAAATCGTCGGCGGAAAGATTTTTTCAGATGCATTGGCCCGGATGTCCTTTTTATTATTTTTACTGTTTTCCTTCCCGGTCGGATTCCATCATCAATTGTTGGAACCGGGTATCTCAGCCTTTTGGAAATACATTCAGGTCGTTCTCACGTTTTTGGTCATCATCCCGTCACTCATGACAGCCTTCTCGATGTTTGCGACTTTTGAACTGGCAGGGCGGCGTCAAGGCGCAACCGGACTGTTCGGCTGGATCAAGAAGATGCCGTACCGGGATGTCCGCTTTTTAGCACCGTTTGTCGGAATGTTATTTTTCATTCCGGCGGGAGCAGGTGGAGTCATCAATGCGTCGCATCAATTAAACATTGTTGTCCACAACACACTGTGGGTGACCGGTCATTTTCATATCACGGTCGGAGCTGCCGTTGCCTTAACGTTTTTTGGAACTGCCTATTGGTTGGTCCCCTTGCTCAGAGGACGGACGCTGACGAAACAACTCAACCGGATCGGACTGATCCAAACGATGTTGTGGACGGTCGGTATGCTGTTCATGTCGACAGCGATGCATATTTCAGGGTTACTCGGTAATCCGAGACGAACAGGTCCGGCAGCTTACTTCAAAGATTCGCTTGTTGCCGACTGGATTCCGTATCATGTTGCGATGGCAATTGGCGGAACGATTTTATTCCTTTCCATTCTGTTGTTCTTATTTGCGATGTTCCAACTCGCTTTCCGGGCACCGAAAGGCATGGAAGAGTTCCCGGTTGCTGAAACAGAAAAAGCAGCGATGCAAACACCGCTGTTCTTCGAAAATTGGAAGCTTTGGATTTTCGTGACGTTTGCGTTAATTGCATTTGCCTATACGGTTCCAATTTGGCATATGATTGAGAATGCGCCGCCTGGAGCACCAGGCTGGAAATTGTGGTGACAGAACGAAAACAAATAAATGACCGGGTTCCTCTGAGATACAGGAGGAACCCGGTCATTTTCATTGAGTATGAGAGCAATTGTAAGTATAGAAAAATGCTGAAGATTACTTAACGATGTTGTGTTTAAACGCATAAACGACAGCTTGCGTCCGGTCAACGACATCAAGCTTCGACAAGATGTTCGAAACATGTGTTTTGACAGTCTTCAAAGAGATGAACAGTTCGTCGGCAATTTCCTGGTTCGCCATTCCGCGTGCCATCAGTTGCAATACTTCCTGTTCGCGTTCTGTCAAATCATCATGGAGATGGCTCGTTGGTTTTCGTAAACGTTCCATCATTTTCCCCGTGACTTGGGCCGCCATGACGGATTGACCACTTGCTGTTTTTCGAATCGCTTCCGCAATTTCAAAGGCACTTGCTGTTTTTAAGACATAACTCATTGCACCGGCCTCGATGACAGGGTAGACCTTTTCATCATCTAAAAAGCTGGTGACGACTAGAATTTTGGCATCTGGCCATTCTTTTCGAATCAACCGTGTTCCTTCAACGCCATCGACCGGCTCCATGACTAAATCCATTAAAACGACATCCGGACGATGTTTCAATGCAAGCTCAGCACCTGCTTGTCCGTCCGATGCTTCTGCTACGACCTCGATATCTGGTTGAGTGGACAAAAAAGCAGAAACACCTGCACGGACCATTTCGTGATCATCGACTAATAACACACGTATCATACTTGCACCATCCGATCTTTTCTTAATTTTACTTCAATTTGCGTTCCTTGTCCCGGAACACTGACGAGACGAATCGCTCCACCCATCTCAGCTGTCCGTTCCCGCATCGAATTGATGCCGTAAGAAGCGAGTTTTTTTTCATCGACGATAAAACCAACGCCGTCATCATTCATGCTTAAGATGACTGTATCATTGAATTGACGAAGTTCGATGTCCATATGTGACGCTTTGGCATGGCGCAATGCATTGGTCAGTCCTTCTTGGACAATCCGGAACAATTCGTTCTCAATCGGGCGGGGTAATTCGATGGATTCAAGCTTCCAACTCAGCTCGGTGGACTGCTTTCTTGATAACTCTTCCAACAATTGAGTCAGGCCTTGCTGAAGGGTCATGCCTTCGAGTTCGACCGGGCGTAATTGTAATAACAGGGAACGCATTTCTGACTGTGCCGTCTGGGCCATTGTTTCGACCAAATCGATTTGTTTGGCAGCTGTTTCAGGTTGCGTCAGAATCGTCTGTTTCGCTGCTGTCGTCATCATCGAGATGGCATACAGCTGCTGGGAAACAGAGTCGTGTAAATCACGGGCCAGCCGTTTTCGCTCTTCTGTAATGGCCTGGACACGGACTTGTTCGATGTGTTGGGGACGGGTACTGATTTTTTGAACGGTTTCGACCTGTTCATCAATCCGTTTCCCGATCCGCGACAGACGTGTCAGCGTGTGGAAATAAGGACCGTTGACAATTGTCACTTCTTTTCCTTGCTCCAGTTCAATGATGGCCGTTGTGACTCTCTTGAAATCGCGCCGTAAAAAGAAATAGTGGATACTGCCAACTGCTAACGGTAATAAAAGCGATAAACCGATGACGAGCAGAAAAACAGGAAAGTCCTGTTGACGGACGAAAAGTACATGCCAATTGACTTGGCGTGTACTTAGAAATAATAACGTCGTCATCACAGCCGTCAAAAAACCGGTCATGACCTGGAGTGCGATGACACCAAGCGGAAATTGATCACGTTTCATATCGAGGTCACCTCCACGTTCCCGATTCCAAGCATGACATGAATCCGGACTTTTCGGACAGCCTCGTCATATTCGGGGGCACGGTACTGGATTCGGCGATTAAAGAAAGTCGGAATACGACGGACATCTGTCTTGACGCTCCCGAAACCAATCGATGTATCGAGCGTGTAATCGTAACCGGACGGTAACAGGATTCGGACATCACCGACGACACCACTGACGACGATCAGTGTTTCGCCTTCCGGAACATAAGCATGCGTCAAGTCGATTTCGAGATCACGGACGATGAATTGTTCGCTCAAATCTTTTAAAACGTAGGGAAGTTCCTGTTGTGTCGCAAAAGAATAGGCCGGTTGAATCTTAATGCCTTCCTCCTCATATAAGCTCGGTGAAATTTTTGAGAAGAAAAATTCCCGGACAGAGTGACGGGTTACGAGAATGATTCCGAGATACAGCAGAATACCGGCGATGACGAATCCGATCGCTGCCGAACTGAGGACGACACCGGCTAAGATGATTGTACCAACGATGTAAAACAGGATAGCCAGTTTTTCATGATTTCTTTTTCGGAAATGAATCCCGACATAATACAGGAGGAAGGGGAAAAGCACTCCGAATAATACATTTCCCGCGCCTGTCATCAAATCATAGAAGAGTCCGAGAGCAAACAGGATCGACACGTAGCCGACTAGTTGTTTTGTACTTAATCGTCGCACGGGCAATCTCCTTCCTGACATGACAAAGGGAGGCAAGAATGCCTCCTTCGTCCGAATACTTATTTTTGGAAACGACGTTCGAGATCGGCAATCCGCGCATCAATATCATCTTCTGCAATCGGCGCTTCCTCTTCTTTCGTTTCAGGTTCGTTTGTTGTGAATGGATGTTGTTCTTGTTTAATAGTAGCATTTGGTTCGCGTTCTAGCACCTGGTTCATCTTCGATTTTAAATTCGAGACGTTTTCACGCATCATCCATTCATACCGTTTGTTTTGTAAGTCTTCCAGCTTCAGTTTCAATTCCAGTGCTTCCCGTTCGAGCTGATTGAGCTCACGTTTCGTTTCGACAATCAGTTCTTCAAAGAAGCGGAACTGTTCCCCGTAATGTTTCGACTCGATGGCCGCCCGTTCTGCAAGTTCTTGTTCGCCTGCTTCTTTGGCGATTTCAACTTGTGTAAAACGTTTATCTGCGAGTTCCTTCGCTTCATCCTGTTTTTGTGTCAGTTCAACAAGCAACGTCCGTTGACGTTCCAGTAAACGGTCGATTTCTTTTAAGTCCGATTCGGTTGTCCGGATGTGGCGGACCAGCTTTTTAGCAGGTGCTTCTCCCTGATCGGCGGCTTTTTTTACTTCTGTCATCATTTGATTGGCAAACTCATTTAATTGATCGAATACGTTTTTCATCAAAAATTCCTCCTTGGATGTTAAATCTACAAAGTATCGGTTCGTGATGTACTGTCCATTTGTTAGCGTTTTTGATCGAGATTTTGCCAATCGGCTTCAAAGTGGGACGATGCGGCCGGACGACGGCGGGCGAACAGTTGATTCAAATCAACACGTTGCAGTTTCATACGCATGTATCCGATGTAGAGTGCAAGTGCGGCAGCGATCCCGACAACAGCCCAGATGTTTGATAGGGCAACACCGATTCCGATTGCTGCGAACAGTCCAAATCCGATTTTCGCGAAAACGCTTGATGTTTGGATAAACTTACTGATGGCGTAAAAAGCGAGTAGCGCGCCGAGCCCGAGTCCGATCATATGCGGTAATGTACCGATGACGACAGCGAGAAGGGCGAGACCGGCAAGTGCCATCAAGACCTGTTTTCCTTTTGATTGCTTCATGATGAAGCCTCCTTTTTCTTGATACTCTTATCTTACCGAAGTGAATCCGCAATCACGACGCCCTTCGGACCGGAATCATCTCCGACTTGAGGCGGAGGAGGGAAGTCTGACTTTAATGAGTCTACTAGGTCAGCTGAATAGAATATGGTAAAATTCGACTATAAGAAACGAGAGGAGTGGTGTTTTTATGTATGCAATCAGCCACATAACAGAAAACCATATCGGAACACAGGGAGGGGTTTCCCTCCCTTAAATCAGAGGAGGAGACCATTTGAACGAATGGGGTAAAGTACCGGCACATGAAGTCGGTATAAATGAACAGTTAGGTCGTGTCACGGCAGTCTTTCAAAAACAGTTCCGTGTGATGACGGCTGACGGGGAAACATTAAGTGAGTTATCCGGAAAGCTGCGATTTGAAGCCATGACGAAATCCGAATTGCCGGCAGTCGGGGACTGGGTGATTCAGAGCGGACGGGAAGCCGGTAAGGGACGGATTGAACGTGTCTTGCCGCGAAGTACGCAATTTTCCAGAAAAGCAGCCGGAACGGAAACCGAGGAACAAGTTATTTGTGCGAATGTCGACATTGCATTGCTCGTCATGGCATTTGGACATGATTTTAACGTGCGTCGCCTGGAACGATATCTGACGGTCGCCTGGGAAGCCGGGGTCACACCACTTATCGTCTTGACGAAAAAAAGTTTAGTGGATTCGGTCGACGAGTTCCTGTCGGAGATGGAAACCGTCGCCTTTGGGACACCGTATTTCGCTGTGGATTCGTTGACGGGTGACGGGGTGACCGAATTAAGAGACGCGTTGCACCCACGGGAGACGATTGTCCTGGTCGGCTCATCCGGCGTCGGGAAATCGACACTCGTCAATGCGTTGGCAGAAGAACAGCTGATGGAAACGGGCGGTGTCCGGGAAGATGATGAACGGGGCCGGCATACGACGACACACCGGGAGTTAAAACGATTGTCGAACGGTCTGTTACTCGTCGATACACCGGGAATGCGGGAACTCGGATTATGGGACGGAACAGAAGGACTGGCAGCGACCTTCTCGGATATTGAGGAGCTGGCGGAATCCTGCCGTTTCCGGGACTGTCAGCACGTAGAAGAACCAGGCTGTGCTGTCCAAGCCGCTTTGGCAGATGGAAAGCTGTCGCGCGAACGGTGGGACAGTTTCCTGAAGCTGAAACGTGAAGTCGCTTATGCAGAACGAAAGCAAAATGCAGCTCTTCAGGCAGCAGAAAAAGAGAAGTGGAAAAAGATTCACAAACAGGCCCAGGCACGGACGAAACTGAAGTATCAAAAACGATGATTTTATTTAAAATCACAAAGGAACGACACCTTTCTGACGAATCAGAGAAGGTGTCGTTCCTTTTGTTGAAAAGATCTTTAATCACGGTCAAAATCGATCGTACCCGTCAAATCTTCAAGACGTTTCAAATCATTTTGAATGACCTCAATGTCACTCGGCTGCTGTTCGCGCAATTGTTTTGTCCCGACCGGATGAACGGTCGCATGTTCATGTGGATCGAGCGAGATGGTCCGGTTCGAAAGACGGTCGTTAAAGTAACGGTCATGTGATACGAACAACAATTCACCCGGAAAGACATCGAGGGCGGCTTCGATTTGTTCGCGGGTCGTCAAATCAAGGTAGTTGGTCGGCTCATCGAGAATCAACAGACGGGCACCGGAAAAGTAAAGGCGTAAGAACGCAATCCGGCACCGTTCACCCATGCTTGCTTCAGTAATTGGTTTATATACCTGATCCCGGCGAAATAGAAAACAAGCGAGCAGCGTCCGGGCATCGGTCTCAGAAATCGTCGTTTCCTGCATCAACGTGTCGAGCAGAGAGCCGGAAGTCGGTAAATCCGCAAGTGCCTGCGAAAAGTAACCGACTGTCAGAGCAGGATGGCGTGTCACCGTTCCTTCCGTCGGGTTGAGCTCCCCTCGAATTAGCCGGAGCAAAGTCGTCTTGCCGGAACCATTCCGACCGATGACGGCAATCCGGTCGCCTTGTTGTATGGAAAAACTCAGTTTTTGAAACAATGTCCGGTCATCGTACGAAAAGGAAACGGCGTCCAGTGCAAGCAACTGCTTGGCGGCAAACGATGCCGCTTCAAAGGCTACATGAACGGAGGACGGGGATTCCGGTTTAGCGACACGGCGGTCGAGCACCTGCTCGAGTTGTTTTTCTTTCGCCTTAAATTTTTTAGCTTGTTTTGCTGCTTTTTTCTTGGCGTAAGGATTCCGTTCACTGGCGTGAGCGACAGCTTGCTGATGCCAATTTTGATACTGGGTAATCATCCGTTTGAGTTCCTTTCGCGTTTTTTCCTGCTTTTCATACTCGCGTTCCTGCGTCAGGCGTTCCTGTTCTTTTTGCTCACAATACGCTTGGTAGTTTCCTTTATACCGCGTTGCCTGACTCGGAGTCAGTTCAAGGACAGCCTCGGCTGTCGCATCGATAAAAGCCCGCTCATGTGACACATACAGGATGGTAAGCGGCGTTTGATGCATCCAGTGAATCAACCAATCCAGCGTATCCGAGTCCAAGTGATTGGTCGGTTCGTCGAGCAGAATGAAATCCGGCTGTTGGACCAACAGGCAGGCGAGTTGAATGCGTGTCTGCTCGCCGCCGCTCAGTGTATCGAATGGGTGTGTCCAGACGTGTTCCGGCAATTGCACTTCTTTTAACGCCCGAGCGGCGTCTGTCTCAAGTGAAAAAGCATCGAGATCGAGCGCAGCTTGGTAGTTTTCGAGTGACGATGAGTGGAGAGCCGCTTCCCTTGCTTCGTAACGTACTCGGTCAGCCTGTTCAACAAGCCGAATGGCCGGTGTACTGGAAGTGAGATGTTGGGCGACATGTCCAACGTTCGTATAGCCGCGGAAGATGTTTCCTTCCGTCGGCTGAAGCTGTTTTAAAATCAGCTGGAAGAGTGTCGTTTTACCGACACCATTGGAACCGACCAAAGCAATATGCTCACCGGGACGGATGGAAAATGACACGTGTTGAAACAACGTCTGTTGTGGAAGATCAAAGCGTACATCATGAAAAGATAAGATTTCTGCAGGCATATGTTCAGCTCCTTTTGGGTTCATTTCAGCATTGATGAAATGAAAACACACCATCCGAAAGCGAGCGGATGGTGTGCAGGAGGGCAGATCAAAGAAGGTATATTCCGAATGACGGAAATACCGAAAATGAGCAGACTCGTAGCGTCAGTCATCCGCAACTCATTGCGAAAGTGATGAATTCTTTCATCATTAGACAGTAGCGAGTGAATGCTTCATTTCGGTATTGTACCTCCTATTCATAGACTATGTGTTCAGTGTAGCAACTTGTCGTCAGCAAGACAAGTAAGAATCAAGCAATACTTGAGCCGCAGCAGCTTCCTCTGGATTTGGCGGCAGAACATCCGCTAATGGATAATCGAGACCGAGCGCTTCCCATTTGTAGACGCCAAGCTGATGATAAGGAAGTACTTCGATCCGTTCGACATTACCGAGTGTCCGGATGAATTCACCGGTCTGGCGCAGGAACGTCTCCGTCATCGTCAAACCGGGCACGAGAACGTGGCGGATCCAGACGGGAATGTTCCGTTCTGCCAACCGTTTGGCAAAGGCAAGCGTATTGGCATTACTGCGCCCCGTCAGAATCCGGCAGGTCGCATCATCAATATGCTTAATGTCGAGTAACACGAGATCCGTGTAATCGAGAATCCGGTCGATATTTTTAGGGACGACCGAACCGGCTGTATCGATGACGGTATGCAAGCCTTTTTGTTTTGCTTCCCGAAGTGCTGCTTCCAAAAATTCCGGTTGGGCAAGGGGTTCTCCGCCGGAAAATGTGATACCACCGCCTGTTGCTTCAAAAAATGATCGGTAACTTTCCGCTTCTTCAATGATTTCCGTTGCCGAGACGGAACGACCACATCCGAATTCCCACGTATCCGCATTGTGGCAGTATTGGCAACGTAAAGGACAGCCTTGCGTGAAGACGATGAAGCGAATACCCGGTCCGTCGACCGTGCCGCAGGATTCAACAGAATGAATCGTTCCGATTGTCATAGCCATTTCAGTCCTTTCTTTCAGTTAAAGTGCACCGTGGAACGTCCGGTTGATGACGTCGATTTGCTGTTCGCGGGTCAACTTGATGAAGTTGACGGCGTAACCGGAAACGCGGATCGTCAATTGGGGATAAAGTTCCGGATGTTCCATCGCATCGAGTAATGTCTCCCGGTCGAAGACATTGACGTTTAAGTGATGTCCTTTTGAAGTAGTTCCGCCCATGTAGCCGTCAAGCAGTCCGACTGTATTTCGAATTCGTGTCGGTTCATCTTTCCCCAGTGCTTTCGGGACGATGGAGAACGTGTAGGAAATGCCGTCAAGGGCATGTTCATACGGTAATTTCCCGACGGAAGTCAATGCGGCGACGGCACCCTTCGTATCCCGACCATGCATTGGATTGGCTCCCGGTGCGAATGGTTCACCAGCACGTCGTCCGTCCGGCGTATTGCCGGTTTTTTTGCCGTAGACGACATTTGAAGTAATCGTCAAGACGGATTGAGTCGGTAAAGCATCACGGTACGTCGGATGTTTCCGGATTTTTTCCATAAACAGTTTGACGAGATCAACCGCCATCTGATCGACCCGTTCATCATTATTTCCGAATTTCGGGAAGTCACCTTCGATTTTAAAATCAACCGCAATTCCGTCAGCATCACGAATCGGGGAGACTTTAGCGTAACGAATGGCGGACAGGCTGTCGGCCACGACAGAGAGTCCGGCGATACCGCAAGCCATCGTCCGTAAGATTTCCGGATCGTGCAACGCCATTTCGATGCGTTCGTAACTGTATTTATCATGCATGAAGTGAATGACGTTCAATGTATTGACATAGAGTTCCGCCAACCAGTCAAGCTGACGGTCGTAAGCAGCCATGACCGTTTCATAATCTAAGACATCATCTAAAATCAAGTTCGTCTTTGGAGCAACTTGAATTTTAAGTTTTTCATCCATGCCGCCGTTTAACGTATAGAGCAATGCTTTTGCTAAGTTCGCCCGTGCTCCGAAAAATTGCATTTGCTTCCCGATTTTCATGGCGGAAACACAGCACGCGATGCCGTAGTCGTCGCCATAAATCGGCAACATCAGATCATCATTTTCATACTGGATCGAACTGGAGAGAATCGACATCTTGGCACAAAATTCTTTAAAGCCGCGCGGTAGTTGTGTGGACCAGAGGACCGTCAGATTCGGTTCTGGAGCCGGACCGAGATTGACAAGTGTCTGCAGGAAGCGGAACGAACTTTTTGTCACGTTGGAGCGACCGTCCTCACTCATCCCGCCGATTGATTCCGTGACCCAGGTCGGATCACCGGAGAATAAATCATTGTAGTCCGGTGTCCGGAGGAATTTGACGATTCGCAGCTTCATGACAAAATGATCGACAAGTTCCTGGGCAGTCTGTTCCGTCAAACGTCCTGACTGTAAATCGCGTTCGATATAGATATCAAGGAACGTCGAGACGCGGCCGAGTGACATCGCAGCCCCATTTTGTTCTTTGATTGCAGCGAGGTAAGCAAGGTACACCCATTGGAACGCTTCTTGGGCGGTTTCCGCCGGACGGGATAAGTCGCAGTCATAACGTTGACCGAGCTCGGTCAGTTCTTGTAACGCCCGAATTTGTTCGTTCATCTCTTCACGGTCCCGGATCATCGATTCGGATAAGAAGCCGCCGCGGTCTTTTAAATCTTGTTTCCGTCCTGCAATCAAGAAGGCTGTACCGTACAGCGCAACACGGCGATAGTCTCCGATAATCCGACCGCGTCCATAGGCATCCGGAAGACCTGTGATGATACCCGCTTTACGGGCAGCACGCATTTCAGGCGTATAAGCATCGAACACGCCTTGATTATGTGTTTTACGATATTCACTAAATGTTTTTGTTACGAGGGGATCGGCTTGGAAACCATAGGCTTCTAAAGCATCATTGACCATTCGAATCCCGCCGTTCGGATGAATGGAACGTTTAAATGGTTCGTCGGTTTGCAGACCGACGATTTGTTCGAGTTCGCGGTTGAGGTATCCTGGACCGTGTGACAGAATCGTTGAAGGTATCGAAGCATCGACGGCATAGACGCCACCACGTGAACGTTCTTCACTTGTTAAATTCATGATTTGTTGCCACAGTGTTTCCGTAGCCACGGTTGGTCCTGCAAGAAACTGATCGTCTCCCCGGTATTCTGTCCGGTTTCGACGGATGAAATCAGCTACGTCAATTTGATTGTTCCATGCGCCTGTTTCGAATTGTTGCCATGCTGGTGTTTTTTCAAGTAACATCACGAACACTCCTTTGTTTTTAAGGTGAACAGTCCAAGATACATCCCCTATGTGAATAGTGTAACAAACATTAGGGGGGAAGAGTTTTACATCCCGGTGAAAGCGTAAAGGACTTGAAAAACGTTGGTACATAAGGAATCCGTTAAATGTGTACCAGTGATTGGAATATGCTTAAAAAACAGAAAAAGGGCGAAATAAAGCCATATTTTAAATTCTGTATCACTATTTTTATATGTATCTAAACAAGACAGTTCGAATCGTGATAAAAGTCACACCGGGTTATCTTGTATTTTTATGACGTATCGTTGACAATGAAAAAGGGAATATAGACCGTGGAGGTGCATAAAATGGATTTTTCGATGTTGGAAGACCGTGCCGATTATAGAGCAGGTGATTGGGTGACGTTAAAAGTATCGACTGAAGGAACACCGCGAACGGGAATGATTACGGAGTTTGAGGAAGACGGCTTTTGGATTCGTTTTGAAGATGACTTTGATTTTGAAGACTTCATCGGATATAAAGAAAAATACTTGGTGAAGCTGATTCGTCGCCCGAATGATGTCCGATCCGATTACCCGGTGCTCAGTCAGTTTCCGAAACTGGCGGATGAACTTCAAGACCGGGTCATTCAAGGGTTTGATATTTTGACGGAAGAAATAAAGAATGACCAGGAAGTGGTATATCACATCCGGCTCATCGACGCAGGGAACGAATACACACAAACGTTACGTGGTCTGCGTGACGAAACGACCGATCAATTTGAATATGTCACAGAATGATGCAGAAGAGAGTAGGAGAATACACGTTATGGACTTTATGAAACCTTTTATTACAGAAGCATGGGAACGCGCCCGCTTCGAAAAAATGATGCCGGTTCAAGAACAGGCGATTCCATTATTACGCGAAAGAAAAGATGTTTTGGTCGAAGCACCGACCGGGACCGGGAAAACATTAGCATATGTCATTCCTGCATTAGAATTGATTGATGAAAATGAACCGCATATCCAAGTCGTGATTACAGCACCGACACGTGAACTGGTCATGCAGATCCATCAAGTCATTCAACTGTTTTCGCAAGGAAGCGGCATAAAATCAGGTGCCTTCATTGGTGGCGTCGAACTCAAACGCCAGCATGAACGATTGAAGAAAAAACCGCAAATCATCGTCGGAACCCCGGGACGACTCGTCGAACTGATTGATTCTAAAAAAATGAAGATGCATAAAGTAAAACTGATAGTTTTAGATGAAGCCGATCAAATTTATGAGAGCGGCATGAGCGCGTCGGCAACACGAATTGCCAACAGTGCACTGCGGGATCGTCAGCTGGCCTTTATCTCGGCGACATTGCCAGAACGAACAGCTGAATGGGGAAAAACATTATTTGCGAACGAGCCTGCACGGATTAAAGTAGAACGTGTCATGAGTACGCAAGTGAAATTCGGTTATATCGAAATGTCACGCCGTCTTAAACCGGAATACTTGCGTCGCCTGGCGAACATGCAGGGAGCGAAAGTATTGACGTTCATCAATAACCGCTCATTCCTTGGACCGTTAAACGGCGAACTCAGTAAATTCTCATTAAAATACCGCATTCTTGACGCCGAAAAAGGAAAACGGGAACGGATGGAGACACTCCGTTCGTATAAACGGGGCGAGTTCCCATTGCTCGTGACGACGGGCCTCGCAGCTCGTGGCCTCGACATCGAGGCGGTTACCCATGTCGTCCATTATGATTTACCTGAGTCATTCGATGATTTCGTTCACCGTTCTGGACGGACAGGACGCGGGAATGCATCTGGTATGGTTCTTGCCCTTGTCACGGATCACGATTTGAAACACCTGAAGACCCTGACTAAGCAAATGGGTGTGGAAATGGAAGAGATGGAAATTTATCGTGGCGAAGTGATTCCGAAACGGGAACACACGGAACCCGAAACAATCAAACGACCGGCGAACCCACACCGGAAAGGACCGACACGATGAAAAGCGAGCGAAAAATAATCCCTTTTCCAACGACCGTATCGGAAGCGGAGATGAATACGGCGCTTAAGAAGATGTATCAAGAAGCCGCAACGGCCAGAAGTACAGACTGGGTGGCCTTCATCGAAGAAATCGCAACGGAAGGACGTTGGTATTTGAAAGACGCTGAACTGTTCCGTGATTTATTCGTAGATTGGGCAATTTTCTATGAAACCGATGAACAAGGGAAAACGCCGCACGGCCGTTTTTTAGAACAGGTCAAGGAAGACATGTCACCGAGTCTGTACCGTGCGCTGAGAGGTTTGGCGGATCCGGTTCCCTCGTTGTTTCTTGTTGAGGAAGAGCGGGTCGTCGACATCATGTCAAAACAGACGTATCAGACGGAGTTAGCAGAAATTGAAGTCGAGCCCGGTGATTTGTTGGTCGGTAAACTTCTTTATATCTCGGGGAAATGGCGTTTTGCGATTGCTTACATGAAAGTCGCCAAAGCATTAGTTCCGGAAGTCCGGATTCTTTTAGCTGATTTCGTAGACGAAGTAGGAGAAGATGCCTTGTTACGTCAGTATCCCGAATTTTGTGCCGAGTTGATTGATTTATTACTCGATATTGAAGAAGGAAACATCGCACCACGTCCAGAATAATCAAAACCGGCCTTTCCGAATGTTTACGGAAGGGCCGGTTTTTTTGGACAGGTACACTCATTCAATCTCGGAACGATAAATCCTAACCCCATTTTTATCTTGATGTTTCACACGATACATTGCTAAATCGGCCTGTTTGAGCCATTGTTCTAAATCAGTTTCCGGATCGTGGCGTGCGACGCCGACACTGGCAGAAACGCGTAGCAGTTCTCCGCGATAATGATAGGGTTTCGACAGCTGATTCAAAAAGACTTTACAGCGTCGTCTTAAGGAAACTTCATCCTTCGCCGAGGTCAGTAAAGCAAATTCATCCCCGCCAAGCCGGTAGACGGATTCGTCGGCGGATAATTCGGACGCAAGACGTCGTGCCACTTCTATCAAGATATAGTCTCCGGTTTCATGGCCGTACGTGTCATTAATTTGTTTGAAGCCGTCCAAGTCAATCAAAGCCAGATAATTCAAGTTAGATGTTTTTTCATTAAACATTTTTTCTAAAGAACGGCGATTGCCGATGGGCGTCAATCCATCATGATAGGCATGGTATTCGATTTGCTGTTGTCGTGCCATTCGCTCTGTCACATCATGGAGAATCAGGAAGTGACCAACGGCAGTATCGGCTATCTTGATAGGAATCAGAATCAATTCGAATTGTTGATTCGCTTCATTTTGATAATGATTTTTTTTCGTTTTCAAGGCAGTCTGAACATGTTTTAATTTATCTGTCAAATGATCAATTGTCATGGCGGGGAGACCCAAAATTCGTTGAGCAGCCCGATTCGCAAAAATGGGTTCTTGAAGCTTATTAAAACGAACGATGGGGTCAGGGTGTCCGAGGAACAATGGGATGACTTGTTGTTCACTTGCTTTAATTTGTTCTGTTCGCCGCTCAACCCGTATCGCCAACTGCTCATTCCGGGTATCTAACTGATGGACGATGGATGTATGTTGCCGTGTGATGAAAATTTGGCGGACAATCAATAACAATAAGATGACAAAGACATCCCGTTTTTGTCCGTCTTCATCGAGGAAATAATGAAAGAATAACGGCAAAGATAACAACGGTAGCCAAGCGCGTTGGACGATAGATGATTTGTTAGTCCCTTCAAAGATGTGATCAATGTGCCAAAGGATGGCCGCACTTTGGGCCAAACGGATAAGAATTGGTGAGAAAATCAGATACTGCATCGTGAACGCCGGAAAGTAGACGGATGATATTTCGTAAATTCCACGAATGAAAATTGATAAAAAGAGCAGAAGCAAAGTTGTTCGTGATACCCAATGCGTGTCCTGGATAAAGAAAAAATAAAAGAAGACGAACAAACCGAGTGACGTGTTGATGATGACGACAAGTGAGTATGGAAACGGATTGACTGCAGGATTAACCAGTTCATTCAGAATATGAAACGCAACAAGTGCGAAAAAAATGACCAAAATGATGGCATCCATAAAAGCCAAGAGGTGTTGACCAAAACTTTTTTTAGATGCAATCCGGTAAAAAATAGCATATAAAAACAAGTAATGGGACAACGAAAACAAGACCATGCTGTAGAGTCCGGAAAAGCTTTCAGCAGGACTGAATAAATGAATTGTTTCTAAGATCGATCCGATGACAGATAAACATAAAGAGCCAAGAGTGAACAACCAAAAATTTCGTCTTGGAACGATCAGAAGCTGTTCTTTTTTATAGGCGACCAGGATAAAAAAAGTAATCAATACCAACGATAGGTATTGTAGGATTTGCTCAACGATAAGATTTGGAATCGATTCGTTTGCAGAAGCAATTACCATCAAGACCGTGGAAATGATCAGTAAGGGTGGAAACCATTTTATGAAATAGGGAGATTGCTGCACGAAACTGCCTCCTCACATGAATTGGTCTGTCTTTTTCTCATCATACACTGCTTTTGTCCGGTTCATGTGATTCAAAAAAATAAATCGTATCCGTCCGTCATGTTGACGAAAGGATACGATTTATAAAAAGGCAGGATTACTTTTTGTAGCTTTCGTACGCTTCCACTTTTTCGGACAGGTATGTCCAGTATTCCATCAACTGATCGACTTTTGCTTTCGCCTGTTCGATTTGTTGATAGAGATCGTTGACCTGACCTAAATCACTCCCGGAAGAAGCCAGCTTCTGTTCAAGGGATTCGGCATGAAGTTCGGCTTCTTCAATTTGAGACTCAATCGTTTTCCAGTCGAGTTGTTCTTGATAACTCAATTTCTTAGGAGTCTCGGCAGGCGGTGTCTCGACAGGTGTAGCGTCTTTGACGACAGGCACAGTTTCGATAGTCGTAGACGGGAGTTCCCGTTGCTCCAAATAATCAGTGTATTGACCATAATAAGACACGATCTCGCCGTTTTCGAATGCCAATAACCGATTCACGACACGGTCGAGGAAATAGCGATCATGACTGACCGTGATGACCGTTCCGGGGAACGAATCGAGGTAATCTTCCAATACGGATAATGTTTCCGTATCCAAATCGTTGGTCGGCTCGTCAAGGAACAGAACATTTGGTTCATCCATCAGGATGGTCAGCAGTTTTAACCGTCGTTTTTCACCACCGGATAATTTACCGATTGGTTTATATTGTGCTTCTGGCTTAAATAAAAATTGTTCCAACATCTGACCGGCTGTGATTTCTTGACCGTCCAACGTCGTGATGACTTGGGCAATCCGTTCGACTTCTTCAATGACGCGCCGGTTAGGGTGACTGAATTCTGCGAACTGGCCGTAGAATCCGACTTTGACGGTTTCGCCATGAATAATGTCACCGCTCGTCGATTCTAGACGTTTGGCAAGGATGGATAATAAAGTGGACTTGCCGCTCCCGTTGCGGCCGACGATTCCGTATCTTTCCTTACGACCGAATAGCCAATTAAAGTCGCTGAACAACGTCCGGTCGCCAAACTGATGCTTGACATCAACAGCCTCGATGACTTTTTTGCCGAGTCGTGTTGAACCGACCTGAACTTCGAGTGATGCTTCGTCTTCTTCGTATGAAAGTTCCTGCAAGGCATCGACACGCTGGATCCGTGCTTTTTGTTTCGTTGTCCGTGCTTTCGCTCCGCGACGTAACCAGGCGAGTTCCCGGCGGAGAATATTTTGACGTTTTTCCTCCATAGAGGCAGTCCGTTCCCGGCGTTCCGCACGCTTTTCTAAGAACGATTCATAATTACCGACATAGAAGTAGGCTGTTCCATTCGCGATTTCCATCATGTGGTTCGTGACACGGTTCAAGAAGTAGCGATCATGGGTGATGAGTAAGATCGCCCCGCGGTATTCCTTGATTTGTGACTCGAGCCAAGTAATCGTCTCGGCATCGAGTTCATTGGTCGGCTCATCGAGTAGCAAGAGATCAGCTTCGTCGAGCAATGCTTCAGCCAGTCCGACACGCTTGCGTTGTCCGCCTGACAACGAACCGATAGTCGCTTCAAGATTCGTGATACCGAGTTTGTTTAAAATCATTTTGAGACGGGATTCTGTATCCCAGGCATTGGCAGCATCAATTTCTGTTTGTGCACTGATGAACCGTGTCAATAACGTTTCATTGCTCGGGTCTTGTTCAAGCGCCAGGCGCGCAACCTCATAATGGCGAAGTGCATTGATAGTGGGGGTATTACCGGATAACAAGACTTGCATGACCGTTTGATCTTCCGGATAATCCGTTGACTGGGACAGCAGACGGATCCGGTAATCATTCGGATGTTGAAGCTCACCTGCGTCCGGTGTTTCTTGTCCGGCTAATATATGGAGTAACGTTGATTTTCCTGTACCGTTGACACCGATGATTCCAATCCGGTCACCGGGACTGACGGAAAACGTCACGTCTTCGAATACGATTTTATCGGCAAATTCTTTTTTTAGTTGATCGACTTTAAGTAACATGTCAGACTCCTTCTACAATTTCCTTGATTTGCTGTTCGACGAGAACGACTAATTCTTTTTGCGACAATGATTTAGGATCAATCGGTTTTAGAATCGTAACATCGACGGTCGCCGGACGAATGCGTCCGGTTTCCTCCATGACACGATAACTGCCCGAAATCGCAATCGGAACGACAAGTGCACCACTGGATGTGGCCAGTGTAAAACTCCCTGCCTTGAACTCGGCGACAGGACCGCCTTTAGAACGTGTGCCTTCCGGAAAAATAATCATCGACTGACCATCTTTAATCGTCTCGATTCCGGCCCGGATGGCCTTTAACGATTGTCGTCGATCTTTGCGGTCAATCATGACACATCCCATCAGATTCATCCAGACATTGACGATGGGAATCTTATTAACTTCGATTTTTGAGATGAACGCTTTTGGTTTATCAATTTTCCCGAGTAGAATCGGAACATCAAAATTTCCTTGGTGATTGGCGATAAAAACAACCGGTTGATCGGCCGGAATGTTTTCCTGACCGGTCATCCGGACTTTGACTCCGGCAAGACGGAGCAGTGAGTTTGCCCAGGCATGGGCAACTTTTTGTGTGTATACATATCGTGCAGCGTGTGTTCGACGTTTTGCCCCCGGGAGAAACGGTAATGTAAGGGGTAGAACCAGTCCGAAAAATATGAACCAGATGATTGTGCGTAACATAGTGGCATCAGACTCCTTTTCTACTTTCATTATTATTGTACAAAAAAAGACCGGGTATCGCACCCAGTCTTCGTCATCATTCCCAATAACGAGGTTCCGACTCTTCTTCGGTCTCTCCAAGTTCAAACGTCAAGCGACGGGTCGTCGGATTAATCGAGAAAGAGGCGTTAGTATTATCAATCTGTTTGATTTCCATCGTTTCCTCGTCAAGGATTAATGTCAGTCGGACCTTATCTTCGTGATCGACAAGCAAGACACCGTCTTCTTTTAACCACAGGTCGATGACAGGCGAGTAACGAAGGGTCCAACCGTTGGATAAGGGAATTTCATTCATAGTGACTCAGTTCCTCCTAGTAATACGAAGTTAAAGCGGTTCTTTATTTATCATGCTGTTCTGTCGCTGATAATGCAAGTGGTGGAATGGATTCCCGTTGCTCGTAAGATAATTGATACGATTGTTCCCGCTTTTTCATCCGTTCATACTGCTTTTTGACTCGACGGTGTTGCACATATTCATGATAAGACTGGTGAGATGTCCGAATGAGTTGTCTGAAAGAAGAGAGCGATAAGCAGATGGCAAGTGTGAAAACGAATACACCGATTGAATCTGTATAATAGCCGGTCGTATAGCTCAAATATGTACTGATGAGACCCGTAAACGTCGTGAAAAGGTAAAACCACATGACATGCCCTCCTTGTTTAGATGATATACATCTTTAAAGGAATTCGTGGTAAAACCAGGATTTCCTGTATCACCCTGTGAAACTTCGGGAAAAATAAAAAAATCCACACGCTTAGTGTAGATTTTATGGAGTATCGATATGTTGGAGTGCAGGTGTCTTTGGAGACAGATCTGTACTGTTCGAACCTTCTGCAAAGACGATTCCGATCGTTGCGAGGAACGCAAAAAAAGCAAATACCAATGTTTTTGTGAAGCGTCTTGCGAAAGAACGCGATTGAATGTTATGAAACATGTTTTTCCCCCATATTTAACTAAACTAAACCTTCTTTTTCCTATTGTTTTATCATATCTCTTTTTTTCAAAAAAATCACTCAAATCAGAACCGTTCACAAAAATGTCATATTTGTTCACTTTTGCTTCATGTCAGAGAGGGGAGGAAAAAGAGTATAGTATGATAGGTGATACGCAGAAACCGGGAAAAAATGATGGAAACGACAGAAGGGAGATGACCACTCATGGCATTACGCGCAGGACAGGTTGTCACATTAAAAGTAGAACGAGAAGCAGAGTTTGGTGTTTTCTTAAGCAACGGGGAAGAGGACATCTTACTTCATAATAATGAACAAACGAAAAAACTGGAACTTGATGAAGAAGTAGAGGTCTTTCTTTATCAGGACAATGAAGGACGACTCGCCTCTTCGATGACGATTCCAGAAGCGTCATTTGAAGATTACGTCAAAACGACGATCAACGGCACGCGTTACAATACAGGTGTATTCGCCAATATCGGAATTCAAAAAGACGTGTTAGTATCACTCGATGATTTGCCACAACGCCGGACATTCTGGCCGGAAGAAGGAGATCAGCTTTATATCCGCCTGAAGCATGACCAGAAACTTCGTTTACTCGGAGATCCCGCTCCGTATGCTTATTTCAACTTACAGGCAAAACCGGCACCGGAAGAGTGGAATAACATGGACGTTGAAGGGCTTGTTTTTGCTCAACGGGACCCTGGTGTAAACGTCTGGGTCAATGAACAGACGATTGGTTTTCTCCATGAACAAGAGATGGAACGCTGGCCGCGACTTGGAGAAGTTATGAAATTACGGGTGACAAATGTGAAGCCAGATGGTACAGTATTACTTTCAGCAAGACCACGTGCTCACGAGGCAATCGACATCGATGCGGATTTAATCATGAATCATCTTCTTGAACATGACGGTCAGATGGCGTATGGTGATAAGACACCTCCTGAGACGATTGATGAGGTATTTGGCCTAAGTAAGGCTGCCTTCAAACGTGCTTTAGGTCGATTGTTGAAAGACAAAAAAATAGAAAAACATGAAACGGGTATTCGGTTAACGAAATAAGTTGACCAACTTAAGCCTACGTTTCGAATAAATAGTTAGGAATTCATCATTTTGGTGGTTGCGGCTGGTACTTACCGGCGACCATTTCCAAATAAAACCCCATCACTAGTGGGGGCAAGCGGCGCGAATTCGAGCGTTGTACGGTCCGGGCATCATGCCTTTCCCTCGCCCTTATGGCAACGATTATGATGGTGACTTCCCTAAACATTATTATACGCAGAAATAGCCCCTATCTTTAAGGAAGAGGTTCTGCTATAATAGGTAGTCGATTGTATTCGTTACGGTAGCGTCTGTTTAGTGGCAGACGCTTTTCATATGACAAAGGAGAGTATTTAGCATTGACAACATTTCGTGAATTAAATCTTAGTGAGGCACTTATCAAAGGTGTCCTAAAAATGGGCTTTGAAGAAGCAACTCCAATCCAAGCAGAAACAATTCCAGTCGGTCTTAGCGGCGTTGACTTAATCGGTCAAGCGCAAACAGGAACAGGGAAAACAGCTGCATTCGGTATTCCAACGATCGAGCGTCTTGACGCAAAATCACGCCATATCCAAGCATTAATCCTTGCACCAACTCGTGAACTTGCGATTCAAGTTGCAGAAGAACTAAACCGCATTGGTGAAGTAAAACGCGTTCATGCCTTGCCAGTATACGGTGGTCAGCAAATCGACCGTCAGATTCGTGCGCTTCGTAAGAACCCACAAATCGTCGTCGCGACACCTGGTCGTCTAATGGACCACATGAACCGTAAAACATTAAACCTCGACCACGTCCAAACAGTTATCTTGGATGAGGCAGATGAAATGTTGAACATGGGATTCGTGGAAGATATCGAAAAAATCTTGGGTACACTTCCGCCGACTCGTCAAACACTTTTATTCTCTGCGACAATGCCGCCGCAGATTCGTAAAATCGCAGATCGTTTCATGACGACTCCGACTCACATCAAAGTAAAAGCAAAAGAAATGACTGTCGAAAACATCGACCAATCATTCATCGAATTAAAAGAAAACCAAAAATTCGATGTGCTTTGCCGCTTGATTGATACGGATTCTCCGGAACTCTCAATCATCTTCGGTCGTACGAAAAAACGTGTTGATGAGATGACAGAAGGACTTGTCCAACGTGGATACACGGCTGACGGTTTACACGGTGACTTAACACAAGCAAAACGTGACCAAGTTATCCGCCGTTTCAAAAAAGGAACAATCGATATCCTTGTAGCTACAGACGTAGCGGCACGTGGTCTTGATATTACAGGCGTTACACATGTTTATAACTTTGATGTCCCGCAAGATCCGGAAAGCTATGTTCACCGTATCGGCCGTACTGGTCGTGCTGGTAAAACAGGATCAGCGATTACTTTTGTTACACCACGTGAATTCGGTCAGATCAAAACGATCGAACGTGTTACAAACAAAAAAATGTCGCGTCGTCATGCACCGACACTTGATGAAATCCTAGAAGGTAACTTGAAACTTGCTGCACAAGAATTAATCAAACGTGTAGAAGCGAAAAATGCTCAAGAGTATACAACACTCGCTCAGGAACTTCTTGAAGAGTACGAAGCAGTTGAATTGATTTCAGCAGCACTTAAAGGATTAACGAAAGAGCCGGATGCAACGCCAGTTCAAATTTCGTCAATCGAACCAATCCGTGTGAAACGTTTTGGTAGCAACGGTGGCGGCGGTAACCGTCGTCCTTACGGTAACAAAGGTGGATCAGGTTCTGGTTCTTCTTCTAACCGTAGCAGTGGCGGATACCGTGGCAGTAACCCACGTGGTGGGGAGCGCCGTGAAGGCGGTCGTCCTTCTGAAGGAAACCGTAGCAGCAGCACATCTTCTTCTTCAGATCGTCGTGAAGGTGGATACGCTGGTCGTAACCGCAGTGAAAGTGATCGTAACCGTGGCGGACGTAAACCACGTTTTGAAAAGTAAGAAGTTTGAACCGATTTGTCACAGACAAGTCGGTTCTTTTTTATGAAATCTCGTGCTAAAATGAGCAATGAACGATATAGAGAGGGCGGAATCTTGTGTATATTACCTACGCTTTGGCATTCATTTGTCTGATAGTGCTAGTCGTCGCAACGAAACGAATTAGTGAACAGACGACAAAAGGGCACTTCCGTTATATTCCTTTGGCGACTTTGTTATTTGGCGGAATTATCTTTCTTGTCTTGGCGATTGGCAAGGGCGGGGCGACCGGCATTCAATACGGAGTCCTCAGCATCATTTATCTTACAGCGACATTTGGTGTTTATCTGTACATCGCAATCAGAAAAGATACGACCTTATTTTAAAGACAGGACCTCTCTGATTACAGAGGGGTTCTTTTTTTGATAAGATGGAACAAGAGAAAAGGGGGGCAGAAGAATGGATGCCTTAGATGTCATTGTTCATCCCGAACAAATTGAAGCTTGGTTTCAGCCGATTGTCGGAGCGGCGCCTTTTAAAGTGGAAGGGTATGAAATTCAATCCCATTTCCGGGGAGAACCATTAAAACCGTTTTTTCAAGAAGACGATGTACCGATTGAGTATCAGCTCGAAGTGATGAGTCATGTCATTCGACATGCGTTTCAAAAAGTACCGACGGATGCGCATTCGTTTGTTTTAATCCGCTGCCGACCGGCCTGGCTGTTTGAGAACGGAGGAGAAGATTTTTTAAGCATCTTGCGTGATGCACAAATCGATTTTCCGGAAGACCGGTTATATGTCACATTAACGGATGTGCAAGTCGATGATTTTGATCGACTCGGCCGGATTGTCGCCTATTATCAAAACTCCGGTTTGAAGGTCGCATTAGACCGGGCAGAAGCGACCAGTCTGGAACGAGTCTTTTCGATGTCGCCGGATATGTTGATTGTCGATTTGGCATCGATGATTGAGAAAAAGACTGTGTCGGCCAGTTATCCGCATTTACTGCAGACGATGGAACATCTCTGTGATCAACTCGGCGCGCCGTTGTTGTACAAAAATATCAGCCATCTTGGTCAGTTGCGTTATGCCTGGCAGCACGGCGGACGATACTATATGGGAAATTTACTCGGTGAAACAACACCGGACTGGGTAACGACATGTCCGGGAATGGAGATTCTTCTTCACGAGGTCCCGATGTTTTATAAATATGACCGGGAACAGATGAACCGGCTGTTTCAGCTGGAGCAGGATTGGACGATTCGTTTTAACGAATATTGCCAGTCGATCAAAGCAGAGGAAGACCTCGACAGTTGGCTGTTGATGCTTGCGAAAAAGATGGAACCGGAGTTTATCCGCTTTTATATCACGGACGCGAACGGCTTCCAGCAGTCATCGAATATCAGTAAAAAAAGTGGGGACTGGAAACGGTATTCGTTTTACCAAGGGTACAATTGGAGTTTCCGGCCGTACTTCATCCGAACGACGGTCGCAATGGAACGACGGCATACCGGTTACTTATCCGACCGTTACGTCGACTTCAGTTCAGGTGAACAGACACGGACCTTCAGTATGCCGCTGAATAATGGGATGTTCTTATTTGCTGATATTTCAGCAGACTATTTATATCAAGAACGATTGAGTGAATGAGGAGGAAATGAATGATGTTGGATTATGATTACGATGCACTACGTGAAATTGGACGGATTGTCGCGATCGCCCGCGATGAGATGGCAAATGCCGTCAAACCAGGGATTACGACAAAGGAACTGGACGAGATCGGGGCACGTATCCTGAAAGAACAAGGAGCGGAATCCGCACCGATCGTCATGTATGATTTTCCGGGAGCAACTTGCATCAGTGTGAACGAAGTGGCAGCACACGGTATTCCGGGTGCGTATGTCATCCAAGAGGGAGATATCGTGAATGTCGACGTTTCCGCTGTGAAAAACGGTTACTACTCCGACACGGGCAAAACCGTCATCGCAGGACAAGCCCGTCGTCCGGAAGATGTCCGCTTAGTTGAAGTCTCGTTGTCTGCCCTTGAAAAAGGATTAGAGAAAGTGAAAGCCGGGACAAAGGTGAATCAAATCGGCAAAGCGATTTATGCCGAGACACGCAAGAGCGGATTTACCGTCATCCGGAACTTGGCGGGTCACGGGTTAGGGAAGACGTTGCACGGCGAACCGGAGTCGATTTCGAACTACTTCAGCCGTGAGGAAAACGACTTGTTAAAAGAAGGGCAAGTCATTGCCGTTGAAACGTTCATCTCAACAGGCGACGAATTTTGTATGGAAGACGAGAAGGACGGTTGGACATTATACACACCAAATAAAAGTTTGGTTTCTCAATTTGAACATAGCGTCATCGTCTTAAAAGACGGGTATGAAATCTTAACAAAAGTCGATTGAGTCAGGAATCGTCAATCGATTACACCAAACAGGAGTATCAAGTCCCTCGATTCGAGCGGGATGTGATACTCCTGTTTGTTTAGAGCCTTTTTGTTGAGACGGCTAATCGTTCAAGGCGTTCGCGGGAAACCGGATGTTCCGCATACCGGATCGAGCCGTTTTCGACGATGTAGTCCTGTTCTAGCAAATCTTCAATGAAGTATTGATCGGTTCCGGACATATCAATCGGATAAGCAAGTCCCGGTAAAGTGGCGAATGCCAACGTTTGGCGTCGGCCAATCCCGCTCTCAAACATGCCGCCTAGCCAGTACGATGGCGCCATGCTTCGGACATCGAGCGCTGCTGTCAAACCGCCGAGACGAGCCGGTTTGATGTTGATGATTTGACCTGCCTGCAGTGTCCGCATCAGCAAGGCATCCTGCGTCGTCTGAATAGATTCATCGAGACAAAGCGGTGTCTTGAGTAACGAGACAGCCTGCTGATGACTTAACCAGTCATCAGCAGGAAACAGCTGTTCCATCATCAGCAAAGAGAACGTATCCCACTCTTGAAGGAGTGGTAAATCCGACAAATAAAAACTTCCGTTGGCATCAAACATCAACGGAGCATCCGGAAAAGTCTTTCGAACCTGTTTAAGAATAGCTGTATCCGTTGGAGCCAGTTTCAATTTAATCCGCTCGAATCCATCAGTCAATGCCTGACCTACAGCTTCAATTGTCTGATCGGCAGAGGAACGTCCGAGTGCTTTTCCACACGGAATTGCCAGCGTCGCATCACCACCCAAATAGGTCGCAAGGGAGATATGTTCCGCTTGTGCAAACAGTTCATGAACGGCCCCGTCAAACATCGCTTTTGCCATCTGATTTCCTTTGATCGGCTGAAAGCGTGCAGGGACGTCAGCGGGTGACGATAAAGGTTGTGCCGCAAGCAAACGGTAAAGGAGCGGTGACAGGGCACGAAGTGAGTCTTGTGTTTCTGCCGTATACCAAGGTGTCTCAAAAGCGACACCTTCTCCGTAGCCGATTCGACCTTCTTGATCGGTCAACCGGAGAATCGTTGTCTGTCGTTTCGACAACGTGGAGATGGCGGTCTGCATCGGCTGACGAAACGTCAAATCCACATCAAATAGTTCCGCGCTGCGAAGGGTGATTGCCGTCATAGTGACTCCTTCAGCTGACGCCGAATCAGTTTACCGTTGGCGTTACGCGGTAATGTATCACGGTAAAAATAAGTGACGGGACATTTGTATTTTGCCAGTAAACGTCCCATTTCTTCGCGGATACCAGTCTCTGGCATCGTACTGACGATGAAAGCGACCGGTACTTGCCCCCAGATCGGGTCAAATCGTCCGACGACACCGGCTTCCGTAATACCTGAAATCGATAATAGGGCAGCTTCGACTTCGGCCGGATAAACATTTTCACCACCGGAAATGATCAAATCACTTCTACGATCCAATACATACAAGTAACCATCGGCATCGATTCGTCCGAGATCTCCTGTCTTCAAATAGCCATCCGCTGTAAAGGCGGCTGCAGTCGCCTCTGGATTAGCAAAATAACCGTTCATGACAGTCGGGCCTTTGACTTCAATTTCCTGGTAACGATTGATGCGGATTTCCGTCGGAGCAATGGCTTTACCGGCAGAACCAATCTTTCGAATCGCTTCTTCCGGCAGGAGTGTCGCGACTTGGGAAGCAGTCTCGGTCATTCCGTACGTTTGCATGACGGGAATATCACGGTCTAACGCGCGGGTCAGAATCGGTAAAGGTACGGGACCGCCACCGGTCAGGACGACACGCAAATCAAACCGGCGCAGTCCGGCTTCAAGCAAACGATCTAACATGACTGAGACGAGAGAAATGTGTGTAATATGTTCTGTCTTGATCCATGTAATGGTCTTATTCGGTGAAAAATGAGGTTCAAGGATAAGTGGAACACCATAGATGACGGAACGGTAGACGACAGCTAAACCGCTCATATGAAACAACGGTGTGACGACAAGGAAACGGTCATCCGGATAGGAGCCGGTATGACGGGCCGCATTCATGGCGCTCGAAAAGTGATTGAGCATCGTTTGTTCGACCGCTTTTGGCCGTCCGGTCGTTCCGCTCGTAAATAACATCGACTGGATATAATGTTTCGGCATATGACGCACGAGAACATCGGGCGCCGGATCGACTACTTGAAACGGGAGCCGTTTGACCGGTGCATCAATCGGTCGGTCTGAGATGACGAACCGGACATCAGCTTGTTTAAGTTGCATCTGCACTTCCGTTTGACTCAAGCGGATGTTGATTGGAACGATCGTCAATTCAAGCAACTGGGCGGCGTGAACGGCGATGATATAACTGCTGCTGGAAGGACCGTATAACGCGATACGATCACCACGGGAAAGCAGGGGAGCCCAGGAACTTGCCAGTTCATGTGCTTTTGTGTAGAGCGCGGACCAGGTCAAACGTTCGCTGTCCGTGATGAGAGCAAGATCATCCGGTTGTTCTTTAGCACGTGTGTAAATCCAAGGGTACACGGATTACCACTTCCTTTCTGGATGATGATAAGAAAAAGGTTCAAACGTCTTTCGACATTGAACCTTTTTTGTATTATGGGAATCGTGGAAACTGTCCAAAGTCAGGATCACGTTTTTCTTTAAACGCATCGCGTCCTTCTTTTGCTTCGTCTGTCGTGTAATACAGTAATGTTGCATCACCCGCAAGTTGTTGGATACCTGCAAGACCGTCTGAATCGGCATTAAATGCAGCTTTTAAGAAACGAAGTGCTGTTGGTGAGTGCTGAAGGATTTCAGAACACCATTGGATTGTTTCTTGCTCCAGATCAGCCAGTGGAACGACCGTATTGACGAGGCCCATGTCAAGTGCTTGTTGGGCATCGTATTGACGGCAGAGGTACCAGATTTCACGTGCTTTTTTATGACCAACGACGCGAGCGAGGTAACCAGAACCATATCCAGCATCGAATGATCCGACTTTAGGACCCGTTTGACCGAATTTCGCATTGTCAGCTGCAATCGTTAAGTCACAGACAAGGTGAAGAACATGTCCGCCACCAATTGCATATCCTGCAACCATTGCGATGACCGGTTTCGGAATAACACGGATCAGGCGTTGTAAATCAAGAACGTTCAAGCGTGGAATTTCATCCTCACCGACATATCCACCATGCCCGCGGACTTTTTGGTCGCCGCCTGAGCAGAAAGCAAGATCGCCTTCACCAGTCAAGACGATGACACCGACGTTTTGATCGTCACGTGCACGTGAAAAAGCGTCAATCAGTTCGTGGACGGTCTTCGGACGAAAAGCGTTGCGGACTTCGGGACGGTTGATCGTAATTTTAGCGATCCCATTCCATTTTTCATACTTGATGTCTTCGTAGCTACGGGCAGATGCCCATTCTGGAACGTATCTCATTTCAATTCCCCCATTTAATTAATTAAGAGTAGTTTCTCTACTATTGTAACAAACTTTTCCGGTTGGTCGATATGTGGGGCGTGTGATGCACCGTCAATTAAATGAATTTTTTCGGGTAAAGCAGCTTCGATAGCAATTTTTTTAAATTTACTGTCCTCGGTCCCGACAATCCAGTCAATTGAAGAAGGGTCGAGTAAGTGCCAGACCGGAGCCATATTGCCTGTTCCTTGAGCGATCAAAGAAGCGGCCAGTCCTTCCGGTGATTGTGCCAGTCGTCCACGGCGGATCGACTCCCGTATTTCAACCGGTAAATGACGTTGACTTGCAAAAAGCGGGAGCGACTCCCAGTAATCGATGAAAGCTGTCAGACCATCCGTCAATAAACGATCGGCGAGACGGCGATCGGCTTGACGACGTAACCGTCGTTCATGTGCCGAGCGGATGCCTGGTGTCGTACTGATGGCAATCGTCTGTTTCACCTGTTTCGATGTCGCAGCAAGCAGAAGGGCGATTCGACCGCCCATGGAATAGCCTAACACCGACCAGTCTTCGTCACGGGTCGCAAGTAAGGTCTGCAAATCCTTTACCTGTTCCGTCAGGCGCATCCGTTGGTAAGGAGCAGCAGCTGTCCGACCATGTCCGAGCAAATCAATCCGATAGACGGTATAGTCTGATTGCAACCGGCTTTCGAGCAGATCCCATGTGGCACTGCTCCCGGTAAAACCGTGTAATAGCAACAAAGGCGGACCGCTTCCTGTCATCTCGACATGGTATTCCTGATGCCGCAGTTTCATCGGAATGCGTCCTGCAATGCCTGATTCGTCTGTTCCCAAATCAAGCGGTGGAGACGAACGTTTTCCGGACGATCGGTGACGATTTCCAAGACACGTGTCGCAGTCGCTTGTTGCTGCAACGTCGACTTGAGCTGCGTAATCGATGAAATCCGTTCATATTCTACCCCGTAGCCGGCAGCCAAGTGGCTGAAATCAACGTCTTGTGCCGTTCCAAAAAGGGGTTCAAACAAAGCAGGATCAAGATTTTGTTGCGGTAGAAAACTAAAGATACCGCCGCCGGTGTTATTCACTAAAAGTATCGTGATCGGGACAGATCGTGCCATCATCAATCCGTTGATGTCATGTAAGAACGCAAGATCACCGACCAGGAGGTAACGATTGTCGGCTTCATATGTTGCGCCGAGGGCACTTGAAAGAATCCCGTCAATGCCATTGGCTCCTCGATTGGCGAGGATACGCAGCGGCGTACGCGTCGGTAAAAACGTATCGAGGTCGCGGATCGGCATACTGTTCGAAACAAATAGACTGCCTTCCGTTAAATCATTTAATGCCCGGACGACGTTGTATTCCGTCAGCTGGTCTGCATCCAAAGAAGAAAAGACAGTCTGGACGATGTGCTCTGCCCGTTGAAGGGTCTTGAGATAAGATACATCATGCGTTATGACGGGGACAGTCTTCATTTGGCTCGGATGACCACTTAAAAAGTGGGCCTGCAACTGGGGATCACGCCAATTTCCGGGATGCCCGACAACTGTCGTTGGAATACCTTTTGACCAAAGAAGATATGGTTTTGATGTCGGCATCGCACCGAATCGTAAAATATGATCCGGTCGGATATCATCGTGAATCGCTGTTTCTTTTAACCAGGTATCGTAATAGCTGAAAACCGTATCGTTAGAAGAACGGCGGCCTTGACTCAATGGATCGGCTAAAACCGGAATCCGCGCACGGTCGGCATAGTCAAGGATGATTTGTGTATCCGCAAGAGAAAGTTGAGGTCCGATGACAATCAAAAGACGCGGAATTGATAAAATTTCAATCCATTTTTGTGTATGTTTTTCTACTGCCGGTTGATGCGGTTGTCCGACCGGCTGACCCGTTTGCAGTAAATCCAGTTCTGGAATCAATGGTTCCCGAAGTGGAATATTGATATGGACCGGACCAGCAGGCTCTGCCAGGGCGAGAAGAACGGCGCGTTCCGCTACGTGCTGTACGTACGGAAGAGCAGTATCTTCCGGCAGCGGAAGGTCAAAGGCATGCCGTACCTGCTTCCCGTATAGACCGACTTGATCAATCGCTTGGGGGGCACCGACTCCACGTAATTCATGGGGGCGATCCGCCGTCAATACGATTAACGGCAACTCGAAGATGTTTGCTTCCGTCACGGCAGAATAATAATTCGTGGCTGCCGTTCCGCTCGTACAAATCAAAGCGACCGGACGCAATGTATCTTCCGCACGTGTTAAACCAAGGGCAAAAAAACTAGCCGACCGTTCGTCAACGAGGACGTGGGTACGGCTAAAAGGGTGAAGAAAAGCAGCGATGGCAAGGGGGGTCGAACGAGATCCGGGACTGATGACAAAATCCCGGACTCCGCCTTTCACTAAATTATCGATTAATGCATGCATCCATTTAGTCAACATAAATATCATCCTTTTCTATCGTACAAAGATGCGACAGGGCCTGTAACATCGGTGATAGTTTTGTATCGGTTTCTTCCAGTTCACTTTGGAGAACAGATCCTTCGACAATCCCGCAACCCGCATAAAGAACAGCCGAGCGGTCGGTAAACAGACCGGAGCGGATGGCGACGATGAATTCACCATTTTCCTGTCCGTCCATCCAACCGACGGGAGAACCGTACCAGCCACGTTCGAACGTTTCGATTTCGCGGATCGCAGCGACGGCCGCCTCCTTGGGTTCTCCACCCAGTGCAGGTGTAGGGTGAAGCTTCTCGATCAGCTGAAACAGACTGACTTCAGGTGAAAGTGTTGCATTGATCGGCGTATAGAGATGCTGGATATGGCGATTCTTCAGCAACATCGGTTCATCCGGTTTGGTGATCGCTGTCGAGAGTCCTTGAAGTGTATTTTCAATCGAGTCGACGACAATCGCGTGTTCGACACGGTTTTTATCATCCTGTAACAATGACTGTCCCAGTGCGGCATCTGTTGTCTCAATCGCGTGTCGAGGAGCGGATCCGGCAACGGCGGCTGTTTTGAGCTCAAGACCGGATTTTAAAATCAATCGTTCCGGCGTCGCACCAAGGAAAGCTTCATCTGTCGTCGGTTGAAAGAAGAAGATATAACTGCCCGGCTGCGAAGACTCGAGTTCTTCGACGAGTCCTGCCAAATCAATTGGCTGATCGAGCTCATAGACGACCTCACGGGCTAAGACGATTTTTTTAAGTGACGTTTTTAAGAGTTGTGCCGCTTGATGAAACGAGGCTTCAAAAGCATCATTTCCGTCACGCGTCAGACGAATCCGTGTCACGAATGGAGTGGACTTCGGTGTATGCAATTCTGCATATTCTACTGCCAACTGGTTGAGAATCTTTTCTGCGTTAGATTGCGGTTCAACGAACGCAAAAACCGTTACCGTCGTTCGTCCATCCTGTTCCAAGTAAAGATACTTGGGAATGGTCATCGACGCTTCTCCAAAAGAAGACCAACGATATTCAGTATGCTTGAGTTCAGAAAAAGAAAAGCCGCAAAAGGCAAATAAATCGGTGCCGACATGATCCCGATTCAAATTTGACCACATGGACTGCATCCGTAAGAAACGATCGTGTCCTGCCGTCTTTAGTTGTTGCGTAATGCCAAAACCAATGGCACGCATGGACCGATCAGGTGTCGTAAAATAAAAGCGTTCTTCTGTTCCGAATGACAGTGCGCTGACATCCTGCGTCTCGACATTCCACGAATACGCGGCGATAATAGACCGTTGATATGCATTTGCATGACCAACAGCACGTTCAATACATTGTTTAAGCTCATGTTGAGCGTAAGCCATACCGCTCATTGCCCCCTAGTCTAAAGATACTGTGATACGTTTCACTTATTCTCAGTGTAAACTTTTTATCTGAAAAAAAGAAGGAATAAGCTATCTGGGATTGAGCATTGACAGTAAAAAACGAAACCCGATACACTTATACAGGAAAGGGGTTTATTATATGAATAAATCAATCGCTGTATATTGGCGAATGACACGACCGCATACGTTGACGGCAAGTTTTGTGCCGGTCGTCGTAGGAACGGCTATCGTGGCACCACGGATTGAATCGTTACGGATGGATCTGTTTTTTGCCATGTTGATCGCATCGATGCTGATTCAGATTGCGACGAACTTATTTAATGAATATTATGATTACAAGCGGGGACTCGATACGGAAGAATCGGTGGGGATCGGAGGATCGATTGTCCGCGACGGTTTTAAGCCGGGAACGATTTTAGCATTTGCCTTCTCGTTATACGGCATCTCGGCCCTGCTTGGTATCTATTTGTGCCTTGAAACAACATGGTGGTTGCTTTTGATTGGAATCGTTTCGATGTTCGTTGGTTACATCTACACAGGAGGACCATTACCGATCGCTTATACACCGTTCGGAGAAATCGTCGCCGGTTTTTTCATGGGGTATGTCATCATCGCGATCTCAGCTTATCTGCAAATCGGTTATGTTCCGACAGAAGCAGTCGCAATTTCGATTCCGGTATCCATTTTAATTGGATCGATTCTACTCGCGAACAATATCCGTGATCTCGACAATGACAAAGTCAATGGACGAAAGACGATTGCCTGCTTAGTCGGTCACCAAAAAGCAGTCTATGTGCTGATCGCCTTTTTTGCTGCTGCCGTCCTGTCGCTGTTGATTGCCGTACTGGCCTTTAACGTTACATTGTGGGCACTGCTTGCTCTTTTAAGCATTCCACTGATGATTAAAGCCGTGAAACTGTTCTGGCGTGACCTGCCGCCGCAGGAATTGATGCCGGGTATGGCGCAGACGGGGAAGGTCAATACAATCTTTGGATTATTGCTTGCGATCAGTTTGACCATCGCCAATCTCTGATGGAAACAATAACGCTTTTTTGAATGGAATCCCGAACGATCGACAGACAAAACTGTCATCGTCGGGATTTTTTTGTTGGGATCATGAAGGGTCTGATTGGTTGTAACAGTTTTGAAATTTTACTATAATGGAAGCAATGTGCCTAGAACGCGTATAAATCCTTCGGGTTCATGAAATTTTTTTAGAGGTGGAACAGGAATGAATAAAATTGCGGTAATCGGAAAAGTATTCGTCGACATAAAAGGAACTTCGTTTGCACCCTTGCATAAGGATGCGAAAAACGTCGGGGATATCACCTTCTCGAATGGTGGTACAGGACGGAATGTAGCACAAAATCTCGCTGTTCTCGGAAATGATGTTCGTTTTATCTCGACGGTTACGAACGATCAAATCGGTGTCGGGGTACTCGAAGAGTTAAAATCTTACGGGGCCAACGTCGATCATGTAGAGATGCTCGAAGATCATGGAATGGGGATGTGGCTTGCAGTCATGGACAATGAAGGAGATTTACAGACGTCGATTTCTAAACAACCGGACGCTAAACTCCTGGAAGAAGCCATTCTTCGTCAATCCGTCTATGCGCTTGACGGAGTGGATGCAGTTGCGATCGATTTGGATTTATCGGTGACAGTTCTCGAACGGTTGATTCATATCTGTCGCAAAATGGAGTTACCGCTTTACGGCGTCTGTGGACATTTGAGTGTGATTGAGCGTAATCGCCACCTCTTACAAGGATTTACGGGCTTCATCTGTAGCCGTGAAGAAGCTGAGATTTTATCGGACCTATCGATTGTAACGGTAGAAGACGCCATTCATGTAGCGAACGAACTGGCGAAAAAAGGAGCACCCTTCACGGTTGTCACAATGAGTGAGTTAGGTGCTGTCTATGTGGACCGCCGGACAGCGACTTCTGGTCATGTTGGGACGAAAAAAGTGAAAGTAGTTGACTCAACAGGTGCTGGAGATTCATTCTTTTCTGCCGTGCTTTCCGAATTGACGGAATCCAAGCGGGCAGAAGATGCACTTAAACTTGGAATGAAGGTTGCCGCACAAGTCATTGCATCCACGGAAAATGGATTGATTCCAGAAATGCTTGAGACCATTCGTTGAGTCCTCAGATGATGAGGAGGAGTGAAAATCAATGCCGATTCAAAGAAGTGCCATTATTCTAATCAATGAAGCAGATGAAGTTGCCTTGATTCGTCGGGATAAGCCGGGTGAGACCTACTATGTGTTTCCGGGCGGCGGACGAGAAGCAGGCGCAACATTAGAAGAAACCGCCATCCGGGAAGCGCATGAAGAGCTTGGAGTGGACGTGGAACTTGAGGGAGTTGCCGCGAATGTTCGATTTAACGGATTGGACAATCCGTATTACTGGGCAAAAATGACGGGTGGTATATTTGGAACAGGGACGGGAGAAGAATTCGAGGATCTGTCGTCCGGATATACACCGCTCTGGATCAAACGTGAAGAGCTGATTCATTTACCGGTTCGTCCGACATCGCTTGTACAAAAATTGACGAAGATGACGGAACGTTTTTATGATATCGAGCTTATAGATAATTGAGGTTTTAGTTGAAATAAACAGGGAAAAAGTATAGTAAGACAATGAGGTAGTCCTGGACTGCCTCTTTTTTATGAAGGGGAGATGATGATGGCGCATACACGTGATCCTAAAGGGTTAGCCCTTAATCTAAAGCAACGCATGTCCGATCACAACATTACGGATTACGCAGGAACGTTAGCTTATTATTGGTTCTTATCGATTTTTCCAGGCATTATTTTTGTTATTTCAGTATTATCATTCTTTGATATTGATCAACAGACGCTTGAATCACAAATTCGTGATTTAGCGCCGGGTGGATCGGTCAATACGTTTACGGATGTCATTTTCCAAGCAATCAAGGAACCGCAAGGCGGTCTCTTGTCAATCGGGGCGATTTTAGCGATCTGGTCGGCTTCCAAAGGCGTCGATCGTCTGATTACGACAGCCAATCATGCCTATGGTGATTTTTCACCCCGTAGATTCGTCGCAGCACGTGGAATCGCATTGATTCTGACCGTTGTGCTCGGAATCGGAATGCTCTTGTTGATTGTCTTGAACGTATTAGGTGGGCCGATCATCAGTTACTTAGCCAACTTTGTCCTACCGATTGATATGGGGCAAAAAATCCTGTTGACGGTCTTGCGATATGCCATTTCGACTATTTTGCTGATTTTGATTTTGTCGATCTTCTACCGTGTCGCTCCGAAACGTCCGATTTCCTTTAAAGAAGCGATTCCCGGGGCGGTTTTCGGTGTCATCGTATGGCAGTTGTTATCGGTTGGGTTCGGATTTTATGTATCGAATTTCTCAAATTACAATCAAACGTACGGTTCGCTCGGAAGTGTCGTCATCGTGTTGTTATGGTTGTATTTTACAGGGTTGATCATTTTACTCGGCTCTGAACTGAATGCGTCGTGGGAACGTTTCATGAAAAAAGCAGATCCGAAAAAGATGGAAGAAAAACGATTAAAAGAGCAAGCGGATCTGGACTCGATTCCAACCAATACATTTGGTTGATTTCAAGCTCCATCTATTCTTTGAACGTCACACCAAAAAAGCATCTACTGTCGGTAATCGACGGTAGATGCTTTTTGATTGGATTACGCTGCTGCTTGTTTTGAAAAAGTTGCAGGAGTTGCCGGGAGAGGCATATCTTTTTGAAGGAGGCGTAATCCGTTCAAAATGACAAGAATGGTCGAACCTTCATGACCGACAACTGCGAACGGCATGATGAGGAACTGTGACAAATTCGAAATGATTAGCAGAAGAATGACACCGATTGCGAGTGTGATGTTTTGTTTGACGACACGATTCATCTTACGCGCTTTGTTGACGGCATAAGCCAGGCGTCCTAAATCATTTTTCATCAAGACGACATCGGCTGTTTCAAGAGCAGCATCTGTTCCTTCACCCATTGCGATACCGACATGTGCAAGTGCAAGAGCGGGAGCATCATTAATTCCGTCCCCGACCATAGCGACTGTTTTTCCTTCAGTCTGGTACTGCTTGATATAACGTACTTTGTCTTCAGGAAGACATTCGGCAACGTAATCTGTCAGGCCCGCTTCCTTCGAAATCGCAGCAGCAGTCACAGGGTTGTCTCCTGTCAACATGATTGTCGTGATCCCAAGTGCATTTAACGACGCGATCGCTGTCTTGGCTTCAGGACGAATCGTATCCCGTAGTGCGTACAGCGCGATGATCGATTGACCGTTACTGACATAGACGATGGTATTTCCTTGTTCTTTTAACGTTTGCTCCATCGATAGGAAAGGATCGGTCAATCCTTCGTGGAACGCATATTTTCCGATCCGGTACGTCTGACCGGAAACCGTGGCTTCGATTCCGTAGCCGGTCACGTCTTTGAAAGCGGATGGTTCAATGATATCCGTTTTTAAGTGTGTAACAATCGCTTGTGCCAGTGGATGATTCGATTGTGCTTCAATGGATGCGACCGCTTGTTTGACGGCGAAGACATCCATTCCGTCAGCATAATGGCTTTCCGTGACGATAGGTTTCCCGGTCGTTAATGTCCCGGTTTTATCAAAGACGATCGTATCGACTTGTCCAAGTGTCTCGATATGTGCTCCACCTTTAAATAAGACACCGTTTCGAGCAGAAGCGGCGATTGCTGCTAGGGCAGCCGGTGTGATTGAAGCGACCAAAGCACAAGGAGAAGCGACGACGAGTAAAATCATGGCCCGATAGATACTTGTTTCAAATGTCCAGCCAATTAAGTAATGGGGGACGACCATCATCAAGGCGACGACGAGTAAGACGATTTTAACGTAACGGCTTTCGAACCGTTCGATGAATTGTGCGGATGGTGATTGTTCGCTTTGAGCGTTTTGAACCATGTGAATGATTTTTTGGAACAGGGACTCGTCCGCGGCTTTTGTCATCTCGATTGTCAGCACACCATTCATATTGACGGTTGAATTGTATACGGTATCGCCGACCTGTTTTTCGACAGGAATCGATTCGCCTGTAATCGAGGCCTCTTCAATCGCAGCTTGACCGCGGATGATGGTTCCGTCGACAGGAATCCGCTCACCGGGACGGACGTAGACGAGTTCTCCGACGATCAATTGGTCAAGACCCACGACTTCCAGTTTACCGTCTGAGTTCAACCGAGTAGCTTCTTCCGGCTGTAAGGACATTAAACTTTGTAATGCCCGTTCGTTTTTATTCATCGTGTAGGTTTCGAGGGCACCGGATAACGCAAAGATGAAAATCAAGATGGCACCTTCCATCCAGTAGCCGATAGCCGCTGCACCGATGGCAGCTAAAATCATCAATAATTCTACATTCAAGGTTTTGTCATGATACGTTTCCGTTAACCCTTCTTTTGCTTTTGCATACCCTCCGATTAAATAAGCGGAGAGATAAAGCGTGACATAACCTGTGGCTGGGATGTTGATCTTTTCAAGTGTGTAGGCAATTAAAATCAATATTCCGCTAAAGAGTGCTAAAATCAATTCGTGATGTTCCTCCCAAGCATGACGGAGAGCGGAACGCTGATGGACATCAGTAGTAGTAGAGGTAGTCATATGGAAAAGCTCCTTTCAAGTCTAAATGAGAAAAGAAATCATTATGTTAAAACAATGAGAATGTTAATTACCAACGTTTTCTCATGAATGATAATGAGTTTCATTGTCGCTAGATTATAATAATTATTATCTGTAAAGCTACTATACCATGTCTATGTCAAAAGGAACAGGAAAGGAATTAGCAAAAATGAAAAAAATCTTGACTGATCGATTTGGTATGGTTGTACTCGCTTTAGTGACGACCTTCCTTTGGGGAAGTGCGTTTCCCTTCATCAAAAAAAGTTATGAGCTGCTTGCCATCACTTCAACGGAATACGGGGAACAACTGTTGTTTGCCAGTTACCGCTTTTTTATCGCCGGCGTCTTATTGCTGATTGTCAGCGTCCTGATTTTTAAGCAACCGATTACATTAAAAAAGCGGACACTCGCGTACAGCCGGCTCGGCTTCTTTTTGACGTTTCTTCAATATGTGTTCTTTTATATCGGACTTTCCTTATCGACCGGGGTTCAGGGATCGATCATTGCCGGATCGACTTCATTTTTTCAAATGTTGCTCGCCCATTTCCGGTATGAAGATGACCGGTTAAATCGATTCAAAGGACTGGCCTTGTTTTTAGGATTTACAGGTGTGATTTTAGCCAACTGGCCGCAAGGGTCAGCCGGTGTATCGTTTGGGAGTGGTGAAGTCTTACTGATTCTCGCCATGATTTCCGGCGCATTCGGAAATTTGATCGCTAAGGAATATTCGGCCAGTTATCCGGTCGCACCGATGACAGGTTGGGCCATGGTCATTGGATCAATCGGCTTATTCATCGTCGGAGCGGTCTTGAATGGAGACTGGTTCCCGTTTAGCTTCACGAGTACGACGGTCTGGATGCTGATTTATTTAGCATTCTTGTCAGCGACAGGGTTCACCTTGTGGAATCTCTTAATGAAATACAATCCGGTCAGCCGTGTGTCATTGTTCATGTTTTTTGTACCGATTTACGGTGTGACGTTATCTGCGCTCATTCTCGGGGAATCCATTCCGCCGCAAGCCTTTATCGGTCTGCTGTTTGTCGTTGCAGGAATTCTTGTATCAACGTATCTTCCGATTTGGTTTCAAAAGCGGAGTTGACGAAGGTTCTGAATCGTGCAAAAATGGTCTCAATCAATCTGTTATTTTTAATCGTTCGTTGCTAAGCCGACTCGTTCGGCTTTTTCTGTACGGTCATAAAACCACCGATTCGGCCTTGCTGCAAAGGCTAGTGCAACTAAAAAACGAGAGGAGATGAGAGAAGTGGAACGGAATGAGATCGTTCGAAAGATCATTGCCAACCGTCGTCCGCGGGATGAGTTTGCCCGCTTTGTCGTCACTTGTGTCAGTCAACAATTAAAGGAGACGCACGGAGATGTCGGTGTGGAAATCGTTGAGGCGGAAAGAGGGTACGACTCCGTTTGGTCAATCAACGGTCGAGAGGTCGTCGTCTTGCTGGAAACGGAAGAATTGAAACGCGCAAAAGAACAACCGTATGCAATCGACGATAAGCTCTGGCACAGTTTTCGGCAAGAAGGAATCGTAAAATAAAAAGACGGTCGTTCCGCATGGGACGACCGTCTTTGCTTGTTTACAGCAACCGGGATACAGGTTTTGAGCGAAAAAGAAGGTAAGCGAGTGTCGCGAGAACGAGGACGAACAAAATAAAGTAGAATCCCGGCGGTAACATGACGAACAAACTACCAGAAATCGGGCCGAGAATCGAACCGAGACTAAATGAAATCCCGGCAAGCAGGTTCCCGGTCGGCAGCAGATGATTTGGCAGCTGTTCGGTCATATAAGCGACGCCTAAAGAATACGTCGAACCTAGAGCCATGCCGCTGATTGCAAAAATCAGGAACAATGCACCGTAGCTTTGGAATAAAAAACAGGCTGTCAAAAATGCGAAAGATCCGATGCTGAGGACAGTGATCAGCGTCCGCCGTTTTCCGAAATGATCGGCGAGACGTCCAAGTGGTAATTGCATCAATAAGGAACTGACGACAAAAGTTGTGATCAACGTACTCGTCTGGGATAGCTCATAGCCGTTTCGTGTTGCAAATACAGGAAAGCTGGCGTTCAATGTCGCTTCTAAAAAGCCGTATGTGAAGCCGGGCAACAATGTAAACCAAGCACTCGTCAAGACAAGACGATAACGGGAAGCCGCAGACTGAAGCTCTTCCGGCATGACATCAGACGGCTTCTCGTTCGGTACTCGTCTTAAGGCAATCAGGACGAGGACAGTCAGTGTTCCGGTCAAGACGAACGGCAGCCAACTGATCCAGTCGACGAGTGGTGCGGCAAGTGGTCCAAGGGCAAAACCGAGTCCAAATGCCATGCCGTACAGAGACATCGTCCGGCCAAGCTTATGGTTCGGTGTAATGGAGGTAATCCAAACTTGAGAACCGTAATGGAGAGTCTGATCCCCGAAGCCGACGACGAATCGCAGTACCATCCAAGCGAGAACGCTTGGGATGAGCGGGAAAGCAAAGACGGCAACAGCCACTAAAGCAAGACCGAACGAGATGACAGGAACATACCCATGGCGCCGCAACGGTTTTTCCATCAAGGGTGCTGCGACGATGACACCAATATATAGTACAGCAGCACTCAGTCCATTTATGTAAGCGGGTGTTCCTTGACGTTCGAGCAAAATGGAAAGCAGCGGGATGAGTAATCCTTGGGTGAAACCTGAAATAAATACAATCGAAAGAATCAAAGCAAAGCGACGCGACAAATCAAACAACTGCCTTTCCTTTTTTATATAAGCATAACATGTCCCGGATGTACGTCTGTACATCCGGGACATGTTATGCTTATTGTTCTTTTTGTTCAGTTGGTTCGAACCGTGTTGGACGTGGCATATGCAAAAGATGTTCGTCCCAATCCGTTTGGTCGAACACTTCATCGTGTTCGATACTGTGAGACGCTCGAATGCCAATCATCATGATTCCAAGTACCATACTGAACATTCCGATAATCGCGACAATCCCGACGAGCCATTCCATTTTTGAAACCCCCTTCGAACAAGGAAAGTGTGTCAACTTTGTGACAGACTTTTCCCGTTTTGAAAGAGACTCAAACCTGGTCAGAGGCGGCTGGATTGCTGTAGGAAATCGACTTCCGGATAATAGGCATTTTTGACGAGTGCATTTGGACCGAGACATTGAACGGCGGGACAGTGACAGGACAAACTTTGATTGAGCTCAGTTTTTTGCCACATCGCATACGCATCGTTGAAGGAAGTGTCCTGAATCGTCCCGAGTGAGGCAAGTTCATCCCCGAAATCCGTCACGATGATTTCACCGTCAAAGATATTGACGTTCAGGCGTGATCGGCCGTCAGGGTCATTACGGACGGAAACATTTGGTTCCTGACGTAAACGACGGTGGAGCTCTAAATCTTCTTCTTTCATCGAGCAGGCATAAAATGGCAGGGTACCGAATAACATCCAGACATTTGGATCCCGGACATCAAGAAGACGATGGATGCCGTCACGGATTTCATCCAGACTGGCGGCTTCAATCATCGAGGCGAAATCTGCCGGGTACATTGGATGAACTTCATGGCGGACACATCCCATCTCAACGATTTCCTGGTGGATGGCTTCTAGATGTGGCAGTGTTCGCTTGTTAATCATCGTTTCTGCTGAAACGAGGACGCCACGTGCGTTCAGAATCCGGGCGTTTTCCTTCATCTGTTCAAACAGCTTCGTCCGTGCTTCACGAGAGGGTTTCCGTTCCATCATGGCGAAGCCGCCATCAATAAAGTCGTCCGCAGTTCCCCAGTTATGTGAAATATGTAAGACGTCAAGATACGGGATGATCAGCTCGTACCGCGAAAGGGGAAGTGTTAAATTTGAATTGATTTGGGTTTTAGCTCCCCGTTCGTGGGCATACTTAAGTAAGGGCACGACGTATTCCCGGACCGATTTCATCGACAGCATCGGTTCTCCGCCTGTAATCGAGAAGGCACGCAGATGTTCAATCTCGTCCAGTCGTTTGATGAGCAGTTCGACCGGGATGGTAGGTGTTTCACTGTTCGACAACATATAGCCGACGGCACAATGTTCACAGCGCATGTTACAAAGGGTCGTCGTCGTGACTTCGATGTTCGTCAGTCGGGCTTGTCCGTACTGTTCGATATCACGGTACGCTTCCCACGGATCATTTTTGATGGTGATGGGTGATTTTAATGACATGATACATTTTCCTCCTTTTTAAAGCTTCACTACGTATCGTATGCTAAATGTATACAGGAATAAAGAACAAGAAAGGAAGTCAGAATAATGGGAAAAGCAAGAACTGATAAACTTGGGCAGATGAATGTGCTAAAATCAAGAATGCAGCTTTTATGCCATACGATCGATTCATTGGATGAAACATCAGATATTGAGGATTTGGAACGTTTAGCCGTCTCCTTGGATCAGTTGAAAGCCAAGGTGCTTCGTTATGCAAAAGATATGAAGGAACATGAGGAATCAGAGAGCGGTTCGAAATGACCGCTTTTTGATTTGGATCATGGAAAGGATGAATCAGATGACAACTAAAATTAAACTACAGGTAGGCGAAATTCGTTCCGTAACCTGCTTACGCATGGGAATCAACGGAGAAGGAATCGCGACACTCGAACGACAAATCGTCTTCATTCCAGGTCTGCTTGTCGGGGAAACGGCTCAAATCGAGATTACAGAAATCCATAATAACTTTGCGAATGCAAAAATCTTGAAACGTGATGTCCGTTCACCGGACCGTGTGACACCGTTATGCCCGATCTACAGCCAGTGCGGCGGATGTCAGCTCCAACATATGAGCTACGAAGGGCAACTCCGTTATAAAGAAGACATGGTCCGAAATGCCTTTACGAAATCGACGAAGCTGAATGTCGAGAAATCGGATATTCGTCCGACAATCGGGACGACGGAATGGGAATACCGGAATAAATCACAGTTTGCGGTCGGAAAAGAAGGAACACAAATCGTCAGTGGATTGTACTCAGCGAACTCGAACCGTCTCGTTGCAATCGACGAGTGTATCGTTCAAAACAAAGAGACGTTACGCGTCAACAAAGCCGTGACGAAAATTTTGAATGACTACAACGTTCCGGTCTACAATTCGGCCAAACAAGACGGTGTCATCCGGAACATCGTCGTTCGGACAGGCATCAAGACAGGTGAAATTCAAGTCGTGTTAGTCGCGTTCAAAGACGGCTTTAAGGATCTTGAAGGTTTGTCACGCGATATCTATGATATTCCGGGTGTGATTTCAGTCGCCTTGAACATTAATGATAAATTGACGTCACGTGTCTTCGGTGAACAAACGGAAATTTTGCGCGGTGTGGAACGAATCGAGGAACAGATGGGTGAGTTCACGTATCAATTGTCACCGCGTGCCTTCTTCCAGTTGAATCCGGAACAAGCCGAACGGATGTACGGTGAAATCGTTAAAGCAGCAGCCTTGACGGGCGAAGAACGTGTTGTTGATGCTTATGCAGGTGTCGGCTCGATTGGTCTTTGGATTGCAAAAGGTGCAAAAGAAGTCCGTGGAATGGAAATCGTCGAGGAAGCGGTCGAAGATGCGACGGCACACATGAAACAATACGGATTTAACCACGCACAGTACGTGGTCGGGAAAGCAGAAACTTGGATTCCGCGCTGGGTGAAAGAAGGATGGATTCCAGACGTCTTCATCGTCGATCCGCCTCGTTCAGGATGTGATACGCAACTGTTGAACGCAATGATTTCGTCAAAAGCGAAAAAAATCATTTATGTTTCCTGTAATCCACAAACGTTGGCACGTGACTGCGATCATTTGATGAAAGCCGGCTACAAAGTCAGCTACATCCAGCCGTACGACATGTTCCCGCAAACGGCGCATGTCGAAGCCATCGTTGTACTAGAGAAAAAGAAAAAGAAAAAGTTTTAAACAGATCGAACGGATATATGAAGTGATTTCTATATGAAAAAAAGGAAAACGGCGACTGAAGCCGTTTTCCTTTTTGTTCCGTCTCACGACTTTTTAAGTTTGTTGTAACCAATTTTCATCCTGTTCTTGAAAACACCGTTTGAGATCAGCGACCCGTTCTGCCGGTAAAGGTCCTTTTTCCAACAAGCGGATATTTTGGACCAGATGCTCCGGATTGGCTGTTCCGATGATGGCACTTGTGACACCGGGTTCAAAAACGGTAAACCGGAGTGCGGTTTCAAGCCAAGAAGCTTCTTCAAGCGGGAAATCGAGTTGCTGTGCCCGTTCCCAGTAAGGTTCGACATATTGCCCGGCCGGCCGGGACTCAAACCGCCATGGTGCATTGGCAATCGGACGTTTGGCGATGATACCTTTTTGTTGATGATGAATCAGCGGGATTGAATCATTCAATGCCCGTTGATCATACAGATTAACGGACGTTTGAAAACTGTCGAATCGTCCCGTCGTGATGGCATAGTCGAGATCTTCCCGGTCGCCTGAATAAGCAATCAGTCGGACTTTTCCGGCCTGTTTCGCCCGCTCGAGCGCCTCGATGACGTCATCTTGAGCCAGTATCTCTTTACTGCAGGAATGCAAATGGACGATATCGATAAAGTCTGTTTTCATCGTCAAAAGGGCTTGATCAATCCCGCCGGCAACAGCTTGGAATGTCCAGTCTTGCGTACGCGGGACATCATACCCGACCTTCGTCGACAGGACGACATCATGGCGGTGCTGCTTCAAAAAGTCACCGAGCCGTTGTTCGGATAAACCGTAACCGCGGGCGGTATCAAATAGACGGATGCCTGCATCCAACGCTTGATGGAGGATATAGCTTGCTTGCTGATCGGATAAATCATCGGAACCGATATGACCGGCACCAAATCCGAGAGGGGAGACTTGGATGTCAGTGTTGCCAAATGAACGTAATTCCATGCTTGTTCCTCCTTTGTTTACTTCTCTACACTATACGAAGAAAACGGTTGCATCAATCGATATCCCTCGATGGATGCAACCGTTTTTTATAAAGATAAATCAGATAAAACACCAAAAACAGTCCAACAATCAGCCACGGGATCATCGAATCCCGTTCGATCAATTCATTGACGGCGAAAGCTTCGAGGACCAATGCGGGAACTTTTCCAATCGTACTGGCAGTTAAAAAGACAAGTGCCGAGACACCGCTTGTCGCACTTAAAAATGTGACGAGTCCGGATGGCGCAAACGGCAACAGCCGTAAAAAAAGAATTGTCCAAAAGGCATCCCAACCGGTTTGCTTCGTTAACCTGGCGAGCCACTTCAAGACGAACGGGGACTGAATCAGCGGTTCAACACGCCGGAAACCATGACGATAGACATAAAAGGCCACACCGGCACCTAAAGCTTCGCCAAGAAAAGATAAAAGCAGTCCATCCCAAAAACCGAAATAAAGTAAATTCGCTGCCGTGACGAAGGCACTTGGCACAACGCCGAACAGACTGATGACGATACTGACTAAAAGACTGATTGGTACAGCAAACATATCCGCTTGCTGCAACCAACCAAGGAGTGTTGCTTCGATAATAAAACGTCCTTTCAAGCGTAGAGCAATCAATGCTATTCCATTAACCAATCAAAAACCGTGACATTAAGAGAACCCGTCGTCCTCGTCCGGTAACAACGGTAACGTGATCAGGACGGTTGTTCCCTGACCGAGAGCGGATTCGAATGAAATGGTTCCGTCGTGCCGGTCAATGATGTGTTTCGTGATGGCAAGTCCAAGACCTGTTCCGCCATCTTTTCGTGTTCGTGATTTATCGACCCGGTAAAATCGCTTCGTCAAGCGCTCCAAGTGTTCCGGCGGAATGCCTTCTCCTTCGTCCCGGATTGTACAGACGGTATGATCACCTTCTGTTTTCGTCGACAGATAGATATGTCTTGAAGCAGGGGTGTAGCGTAAAGCATTGTCCAACAGGTTTCCGATGACTTGTTCCAAACGGTCATTGTCACCGAGAACGATTTGACTTGGATCAAAATCGGTGACGATGGACACGCCTTTTGCTTTCGCAATCGGTTCCATCCGGTAAACGACATCTTCCAGGACTTGGCTGAAAACAAGCGGTTGCTTCGTCATCGGATACGAGTCTCGTTCCAGTTGGGCGAGATCAAGCAAGTCATTGACGAGGCGTTGCAACCGTTCCGTTTCCCGCTCGATGATCTGATAATATTGATCCCGCGTTTTTTCATCCAATGCTTTGTCTTGCATCATTTCCGTATAACCGCGGATATAGGAGAGTGGTGTCCGTAATTCATGACTGACGTTCGCTAAAAATTCCTTCCGCTGTTCATCCACTTCACCGAGAGATTCGGCCATCTTATTTAAGGTTTCTGCCAGTTCCCCGATTTCGTCATCCGATTGGATCGGAATCCGGTAAGCAAAGTCCCCTTGAGCATAGACGGTGGAAGCCCGTTTCATATCAATCAGTGGACGAATGATCGTATCGATGATTTGACGGCCGAAAATCACAAGATTCAGCACAATCAATCCAATCATAAAGAAGATCATCAGACGAAGCGGGCGGAACGGTTCACTGATTTGACCGAGTTCCAGATACAGAATCAGTGTCCCGACAAGTCGGTTGTTCTCAATGATCGGGAAACCGGTCATTAAGATATCTGTTCCTTCGATCGGATGGGTCCGGCTTGAAACGATGGTTTCACCATTGCGCAACTGTTCGATATCCGCATTCGTCAGGAACCGGAGACCGGCCGGATTTTTCTTCAGAAAATCGATGAAAAACACCTTGGATTCGGTCAGTTCATTCGTATAGGTCATCCCATCGTAAAAGGCACCGGACAATCCCTCTGATTCATAAATGTTAATCAGTTTTTCACCCCGGTTGAGCAACAGGTCTTCCTGCGTTTGAAGGTAAAACCGGTCATACAGATAAAAGGTTAATAAGACGAATAAGACGGCAGAAAAAACGCTTGTGAACCAAATCGTAATCCAAATCCGGCGACGAATGGTATACCGCTTAATCATACTTCCTCGAATTTATATCCGATGCCCCAGACCGTCTGAATCGAGCCGCCGGCTTCACCGAGTTTCAGGCGAAGTGTTTTGATGTGAGTATCGACCGTCCGCAAGTTTCCGATGTAGTCTGCTCCCCAAATCTGATCAAGCAATTGTTCACGGGAAAAGACTTTGTCGTTGTTTTGGACGAACAAATGAAGTAAATCGAATTCCTTGCGTGTTAAACTGATTGGTTTTCCGCTGACATGGACACTGCGGCTTTCTGTATCGAGTTCCAGTTTACCAATCGTCAATGTCGCCGACTGATCGACCGTAAAGCGATGCGACCGACGGAGTGTCGCTTCGATACGGGCCAACAGTTCACGGGGACTGAACGGTTTCGTGATATAGTCATCAGCACCGATTTTCAGACCATGAATCCGGTCGAGTTCGTCAGAACGAGCCGTCAACATGATGATCGGGACATTCGAGAATTCACGAATGCGCATGCAGGCCGTTAAACCATCCATTTCCGGCATCATGACATCCAGCAAGACAAGATGAAACGTATCGCGTTGCATTTGATCAAGCGCTTCTTGACCGTTTGAAGCGGTTGTCGTCTGATAGTTTTCTTTTTGAAGATTCGAGACAAGCAGATCACGCATTTGTGCTTCGTCATCTACGACAAGTATTTTAAAGGATTGTTCTGGCATCAGTAATCACTCCATTTCATATAGGAAGAGGTGACGGCTTCTCCCGACAGGTGAATTTTCCTTATTATCATACCATTTGAAGCTTTCGATCCGCATCAAATGTACGAACAAAAAAGCACAAGAGGCAGGTGCCTCTCATGCTTCGAGTTGTTGTTCGTAGACCGTTTCGAATTCGCGGCCATGGATATACATTTGAAAACTTGATTTCGAGACTTCGTACAACGTGAATTGAGTTTCCCCGGTGTTCAGCTGTTCAAGTAACGCTGGTCGTAATTCATCGGCACAAAAAGCATAAGGCAGTTTTTCCGCTGCTTTTTGTGAACGGATGTTAGTCTTCCGGATTTTCATGAAAACACTTTCGAATTCGAGATCAAAAAATAGTTCTGCAAAGAATGCTTCTTTTGCAAGATTGTTATAACCTTTCCCATGATACGGTTTACCTAACCATGTACCGAGAAACCCATACTGTCCTTCGATATCGAGTAAACTGATTGTACCGATTGGTTGGTCAAATTCGTCTAGGATTGTGCGTGAGACAAGCTCACCGCGTTCTTCCTCTTCGATTGCCTGCTTTGTAGTAAACAGAAATTCATCAAAGTACCGTGTTTTTTGGCGGACGTACGGATATACGTCTTGATGCTGCATCAGTTCGAACAAATCAGCGCAGTCGCTCAGCTCCCGTTGCTTGAGCATACTTCCATTCCTCCTTCTTAAGACCGCTAGAATGATTGTCGAAAGCTACCTGTCTGACTCGTTTGAACCGCGCATGGTATGCCTTCTTCAGTTGTCGGATAAGATAATATTACCTTCTTTTTTTAAAAAAGCAAGCAAATAATTTTTGTGAAAAAACATACGAAAATAAGACATTTCTTGCAAACGAAAAAGCCTCACTTTCATAACAAAAAAAGCCTATGATTTTCAACGGATTTCCGTTAAAATCGTAGGCTTTTTTCTTAAGACATCGATGTCAGATGGGTATGTTCAAAAATAACTTTTCCGTCAATCATGGTCATCAAAGGCTTCGCCAGATAATCGAGCGGGAAGTGACTCCAAAGAACAAGATCGGCATCTTTTCCAACTTCAATGGAACCGACACGATCCGCAACGCCAATCGAACGGGCCGGATTAATCGTGATGGCACGAAGCGCGATATCAACCGGCAGTCCTTCACGGGCGGCAAGACCGGCACATAAATTTAAATATTGAACCGGTGTGTACGGATGATCCGTCGTGATTGATACTTCAAGACCATGTTCATGCAGAACACGATACGTTTCCCATGTTTTGTTTTTGAGTTCGATTTTTGACTTTCGTGTAAAGGTCGGACCAACCGTGACATGTTCAATCGGTAATTGTTGCAGTTCTTTGGCAACGAGATGACCTTCTGTACAATGTTCGATTCGGACATCGAGCTCAAACTCTTCTGCAAAACGAATCGCTGATAAAATATCATCGGCTCGATGGGCGTGGACACGGAGCGGCATTTCTTTTTTGAGGACCCGTTCAATCATCCGGTGCGCAAATGTATCTGCGGTCCGTTGCATCTTCACTTCAAGAAACGCTTCCCGCAACATACCCATGATTCCCATGCGCGTCAATTCACCGGCACGACCGGCACTATGGACACGTTTTGGATTTTCACCGAGCGCAATTTTTAATCCGGCATACTTCCGTAAAATCATATCATCGATGAAGCGGCCATGTGTCTTGATGACACTTGTGACACCACCGATGATATTCATGCTGCCCGGCATGACTTGTACCGTCGTGACACCATGTTCGATCGCTTCTTTGAATCCTTCGTCGAGTGGATACACGCCGTCGATTGCCCGCAAGTGGGGCGTCATCGCGAAAATGGTTTCATTGGCATCGTTTCCGACTGTACCGGTTCCTTCATCGTACAAACCGAGATGGGTGTGGGCATCGATGAAACCGGGAAGCAGGAAGCGGCCTTCTGCTTCGATGACACGTTCGTTCTCTTTGGCATCCAACAATTCATTGATTTCATGAATCTTTCCATCTTTGATTCGGATATCGCCATAAAAATTATCTGACGTAATCGGAAAAATATGTGCATTACGTATTAAAACATCCAACATTGTTCAACCCCTGTATTAGTTTGTGTGCTCGAGATTCTGAAGTGCATCCTTTAATTCAGCATACCGAAACTTGTAGCCGTTTTCGAGAGCTTTTTTTGGAATGACACGAGCACCCTCGAGTACGATAACACTTTTTTCTCCTAGAGCGAGCTCGAGGGCAAAGCGTGGAGCCGGTAACCAGTGCGGACGGTGCAACACTTTTCCAATCGTTTGACCAAACCGGCGCATCGTTTCCGGATGAGGGGCTGTAATGTTGAGCGGACCGTTGACAGACGGTGTCGTCAGTGCGAACAGGAACAGTTCGACAAGATCGTCGATATGGACCCAGGAAACCCATTGTTTCCCGTCGCCCATCGTGCCGCCGCCGAATAATGTATACGGCAGGCGCATCAATGGATAAGCACCGCCTTCTGTACTGAGGACGACACCAATTCGCGGATGAACGAGACGCACACCGCTGTCGGCAATCGGTTGAGCGAGATTTTCCCATGCGACGCAGACATGGCTGAGGAAGTCGGCAGTCGGGGGGATAGTCGTTTCTTCCGTAAACGTCTGATGGCGGTCCTGACCGTAAATTCCGACGGCAGAAGCCGATAGGACGACATCCGGTTTTGAATCGAGGGCCTGAATAATCCGGACGAGTTCTTTCGTCGAGTCAATCCGGCTCTCCAGGATGACGCGTTTACGTTCTTCTGTCCAGCGCCCTTCATTGATGGAAGCACCTGCTAAATGGATGAAGGCATTTACATCGTTTAAGTGATGTTCGGGTGTTGCTGTATCCGTCAGCCATTCAACGTAAGAGACAGCACCTTCTGTTGCCTTCGGTGAACGGGTTAAAATGACAATCTGGTGGCCTTCGTTAAGTAATCGTTTTGTTAATGCCTGTCCAATCATTCCGGTTCCGCCTGTAATCGCTATTTTCATAACTAGAGTCATCCTTTCGTTCAATCTATATGAATACTTGTACATATGTTCCCGTTTGTCCATTTCACTCAAACCTCATTCAACATGTTATCGTTGCAGGAGAAGATGAAAAAGGAGGAACCGACTTGAAAATCACACGGATTTCAACCCAAAAGAAAAATACGGAACGCTTTAATATCTACATCGAGCGTGAAGGGAAGGAAGAATATGCGTTTGCCGTTGATGCCGATATCCTAATCAAATACAATCTGCAACGGGATAAAGAGCTGGACGATGATTTCGTCAAGGAAGTGCTGACGGCGGAAGAACAACAAAAAGCGTACCGCTTATCACTCAATCATCTGTCATATCGGATGCGGGCGACGAGCGAAGTGGAATCGTATTTGATCGAAAAAGAGACGCCGGAACATGCCGTCAAGCATGCCATCAAACGATTGACCGACCAAAAATATTTGAACGATCAACAATTTGCGGAAGCGTATACCGCGACAAAAAAAGCGACGACACCGCAAGGACCGGGTAAAATCCGCCGGGACTTAGAAATGCTGAAGATTCAAAAGACGTATATTGATCAGGCATTGACAGCATTCACGGAAGAAGAAGAGCTGGAAAAGGTGTTGAAGTTTCTTCGGCAAAAACAAAAAGAACTGGCCCGCCGATCGGTTCGGGAACTAAAGCAGAAATTGCAACAAACCCTGATGCAACGCGGATTTTCATCGGAGGTCTCGAAGCTCGGGATTCAACAAGTGTTCGAAGAGGTGGAAGCGGACACAGAAGAATCTGCCGCTTTGTACCAGGCACGAAAATATTATCCGAAGTATCGGAACCTGGAACCGTTCGCCCGGGTTCAAAAAACACAACAAGCATTGGTTCGAAAAGGATTTCCGTATGCACTCGTTTCGGAAGTGATCGAACAGGTTAAGCAGGAAGAAGCGGACGGAATATAAGTTTTCACTTCATTTTAAAAGATTAGACACAAAATTGACAATTGTTCGATAATTATGCTATTCTACGCTCAGATTAAGAAAAGGAGGAACCGTCAAATGAAACAGCCAATTGTAAACGCACTTATTAAACAGCTGAATATGGCGGAGACTCTCGAACTCGTATAAACACTACTTTCAGTGTGCGATTGACAGGGAATCCGTTCCCCGAGCACGCAGACCATATCGTCGATTCACATCGTCTTTAGAAAGGCAGATGGATTCTCGGACTGCTCCGGAAATCCGTCTGCCTTTTTTGCGTGCTTGGAAACGTGTAACACCATTATGAACGACAAAGGGGGGAGCCATCGTGCGATTATTTCGCCAACTCAGTTGGTTTCTGAAAGAACATAAAAAATCGTATTTGATTGCCGTGTTACTACTGATCGTGACCGGCTTCATCGACTTGACACCACCGTGGTTGATCGGAAAAGTGATTGACGGACTACGTTCCGGATCCATGGACCGGACGACATTGATTCAATATGTGGTAGGTCTGACCGTTATTTCCATTACGTCTTTTATTCTGACGTACTTGTGGCTTGCGAAATTATTCGGGACAGCCTTTTTACTCGAACGGACGTTGCGCAGCCAATTCTTTACGCATTTATTAAAGCTGACGCCAACTTTTTACCAACGCAACCGGACCGGGGATTTAATGGCACTTGCGACCAATGACTTGAAGGCAGTAGAACGGACAGCCGGCTTTGGTGTCCTGACGCTCGTCGACTCGTTAAACATGACGGCCATTACACTTGTCGTCATGGGAGTGGCAATCGATTGGAAACTGACACTTGCGGCATTGTTACCGATGCCGATTCTCGCTTACGCGATGAATAAACTCGGCAGCCAGATTCATGGACGGTTCATGACGGCGCAGGATGCGTTTGGCACGATGAATGACCAAGTCGTGGAATCGATTTCCGGTCTGCGGGTCATTCGTTCATTCGTTCAGGAAGACATCGATGTCAAAAAATTTGATGCTGTGACGAGTGATGTATTTGATAAAAACATGCACGTCGCAAAAATTGATGTCTTATTCGAGCCGATTATCAAATTACTCGTCGGAATCAGTTATCTGATTGGCTTATCGTTCGGGACTTATCTTGTCTTTACGAACGACATCACGCTTGGGCAACTCGTTGCCTTTAATATTTATCTCGGGATGTTGATTTGGCCGATGTATGCATTCGGGGAATTGATTAACGTCATCCAGCGCGGAACAGCAAGCCTCGATCGTCTGCAAGCGACGATGCGGGTGAAACCGTTGATTACGTCAACACCGGTCGCAGATGTGGATTTTCCGGAAACAATCGTTTTATCTGATCTAACGTTTACGTATCCGGGAACGAAACAGCCCGCCTTACGCGATATTAACGTGACAATCGAACAAGGCAAGACAATCGGGATCGTCGGTCCGACCGGCGCCGGAAAAACAACATTGTTGCGGCAGTTTTTACGCGAATATCCGCTGGGGCGCGAGATGTTGCAAGTCAACGGGATTCCGTATGAAGACGTCGCCTTGGAAACGGTCCGCGGCTGGACCGGTTATGTCTCGCAGGAACATCTTTTATTCTCGAAAACGGTACGGGACAATATTTTGTTCGGTGCCGGAACGGCAACGGAAGCTGAATTGCAGGAAGCGATTCGTCTCGCTTCGTTCACGACAGATATCACGATGCTCGATCAAGGTCTTGAGACGTTGGTCGGCGAACGTGGTGTCACGTTATCCGGTGGACAAAAACAACGGCTGTCGATCGCCCGGGCAATGTTGAAAAAACCAAAATTATTATTGCTTGACGATTCGTTATCCGCGGTCGATGCGAAAACCGAATCGCACATCATTGAAGCGATTCGAACCAACCGCGAGCAGGCAACGACATTGATTGTCGCACACCGTTTGTCTGCTGTTGCCCATGCGGACGAAATCCTTGTCCTGCAGGATGGTCAAGTGACCGAACGGGGCACGCACGAACAACTGATGAACCATAGAGGATGGTATGCCGAACAGTTCGAACGGCAAAGTGAAGAAACGTAAGGTAGGAGGTGTCGAACGTGAAGGAAGAAGAATTGTATTTATTAGATCCCGTTCGTCGGAAAACGACGATTCGATCGCTTGTCCGTTATGCGATGTATGAAAAACAAGCGATTTTCCTAGGATTATTTCTATTGATTTTAGCAGTCGGAGCAGAACTGACCGGACCTTATATTGCGAAAGTCATCATCGATGAGCATATCGTCGCGATTGAAAAGGACTGGGTGGAAGTGAAAGATGGAGGACGGGTCGAGTATGACGGGCATCAATTTGCGAAGAAGCAGGACGTCCCGTCCTCTGCCGTCATTCAATCCATTTCGATTGTCCAGTCAAAAGACGGTTATTATTTTGTACCGAAACAAGTCGTGAGCGGTGGAGAACGCAGTGTGGAGGATGGGACGTTGACCGTCACGCGGGGCGATGAGGTATTTCGTTACGCAAACGTCGCGAAGCTCACACAAGGACAAGTGTATGATTTTTATGCTTCCGACTTAAAAGCAGTCGGCTGGCTATCCTTGATGTATATCATCCTGCTGTTAATCGCAGCCGGTCTGAACTGGGTGCAACAAATCCTGCTTCAGCGGTCGGCGCATAAAATCGTTAAACGGATGCGGCTTGATGTCTTTACACATTTACAACGGTTGCCGGTCCGCTATTTTGACCAAACACCGATTGGGAAGATTGTCAGTCGTGTAACGAACGATACGGAAACAATCCGTGATTTGTATTTGGGTGTGTTGGCACGGGTCTTTTCAGGACTGATTACGATGGCTGGAATTTTAGTAGCAATGTTTTTCCTTGATGTCCGTTTGGGATTAGTTTCGTTGCTGATTATTCCGATTGTCTACTTTTGGGTTCAGTTGTTCCAGAAGCTCGCGACGGAAAATAATTTCAAAGTCCGGTCGCTTGTTGCTGATATGAATGGTCAATTGAATGAGAATATTCAAACGATGCCAATCATTCAAGCGTATGCGCGGGAAAAAGAAGTGTTGGCGGAATTTGAGCAGAAAAATGAAGAGAACTATCAAACCCGCTCCAAGTTATTGCGGCTCGATGCCTTGATGTCGCATAACTTATCTTATTTCTTAAAAAACCTGACGCTTGCCTTGTTGATCTGGGTCGTCGCCGGAAAAAGTCTGACCGATGGGACGTTTTTATCGCTCGGTATTTTATACGCCTATATCGATTATGTCTCCCGGTTATTTGAACCGGTGACTCAAATCATGAATCAACTATCACCACTGCAACAAGCACTCGTTTCGGCAGACCGCATGTTCCAACTGCTCGATGAAAAAGGCGAAGAAGTCGGAAAAGGACGTTTACCCCGTTTCGCCGGTCGCGTGGAATTCAAACAGGTCGGCTTCAGTTATGATCCGGGCCATCCTGTCTTACAAGAAATCGAGATTGATGCCCGTCCCGGTGCGACCGTCGCTCTCGTCGGACATACCGGAAGCGGGAAAAGTTCGGTCATGAATCTTCTGATGCGTTTTTATGATCCGTCATCCGGTCAATTGTTGATTGACGGACAAGATGTTACGTCGCTGCCAAAACAGGCGGTTCGTGACCACATGGGCATCGTCCTGCAGGATCCATTTTTATTCACCGGAACGATTCGGTCGAACATCACGCTCGGAAATCCGGCAATTTCGGAAGAGCGGATCCGGGAAGCGATCGTGGCTGTTGGAGCAGACCGGTTCATTGACCGGCTTCCTCAGGGACTTGATGAACCGGTCATCGAAAAAGGGGCGACCTTATCGGCCGGTGAACGGCAGTTAATCAGCTTTGCCCGGGCACTGGCATTTGATCCGGCCATTTTAGTGCTCGATGAGGCGACAGCGAGTGTCGATTCCGAGACGGAAGCGATGATTCAAGAAGCGTTGTTGACCTTGACGAAAGGGCGGACGACGTTCATCATCGCCCACCGCTTGTCAACGATCAAAGACGCCGACGAAATCATCGTCCTCGACCAAGGACGGATTGCCGAACGCGGTACGCATGACGAGTTACTCAAAAAACAAAAAATCTATGCCAAAATGTATGCGTTACAAAGTAAACGGAATCTCGAACTGAAATCAAGCTAACTCCATCATTTTTCTTCCTCTTTTCGTATATACTAATGACGAAGAGGGGGAGTTTTTTTATGGAGACACGTATGAGTCAGTTATCAAAATATGAATTAGAGATGCTCGTGACGAAATTAAATGAGCAGAAACGTAAAGCCGAGCAACATGGCAACATGAGTGAAGTCGAGGTGATTATCCGTAAGATTGCGATTGCCCAAAGTTATTTAGTCGACGCCAGCCGGTTTGAGACGGGGCGTTTTTACCGGATTGCCGGAGAAGATGCACGATTCGAACTGCATTTCGTCAACGGTGTCATGGGCTGGGGGCATTTTGAAGGGACAGTCAACGAAGTGGCGATTCCACTCGCGTTGATTCAAGAAGAGGAGGAATGACGATGGATCAAAATCGTTCAGAAGCATTAAAAGGATTGTCGGAAGAATTACAAGAAGTCAATGAGACGCTGACACCGCTTGAAGCCTTGACGTGGGTGGAAGTCTTATGGGAAGATTTTGAAGCGACACTTGCACGAGCGGGAGAAAAATACCAAGGTGAGGCAGTTGCCGTCCGTTTCGTTCAGCAACAAATCAAGCAACACGGTTCGATGCTTCACCGTTTCAATACGACAAATGAGAAATTCAAGCATTTGATGATCGGGCGCGACGACCAGTCATTAAATTAAAAAAGGACTCGCGGTTCGGAAGAATGTCTTCCGAGCATGGCGAGTCCTTTATTCATAAAGCGGGAACGAATAATTTTTTTTGCAACGTCCGTTCACTGAAGACCCATCCTGTGTAAGAACTGACGATTTGACGTGACGTCGCATCGACCCTTACGACAGCAACGAACGGATAGACTTCTTTCGTGAAGTAACGTAAATTCGTGAAACGATATTCAACGATTCCGTCTTTTCGGGAAACGGTATACGTATGAATTTTAGAGAACTCAAGGAAAGCCTGTAAATCGGCGTTCTCTTTGACGATGTCGTATAATTCGTCACCGTGCGGTTCATTCTTGATCCGGAAATTGCCGCATTCGACGACAGTCCCGGAATTGATTTTGACGACCGCATATTCATTTCGAAGACGTGCGGCGACATGCCATTCGTCCCATTTCATTCCGGGAGAAATAAACAGTTTGTGGGCACCGCCATAATAACGGGCTGCCGTTGCCAAGGCATCATTTCGCAACTTAAATTGAACCGCGTAATAGATGATGACGATCGCAATCAGAATCGGGAAAATGACGATTGTTGCACGGGTCAATAACCAAATACCGAACGCACCGTAATACATCGTGAACAGATAGGGATCAAACGTATTGATGACGCCCCACCCAATCCAGGTCTTCTTGAACGGATGAAGTGCCTGCGTACCGTAAGCATTAAACAGATCGACGAAGACATGAAGGGCGACAGCAATCTGTGCCATCAGCCATAATGAAGTTGGTGGAACGCCGAACAGGGCGCCGATGACAATCGACAGTAACAACGGCCAGGCAATCAAGGCAATCAAACCATGGGATTTACCACGGTGTTGTCTCAGGTAGGCACTGTTACCTTTAAATTTAAATACAGTATCAAAGTCTGGAGCATGGGAACCGACCAACGCCGTCGTCGTGACAGCCGCAAACAGCGTAGCGCTTGCAGCGACATCCGGTTCAAGTGTAGAAATGGCGGCGAGGCAAAGTCCCATTCCGATATGCGTACCAGTATCCAATGCGAATTCGCTCCTCTATCATAGTATTCAGGATCATAAAAAACGTAAATTGATTTTAAGGTTAATTGAACTTACTATAACGTATCAAATAGAAAAGAGGTAATATTTTGACTCTTGTTACAGAATATTTCACAAACTTTAATAAACGGCATTTTACAACGGAATTGGTTCAGTGGTTTTTACGGGAACAACGACAATTACCGTGGCGTGAAACGAAAAACCCCTATCACATCTGGATCAGTGAGATCATGCTGCAACAAACACGGGTCGATACGGTCATTCCTTATTACCACCGGTTCACGGAACGGTTTCCAACCCCCCATGATTTGGCGGCAGCCGACCAAAGTGAAGTCTTAAAATATTGGGAAGGCTTAGGGTACTATTCCCGGGTTAAGAACCTTCAAATCGCCGTTCAGGAAGTTGTTGAAAAATATGATGGAATCGTACCGGATGAAAAAGAACGGTTTGAAAGTTTACGGGGAGTCGGTCCCTATACGACCGGTGCCGTTCTTTCGATTGCCTACGGCCATCCGGAACCGGCTGTTGACGGGAATGTCATGCGTGTATTATCCCGGGTTCTCGGGATTTATGACGACATTGCGGCGCCGAAAACACGGAAAGTCTTTGAAGCGGCTGTTCATGAATTGATTGATCACGCGGATCCGTCAAGCTTCAATCAAGGTTTGATGGAACTCGGCGCGATGGTCTGTACACCCAAATCACCGATGTGCGGACTTTGTCCCGTCAATGATGTCTGCTTTGCTTACGAACGGTCCGTTCAAGCAGAACTTCCCGTTAAAACCAAAAAAGGCAAAACCCAGACGATCCAGTATGATGCCCTTGTCTATGAGGAAAATGGACAAGTTGCAGTCATGCAACGTCCGGATACAGGACTCTTGGCCGGTATGTGGCAGTACCCTTTGATTGAATCGACGGAAGAACAGCCCGGAATACGCGTTGGCAGTGTCAAACATATCTTTTCGCACCGGATTTGGGATATCACGGTGTACCGTGTTACGACACAACCGGAAGGAACTATTTTAATGGATGAACAGACATATGAAAAACAACCGATTTCCGTTGCTCAGATGAAGATTGATCGTTTATTAAAGGAGGAACTCTAATGGATCATTTTTATACAGAAACGAAAGTGCCGACGACGAAGGAGCAAGCCTGGTCCTTTTTAAGTGATGCCAAAGCCCTGACGGGGATGACGACGTTTCCGAAAGTACAGACGAACGGGGATACACGGACATATGCGGGGAACACGATTCAGCTGAAGGTCGGTGTTCCACCGGTTTTTGTAAAGTGGGATTCGATCATTCCAATGGTCGGGAGCGACTTGTTCGTGGATGTCGGAGTCAAGGTGCCATTTCCTTTTACAGCCTGGTGTCATCTTCACCGTGTCGAGGAACGGGCGGACGGGGTCTACATGATTGATGACTTGGTCTATAAATCGTATTTACCAAAAGGGTTGGTGGACTTATTTATTCTGAAGCCGATGTTTCAGCAGCGGAAACAGGCGATGTTGCATCATTTTTCAAGTTAAATACCAGTCATTTTCCTGAAAAAGTAGCCTTTCGTTTTTCATGTGTTCTGAAAATGGGTATAATAAGCACGAGAGTATAGAAAAAACTGAATAAAAAGCTTCAGAAAGGAGTAGCACATGAGTCGATTCCCAAAAGAAAGTAGCAAGATTGAGATTCAAAGTTTCAAACATAACGGCAGCTTACACAGAGTTTGGGAAGAAACGCTCGTGCTTAAATCGACGGAAGAAGAATTGATTGGATTCAATGACCGGATCATGGTCAGTGAATCGGATGGTCGTCAGTGGCGGACACGAGAACCCGCGATTTGTTATTTTTCGACAGAACTCTGGTTTAATGTAATCTGTATGATTCGTGAAGACGGAATCTACTATTACTGCAACTTAGGGTCACCTTCGACGTTTGATGAAAAGGATCGAGCAGTCAAGTACATTGATTATGATTTAGATATTAAAGTCTATCCGGACATGTCTTACATGATTTTGGATGAGGACGAGTACGAAAAACATCGCCGGGAGATGAACTATCCGAAAGCGATTGATCGTATTCTGAAGGACAACGTTCAGATTTTGATTCAATGGATCCGCAGTCGCAAAGGTCCATTCAATCCAGCTTTCGTGGAAACGTGGTATCGTGAATACGAAACAAGATATCGGAGATGATGGTTCGCCATCGTCTTTTTTTAGTGGAAAGAAGGGAAATACATGGGTAAAGCAAAACAAAAACAGTTAAAAGAGAAGGGTTCCATCCGGCGGTACATGGAATTCGTCAAACCGTATAAAAAACAAATTCTCTTAACGGTGTTCGTCGGGATCATCAAGTTTTCGATTCCGTTAGGATTGCCGCTGCTCTACAAGTACATCATTGACAATTTACTTGATAATCAGACCGTTCCGCTGGCGGAGCGCAGTAAAGAGCTGGCCTACTTGATCGGAGCCGGATTCTTCGTCTTCCTTGTCATCAAACCGCCGCTTGAATACATTCGGCAGTATCTGGCCCAGTGGTCGGCGTCAAAAATTTTATTTGATGTCCGGAACCGTCTGTTCGATCATGTTCAGAAATTGTCACTCCGCTTTTATTCAAATACGAAAACCGGTGAAGTCATCTCCCGGATCATCAATGATGTCGAACAAACAAAAGATTTTGTCGTCACCGGACTCATGAATTTATGGCTCGATATGATTACGATTTTGATTGCCATCGCTATCATGTGGACGATTGATCCGAAACTGACACTCGTCGCCATCATTCCGTTGCCGTTTTACGCACTCGCGGTCAAGTTCTTTTACGGACGACTCCGCAGTCTGACACGGGACCGTTCCGCAGCTCTTGCTGAGCTTCAAGGACACTTGACGGAACGGGTCAACGGAATGGCAGTCATTCGCAGTTTTGCGCTTGAACCCCATGAAAACCAGGCGTTCAAAAAACAAAATGACGGATTCTTGACAGCGGCCTTACGCCAAACGAATTGGAATGCCCGGACGTACGTCGTCGTCTCGACGATTACCGATTTTGCACCGATTTTGATTTTCGGAGCAGCAGCCTTCCTCGTTCTGAACGAACAGGAATCACTTGGGACGATGGTCGCCTTTATTGCCTACATTGATCGTCTGTACGCACCGCTCGGTCGTCTCGTGAACTCTTCGACGACACTGACCCAGTCGATTGCCTCGATGGACCGGATGTTTGAATTCCTGGATGAGCCGTATGACATTACGGAAAAAGCCAATGCGAAAAATCCGGTTGCTGTCAAAGGGAACGTCCAGTTTGAAAATATCAGCTTCTCATACGAAGAAGGCGGCGAACGGGCGATTGACCGGTTGACGCTCGATGTTCAGGCGGGAGAACGGATAGCATTTGTCGGGATGTCGGGCGGTGGGAAATCAACACTGGTTAGTCTGATACCCCGTTTTTACGACGTGTCATTAGGGCGAATCACGCTTGACGGCGTCGACATTCGTGATTTGAAGTTACGTGGTCTTCGCGATCAAATCGGTATGGTCATGCAGGAATCGATTCTGTTCAGTGAATCGGTCGAAATGAACATTAAGATGGGAAATCCCGAGGCAACGGATGAAGAGGTGGTCGCGGCAGCGAAAGCGGCCAATGCCCATGAGTTCATTGAACGTTTGGCGGACGGCTATAAAACACCGGTCGGCGAACGGGGTGTCAAATTGTCTGGCGGACAAAAACAACGTCTGGCAATTGCCCGGGTATTCCTCAAAAATCCACCGATTTTGATTTTGGATGAAGCGACGAGTGCACTTGATTTGGAAAGTGAATCGATGATTCAGGATTCGCTTGCCCGTCTCGCGAAAGGACGGACGACGTTTACCGTCGCCCACCGTCTCTCGACCATCACCGATGCCGATAAAATTGTCGTCATTGAAAACGGTCAGATTACAGAAATGGGACGTCATGAAGAATTAATGCGAAAACGTGGCGCCTACTTTGAACTGTATGCGATTCAAAATCTAGAACTCGTTGAATGAAAAAAGGCTGTTCCGAAAAAATCGGAACAGCCTTTTTGTATGAATGGTTGATTTACAGTTGGGCGAAAGCACGGTTGACAGCAACAATTGTTTCGTCAATGTCTGCTTCCGTGTGAGCCGTCGTCAAGAACCAGGCTTCGTATTTAGAAGGAGCGAGGTTGACGCCTTGTTCAAGCATTAACTTGAAGAAACGACCGAACGTTTCACTGTCGGCACGTTCAGCACCTAAATAGTCGATGACTGTTTCGTCCGTGAAGTAAACCGTCAATGCACCTTTAAGACGGTTAATCGTAATCGTGACGTCATGTGTGTCAGCAGCCTCTAGTATTCCTTGTTCGAGTTTTGCACCGAGACGGTCGAACTCTTCGTATACACCGGGCTGTTCGAGCAACTCGAGACAGGCGATTCCAGCTGCCATCGAAGCCGGATTTCCCGCCATCGTACCTGCTTGATAGGCAGGACCAAGTGGCGCAACATGTTCCATGATATCTTGGCGTCCGCCATAAGCCCCGATCGGCAGACCGCCGCCGATGATTTTTCCGAGCGCTGTCATGTCTGGGCGGATGTTCAAGAGTTCTTGTGCACTACCGTACATGAAACGGAAAGCAGTGATGACCTCATCATAGATGACAAGAGCACCGTGTTCATGGGTGATGTCGTTGATCGCTTCGAGGAAACCGGGTTGAGGCTCCACGATTCCGAAGTTTCCGACAATCGGTTCGACAAGCACACAGGCGACTTGATCGCCCCATTCTGCCATGATTTGACGGTAAGATTCGATATCGTTGAACGGTGTCGTAATGACTTCTTTGGCTGTCGCTTTAGTGACGCCGGCCGAATCAGGTGAACCGAGTGTGGCAGGACCGCTACCGGCTGCAATCAGCATTAAGTCCGAGTGACCATGGTAGCAACCGCTGAATTTGACGACAAGTTCACGTCCTGTATAGGCGCGGGCGACGCGGATCGTCGTCATGACGGCCTCTGTTCCAGAGTTTGTGAAACGCACCTTTTCTAAAGAAGGGATCGCTTGTTGGAGTTTGTGCGCAAAGTCGATTTCGAGACGGTGGGGTGTTCCGTATAACAAACCGTTGCGCGAAGCGTTCGTGATCGCTTCCGTAATATGTGGATGACCGTGACCGGTGATAATCGGACCGTAAGCTGCTAAGTAATCGATGTAACGATTGCCGTCGACATCATAAAAGTAAGCTCCTTCTCCACGCTCCATATAAACGGGGGCACCACCTCCGACTGCTTTATAAGAGCGGGATGGGCTGTTCACACCTCCGACGATACATTGTTGTGCTACTTCATATAATGCTTCGGAAGTCGGGCGATTTGCATGAGTTGACATGATGATTCCTCCAATCCTTGATACGTGAAAAATATCACGATATGATTGTATCATGTCCGTCAAACGTGGAGCAGAGCCGTTGACGGAAAGAGAGAATGTAGGTAGACTAATTATAAAGATTACAATCTAATAATCAATGAAAGATAGAAATGAGGGGATGACGTGGCGAACGAAATGCTAGATGATGCAGTACGCTCTTTACGGGAATCAGGCGTTCGGATGACACCACAACGTCATGCGATTTTGGAATATTTAACGACGGGACATACACATCCGACGGCAGATGAGATTTATCGTGCGCTCGAACATCGTTTTCCAAATATGAGTGTGGCGACAGTTTATAATAATCTACGGGTTTTTAGAGAAAAAGGGATCGTAGAAGAGATGAATTATGGAGATGCTTCAAGCCGTTTTGATTTCGTTACGACGCGTCATTACCATATGATTTGCGAAGGATGCGGGAAAATCGTTGACTTCAACTATCCTGTTTTAGATGACGTTGAGACGGTTGCGGCGCATTTAACAGGTTTTAAAGTAGATCGTCATCGTCTTGAGGTTTACGGGACTTGTCCGGAGTGTCAATCAAACGTGCATTAAAAAAACGAGCTTCCTTAACGGGGAGCTCGTTTACTGTGTTTATTGTACTTTTCATCGAATTCTTTTCCTTCAAGGTTACGATCCATCGTCAGAGGTTCGTCGCAGTGCATGCATAAATCGACTCGCCCGAGGACTTTCGTCTCCTTGCCGCAGTTTGGGCAGGTGACGACTGCTGCTTTCGTCGAAGTGAGTCCGATCAAAAAATAGAGAGCCGTACTGGCGAGGACCATTACAAATCCGACAAGCATGAGGATGACCATGATGATTTCGAATTGTTTTAACAAAAGACCGCCATACATGACAAGCATTCCACCAAAGACAAGGAACATTGCCAAGTTACGGGCGCGGTTTATTTTATTCTTGCGTTGTTTTTTCACATGAATTCCCCCTGTAGTCAGTCTAGCATATTGTTGGATCGAGTCAGAAGCAGGAACGATTGATTTTTTGTCGAAAATGGTAACGGACGAATGATCAGAGTAACGAGTATGGAGTAGAGAAGGGTGAGAAGGAAATGGAACAAGCAACACGAACGATTTATTCAGAATATGCGGCTTATCCGGAGACGCAAGGCATTATCTCTGTTGAAAAAAGGCAACCGAGAGACTCTTTGACCGATCAATTTGATGTTTTACTTTTAGTAATTACCCGAGATCCTTCTATCGAGTGGACAGTGAAACATTATCGTTTGGATACACTTCGGGTTTCATTACATCTTGTGCATGAACAAGTCCTTTCCCGTTGGTTGATTTTAAATGCGAATCGCCGCGCTGTCCATTGGGTGTCGGAAGGGACTATCATTTTTGAACGGAATGACTATTTGACAGATTTAAAAAAACAACTGCTCAATTTCCCGGAAACGGAACGCTGTTTACAGATGTCGCTGTCATTCGCAAAACTACTGCGCCGTTTTCAGGACGGAAGAAATCTGTTCAGTCGCGGGAATTATTATGATGCCTATACGCATGTCCATCATGCACTGCATCATTTGGCCCGATTGTCCGTATTGGAAAAAGGAGCGCATCCGGAAGTCGTCGTTTGGGAGCAGGCGCGACTGGACGATCCGGATGTCTACAAATTATATGAACAACTACTGTTAAGTGAAGAAACATTGGAACAACGGATTCATTTAGCGCTGATCGGACTAGAGCATTTACTGCAATCGAAAGTATTGTCCGGTGGCAGATACTTATTCGAAGTCATGCGAGAGCACGACCATCCTTGGACGATGCAAGAATTGATGGAAGAAAGCCGTTTGACAGAATTGAAAGTTGATTTAGGTAGCTTGATTGATTTCTTCATCCGGAAAGGGTTAGTCCGGATTTCGTACCAACGTACGAAAGGACTTGGAGTTGAACTCGTGACATATGAACCGGTCGTTTGACAGACCGGTTTTTTGTTTTTTAAAATTAAATAGAGTAAGCATATATAGAAGAAAAAAATAATAACAAGAAAAATGATTAAAAAGCATTGACGTTATTATCTCGAGATAGTATATTAATACATGTCGACAGGCACACGCCATTGACGCGATGAAAAAAACGAGAAAAAAACGGTTGACGCATAAGCTATTCCGTGATATCTTATTAAAGTCGCTGAAAACGACACGACGAACTTTGAAAACTGAACGATGAGGCAAAAAACGTATCTTCGGATACAAACAATGAATGAAGCGCAAGCTTCGTCAACGTGACTTC
>NZ_JACSMU010000004.1:0-251124 GCF_018618855.1 Exiguobacterium sp. s166 | reverse complement strand
AAAGTGTTTGACTTGCTCGTTGTGTGACCGAAGTCACGTTGACGAAGCTTGCGCTTCATTCATTGTTTGTATCCGAAGATACGTTTTTTTGCCTCATCGTTCAGTTTTCAAAGTTCGTCATCGTTTGTTTTGAAAATGGTGGGCCTAAGTGGACTCGAACCACCGACCTCACGCTTATCAGGCGTGCGCTCTAACCAGCTGAGCTATAGGCCCGTCAAAAGCAAACAAAATATGGTGCACCCTGAGAGATTCGAACTCCCGACCCCTTGATTCGTAGTCAAGTACTCTATCCAGCTGAGCTAAGGGTGCGATATGGTGCGGTCGAGAGGACTTGAACCTCCACAGTGTTGCCACCACTAGGCCCTCAACCTAGCGCGTCTACCATTCCGCCACGACCGCAAATATAAAATTAGAATTTAAAAAATAAAATGGTGTGTCATGCAGGATTCGAACCTGCGACCCTCTGATTAAAAGTCAGATGCTCTACCAACTGAGCTAATGACACGAAAAACTGGGCTGGAAGGGATCGAACCTTCGCATGCTGGAATCAAAATCCAGTGCCTTACCACTTGGCCACAGCCCAAAAATGGCGGTCCTGACGGGATTCGAACCCGCGATCTCCTGCGTGACAGGCAGGCATGTTAACCGCTACACCACAGGACCACATTTTTGTGAAACTTAAGTATGAAATTAAAAATGGTGGAGGATGACGGGATCGAACCGCCGACCCTCTGCTTGTAAGGCAGATGCTCTCCCAGCTGAGCTAATCCTCCAAAATGGTGACCCGTACGGGAATCGAACCCGTGATACCGCCGTGAAAGGGCGGTGTCTTAACCGCTTGACCAACGGGCCATTTAAAACTGATAATTATTCTCAAGTAACAAATTCACATAAGAGGTCTGGCGGAGATGGAGGGATTCGAACCCTCGCACCAGTTTCCCGGCCTACACCCTTAGCAGGGGCGCCCCTTATAGCCACTTGGGTACATCTCCAAAGATAATGGCTCCGCAAGTAGGATTTGAACCTACGACCTACCGGTTAACAGCCGGTTGCTCTACCACTGAGCTATTGCGGAACGTGACGTTCGTTTCAGAACACTTTTCTATATTAGCAACTTTCTTTCTCTTCGTCAATGCTTTTTTAAAAAAGTTTTTAGTGACGAGAAGTTGTTTAGTTGCGGTCGTTTTGACGACTTCTATAATTTATCATGCTCCGAAATGAACGTCAACTACTTTTGTAAAAAATCTTTCCACGACATCGTCCGCAACGGTAACGTTCCGGATTCATCTTTCTTTTTCTTCTATATAATGTCCCGCATTTCTCACACTCATAAAGATGATTCTTTTTTTCCGTTTCTTCCAGACGCGGACTGTAGCGCAGTCCTCCGTATCGTTGTAACCACTCTTTAAAATCCTGATCCTGGTGCCGGTGTCCCATTCCACGCAGGTGTAAATGATAGTGGCACAGCTCATGAATGACGATTCCGCGAAAGATATTACGGTCGGCTAAATAGCTCCGATTGAAATCCAAATGATGATCTGTCAGAAAATAACGTCCCCCGGTTGTCCGTAAGCGATCGTTAAAAAGTGCAATATGTCTAAAAGGTAAAGCAAACACGTCGAGCGAGAGTTGCTCGACGTATTGCTGCAACTCTTCGTTCGTCATGACGGACTGACCATCGTCAGACCGATCCGTCCCCGTTCCGGTTCGACACTCGTTACCCAAACGGTTACGATATCACCGACTGCAATGACATCAAGCGGGTGTTTGACCCGTTTTTTACTGAGCTTCGAGATGTGGACAAGGCCGCTCTCCTTCACACCAATATCAACGAAAGCACCAAAGTCGAGTACATTCCGGACTGTCCCCTGGAACTCCATTCCGACTTGAATCATATCGAGCGATAAGACATCTTGACGCAGTAACGGTTTATCGAGCGCTTCCCGCGGATCCCGTTCCGGACGTTGCAAAGCTTCGATAATGTCACGTAATGTCGGTTCACCGACTTCAAGCAATTGAGCTGTTTCAGGTACAGATAATTCTCCGAGCCGAGTCCGGAAGGTTTCCGTTCCCACGGTCTGTAAGGATAAATCCAGTTGCTTAAACAACGATTCAACGGTTTTATACTGTTCCGGGTGAATCGGTGTCCGGTCAAGCGGATGACTGCCTTCCGGTATACGCAAGAAGCCGGCTGCCTGTTCATATGCTTTCGCTCCTAAACGCGGGACTTTCAGCAATTCTTTCCGGGATGCAAACGCACCCAGTTCCGAGCGGCGTTCGACAATCTTTTTAGCTGTTGCCTTCGTAATGCCGGCGACGTAACCGAGCAACGACTCCGAGGCCGTATTGACGTCAACACCCACCTGGTTAACGACCGTCTCGACGACGAAATCGAGTGTTTCTTTTAACTTTGTCTGCGTGACATCGTGTTGGTACTGTCCGACACCGACGGATTGCGGGTCCACTTTGACGAGTTCCGCCAACGGATCCTGCAGGCGTCGTGCGATCGAGATGGCTGACCGTTGCTCGACCTGTAGATCCGGGAACTCGGTGCGCGCGATTTCTGACGCCGAATAAATACTTGCCCCTGCCTCATCAACAATCGTAAAGGCAATTTGATCATGTCCTTTAATCCAGTCCGCGACGAAGGATTCGGTCTCGCGGGAAGCCGTGCCGTTTCCGATCGCAATCAATTCGATTCCGTACCGGTTCACGAGTTTCGTCAAGACTTGACGTGCCTCCTGTGCTTTTTGTTCCGACATCGTGAGATAGACGACACCCACTTCCTTTACTTCCCCTGTCGGATCAATCACTGCCCACTTACATCCGGTCCGGTATGCAGGATCCAGTCCTAACATCACTTTCCCTTTCATCGGTGGTTGCATATAGAGTTGTCGTAAGTTTTTTCCGAACACTTCAATTGCCTGGTTTTCCGCTTTATCGGTTAACTCATTCCGAAGTTCCCGCTCGATTGCCGGGAAAACCGATTTTTTATATCCTGTCTGGACGGCTTCTTCGACCAACTGACGTTTTTGTTCTGCCAATCGGCTAAACGGTCGCAACAAGTACGGTAATACCTGTTGTTCATCGAGGACGATTTTGACGGAAACGATTTTTAACGCCTCGGCACGATTAATCGCCAAAATCCGGTGCGGCACGATTTGACGGATCCGTTCAATGTACTCATAGTATTGGGCAAAGACACGTTTTTCGTCGACTGCGTCCTTTTTTAGTTTCGTGACGATATCTGCAAACCGGTAAGCTGTCTTCCGGATATGTTCCCGGACACTCGCCTGCTCGCCCCATTCTTCTGCGATGATCGCTTGCGCCCCGGCAATTGCCTCGCCTTCCGGATGTGCTGCTACATACTGATTAAATTGCTGTTCATCGTATGATTTTGGCGAACGTAAAAAGTCGGCAAATGGACTCAATCCTGCTTCACGGGCAATTTCAGCTTTTGTTCTCCGCTTCGGACGAAACGGTAAGTATAAGTCTTCAATTTGTTGTAACGTCGTCGCTCCCATCAAACTTTGTTTTAACTCGGACGTCAAGACACCCTGCTCTTCAATTTTCCGCAGGACATCTTCTCGTTTCGTTTCCAGTTGTGTGATGCTTTTATGGCGATCGAGGATTGCTTTGATTTCGACCTCATCGAGTTCACCGGTTTGTTCTTTACGGTACCTGGCGATAAACGGAATCGTTCCTCCGTCTTCCGTCAATTGTAAAACGGCTTTCACCTGGGCTGGTCTGATGTTCAATTCTGTTGCGATTCTCTTCTCCATTTTCCTCACCTCTCTGTCATTATACCGAAGAATCGATAGGACACAAAAAAAGACCGATGCTTCCGCATCAGTCTTTTGAAAATACTTCGTTTGGTTCTACTTTGATGGCTTCCCGTAATTTTTGCAATGCACGACGCTGAAGACGCGACACATGCATTTGCGAAATTCCAAGGAGCTCTCCGGTTTCTTTTTGACTCATGTTCCGGTAATACGCACATTCTAAAATCGAGCGTTCCCGGTCCGTCAAAACAGCAAACGCTTTTTCAAGAATCAGCTTTTGATCCACCGAATCATATCCGTTTTCCTGGTTACCGACGAGGTCAAGTAATGTCACCGTGCTGCCTTCTTGATCCGCTTCAATTGAGCTGTCGACGGACAAGGCTTGGTAACTTTTACCCATCTCAAGCGTTTCAAGAACTTCCTCTTCCGATACTTCCAACCGGGCTGCAATTTCATCGATTCGCGGTGAACGTTGCAATTCTGTCGTCAGTTCTTCGACGGCTTTCTTGATTTTCGGTCCCAGTTCCTTGATACGACGCGGCACGTGAACACTCCATGTCTTATCGCGGATAAACCGTTTGATCTCACCAATGATGGTAGGAACGGCAAACGATTCGAAACTACGACCGAACTCTTTATCAAAACGACGAAGTGCGGCAAGCAGACCAATCATCCCGACTTGGACGAGATCATCATGAATCGGACGGCCACGTGAGAACTTACGGGCAAGCGCCTCAACGAGATCGGAATACCGGGCAAGTAAAGCAGCATGAACTTCTTCATCTTGATCATCTTGTTGGTACAGGTCAATCAGACGAAGGACTTCATCGTCACTGTGATGGCGTTGTTGAGACTTTGCTGGCACTTTGACCCACCTCATCTCTATTCATATATTTTGTCATATGGACAGTGACGCCGTTTGCTTTCTCGATCGTGACTTGATCCATGAGTGCTTCGATCATTAAGATCCCTAGTCCCCCCTCGTGCAGAGAGTCTAAATCATGCGATTCCGTGATTGGTTCACTTTGACGCTTCACGCTGTCTTTATCGAACGTCACACCATTGTCTTTGACAATGATTTCAAGACGATCGTCCGGGTAAACGTTACACGTTAAAGCCATCGATCCATCTTGTTCTCCTTCATACGCATGCTGGACGGCATTCGCACATGCTTCAGAAACAGCAATTTTAATGTCTTCGATATCGTCGTAAGTGTAACCCATCCGATTCGCGACACCTGAAACGGTTAATCGGGCAATTGCAACATACTCCGGTTTTGCCGGAAGTGTCATTTCAAGTTGTTCGTTCTTCATTGTGTTCCACCTCGTACACCACTATCGATTGTAATGATGCTTGAAAGACCTGTAATTTCGAACAAACGGCGAATCCGTTCCGAAACACCGACGAGTGTGAATGATGTTCCGTTTTTCTTTGATGCTTTAAGCGCTCCGACAAATACGCCAAGGCCTGTTGAATCCATATAATGAATTTCGTCCAAATGAACAACGACGTCATTTGTTTCGACTGCCGGTACAAGTTCCTGACGAAGTTTCGGTGCTGTATACGTATCAATCTCTCCTGCGATATAGAGATGCGTCTGACCATCCAATTGTTCTGTTTTGATTGTTAAATCCATCTTCAAGTTCCTCCTCAAGGAAAATCTGCTATGTGTTCTCTCTATCTATTTGGTTTAAATAGTATGGGCTGACCCTCCTTAAAGAAAAGGTCACTCTGATGTAATTCCCGCATTTGAACATCTTTAAACCAAAATTTAAAAAAATGTTCAAAAAAAGTCGTATACAGATGTATCGACTCTTCTCGCTGTTATATGTAAGTGCCTAGAAATCAATCAAGCCTAGGCTGATCGCGACGGCACTATTTACTTTCATCATCGTGTCAGGATCTAGGTGCGTGACTTTATCCGTTAGACGGCGTTTGTCGATTGTACGGACCTGCTCAAGTAGGATGACCGAATCACGTTCTAATCCGTGTCGCTCTCGATATACTTCCACATGGGTCGGTAGTTTGGCTTTGTCGATCTGTGCCGTGATCGCAGCCACGATTACAGTTGGGCTGAATCGGTTACCAATATCATTTTGTAGGACAAGGACAGGACGAACGCCTCCTTGTTCCGATCCGACCACAGGTGACAAATTTGCATAAAACACGTCGCCACGTTTGACTATCAAAGCTTACACCCCGCTTACTTGACGTAGGAGCGAGAACTCCGCCTCCGTTTCAATCTGGAACATTTCGCCAACGATTGATAAATTGATCGCTGCCATTTCTTCGTAACCACGTTTCAATTCCTCACGTAGCTGACGCTTGCGTTCTTCGGTCGTATGGTTCGACTTCATCCCAATCGTCTCCTTCGCTACATTTCGTTCAACAAATTGCTTTTCCCGTTGTTGGACCAAGATAATGGCACCTCCAGATTCACTGAAACCTTAACGAACGACTCACTTCCACTTCAATATATCAGTCAAATTCAGAAAATACAATCAAAATTCAAACAAATAACATTTTTTTACCATCATATTGATGTCTTTTCAAAAACTAGATACGCGGGACACGCTTCGAAAACTGACACAGTACTTCGTAGTTGATCGTCCCTAACCAGTGAGCGGCCTCATCAATCGGTACCCCTTGCCCGATCAATGTGACTTCTGTTCCGATTGGATAGTCGTGCGGTAAGCGGATCATTAACCGGTCCATACAGACCCGTCCGACGATTTCACACGGATAACCGTCGACAAGCAATGAGTATCCTTGGAATTTACGAGACCAGCCATCGGCGTATCCAATCGGGACCGTTCCGATCCACTCATCCGTCGGAGCCGTATACGTCGCACCGTAACTGATCGTTTGACCGGGTTCAACCTGTTTGATCTGCATCAGACGACTTTTTAGTGAAAAAGCCGGTCGTAAAAATTCGTAAAATGGAATCATTTCATCTGACGGCATTGCTCCGTATAACGCAATCCCAATCCGGACGACATTAAACGGGTCCTGTCCAATTAAACGGATGGCGCCGGCCGAGTTGGCCGCATGGATATACCGAATGCCGGGCACACGTTCGACGAAACGCAGAAAAACGGTCTGTTGTTCGTCAAACAACCGGCTGTTCAATTCATCAGCCGTCGCGAAATGCGTATAGATGCCTTCGAGCTCCATCACATCCGAGTCCAGCTCTTTTAAGACGGCATCCAACTCTTCCAGTGTCTGGAGTCCAAGACGTCCCATTCCGCTGTCGACTTTAATATGGAGTCGTAAATGATCGACGTCCGTTAAATGCTGTTTCGCTTCCCGCAACCAGTCTGCTGAAAAAACAGGCACGGCAACATCATAGTTCGAGGCGATCGGTGCGTGTTCCGGCAAAAGCGTTTCGAGCATTAAAATCGGCGCCTGAATCCCCGCTTCCCGTAACTCGATTGCTTCTTCAAGCAAGGCGACGGCCAGCAAATCTGCCCCGTTTGCCAAAGCGATTTCCGCGACCGTCACGGCACCATGTCCGTATCCATCCGCCTTTACGACGGCCATCATCGTTTGATGACCGATTTTGGCCTTGATTTCACGTACATTGTGGGCGATTGCGTCGCGATCAATTTCTATCCAAGTTGGTCGATACATCTGAACTCCTCTTTTCTAATAAGACTTGTGCAGCCGCATAATGGTCGGAATGGGTAATCGAGAGATGAATCGTCCCTTCAAACGGTCCTGTCATGACCGGGCGTCCCGAGGCTTCATTCAACACTTCGAGATCGAGCCAGGATACTTCGGCACCGATGCCGGTTCCAAACGCTTTGACAAACGCTTCTTTGGCAGCGAACCGTCCTGCGAGATACTCAAGCTTACGCCCGTCGGATAACGTATGAAACCGTTTTTGTTCTTCTGCCGTCAAAATCCGTTTAACGATACGCGGTTGACGCTCGAGCGTTCGGCGAATTTGTTCCAGTTCTACGAGATCGAGTCCTATTCCAAAAATCATTCCTGACGCCTCCACAGTTCTATTCTTCGCCATCTTCATATAGAATGAAGAGGAAGCGAGGTGTTGTCATGTTTAGTCGAACGGAAAACCTACAAACGTTCACACGTTCTTATCCGGTCGTTTCGTTGTTCATTTTAATCCAAGTTGTCCTGTTTGTCATCGAACAGTTAAACGTCTTTTTCAACTTTGGCTTTTCGCCGCTCAATTACGGGGCAGCCATCAACTTGTTCATCGGGAACGGGGAATGGTGGCGTGTCGTGACGGCGACGTTCCTGCATTATGATTTTTGGCATATCGCCTTCAACACGTTTGCCCTGATCATTTTTGCACCTGCGCTAGAGCGGATGATTGGTCACGCGAAGTTTGCTTCCTTCTATCTTTTAGTCGGTACGCTCGCGAACGTCTTGACGTATTTCACGAAAATCAATGAACCGCTTTATGGTCAAGCCGGGGCATCGGGTGCTATTTTAGGATTGCTCGGTTTTTACGTCTACCTCGGCCGTTTCAAACGGACCGTCATCTCAGCCGATGATGCACGTCTCGTTTATATCTTTAGTGCCATCACAGCAATCTTCACATTACTCGGTTCAAATGTCTCTGTCTTCGGTCATTTATATGGTTTCGTGCTCGGATTCCTTGCCGGCTTCATTTTCGGAAAAGGCACCGTACCGTTTACACGACCATTCAATAGCGGAAGGCGTCCTGCATCAGGCGGTCGTATCATTCATACGAGCGGTTCCGGACAACTCGGACGGATCATCTTTTATGTCATCGTCGCCTTTGCCGTGTTTGGTCTGCTGGCTCGATTCATTTAAAAAAGAACAAAAAAGCGAGCCTGTCTGAATTCCGATTTTCGAAATTTAGACAGGCTCGCTTTCCCTATTCGCTTATTTACGTAATGATTCCGCAAGATCTTTGATATCATCGATCAAGTTGTGAATCGTTTCTTGGTTATCTGTATATAAAGCGCGAAGTTCTTCAAAACGGCCTTTCGGATCCTGCTTAACAGCTGAAAGTTGTGTTCCCGCTCCGCCAAATGTGCGTTTGACCGCAGCCAGTTGCGATTGACGTGTATCTTTATGAAGCATGGATAATGTGGCACCTACGAGTGCTCCGCCAAGTGTTGCTACTAAAAAGTAATTCTTTTTCATCTGTTTTTCCCCCTAGACTAATTTAACTGTTTCTTAAAGTGGTGGTAAAAGCTGATACCGTTTCATGACCGGAGAAGGCGAAAAAGACTTCCCTGCCTCTTCAGCATACTGGTCGACGGTCAGTCGTTCAACTGATTTCGCATAACGCGAAGCATCCGTGTCATTGTTGAACTGAATCAACAGGACCAAATCTGTTCCGCGCTCGACGCGGGCGATCCGAACGGCTTTGAAACTGTCGTATTCCGCACCCAGTACTTTTGGATCCGACATGACATGATGGACAAATAAATCGCCGCTGTTTTGATCTGCCGGAATCGACCAATAAAATAAACTGCCTTGTTCATCAAAATTACCGCGTGTTTCGAGTAATGTATATGTGTTGCCGCTTTGAAACGGGGACTTCCCTTCTGTTTCAATAAACAAAAGAGCCTCACCGCTTCCACTTGCTGCTCGAATCTGAGGATCACGCGATCGAATTTGATCAACAAAACTGCCGCTACCGAATGTTATGGAAAGTTTAGATGGCATCACAGGCCTCCGCGAGTTCGAAGTCTTTGCTAGTCAGACCGCCTGAATCATGGGTCGTCGCAGCAAGCGTAACGTTCTTATAGTCAATGATGATTCTCGGATGATGGTTGAGATGTTCCGCTATCGAACCAACCTCCTGTACAAAATCAAGTGCTGCCGGGAATGAATCCAATGTATAGACACGGACGATTTCGTCATCGACGACACGCCATTCCGCCAGTCCTTCCAGACGTTCTTCCACTTCATACTCATTCAACCTTTTCATGCCATTTTCCTCCTCCACCATTATTTTCGTCCTATACCTTATACCCTACTTTTCCGGTTTCTTATACCTCTCGCCGATGGATTTCTTCCTTTTGTCTTCTGGCACAGATAGAGTACAATGTGAAGGAGAACACTATCTCCCAAAAAAGAAAGGGGCAGACGCTCATGCGTGCGCTTATCGTGATTGATTATACGGTTGATTTTGTAGCCGATGAAGGAAAGTTGACGTGCGGAAAACCAGGACAGGCCATTGAAGGACGCATCGCTTCACTGATGGATGAGTTCTCATCAGAGGATTATGTCGTCATCGCAAACGATATTCACGAAGAAGGAGACACCTTCCATCCGGAAACCGTCCTCTTCCCACCCCACAACATCCGTGGTACTCATGGCAGAGATCTTTTCGGACAAGTAGCTGAGATGGCACGTGTCGCAGATCATGTCATCGATAAAACACGGTACAGTGCTTTTGCCGGAACGGATCTTGATTTACGGTTACGGGAACGTTCGATTCACGAAGTTCATCTCGTCGGTGTCTGTACGGATATCTGCGTCCTGCACACAGCGGTCGATGCCTACAATCTGGGATATAAAATCGTCGTCCATGCCGACGCCGTCGCAAGTTTTAACGCGGCCGGCCATGACTGGGCACTTACGCATTTCAAACAATCGATCGGCGCAGATGTCGTCGGCGAATAAGAAGGGATCTGTCTTCATGTTACAACGTAATCTTGCACTTCATACTGATCTTTATCTGCCACGGTGGATGTATATTTATTGGCAGGAAGGACGTCATAATGAACGCGCTATCTTTGACGTCTACTATCGGTCAAACCCGTTCGAAGGGGGTTATGTCGTCTTCGCCGGGCTCGAAAATATCATCGAATATGTTCAGACCCTCCGTTTTACAGAAGAGGACATTACGTATCTCCAAAAAATGATCGGTTTCCCGGACGAGTTCAAAGAGGAATTGCGCAACTTTAAATTCTCCGGTTCCATCTCAAGCGTCAAAGAAGGCGAAATCGTTTTCCCGAACGAACCACTTGTCCGGATCGAAGCCCGGATTTTCGAAGCAAAATTATTGCAGACGGCGATTTTGAATATCGCTAACCACGAATCCCTGATCGCTACGAAATATGCGCGGATCCGTCAATCGGCACCCGGTGCAAAATTCCTCGAAGCCGGTGCGCGTCGTGCCCAAGGCATCGATGCTGCTTACTTCGGAACCCGCGCGTCGTACTTAGCCGGTTTTGATGTCACGAGCCTTGCTTCTGCCGGACGAGACTTCGGTATTCCGTGCGGCGGAACGATGGAGCATGCCGATATTCAATTCCATGATGATGAATTAACGGCGTTCCGGACGTTTGCTGCCTACTATCCGGATCAAGCGACATTACTCGTCGATACGTACGACACGCTGAAAAGCGGTTTGCCGAACGCGATCATCGTCGCGAAGGAACTCGAAGCAAAAGGACATAAATTGCGCGGTATCCGGATTGATTCCGGCGATTTATCCTACTTATCGAAACGGGCACGGACAATGCTCGATGAAGCCGGCTTCCCGGATGTCGACATCGTCTTATCCGGTGATCTCGATGAATACGTCATCCAGGATTTACGGATTCAAGGGGCACAGGCGAATACGTTCCTCGTCGGAACACGCGGTATCACAGCATACGAACAACCTGCACTCGGTATGGTCTATAAGCTGGTCGCACGTGAAGTCGACGGCGAACTCATTCCGGTCATCAAAGTCTCGTCCTCAAAAGCGAAGACGACGACACCACACATCAAAGAAGTGTACCGGATTGTCGACCGCGTCACGAATAAATTCAAAGGTGATTACGTGACGTTACTGGATGAAGATCCGACTGATCTGGAGGCAATCGACTTAATCGACGTCCGTGATCCGTCATTCCGCAACCGGATCGAGAACTTTAACGTCGAACGTTTGCTGACGCCGATTTTCGTTGACGGAGAACTGGTATACACGGTCCCGACCATCGAAGAAAGCCGCCATTTCCATGAACAGCAGATCGGTCGTCTATGGGAAGAATACAAACGCCTCCGTCTGCCGGAAGTCTACGCCATCACCTTCAGCGACCGTCTCTGGAAACTGAAACTGGATATGATTCGCGACACACGGACCGCGAGCGGTCTCAAATAAATACCTGAACATAAAAACAGCCTACTTCAGCTGAAGTGGGCTGTTTCATTTGGTGTAACTGTCATTTGGATTGCCGCTTGTTCCATTTGTTGACGAAAGTACCAAGCGAAACCAAGCGCACCTCCGATGAAGACGATATACGTAATCCGTTGACCGAACTCTGCCAAGGAATCCGCATAAAAAATACTGATTAAGTGGTCGCTTCCACTGATGAGAAGCAAACAGGCAATCAGGAGCGCTATACGATAAGCAAGTGTCGGACGGTCTGTTGGTTCAGCATGCCAATACGAGATGATGTAATGGGCAAGTAAGATGATGCCAATGATTCCTAATACTCCTATCAGTGCTTGCGGCATAATGAACGGTCCTCCTGTTTCTAATTTCTACTTCCATTTAAACATAGTTCACTAAAAAATCCTCTCTAAAACTTTCCCACCGTTTGCCCGGTCACGGTATACTGAAGAAAATCTGTTGTTCATTCAACAAGGAGGCGTTTTCTTGAAAACCTTTAAATTGTGCACCTTACGTATTTTAATGGATGAATCCGGCCGGGATACGACGATTCCCGTTACGATCAAAGATGGACTGACTGTCAGCACGGATCAGACGGCACAGTGGGTCGCTGAAATTGTCGTCCTGGAAAATGATCAACCGATCATCGACGAGTTATTCAATAAAAATTTACGGGCCTTGATTGAAATTACGATTTCCCGACCTGATAATGATCCGGCTGCGATGATTGTGACGCCGCTTGAATCGACTCCCTTAAGTGAAGGGGTATCGTACCTGTTCAAAGGAAAGATGGTCATGATGAAAAATGACTTGTCGGAATCGATCTTACGCGAAGTCGTCGAGGATCATTTCACCGGTGAAGCCTTGATTCAGGAATACAAAGACCGGCGTTCAAAACGCGGCGCACATATTACGAGTATCGCGAAAGAAACGTTTAAACAGTACCTCCACGAAAATCCAACCATCTCTTAAGGACGTATCGTTTGATCTACGATATGATCCGCGACATTGATCCGGTCAATCTCATACCGGTCGGAGAAACGAATATAGTTCGCACATGCATTCTTAAGCGGTGTCCGGTAACTGAAGCTATCATCAATCGAGGATAATGCCGCTTTGATCGTATGCGAGTGACAGACGATCAACAGGCGTTGTCCCCGATATTTTTCTGTCAATTCTTCAATTGCCGAAAACACCCGCTGCTGAATTTCCTGTTCGGTTTCAAGTCCCGGTACACGTTCCGTATCATTCGCTTGGACTGCTTCATAGATTCCGGCGACGGGCTGTCCTGATGCCAATCCAAACTCCCGTTCGACCAACCGTTCATCCGTCTCCGTTACATCCAGCCCGATTGAACGTCCGATGATTTCTGCCGTCTCGACTGCCCGCGATAAGGGGCTTGAAATCAAGACGTCCCATTTTTCTTCCGCCAGGTAAGCTGCGCTCATTCCAGCCTGCCATCGCCCTGTCTCATTGAGCGGAATATCTTCTCGTCCTTGAATCCGCTCGTTTAAATTCCAATCCGTTTGACCATGACGCACTAAACAAATTTCTGTCATTTTACTGTCTCCTTCAAAAGAAATATGACTGATTGTATCATGTTTTCTTTTTTAGTGAAGGGTCTCCCGGGGCGGCAACGCCAGGACCTGACAACTAAACGTCTCAATCCGTTCCAGTAACCGCTCGATTTTCAACGGATTTTCGGTCTGGGTAAAGCTCGCCAGGGAATGCGTGCCGTTCGGGAAGGAAAACAGCCGGACGTCGGCTCCGACATCGGCTCCCTTTTCAACGAAGTGGAGCGCTTGCGTAAATGGGACAATCGGATCTTTTTTTCCGTGCAACAACATGATCGGTGGTGAGTCTGCTGTCAAATGTGTTACCGGCGAAACACGTGTCATGAGTTCCCGCCACTCGTCCCGCCCTCCTCCGTAAAACTTAATATGGGCAATCCACGTTTGAATGAACTTGAACAGGAGGAAGTTCGTCGGAGGATACAGGGCAATGACACCACTGATCAACGGGAGGCATTCGGCTGTTTGTTCGCCGATGAATTCCATCGGGGCAAGTGCCGTCGTCAGCATTAACGCGGCACCGGCTGAGTCTCCCCACAACACCATGCGTCCCCGCATAATCCGTAAATCGTCGGCTTCCTGATTTAAGAAACAAAGTGCATCCCGAACGTCTTCCAGATTATCCGGAAAATAACTGCCGTCCTCAAACAAGCGATAATCGATACTGCAAACGGCGATGCCGAGTTCCAGGAAACGCTCGACGATTGGCGTAAAACAAAAGACGTCATCCCGGTTCCCTCTGACGAAGGCTCCCCCGTGCGCATAAATCGCGACCGGGAAAGGACCATCACCCGGCGGATAATATAAATCCAACTTTAGTTCTTTCTGATTAACGGTTTTAAACAAAATCGTCCGGGGTGCGAGTTGGACTTCCGACAGTGGAAGCGCCGGTTCCGTCCATCGTAATAAAGCACCATAGTTGTTCCAGATGCTCGCTCCGGCTGCGGCTGTCGTTAAAATTGCCGCCCCTCCCATCAGCCAAGCAGTTTCCCGTTTCACCTCATCACCTCCAAAGCTTACTCTCGATTTCTGATCTCTTATTAGTCATCTACCCGATTTATTTAGAAGCCGAACGTCTTCCCCGACTTATACTTGACGCTTCGTTTTGGATTCGTTATAGTGAAAAGGTTCAAATCGGAATAATTACGTTTTAATAATTTTTGGAGGGTTTATTCATATGAAAAAATTACTTTCAGCTTTCACGGTTGCCTTTGCCAGCGCTGCTTTTCTTGCTGCCTGCGGTTCTTCCGAATCCAATCAAGATGCGACCGATCAAAAGCTTCGGGTGTATACATCGACATTCGCTACTGCGGCAATCGCCAAGGAAATTGGCGGAACAGATATCGACGTCAAGATGATTGTCCCTCCCGGTGCCGATCCGCACTCGTACGAGCCGACGTCTAAACAACTGACAGAAATCACACAAGGCGATCTGTTCCTCTTAACCGGTACGACGCTTGAACCGTACTCGAAAAAAATCAAAGCCAGTCTGAAAGGCAATGATGTCCGTTTCGTCGAGACAAGCACAGGAATCGACTTACTCGAAGCCAACGCCACGCTTCACGAACATGAAGGACACGATGATCATGCTGACGAACACGCGGAAGAAGAACATGATCACGGCAAATACGATCCCCATGTCTGGCTCGATCCGAACAATGCCAAAATGATGGCCCAATCGATTTCGACGGCACTGGCAAAAGAAGTACCGGATAAAAAAGCGACGTTTGAAAAAAACCTGGCTGAATTTGATACGCAGGCAGATGAGCTCGATCAAAATCTGCAACAGGCTGTCGATAAGGGCTCGAAAAAAGAATTGCTCGTCACGCATGCCGCTTACGGATATTTAGCCGAACGATACGGTTTCTCGCAATTGCCGATTGCCGGCATCTCTCCGTCGGACGAGCCTTCCCAAAAGCAACTGGCTGCTCTCGTCAAAGAAGCCAAATTGCATGACTTGAAGTATATCGCTTTCGAGGAGACGGTTTCTCCTAAAGTCGCCCGCGTCATCCAACAGGAAATCGGAGCCGAAGCGATTACGATCCACAACCTGGAGTCCGTCACGAAAGAACAGCAGAATGCCTCGTATTTTGACTTGATGAATGAAAATGTGACGACGCTCAAACAAGCACTTCAGTGAAGTAGTGTTGACATGCAGTAAAAGATACGTTACGGTAGAAAACGTATTTCAGACAATTAAATGACTTCTTTTTATCGCGAGAGACGGAGGGACTGGCCCGATGATGTTTCGGCAGCGGACGATTAAATCGTACTGTGCCAAATCCAGCAAGCTGCGGCTTGAGAGATAAGAAGAGCGTCTTTTTCAGTAAAGACCTCCTTCTTTCTTGCGAAGGAGTCTTTTTTTGTACTTGTAGAAAAGGAGTGGTTTTATGAACGAGACGATTATACCGAACAAATGGGCACTTCTACCGTTACTTGTCTTTTTAGTTCTTTTTATCGGTGCCGGTATTTTTTACGATGATTTCTACAAATTCCCGATTCTGATTGCGGCTTTGATTGCCTTGATTTTTGCGGCGGTCACAACGAAAGGTAGCATCAATCAAACCGTGGAACGGATTGCAACGGGTGCCGGAAATCCGGACATCATGATCATGGTCTTTATTTTCTTACTTGCCGGTGCCTTTTCCGGAACGGCCGATGCGATTGGCGCCATCGAAGCGACCGTCAACGCGTCGCTGACATTTTTACCGCCTTCTCTTTTAATGAGTGGGTTGTTTATCATCGCTGCTTTCATCTCGATGGCGATGGGGACTTCGACCGGTACGATTGCCGCACTTGCCCCGATTGCTCTCGGAATTCATGAAGCAACAGGTGTCAATGTTGCGATTGCCGCGGCAGCTGTCGTCGGCGGTGCAATGTTCGGTGATAACCTGTCATTCATTTCCGATACAACGATCGCAGCAGTCCGGACGCAAAAAACCAATATGCGCGACAAATTCAGAACCAACTTCATGATCGTGTTGCCGGCAGCAATCCTGACGGTCATCATCTTGGCTTTCGTCTCAGGTACAGGAGACGTCGTCGAAGCAAAAGCGTTTGAGTTTTATAAATTGATTCCGTATCTGTCTGTCATCGTCCTCGCCTTGTTTGGTGTCAACGTCATCCTCGTCTTAGTCGGCGGAACCGTTTTGACGGGTATCATCGGTATGATGGACGAAAGCTTCGGCTTAAGCGGCTTCGTCCTGTCGATGTCTGAAGGATTGATGGGGATGGCAGAAATTTCGATCTTGACGTTATTAATGGGCGGACTCGTCAGCCTGATCACCTTTAACGGCGGGATTGCTTATCTGAAAGAAACCCTGACGCGGAAAATCTCACAACGCCGCGGCGCGGAATTCAGTATGGCGGCACTCGTCAGTGCAACGAATCTTGCGACAGCGAACAATACGATTTCGATTCTTGTCGCCGGACCACTCGCTGCGGAAATCGCCGATACGTATGATATTGATCGGAAGAAATCCGCCAGTATCCTCGATATCTTCTCGTGCGGTATCCAAGGAATCATCCCGTACGGAGCCCAGTTGCTGATTGCAGCGGAATTAACGAAAACGGCTTCCCCGGAACTGATTCCCTATCTGTTTTATCCGTTCCTGCTTTTCGTTTGCGGATCTCTTGCCATCGTCTTCGGCTTCCCACGTCGAAAAACAGCTGATGTGCGTAAAAAAAATGTTTCGTAAAAAATACAAGACCCGTCGCTTTTGCGATAGGTCTTGTTTTGACTTATTTTTTCTGGTCTTGGCGGTTGAGAATGAAATACGCAATCGCCGGAAGCGGGAACTGAATCAGTCCTGCGCCTCCCCAGACCCACGGATTTCGTCCTGTCTTCCGTGCACCAAGGAACAAACATGTCGCTTGTGTCCCTAACAGGGCTGCAAGGCCGGCCCAAACACCTTTTGGTACGTTTTTAACAGATCGTTTCATAAAATACACCTCGTTTCCTTTATAGATTTACCCTCCTCTTTTCGCTTTCTAACCGGCTTTTTCCTCCCTTGAGCGTTGAAACGGACGTTCTTGCTTGTTCATGCTAAACTAAACGAGCAATTCCATATTCTCGTTTCATTAAAGGAGGAGTATACACATGCAATACGCAAAACTTTCAAATGGTGTCACAATTCCACAAATCGGATTCGGTGTCTGGCAAGTCGATGAAGAGACGGAAGCACCGGCTGCCGTCGCAGAAGCCATTCGTGTCGGTTACCGTCATATTGATACGGCTGCCGTTTACAAAAACGAACGTGGTGTCGCCAAAGGAATTAAAGAAAGCGGCGTGAACCGTGAAGATCTCTTCTTAACGTCTAAAGTATGGAACGATGATATTCGTGCCGGACGCACTAAGGAAGCTTTCGCCGAGTCACTTGAACGTCTCGAGACCGATTACCTTGATCTCTATCTGATCCACTGGCCGGTTGAAGGATATATCGAAGCGTGGAAAGCGATGGTTGAGCTTTACGAAGCCGGGAAAATTAAAGCCATCGGCGTGTCGAACTTCAAAGAACATCACCTCGATACACTTGCTGAAGAAGGATTAATGACACCGATGATCAATCAGGTCGAACTTCATCCGCAACTTCCGCAACACGAACTGCATGAATATTTACAGGACCATAGCATTCAAGTTGAAGCGTGGAGCCCGCTCATGCAAGGGAAATTCCTCGAAATCAATGACTTCAAGGAAATTGCAGAAAAACACGGTAAATCTCCTTCACAAGTCGTCTTGCGCTGGCATTTGGATAACGGTATTGTCGCGCTTCCGAAATCGGTCACACCTGAACGCATTGCGGAAAACTTTGACGTCTTTGACTTCCAACTGGACGCAGATGATCTCGAGAAGATTGATCGTTTGGCAACGGATGTTCGTCTCGGACCGGATCCAGACGAAATCGACTTTTAAGCATTGACTTTACACATACAGGAAAGAGAGGCGGATGTCACATCCCCCTCTCTTTTTCTATGTCCTTATATAATGGAGTTGTACAAGGAAAGCCCTATACATAATAGACGAGAATCGTATCCTGCGCTTCTTCCGCCTGGTGAAAATAGGCGCGTAGATTCCCGAATTGTTCCCAAACCTCATCGAAATCACCTTGCTGGCCGGCCTCCTGATAAATCACTTCCAGTGCCCGTCGATCAAAATTACGCATGACCTCCGACGAAATGATGAGTAGCGGTAAGGGAAGGATGCCGACGATTGCCGCATGCTCCTCATTGACGATTAGTTCTTCCCCGACAATCGCCCGTCCCAAATTATAGTGGGTTTCCTGGTCAATGAAGATATCGATTTGGCTCATCAACTGATACAGTGGGGTCGTCTCTTCGAGTGCGAATAATTGCTCATGATCGGGTTGTGTTTCATGGATAAACAAAATCCAGTCCATGATGATGTGGGGATCATCTCCAAACGAATCCCAAACGGCATCCGCGACTCGAACATAATGTACGTTTTCCATCCTCCCCCTCCTTTCCGGTCGTTTTTTTTAGTATTCCCATTTTCACATCGCTTTAATGACGATTATCAAAATCTCTACCAATAAAAAAAGGACCAGATGACTCTGATCCTTCTCATATTAAATGGCTTTTTCTTTCCGGTCTTCATCCTGCCACGCCTCGAGCGTTTCTTTCCCCGGAAGATTCGGAATCGAATCTTTATGGAAACGGGGATCCTGACCATTTTTACGTTGTACTAAATAATCATCGAGTGCCAGCTTCGCAATTTTGGATAAGCGGAAAATTGCATACAAGTTAACGATTGCCATCAAGCCCATGAAGATGTCCGCGAGCGCCCAGACAAGTCCCGCCGTTTGAACGAGCGAACCAAACACAACCATGCCGAGGACGATGACACGATACACCATCATGATTTTTTTATTGTCATTGATGAAACTGATATTCGATTCACCGTAATAATAATTTCCGACAATCGAACTGAAGGCAAACAAGAAAATCGCAAGCGCCATAAATGCAGTAGCCAATGGACCGACCTGAGAAGCGAGTGCCCCTTGCGCCAAATCGATTCCGGCGACCGGTGCTCCACTCGCATCCTGCGTCGCAACACCACTGACTAGAACAATCATTGCTGTCGAAGAACAGACGAGCAGTGTATCCACAAAAACCGCAAACGATTGAATCAACCCTTGTTTGACAGGATGGGACACTTCTGCCGTCGCAGCAGCATTCGGCGCTGAACCCATACCGGCTTCATTTGAGAAAAGACCACGACGAATTCCGTTTAAGACCGCTGCTCCGATTGCTCCACCGGCAAGTGTTTTGAATTCGAGTAATCCTTCCTGGAAAATCAGACCGAATACGTTCGGTAACACCTCTAAGTTCGTCACCATGATGTAGAGAGCAATCAAGATGTATCCGCCTGCCATAATCGGGACGAGGAAGGCTGACACCGTCGCAATACTCCGGACACCGCCGAAGATTACGAGTGCCGTTAACAGGACAAGTCCAACTGTAATCCATGTTTTATCTACCCCATACTGACTTTGAAGCGATAATGAAATCGTATTGGACTGGACTGAGTTGAAGACGAATCCAAACGAGATGGTAATCAAGATACTGAAAACGACGCCAAGCCAGCGTTGTCCGAGCGCTTTTTCCATGTAATATGCAGGACCGCCACGCCAAGCTTTTTCGTCACGTACTTTATAAATCTGAGCGAGCGTACTCTCGACGAATGCTGAAGCGGAACCGATTAAGGCAATCAACCACATCCAAAAGACCGCACCCGGTCCACCGAGCGCAATGGCTGTCGCGACGCCGGCGATATTGCCGGTCCCGACCCGTGCCGCTGTACTGATGGCGAAGGCTTGGAACGGCGACACACCATCTTTCCCTTTATCCGTTCCTTGGAACAACAGCCGCAACATTTCCGGAATCATCCGAAACTGGACGAACCCCATTCGAATTGTAAAATAAATTCCCAGACCAACCAACAAGATGATCAAGACACTCGACCATAACAAGTCATTAATACTACCGATTAAATCCATCAGTTGTTTTTCCACAGGTATTCCTCCTTATGTAAGCCTCAATCATGTAACCTTTTTTCACATGTGTTCTATGATACGAAAATAATTTTAGAAAATCAAATTCATTTTAATACCCGATAACCCATATGATTTGAGTTTCACAACTCAAACCTCACATCGAATGTTAGATTTCACACAAAAAAAGAGACTGACGTTTGGGTCAGTCCCTCGGTAATTGAATTGCCTCAGATAAACAGATTCAGGTTCGAACCATCTGTCGCTCCAAGATAACTTGCGACACCGCCGTAATCGATATCGTCGAGTAACTCTTCTTTTTTAATCCCCATGATATCCATCGACATCGTGCAGGCAATCATCCGGACACCGGCTGCTTGAGCCTTCGCCATCATCGTCTCTAGAGCATCGACCTGTTTATCCTTCATGACTTTTTTCATCATTTTTTGACCGGCTCCACCCATATTCATGTTCGAAAGTGGGAGATCACCGGCATGTTTCGGCATCATCATTCCCATCATCCGTTCCATCGGTGCCTTGTCGACGGCAGGTGCATCCGGTTTACGGATGACATTGAGTCCCCAGAACGTAAAGAACATCGTCACTTGTTTCCCCATCGCCTGTGCCCCTTGCGCAATGACGAATGATGCAAGTGCTTTATCAAGATCGCCGCTGAATACGACCATCGTCGCATCATCGGCAGTTGTGGCGACTGATGATACCGGTTGGTTCGTAGCATTCCCTTTTTCAAGGAGGACTTCAACGATGCCTTTATTCATTTCCGCCGTGTGGACGGTATGCCCCAATTTTTTTGCCCACGCTTGAACATCCGGCAGGAAACCGGGATCGGATGCTTTAATAAAGACTTGATCCCCGTCCTGTAATTGATCAATTTTCGTTTTCAGCTCCAGAATCGGTCCCGGGCACTGTAAACCGCATGTATCGAGTAACGTAATCTGTTCTTTCGCCACTTGTTTCGGCTCACTTTTTATCGTCGTCACAGCTGTTTCCTCCTGTACTTGACTTCTCGCTTCGCGGTCACGGTTGACCGTCGCCCACGTCTTATAACCGCCGCTCAAATTTTTGACGGTAAATCCGTTCTGTTTCAGCAATTGACTCGCGACATATCCACGGAGTCCGACCTGGCACGTCACGTAAATCGTCTGATTTTTCGGCAATTCGTCAAGCGATTGACGTAACGTCGGTAATGAGATGTTGACTGATCCCGGAATCGAACCGAGTTCATTTTCCGAAGGTTCGCGAACATCGAGCAATAATCCGCCGTCCGCGACAATTTGGTCGATCTCATGCCAATGAACGTTTTCGCTGTCTCCGAGTACGATATTCGAGGCAATGTAACCTGCCATATTGACCGGATCTTTTGCTGAACTATAAGGAGGCGCATACGACAATTCAAGATCCGGAAGATCAAGTACTGTCAGTCCACCTTTAATCGCCGTTGCCAAAACGTCGATTCGTTTTTCGACACCTGTCATCCCAATCGCCTGTGCTCCGAGAATCGTTCCATCCACCGGATCAAATAACAGTTTCATCGAAATCGGACTCGCTCCCGGATAATAGCCGGCATGTGAACCGGGGTGCAGGTGAATCGCTTCATAACGGCGTCCTGACTGACGGAGACGTTTTTCATTGTTTCCGGTTGCAGCAACCGTCAAATCAAACACTTTTGCGACTGCTGTTCCGAGTGTCCCCGTGTAACGGACATCTCGTCCGGCAATGATGTCGGCGACGAGACGTCCTTGACGGTTTGCCGGCCAAGCCAGCGGGACATGAACCGGTTCCCCCGTAATATAGTCTTTGACTTCGATCGCATCACCAATCGCAAAGATGGAAGGATCAGATGTCCGCAACGTCTCATCGACTTGAATCGTTTGTTTGATGCCGAGCTTCAGTCCAGCTTCCGAAGCCAAGTTGCTTTCCGGCATGACCCCGATGGATAAGATGTTCATTTCTGTCTGAATCGTTTTTCCGCTCGTCAAGACCACACGGTTCCCCGCTTCTTCAAAGCGTGACACACCGTCCGCTAAAATCAACTCGACGCCTTTCGCCCGTAAGTGTTCATGAACGATGGCTGCCATTTCCGGATCGACCGGTGCCATGACTTGATCCGACATCTCGATCAACGTCACGCGTGCTCCGCGTTCGACTAAGTTTTCCGCCATTTCAAGACCGATGAATCCGCCGCCGATGACCGTCGCATGTGCCGGACGCGCTTCGTCGACATACTGACGCATCTTATCGGTATCCGGAATGTTCCGTAACGTAAAGACATTTGTTGCTTCCGCTAACCCCGGAATGCCTGGACGGATCGGTTTTGCGCCGGGTGACAAAATCAACTGATCGTACGTTTCGTCATACTCTTCTCCCGTATCCACTTTACGAATCGTCACCGTTTTTTGCTCGCGGTTGATCCGGATCGCTTCCGATAAATTCCGGACGTCCAGATTGAAGCGTGCGTTCATCCCTTCCGGAGTTTGAACCAGCAATTTATTCCGGTCTTTAATGACGTCTCCGATATAGTACGGAAGTCCACAGTTTGCAAAAGAAATTTCTTTTCCACGTTCTAAAAGAATGATTTCTGCTGTTTCGTCCAATCGACGTAATCGCGCCGCCGCAGTTGCTCCACCAGCTACTCCACCTACAATAATCGTTTTCATTCCGGTTTCCTCCTCCAATGATCTCCAATGTTCTATGTGTACCAATATACCCATTCAGGTATATCTTTTCAAGTTATCTATTCGTTGATTCACAAACTTGTCGGAACTTCAGATTAAAATTGTTCCTTCGATGATAACGGACATTAGTTGCAATTCCATCTAAAATGCTTGAAACTGAGATTACAGTATTTATAAGGGGGATTTTAAAATGGACCAGGATCGTAACTCGAAAGACACGAACGATAACAAAGTCACACCGATCAACCAAAACAGTCAGCCCGAAACAAATGAAAACGGGGTAACGGCTGTGCAACAACAATATCTGGAAGAGTTCCAAGCATTCTTAGTCGAAAAAGGCATCCCGATGGAAGCACGTGAAAACGAGACACACGTTTTCTTTATGACGCAAGAAAAAACACCATCAGGCGCAGAACCGATGATGATGATCGTCTTCAGCAAAACGGCGACGGATGTCGAGTTATTCGCCCGTACAATCACACACGTGCCAGACGGTGTCGAAGATCTCCCAATCTTAAATGCGATCAATGACTTTAACCAAGAATTCAAATACTTCCGTGTTGTCCTCGACAGCGACCGTGATGTCACGATTGCTTCAACGATTGACCTCGATCACGGCTTTAATCCGGCAGCAATCTTCGGACACTCTGTCATGATGTTCCAAGCTTCCGACGAAGTATTTGCTTATCTTACGAAATTGTATGACCAAGTTCAGTAAAATATCGCTTAAAAATGGCTCTCGAGACAACTCGGGAGCCATTTTTTTCATTTTCAGGTTCAATTGACAATGAGAATTATTCTCGCTATAGTTAGATTTGTGAAAACGACATCATTTTTAACACAATCATCTTATTCTGGGGGAATAGATTATGAAAAAAAGCTTAAAAGTAGCATCACTCTTTATGACTGCAGGACTGCTTGCGGCCTGTGGAAACAGCGAAGAGACGACGACGGCTCCTAAAAAAGAAAAAACGGAGCAAACATCTGAGACGAAAACAAACGCCGGTATCGCCGCTACGACCTTAAAAGATGAACTGACGATCTTCAGTTCCATCAAAGCGGAGCTCGACAAAGCAAAAGAAAATCAAGCGATTGACTGGAAAATGGTTCAGACGAGCTATGACTCAAAATTAAAAGGCGGCGTCACGACAGCTGCTCCTGAAATTGATGAAGTCATCAGTTCCGCATTAGCAGGTGTCGAATCCAAAGAACTTGATGAGAATATTGCCCGCCAACTCGTGGATAAAGGCATTCAGTCTTATTTCTATAAACTTCAAAAATCAACACAAGCAACGGCGGAAGAAGCCGTTAAGGCCGGAAAAACGGACGAAGCGACAGCTGCACTCAACGACATTCAAGACATGTCAGAGACAGTCTTCATTCCGACGGCTGAAAAACGGGATGCCAGTTACGGCTTTAAAAACGAAGACTCGATCGCTCAAGCCATCAACTCCGGATTGACAGCGCAGGAAGAAGCGATTACGGCAAAAAACATCGCCGATTTTAATGTTGCGAAACAATTGACGGATAAATCGATTTACCGGTCGTTCTATCTCGCCGCTCTCGGATACGCTCAAAAAATCGAAGACGGTGTCAAAGCCGGCACAGACGAAAAAGAATTGCAGATGGAACAAGCTGAAGGATACGGATTCCTGCTGGCCATCGAAGAATCACTTGCCGGCGGCGATGAAGAAGCCGTCGCTACATTAAAAGAACGCTATGATTTCTCAAAAACAAAACCGGCAGACGTTAAGTTCAAAGAAATCGAGAGCTTGTTCGCCAAAGCACTAACGGAAAAGATTGACGGCTACCACGAAGAAACACAAGAAGCACTCGAGAAAAAAGATATTGATACAGCACGCGTCGAAGCGATGGAAGCTAACATGTTCGTCATTGCCATGAAACCGACACTCGAAAATCGTTTAGGCAAAGAAACAGCACAAACAGTTTTGGCAGATGCGAGTGCCTGGTATGCTCTTGTCGAAAAAGGTGATCTGAAGGCAGAAGAAACAGGTGATCAAATCACTGACGCGTTAGAGCCGCTCAACTAATCGTTTAAAATCGGAGGAATGCGCTATGCAAATCGGAATTACAGGAGGAGCCGGCTTTATCGGGGCGGCGCTTGCACTACGTCTTCAAGCAAGCGGTCACACCGTCTATGTCATCGATGCTTTTACCGACTATTATGATGTCGAATTGAAGCGGACACGGGCAAAGCAGTTACAGGCTAACGGGATTGACGTCTTTGACGGCAACGTCCACGAAGATTTGGCAACGTGGTGTGCCTCCCACTCGTTTGCTGCCCTGTTTCATTTGGCAGCATTGCCGGGTGTCCCGGGCTCTTTAACTGAACCCCATCGCTACATCGAAGATGACATCGCGATGACGGTGACTGTCCTCGAAACAGCTCGGACCCACGGTATTCCGCATGTGTTTTTTGCTTCCTCCTCTTCCGTTTATGGTGAACAGACCGGCGCCTTGCTTGAACATCAAGCGACGGGAAATGTGATGAGTCCTTACGCAGCAGCTAAGTACAGTGCGGAAACGTTTTGCCGGACCTATCAAAATCTGTATGACCTGAACATGACGATCTTCCGATTTTTCACGGTATATGGTCCGTCCGGTCGACCGGATATGGCATTGTTCCGCTTCATTGAACAAGCGTTGGACGGTCAAGCGATTACCGTTTTCGGCGATCCGGTCCGTGACTTCACCTATATCGATGACATTACCCGGGGCATGGAACAGGCGCTTGAAGCAAACGCGACAGGCCTCTTCAATCTCGGTGCCAATCGTCCGGAATCGGTTCATGATATCGCCATGTTACTTGGCCAACGGTTTAACGTACCTGTCATTTCGGCACCGGCCCGACCAGGCGATGTCTCAATGACTTGGAGTAATACCGAGGCGGCCCGGCAGACGTTTTGTTACGTTCCTTCCTTTACGCTCGCTGATGGAATCGAACGGATGATCACATGGCATCTCGAACGTCGGTGATCCGTGGAGTTGCGAGCGTCTTCTTGACGTTGGCAGCTCTTTTTTTACTTCTGCGATTCGGCTTGGAACTGCCGACTGCCTGGCGCTATATCAAAACATTGACGACTTCTTACTGGACGCTGGCCGCAACGTTCAGCTACGCACTTGCTTTTTATGTCCGGGCGATTGCCTGGCGGACAGCCGATGAAAAAACGGCTCCGACAGCTGTCTATCTGACGAGTCTCTATATCGGACTGGCTGTTAATCATCTATCCCCCGTCAAGCTTGGGGAAGCGGTCCGCTTGTTGACAGCCCGTGCCATTGGCAGTCCTCTCAAACGGACGACCGCCATTTTGGTCGCACAACGCGGGATCGACCTATCCGTACTCGGTCTTTTCGTGGCGGCCGGGGTATTATTAGGACAAACCGTTTGGGTCGCTGCCTTGGCACTCACAGGAGGTCTCGTCCTCTTACTGCTCGTTCGCAGATTCATCCAAGCGATGCCGGCATTAATCGGATACGGTCTGCTCGCTTGGGTTTTTGAAGCCGTTGCCGTCGCTTGTCTTTTCGAAGGCGCCGAAGTGACCGTTCCTTTTCCCGTCATTCTCGTCGCGATGAGCGCCGGGGTCCTGTCCGGCATCGCCCAATTCACACCGGGCGGGCTCGGGACGTATGAACTTGCCATGGGAACCGTCCTGCACCTGTCCGGTGTTCCGAACCCGTATGAGCTTGCCTTGATGACCCATCTCTTTAAATACGCGTTTGCGTTTTTAGCGCCGGTTTATGTACTCATCCGTCATTTTAAGACGGTTCAATTACTGTTTTCCCAGTTCAAGAAGCACAACACGAAAGGATGACCTGCATGAAAAGTGCTTCCCGCTTTGAAAAAGTTGCCGCACGGATGTGGAACTTACTGAATGAAGGTAAACCCTTCACACCGATTTTTACACTGGGTGTTTTCCTGAGCTATACGCTTTTAGTTCAAGGTTCACTCAGCGGTGCCGGCTTCGGTTTCCTCGTGACACTGCCGCTGCTCGTTTTATATTGGAAGTTTGATTTCCCGTTATTTTTACGGAACTATCTTTGGCTGCCTTTGATTGTCTGGCTATTTATAGAAGGAACGGATTCCCGTCTGCTCCCGCTATTCGCGTACGGCGCCGGTCTCTACTTCTTCTTTACCGTCTTTTTCTGGGGAACGATTTATTATCATCTCCGGATCGGGACCGACTGGTTGAATTTCACCCGGTTTTGGAAGCTCGTTCTAAAGAACAGTGACTCAACAAGCGGAAACGCCCAGGAACAACTGCCGAAAGTCGGATTGTTGCTTGCCTATTGGCAAACGGCTTCAATCGAACAGACGCTTGACTGGTCTTATCTTTGGTTCCCGCTCGGACTGTTCCTGTTCGCCTGGATCCTGCATCATTATCTGTTTGATTGGAAACCGAAATTACCGACGGAGTCGACCGTCGATGCACCGGTTCCCGCTTCGTCGAAAGTTTATGTCCTGATTGTCGACGGCATGCGGAAAGATCGTTATATGGCAGCAGACACTCCTTTCCTTGAGCGATTGCGCCAGGAAGGAACGGAGTATACGAACATGGAGACGGTCTATCCGGCCCGGACCGTCGTCTGCTTCAGCTCGATGTTCACAGGCGCACGACCGGAAGAACACGGGATCCATTCGAACATGGTCTGGAACACGACCGGTGTCAAAACAGACACGGTCTTCGATCGACTGCGTGACGTCGGCAAGACCGGTAAGATTCTCGGTATCGCCCATCTCGTCGATGCGTTCGGTTCTAAAGACGTGCATACCGTGACAGCCGTCATGCATAATGATGTCGCCGACCGGAACATCATCGACCGCGCCAAACAGATCGTCCGGGACGAAGATCCGGATTTACTGGCGATTCAGCTGATCGGGACCGATCAGACCGGTCACAGCCGCGGCACCCTTTATTCCGAATATGTCCAAAAAATCGAAGAGGCGGATGCCTTGTTGGCTGAGTTTTGTGACGATCTGGACCGGCTTGGTAAGCTCGACGATGCCACACTGATCGTCATGGCGGATCACGGACAAGCCGACGGAATCGGCGGTCACGGTCATCTGGATGAAGGGGAACGGTTCGTCCCGTTCTGGATGTACGGCAAACACGTCCATTCCGGTCTGAAAGTTGATACACACCGGCATATCCTGTCGCTCGGACCGACCGTCTCGAAGTTGCTTGGTGCTGCTATCCCGCACGACAGCCGCGGTGTCTTACTGACGGAAGCCTTTAAGGAGGAATCCTCATGAAAAAAATCGTCGTCTTTCTTCCGGCCCATAACGAAGAAGTCTCCTTGCCGCTTGTCTTAAAACGCATTCCGGCTGAAATTGACGGGCTTCCCGTCGAGACCATCGTCATTGATGACGGTTCGACGGATGCGACCTCGGACATTGCACGGCGCCACGGCGCACACGTCTATCGCTTTTCCGACAACCAGGGACTCGGTGCGGCTGTCCGCGAAGGACTGCTCCGGTCTTACGAGCATGGGGCAAGCGTCGCGGTCATGATCGATGCGGACAATGAATATCCGGCTGACCAGATTCCGGATGTCGTCCGACCGATCCTCGCGGGTGAAGCGGACTATGTGTTCGGTTCCCGTTTCTTAGGGACCGTTGACGGGATGCGCCTGTACCGCTATATTGGAAATCATGTTTTCACCTGGTTACAGTGTCTGTTGCTGAAACAGCGGATTTATGACGGACAAAGCGGGATGCGGGCCTTTTCCCGTGCAGCGTGTAACCATGCAGAAATCATCCACGACTACAACTACGCTCAAGTCCTGACACTGAACCTTGTCCGGAAAGGCTTCCGGTTGCACGAAGTTCCGATTCGTTACCGTGTGCGCGAAGCCGGTAAGTCCTTTATCCGTTTGAATTATGTCCAGCGTGTCTTACCTGCGATTTATCGGGAATGGCGTCGCCCCGTCGTCCGCTTATCCGCTGAAGAACGTTTTGAACGAAAGGAGCATCTTGGATGAAAAAACCGCTTGTATTGACCATGATTGCCTTCTTAATCCTGTTGACTGCGCCGCTGTCGGCATCTGCCTACAGCTACGGGGATCCGGGAAAAGAGGCGTTCGCGGAAGCCTATAAACAGTTTGAAGAACAACTCGACCAAAAAGATTACACATTAGCGCGGGAGACGATTGACGCTTACGATAAAGAATTCACGCTCTACTTCCCGGAAGCGAAGGAAAAAATTGATTCCGCTTTGGCAGACCAAGATGCAGCAGCAGCCAAACAGGCGTATCGCGTCGCTTTACGTCAAAATATCGAACGCCGTCTGCATTTCGCACAGGAACAATTCGATGACTTTGGCCAAGCGAAATTGTTGCTCGCGAAGGCACGCGGCACATATGACGTCCTCGCCCCTTATGTTAAGGAAAGCGAGGGTGCAAAGACAAGTGATTCCTTGTATACTGCATTTGATGATTCGCTTGCTGCTCTTGGAAACCCCGGATTGTTCGGAGTCGGTAAAAAAGCAAGTGACCGCAAAGCGTTTGACCAAAACATCAAACAGATTGAAGAGACGGTCACACCGTTATTCATTTTGCCGGGTGAGGAAAAGACCGGTGTCTTCGATGAAGAAGACTCGATTTTCGGTCAGTCTTTCGGAACGGACGATATTTGGAAAACGGTCGCCATCAGTCTCGTCATCATCTTAATCGTCATCGTCATCATCGGTCAGCGTAAGAAACGACGCGCTCAATAAGGAGGAAGACACATGGATTTTCAGGCGTTTTTAATCACCCTTCGCGAATGTCTCGAAGCCGTCCTGATCGTCGGCTTGATTCTCGGTTATCTCGATCGGCTCAATGCACCACAATATAAAAAATGGGTCTACGCCGGTGTTGGACTTGCCTTACTCGCGAGTCTGGGTGTCGCCTTCCTGTTCCAGGTCGTCTTTACGAGTTTCGCAAGCTTCGGCAGCGATACGTATTTACGTCTTGGAATCATGATCATCTCGGTTTTCCTCTTGACGCACATGGTCCTTTGGATGGGCAAGGAGGCGAAAGAGAACCAGCAGGCTTCACAGGCGAAAGTCGCGGCTGCCGTCTCGACCGGCAGTGCGATTACGATGATCGTCCATTCGTTCCTCGTCATCGTCCGGGAAGGGATCGAAACGGTCTTCTTCTTCGCCGCGATTTCCGGCGGTGAAATCGAAAAAGTCCTGACGAGCTACGGTGCCGTCTCCGGTCTCCTGCTCGCCTTGATTTTCGGTTACCTGTTCGTTTCCGGGACGATGAAGATTCCCGTCAAGCGCTTTTTCCAAGTGACCGGCGTCTTGATTTTATTCATTGCAGCGGGCATGCTTGTGCAAACGATTGGCCGGTTCCAGGATCTCGGCTTGCTCGGCAGTCTGTTGACGAATGCGGACGGAACACCGGCTGCGCTTTACAATATCGTCGCTTTCATGCCGGAACACTACATCGATCAAGTCCAGTATTTGCGGGACACGGGCAATACGACTTTGATCAGCGGACAAATCGGCACGTTCATGGGTGCGATGTTCGGCTACAGCCACAACCCATCCATCGAGCAGGTCATCGCGTGGTGGGGATACTTCGCCTTTGCCGGTTTTATGTTAACACGTCAAAATCGGACGTCAAAAACCGCTAAGAAACTGCAGGAGGTCTCATGACGGTTCGGAGCGGTCATCCACATCGACGTGGACGATCGCTTTTTTTCATCGCTTGTCTGTTATTGTTCGGGTTCACCGGCATCCGTCTGGCATTCGTCAGTCCGTTTGTGGCAAGCTACGACATTGCGAATTTCACACTGGCTGTCGGTCAATACGATCTGGCCAATCTGCAACCGCACTTCCCCGGATACCCGTTTTTCATCCTGCTCGCGACCGGTCTCGCGCGGCTTGGTGTCGATCCGGTCCGTGCATTTGGTATGATTTCGACATTCGGTCTCGCAAGTGGTGTCATCCCGTTGTATCTTTTATTCAAACGCTGTTCCCTCGACACCGTTCGGTTGCTCAGCGCGTTTACAGTCGTCTCGATTGCTTCGCTTGTCACGTTGTCTGCAACCGGTATGTCGGACGGTCTCGCACTCGGTGTACTCTGTTGGTTCATGTGGAGTGTTGAACAGGCCCGGCAGAACCGTTTCCGCCTTTTGCCGTACCTCCTGTTCGGACTGTTAATGGCGACCCGGCTGTCATATGCGCCGTTCGGCATCATCCTCTTGTTTTTACTGTGGCAGTCACGTCGTGATGCATGGCAATTTGTATCGGAAACCGCCGTTCTCCTGCTTGCTCAACTCGCCTGGTTGTTGCCGGTTGCCTTCTCTGTCGGCGGACCAGCCTCCTTTGCCCAATTGTCGCTCAGTTTCGTGATAGGACACTTTTCGGACTGGGGAGGGACGGCACAAACGGATCAAGCCTCGCTGCTCGAACGACTTGGATTAACACTAAAACAAATGATCTGGCATGGATTCGGATTGGCGACCTGGCTCGGTCTTGCCTCTGTTTTATTCTTATGCGCTCAACGGATCCGTCCGCTTTCACTTTGGTGGTCTGTAACCGGGATCGGTTATTTTCTTTGGGTCTGGTTCGCGCAAAATATCGACAAGCCGCGGCATGTCTTACCGCTTGTCCTGCTTCTCGTCATCCTATTCGTACGGCACTTATCGATCCAGTGGCTCGTTCCGTTTTTATGCATCCAGTTGGTAATCGGCAGCATTGCCTTGTATGAACAGGCGACTGCTCAGCCGGCAACGCTTCAGCTGGCGGAAGCGATCACCGAGTTACCGGCGTCAGCAACCGTCTTCACCGACGAAGAGGACCGGCAGTTTTTGATGAAACGACCGGCTGCCACCATCGTTCCGATTGGATCTGTAAGTAAATGGCGGGCAGAGCCGAAATCACAGGAAGTCTACCTGACCGGTCGATTGCTGGAACGGTTAATGGCAGCGGATGTGCCGCTTGAAGCAACGGAAGTTTTCCATTTCACGAGTGATCGGCGGTTTGAGCCGGAAGATGCGGATGCACGGTTGTATCGGTTAATTTTACGTTAAGGAGCGAATTTGGATGAGTATTATTGGAAGCGGAAATACGGCGATGATCCAGAAAGAAAGCGAGACGATTGTTCGAAAACAGTTTCACGATTCTATTCCATTCGCTGCCATTCAACAGGAATTTCAAAATCATCAACGGATTCGTCATAATTTTCCGATGACCCCTCAAGTCTATGACTGTGTCAATCGATCCATTCGCATGGAGTATCTGTCAGGGGAACCGCTCGGTGACCTGATGCAATGTCATCCGTTTAGGATTTGGCGTTACATGACAAAAATGGTCATATCACAAAAACTTCTTCATGCATTATCCATTGCCGGCTTACCGCTTTTACAGGAACGGTATCCTGATCATGATGGGCTAGTAGGAGGCACTGCTTTGTGTCATGGCGATTTTCATCCATATAATCTATTACTCGTAAAAGAAGAACTGTACGTTATCGATTGGATGGATGCCTCTATCGGCAATCCACTGATGGACGTCGCCCGTACTTTTTTATTGATTCGCTACGGAGGACGAATGTCTTTACGAAACCCGGCAGAACGTATTTCCCGCTTCATCCTCAGTCATTTGTACCGTATCTGTTACTTTAAGCGCATCAGAAAAGTCACCGGATTTAAGGGTTGTTTACGGTTGTGTGCAGCTTCTCGTTTGGAAGAGCAGATTACGCCTGTCGAATCCGTTCTGTTACAACGTTTTTTAAAGTGATGGATCCGGTCGACTCCAACGAATCACAAATCATCGCCACCTAATTAAGCTTAACGTAAAAAAATCACTCGCTTCACGCGTTTTCCTGTAGGAGTCGCGTGAAGCGAGTGATTTTTTGAATCCAGATTCTTATTGTATCGATCTTAACAGCTTAACAAAACGTCGTGGAGAAGCAGACAACACGAAGTCTCCTGCGGGAAAAGCGGAACAGGTGAGACCCCGTAAGCCGCGCAGGCGACGCGGAGGCTCACGTTTCGCCCGCGGAAAGCGAAGTCTTGTCTGCGTATCAACGAATCTTAAAACGAATTCGAAGCACTTCCCTCGTCATTCAAGTTGAATACGGTCGTTCCATATAGTCAAATTGTCCGCCACTGATTTCAATCGTCTTGACCGGTACGAATCCAAGACGTCGATACAATCGTTGCGCCCCCGCATTCGTCTGATCCGCATTTAACGTAAAGGCCCGTAATCCACGCCGTTCGCCTTCGTCCGCCGCTGCCTGCAATAGTTCAGACCCGATTCCCTTTCCACCGTATGCTGCATCAACGGATAACGTATCGAGATAAAAGACATCACCTTCCGTCTCCTGATCAATTTGCACGTCCTGTCCTGTCCACTCGCGGAGCTGACGCTTAATCGGTTCATCCAACCGTGCTGCATCAAATCCGGCATACGTGATGACGATGCCGACGACACGTCCGTCGAGTTCTTTGACAAGGATATTCTCGTGACTCAACCGGTTTCCGGTTTGCGTAACAAACAGCGCGAGCCGCTCCAAAATTAATTCCTTCTCCTGCGTTCCGGTCAGCGTCTCGGCAATTTCATGAATCGCCTGTTCAATCAACGGCGCGATTTGATCCGCGTCATTCGCAGTCGCTTGTCTGATCATTTGATTTTGCTCCTTTCTTCTTCTCTTATTATTCTAAAACAAAAACCCTCCTGATATCAGGAAGGTTTGATTCGGTTCATTTCAACTCTGTTACCGGAATTGCTACCTCAACCGGTTCACGCGTCATCACTGAAACAACACGCCCCGCAATCGCGACGGCAAGCAACGTATATAACGTTAAGCTCAACGGCAGATAGACGAGTGAGATGACAAGGACGACGGCATCAAGACTAAATAAAATCGTCCCGATCGATAAGCCGGTCAGCTTACTGAGACCCATCGACAATAAATCGTCGCCTCCTGTTGCCGCGCCGCTTTTCAAGACGAGTCCGAGACCATATCCGGTCACGATACCGCTTGCGACGGCCGCAATCAGCGTTGCCGGCCAGGCCTGTTCCGGAAAATGAAACAGATCCAGTCGGTACCACATTTCGTAAAACAGAGACAAGGCGCTTGCTGAAATCAGCGCTTCCCCGACAAACCGTTTGCCTTTAAAATAGAGTGCTCCGATAAAAAATGGAATATCGAGTACAATCATCGAAATCGATGGATTGATGTCAAAAAAGTAGCGTCCGAGCAATGATAACCCGATAAATCCGCCTTCTGCCAAACCAAATTGTTCATTCAAGGTGTAGTAGCCAAACGCCATAAGCAGCGTTCCGGCTAAGATGGTAATAATTCGTTTCATGTGTTGTCCTCTCCCGTATCTTCCATGGGAGAGGATGTAATTGTCCCGTTTGGGTATTCATCTATTTTCGCTCTCCCTGATTTTTTTCAAGCCATTACCTTCCTGTTCAATGAAGATTGGCGCTGCTAAAAATCAGGTAAGCTGAATAGATGATCGGTCCTCTCGGTGTCCATCGGTTTCCACCCTTTCGTTTTGTTGTCCCTTTCATTATAACCTGAACTTCAGAAACTGAAACAGTTTTACACGTTTTTAACAAAACTGATATAGACGACACTCACTTGCTCACTCATTCACATTTTAGACAAATCTTTGCTCAATATTGAACAAAGAACTTGAAAACCACTTTGTGAAGTAATACACTAAGGATATCAAATGAATGTGATTTTTATCACAAACAAAACAAAAAGGGGACTTTACTCATGAAAGTAGCAGTCATCGGTTGTACACACGCAGGAACAGCAGCAGTTAAAGAATTGACTTCACAGCACGAGCAATTGGATATCACCGTTTATGAACGAAACGATAACGTCTCTTTCCTCTCTTGCGGTATCGCGCTTCACGTCGGTGGCGTCGTCGAGCATGCGGAGTCGCTGTTTTATTCTTCACCGGATGAACTGGCTGAGCTTGGTGCAGACATGCGCTTAAAACATGATGTTCTCGAAATCGACAGCACGAATCAAACGATTGTTGCCAAAAACCTCGTAACGGGTGAAACCGTTTATGATACGTACGATAAATTGATCATGACGACGGGTTCATGGCCGATCATTCCGATGTTACCGGGTATTGAACTCAATCAAATCGAGCTTTGTAAAAACTATCACCATGCCCAAACAATCATCAAAAAAGCGACGGATGCCCAGCGAATCACAGTCGTCGGTGCCGGTTATATCGGTGCCGAACTGGTTGAAGCGTTTGAAGCATACGGTAAAGACGTCACGTTCATCGACAGTGCCGACCGGATTTTAAATAAATACCTGGATCGTTCATTCACCGACATCATCGAAAACGAATTGACGGATCGCGGCATTCGTTTGGAACTGAACCAGACTGTTCAAAGCTTTACCGGTGTTGATGGAAACGTCACACAAGTCGTCACGGATAAAGGAACGTTTGAAACGGATCTCGTCATTCTCTGTGTTGGTTTCCGACCAAGCACGGAATTGTTAAAAGGACAAATCGACATGTTACCGAACGGTGCCATCATCGTCGACGACTATATGCGGACAAGTAATCCGAACATCTTTGCTGCCGGTGACAGCTGTGCCGTCTATTACAATCCGGCCCGGACACATGCATATATTCCACTCGCAACGAATGCCGTCCGTATGGGGACACTTGTCGGAAAAAACCTGCTTGCTCCGACAATCCGTTACCAGGGGACGCAAGGTACATCCGGTCTCCGCTTGTATGACTTGAACATTGCTTCGACCGGTCTGACGGAAGATGCCGCTCCATTCTTCGGTTTGGAAGTAGCGAGTACGACGGTTCAGGATGCCTACCGTCCTGAGTTCATGCCGACAGCTGAAAATGTCCAATTGAAACTCGTCTATGAAACAACGACTCACCGCCTTGTCGGGGCGCAGATCATCTCAAAAGTTGATTTGACACAAGCCATGAACACGTTATCGGTAGCCATTCAAAACGACATGACGCTCGAAGAATTGGCTTTCGTCGACTTCTTCTTCCAGCCCCATTACAACAAACCGTGGAACTTACTGAACCAAGCAGCTTTACAAGGCATGAATGAGCTGACATCGGAACGCGTTTAATGCATTGCCTTCCCCCTCTCTTTTCAAATCGGAGTCCACACCTGTGGATTCCGATTTTTTTATTGTTCATCCGGTCGATTCCGATAATCTGTTGCGGCTGCTTTGCCCAGTCTCCTTCCACAACTGAGAAAAACTTCACTCGGTTAACCAATTGACGTTTAGACGTGAAGTGACAGGGAACATACTTCTTATGCAAACGAAACCACTATCACAGGAGGAATCAATTCATGTCACAGTCTAACAATCCACTTACACAATATTTCAATGATGACTTCCCGAAACAATATCAGGAGGCGCCGGCTGTCCAGGCAAAAATGGAACCCGTTCCCGATTGTGGTGAAGAAAGCTACAAAGGATCCGGTAAATTAAAAGGGAAAAAAGCCTTAATCACAGGAGGCGATTCCGGAATCGGCCGTGCCGCTGCCATTGCTTATGCCCGTGAAGGTGCCGATGTGTTCCTCAATTATCTTCCGGAAGAACAGCAAGACGCGGAAGAAGTCAAAGCACTCGTCGAAGCAGCCGGTCAAAAGGCATACTTACTTGCCGGTGACCTCAGTGACGAAACATTCTGTCAACAACTCGTCAAAGAAGCACACGAATCTCTTGGCGGAATTGATATTTTGGCACTCGTCGCCGGTAAACAACAAGCTGTCGAGGACATCATGGACCTGTCGACGGAACAGCTCCGCAAAACATATGAAATCAACGTCTTTTCACTGTTTTGGGTCGTTAAAGCTGCCCTTCCGTTATTAAAAGAAGGGGCTTCCATCATTACGACGACTTCGGTTCAAGGCTACAACCCAAGTGCGAACTTACTCGATTACGCGTCAACAAAATTTGCCATCAACGGCTTCACGCGCGGACTTGCGAAACAAGTCGCGCCAAAAGGCATCCGCGTCAACTCGGTCGCACCGGGTCCAATCTGGACACCATTGCAAATCTCAGGTGGTCAACCAAGCGAAAACATTCCGGAATTCGGACAGGAAACACCGCTTAAACGGAGCGGCCAACCGGTAGAACTGTCGAGCGTCTATGTCTTCCTCGCTTCGGATGATGCCAGTTATGTGACGGCGCAAATTTATGGTGTCACAGGCGGAATCGAACTCGCTTAATTCAATTTTTTCAACCCGGCAGCTTTGATGGCGACATCAAGGCTGTTTTTTTGTTATGAGTTGCTTCTCCATGCCTGGTTTAGTCTAATGAAGATATACATAGGATAGGAGATGATTGATGTGACGGAAAAAGAAAAAATGATTCAAGGTCAATTGTATTTAGCCGGTGACGCGGAACTGGTCGCTGACCGGAAACGGGCCCAGATGCTTTGCCATCAATTTAGCCAACTCAGCATCAACGAGTTGCCTGCCCGAAAGTCGCTCCTCCAGGAATTATTCCAGATTGAGCAGACAGATTTTTATATCGAACCGTCCTTTAAGTGTGATTACGGCTACAACATCACGCTCGGCGCGCGGTTTTATGCCAATTACGATTGTGTTCTGCTCGACATTTGTCCGATTACAATCGGCGACAACTGTATGCTCGCTCCGGGCGTCCACATTTATACAGCGACGCATCCTTTAGATCCCGTCGAACGCAACAGCGGTTATGAATTCGGGAAACCGGTTGTCATCGGCGACAACGTCTGGATCGGCGGACGTGCCGTCATCACGCCGGGCGTAACGATCGGGGACAATGCCGTCATCGCGGCCGGAAGTGTCGTCGTCAAAGATGTCGCCCCAAACACTGTCGTCGGCGGGAATCCTGCCCGTTTCATCAAATCGATTTGATTTCTCATCAAATTTTAATCTAATCCTCAGTCTCCTTTCACTTGCGGGCGCTATTCTAAGAATAAGAAAAGCAGCTACCACTACTGAGGAGGAAATCATCATGACAAACGAAAAACGTACGGATAAGCCAAAAAAGAATTTTGTAAAACGCGGTCTTGCTTCAATCGCCATCACAGGAACCGTTTTGACGGGGGCCGGCGCCTTCTTACTTTTCACCGGTCCGGGACATTCTCTCGTCAATTCAACGGTCACAACTTCAGAACAAGTGGAACAAAAAGTCGAAGCGGCTTCAACAAAAGTATCAAGTAACGTCAAACAGTCGCTTCCAAGCTCATTCCGGGATGATGATCAAGAAATAGAAGGAACGTTAAAAGAAGTATCCGACACATCGGTGACACTGACACAAAATGGTTCGGATCAATCGTATTCGTTTGCCTCATCTGCTGAAATCGAACAAGCTACGCCCGGTGATTGGATTAAACTTGAACTCAATCAGGACAGTCTTGTCCGGGAACTTGAACGGGAAGATGATCGAAATGACGACCGGGATGATCGCAATGACGATTCATCCGACGATGACCGCAATGAAGTCACCGGTGTCGTCAAAGAGTTGTCCAATGAACAAATCGTCTTGACTCAAAATGGTTCGGATCAAGCGTACCGCTTCAGCGAGCGCGCAGAGATCGACAAAGCGCAAGCCGGTGATACCGTCAAACTTGAACTGACAGCAGCCGGTCTCGTCCGGGAGCTCGACCGTGAAGATGCGGAAGATCAAGACATCCGTGGTGCATTAATCCGTGTGACGGACACACAAGTCGTCATTGAACAAAACGGTAAAAACGTGACGTTTGAACGTGCGCAAAACATGGAACAGGATAATGATGTACAGGTTGGTTCACAAGTCGAACTGGAGTTGAACGGATCTAAGCAAGTGACAGAAATCGACGAACAGTCGTAAGGAGGAAGTCTATGGCACCGACCATCTTAATCGTCGAGGACGATTCAAAAATCGCCCGCCTACTTGAACTGGAATTAAACCACGCCGGATACGCGACGCAGGTCGCCTTCAACGGTAAAGATGGCTTAGCAGCTGCTGAGAACGACATCGATCTCGTCTTACTTGACGTGATGATGCCGGAGCTCAGCGGCTTCGAGGTGCTTCGGCGGCTTCGCGGAAAAAATAATCCGGTTCCCGTCATCCTGTTGACGGCACGAGGCGAAGTGTATGATAAGGTTGCCGGTCTTGATCTCGGTGCCAATGATTATGTGACGAAACCGTTTGAAATCGAGGAACTGTTGGCACGGATCCGCGGGTTACTCCGTTTGACGATACGTACAGCGGTCGAAACCAATCAGCTGCATTACGCCGATGTCTTACTCGATTTGGACCGGCATGAAGCGTTTCGAAGCGATGTTCCGCTTGATTTGACACCACGTGAATTTGATTTGTTGTCTTATCTGATGGAAAACAAGGAACACGTCTTGACCCGTGAGCAAATCCTTAACCGGGTCTGGGGTTATGATTATTTCGGGGAAACGAATATCGTCGATGTCTACATCAGGTATTTACGCAAAAAAATGGACCGCAGCCAGTCTCCCCTCATTCAGACCGTTCGTGGCATTGGCTATGTTTTAAGGGAGGAGAAAGGATGAAGTTACGAACCAAACTTGCGTTATCGGTGACGTTGTTCACGACCCTTTTATTGCTGTTGTCTTTTTTAGTCGTCACGTATGTCGTCCGTGACCATTTAATCGAATCCCGTTTCACACAACTCGAGCAGGCCGAGGAGCTGATGGAAGATGATTCGACGACCCGGGCATTATTGACACTTCATGAAGATTCCGTCGTCCTGTCCCGTAACGACGGACGTTGGGTGATTGCAAACGATGAAGAGGATGACGATTCCGCGACGGTCAACGGCGATGTCCGGGCACGCGATCTTCCCGGCATTCCGACAAACCGCGACGAACCGTTCAAATCCGGTAACTGGTTTGGCGTCGTCCATCAAGATCAGGCGTATCTGTTTGAAGACGACACGGTGGACGATACGGTCTCGACGCTGATTTTCGCCTTCTCGATCGTCCTGATCGTCGCCGTCATCATCGCTTTTCTCAGCAGTTTTTTCATCGCCTATCAAACGTTGCGTCCACTTCGTCAACTCGGTCAGACGATGGAACGGATTTCCGACTCCGGTACACTTGAGACTGTTCCGGAACAGCAAAATGATGAAATCGGACAGCTCGGAAAAGTCTTTAACCGGATGATCGGACGTGTCGATCAAACAATGGAACAGCAACGGCAGTTCGTCGCGGATGTCTCGCATGAGATGAAGACGCCGCTGACCGTCATCGAAGGGTATGCGAAACTTCTGAAGCGCTGGGGCAAGACAAATCCTGATGTCCTCGAAGAATCCATCAGTAACATTCTGAACGAAACGCACACGATGCGGAGTGGACTGATTGAACCGATGCTCGAATTATCCCGCCTCGGCTATGGTGAAACGACGACGGAGACGGTTGACTTGAAGCAGCTCGGGACGGAAGTCGCGGACCGGATGCACCATGCCTATGACACTGCTATTCCAGTCGATGCCATCGGAACCGTCACAGCGAATCATGAAGCACTTGTCCGAATTTTGACGATTTTCATCGATAATGCGATCAAATATGCCAAAGATCCGGAAATCCGTCTTCGACCGGACCGGCTCGAAGTGCTTGACCGTGGAACCTCATTATCTGCGGAGCAGCGCAAGCGTCTGTTCGATCGGTTTTACCGGCTCGATGAAGCCCGTGACCGGTCCGGCAGCGGTCTTGGTCTGTCGATTGCTGCTGCACTGGCGGAACATCATCATCTGTCCGTTGGCAGTGAAGCTCGTCCCGGTGGCGGAAGTTGTTTTTACATCACCTTCCATTGAACACCTGAAATGAAACCTTCCCCCGTCTTTTGGCGTACACTAGAGACAGGAGTCAGATGATGAAAGAAGGTTATGAACGATGGATAAAAAACGTTGGGGAGGCTTAGCCGTCGCCGGAGCATTTTTGCTCTCAAAAGGTAAAGTGCTGCTCGCTCTCTTAAAGTTCTCTAAATTCGGCGGGACGCTAATCTCGTTCGGTATCTCGTTATTGTTTTATGCACAAATTTTTGGCGTCTGGTTTGGTGTCGGATTGCTTTATCTCCTGTTCATTCATGAGATGGGGCATCTCGCAGCAGCCAAACGGCTTGGTTTCAAGACCGGACCGGCGATTTTCGTTCCGTTCATGGGAGCTGTCATCGGAATCAAGGATACATTCCGGACCCCGAAACAAGAAGCAATTTTGGCATATGGCGGTCCGCTTGCCGGATTACTCTCCCTCATCCCGCTTTTGATCGGATACGCCGTGACGGGAAACGATTTTTGGCTTGTCATCTTCCATTTAGGGGCCTTGCTGAACCTGTTCAACCTGTTGCCCGTCAGTCCGCTTGACGGCGGACGGATTTTAGCCGGTCTGCCGATTGTCGTTTGGGTCGCCGGTCTCGCCGCCCTGATTGCATACGGTGTGACACACTTCAGCATCATCTTGTTATTGATCGCGTTTCTCGGCGGAAGTGCCGTCTGGAAGCGATACCGTTTTGCGAAACAATACGAAGACAATAAATCGATTTTAATGTTATACCGTGCTGCACGCAGCCGTGTCCTGCAAGCGAAAGTCGAACAGGAACAATTGGCAGCAACGGAAACTGTGACGGACTCGACCGTCGACGAACCGGACGATGCACCCGTTTCGACCTATGATCCGATCGCCTGGTCACTCCGACACGACCTCCAGGATTTACGGAGTGCGAGTCCGGAAGAAGCGAAAAGTGCTGCCGATGACTTGCTTCGTTACCAATATGATTCGGCTAATGATTACGATGCCTTGTTGCGTCGACTGGACCAGCGGATTGAACCGTTACTCGAAGCTGAAAAATCGGTTGAGTATCATCAAATGCCGAAAAAACAACAGACGATTACGTTGTTCGCTTACCTGGCTCTTGGTGCAATTCTCTTCATCGCTTTTGAATACTCAAAAGGGTATCTTCCGACCCCATCTTAACCAGTCGTGTTATCTCAAGCAGGCACTTCGTCTTCAATCGGCGGAGTGTCTTTTGATCGTTTTGCACATTGCCTGATTCGATTACTTGCATCCGGTTGTTGAAGCGACTAATCTGAATAAAAATCCATGTCCCTGTTTTGAAAAAAAGGAGGCTCTCCTGATGATGAATAAAAATACGGCTCGTTTGGGAGAAGCACCCATCAACAAACTCCTGATCGGCCTGTCGCTCCCGGCGATGATCGGGATGCTTGTGACTGCTCTCTATAATATTGTCGATACGATTTTTGTGGCACAAGGAATCGGGACGGTTGCCGTCGCGGCTGTCGGCATTGCGTTCCCCGTTCAGCTCGTCTTGATGGCCATCTCGAACTCGATTGGAATCGGCGGTGCGGCCATTGCTTCTCAGCGGCTTGGTCAAAAAAATCTGGCAGGTGCCAGTCGTGCCTATGCAAATGTCCTGATGACCGTTTTCGTCGTCAGTATGCTTGCGATTATCACGGCATTCATCTTCGTCGAACCGTTGTTACAGGTGTTCGGTGCCACACCGGAAATCATGCCATACAGTATTGATTTCCTCCGTGTCCTGTTACTCGGTTCCCCGTTCTTCATGTTGACGATGGCTTCGAGCGCCATGCTTCGGGCAGAAGGACGTGCCAGTTATCAGATGCGTGTCATGCTGACGACAGTCGCCATCAACATCGTCTTGACGCCCCTGTTTATTTTCGGACTCGACTGGGGCATTCAAGGGGCTGCACTTGGGACGGTCGTCGCGCAAATCGTCGGTTCCGTTCTGATTTTCAGGTTTTTCTTTACGAAAGCGAAAAAAACAAGTCTTGTCCTTGACCGTGAAGCCTTTCGGTTTGATCCCAAACTGGTCGGTCGGATGGGACAGATCGGCTCATCGTCTTTCATCATGCAAGTGTCACAGTCCATTTTATTCATCACCGTCAACCATATGCTCGTCCGCTACGGCGGTACGACGGAACTTGCGACCTTTGCCGTCATCAATAAGTTCATGGCACTTGTCGGAATGCCAATCATGGGAATCGTCCAAGGGATGCAGCCGATTGTCGGCTACAATTTCGGGTCGAAACAGTTTGATCGGATGTCACAAGCAATCAAACTGGCCATTCGCTACGGTTTGAGCCTGTCGATCACGCTTTGGCTGTTAATCCAGCTGTTCCCCCGTTTTTGGGTCGGAATGTTTACGGAAGATGTGACATTACTCAATGAAGGTTCGACCGCGATGCGGATTTTATTCGCAATTTCATTCGTTTACGGGATTCAGATGATCATCAACGGAATGTATCAATCACTTGCCAAGGCGCGGATCGCCTTGTTCCTGTCGCTCTCGCGGCAGACCTTATATACGATTCCACTCGTCCTGATTTTACCTATCTTTTTTGGAGTACAAGGGGTTTGGTTCGCCTTCCCGATTGCTGATTTAATGGCCGTTTTGACGGCTGTCGTTTTTGCCTACCGTGACCGGATCATGCTCTTTAAGCCCGATGCGTATACGGAACCTGAAGCACAAGAAAAAGCGGTACAGGCTAAATAATCAAAAAGTCCGTCCTGTCTCAAAGACAGACGGATTTTTTGATTAAACGAAAAGACGAACATGCATTCTAAATCGAAATACGGTATGCTGATTAAAAAGGAGAGATGATATGGAACGTTATACACTGGCGATTGATTTTGAAACAGCGAACCGGAACAGCCGCAGCATCTGTGCCTTTGGCTGGTCTGTTTTATCCGCTGGGAAAGTCCTCACAAGCAAGCAGGTCTTAATCAATCCGGAAGAAGACTTTGATGCCGGTAATATCCGTGTCCACGGCATTCGCCCGAGTGACGTCTGGGATGCACCGGCCTTACCGGAAGCAATGGCGGCACACGGCTTGTTTGAATTAATTGAACAGGCCGAGCTCGTCGTTGCCCATAATGCAGCTTTCGATATGGGTGCGCTCCAAAAAGCGGTTCAAAAATATGACTTATATCAAATGCCGACATTTCAGTATGGTTGTACGGTCAAATTGTCACGGAAGCTTTATCCGTGGTTGCCGAACCATAAGCTAAATACGATGGCGGAGTTTTTAGGTGTATCTTTTAAGCATCATGATGCGAAGGAAGATGCCTACATCTGTGCGTTATTACTGCAGGATATGTTCGACCGGACGAACATGGATCATCCCGTTGAACTGCACCGTTTTTGTGGTGTCCGGATGGGTGAAGTCGCTTACTGACACTAAAAAAGGAGCAACTCAGAATTCTGAGTTGCTCCTTTTCGTATTTCTTATTTTGTTGTTTGTTTGATTGGGAACCAGCCTGGACGGCTCGTGATTCCCTGCCATAGTGCATCCGGCACGACGAGTTCAGACTGTGCCGACGGATCGAGTTCTGTCCGAATCGATTCCGTTTCGCCAGCTTCTACTTTTTCAACCCATTTTGGTTCCATGATTAACTCACGGCCAAGAGCGACGAGTGGCACGACTTCAAGTGAACGCTCGACTTCTTCCGGTGTATGGAGTGAACCGACACCGATGACCGGAACGTGTTGACCGACACGTTCTTGTACGAGACTGATTGGCGAACGTGTTTCGTTTTGATCACGAATCGATCCTGCAAAGAAGTCCATGACGGAAACATGCAGGTAGTCGAGATCTTTTTTCGCAAGTGCATCAACGAGTTGCATCGTATCATCGAGTGTAATTCCCGGATTTTCAACTTCTTCCGGTGAGAAACGATAACCGACGATAAACGATGGATCTTTTTTTGCAACGGCTTCGACGGCATCGACGACAGCTAATGGGAAAGCAAGACGTTTTTCAAGACTTCCGCCCCATTTGTCCTCACGACGGTTCGAGTGCGGAGAAACGAATTGTTGAATTAAGTACGTGTTCGCACCATGAATTTCCACTCCGTCAAATCCGGCTTCCATCGCACGGCGTGTTGCTTGACCGAATGCTTCGATGATCGCTTCGACTTCTGCTGCTTCCAGTGCACGTGGTGTCATTGCGCCTTCACGTTCTGGTGCTACTGCACTTGCGCTGACTGTTTGTCCGCCGACGAGTTCCGGTGGTGCCATACGACCCGCGTGGAAAATTTGCAGAATCGCTTTTGCGCCTTGATCTTGGATTGTTGTAGCGAGACGTTTCAGGCTCGGAATCAATTCATCGCGCTCTGCGCCAAACTCGTTCGGGAATCCTTGACCGTCTGCTGTGACGTTGGCACATGCTGTAATGACTGCACCGACTCCACCTGAACGTGCTGCGTAGTATGCAAGCTCCGCTTCTGAAACTTCACCGTTTTCTTCCGCCGCGTAGTTCGTCATCGGCGCCATCATAATCCGGTTTTTAAGGGTCACTCCGTTTGGAAGTGTAAACGTATCAAACATCTTTTCATTAGCCATTGAAGCATATCCTCCTCTGAAATCTTAACTTGAATATCGTCAGTATACGCCCGCCCTGCTTTAAATGACTAATGATGTGCTTCACTGATGTTCTGAACGATGATCAGATCCGGTATTTTCGTTTTCGCCGTCCGCCCGGCCACCACCAGTTCCAGTGTCCGAACAGCTTCATCAGTGCCGGAACAAGGAACATCCGGACGATCGTCGCGTCAATGAAAATCGCCAAAGCAATTCCGACACCAAGCTGTTTAATCGGACTGACGCCGGTAAACGCAAATGCACCGGTGACGACAATCATGATCAAGGCGGCGGAGGTGATGATTTTACTCGTCTTCGCCAGTCCCATTTCCGTTGCGAGGTCATTATCCCCGGTCTCATCGTAGTATTCTTCCATTCGTGAGACGAGGAATACTTCGTAGTCCATCGATAATCCGAAAACAAGCGAGAAGATGAACACAGGGGTTAAGATACCGATTGTTTCGGCCGGGAAAACCCAGCCCGATTCAAATAAAATGACGAGCAGACCAAATGTTGCTCCGAGGCTGAGTAGATTCATCAAGATGGCTTTGATCGGAATCAAAATCGACTGGAACGCAAACAACAGGATGATGAATGTCGCAAGTAAGACAAGACCTAGCGCGAGCGGCATTTTTGAGTAAATTTCATCATAGATTTCCTGATTAAAGGCTGCCGGTCCCCCGACCTGGTATCCTTGGTCTCGCACGTCGCGGACCCATTTTTGTGAACTCTTGTCTCCCGGATCTCCCGTCAGCTTGACATTGATCCGGGCAACTCCTTGATCAAACGTAATCAAAGGCGCCAACTGTTCTTTTCCCTGTTCGTTCGCAGCAAGCTGGGTCACGGTCTGTCCATTCGCTTCCGCCAGCGCCGTCGCTGAAATGACACTGCTTACTCCGTCATCTGCTTCGAGTCGTGTCGTCAACGCTTCCAGTTTTTCGACACCTTGTTCCGTTTGAAAATCAGCTTTTAGCAAGACGACGGCATCGGTCCCATCGTCGCCAAAGGTTTTTTCCCACGCTTCAAAAGCGAGGCGTGATTCATAATCTTCCGGTAACGCGCTTGCTTGCGGAATGTTCAGTTCCAAATCGCGCAACGGAATTAAACACGGCAAAAGAAGAAGGAGTGAAAAAAGGGTGATGGCAACCGGACGTTTCATGACGAACCGGGCGAGCTTACGCCATCGGACTTCCCCCTGCTCCGAATCCGCTTTAAAAATCCGCCCTGTTTCCAGACTGCCCCCGAGTAGTGCGAGCAGGGCCGGAAGTAAGGTCACAGCGCTGATGACGGCGCCCAGTACCGAAACCAGCGTGCCGATCGCAACTGCTTGAAACACATCGACATCAATGACAAGTAAGCCCGCCAGTCCGACGAACACACAAATCCCGGAAAATAAAATCGATCGTCCGGCCGTCGCAACCGAAACTTCCGCTGCTGCCGTAATCGACCTTCCGGCTGCCCGTTCTTCCCGGAACCGGTTGACGTAAAGCAGGGAAAAATCGATTCCGAGGGCCAGTGAAATCATCGCTACGGCATTTAAGACAAAGATGGACAATTCCTGTTGTCCGGCGATGAAATACAACGTTCCGGCTCCAAAGATGAACGTGACGAGTCCCATGATGAGCGGCAAGATGGCAGCAAGCGGCGTCCCGAAAACAAGAAATAAGACAAGTAACGCTGCCGGTACGCCAATCAATTCCGCCCGGACCAAATCATTTTTCGATGCGGTATTCAAATCGTCGACGATCAACGGCTCTCCTGTCAGTCGAATCGTATTGCCGTCTTGCGGATCCAGTTTTTCCTGCACCGCCTTCACCCAGGAAGGGTCAATGTCCGGTATCCCGATCGAGACATATCCTTTTCCGTCTTTTAAAGCTTCCGGATTTTCCTGGACACCGATAACCTGTCCCACTCCTTGGATGGTCCGAAACGCCGTGACGTGACGCTGCATCTCCTGCCGGATGGTTTCTGTTTTCCCTTCAAACAAAACGATGATTTGGTGTGGGTCCTGCTTAAATTCTTTTTCTAACGTGCGTTCGACTTGTTGAAACTCTCCGTCCCGTGTAAAGCCGTTTCCCTTCAGCTGATCCGGGAGTTGCACCGCAAAATAACCAAGAATCAGCAACAGCACCACCCAGGTAACGCTGATGCCTTTTCGAAAACGCACTACGTATTGACCAAAACGTTCCATCTGTCATCTTCCTCTCTCTATACAAGAAACACATCCTTCGCCCGCTACGACAAAGGATGTGTTTACGTCTTTTGAAAAATCTGGAGCCACGTATTTCCGAAATTCGCCGACGTCGAGACGATGGCCAGACGTTGCGCCGATTCATCCAGTAAAACCGTCTTTAACAGGATCGATGACTGGCACCCATCAAATTTAAATTTCAGTTGCTCTTTTTCGTACAGATAAAATCGATTAGCATCCGTGACAGAAAACAGATTTTTCCGGCTGTCGACCAACAAATAGTCGTCATACTCGGAAAACGGAATCAACTGTTCCTGTTCCGTAAACGCATCCCAAATGACATAACGTGATTGATTCACATCATAGGAAATCATCGTTCCAGGTGCGAGCAGACGTTCGAACGCATACTGCGGATGATACCCCCGTTCAATCAAACGTCCTAATAGAGGAGCTTCGTCATAATCCGAAAAAGTTCCTTCCTGTTTTTCAAAACAATAACGCACGACATCGGTCTCAGCCGAGTACATAAAAATCTGATTGTCTCGCCATTCATACAGATTACTGAACCAGGCATCAGCAAAGAGGATGGGGCGATTCATATATTGGAGACGTCCGTCTCTTAAATCGAGTAAACCAAACAATGAAGTTACTTCAAAAACGATGAACACACGGTATCCGTCCGGCTCAAAGAACCACGTGAACGGAACATACGCACATGCTGTCTCCCACCGTATTCTCAAATCCAAATCACATTTTGTAAATCCGCCTTGATCCCGGTATAAAATCAGATCATCGCCAAATCGGTCAAAAAGTGAAACAGATTCATGGAACAACAGCTCAGCGGCTGGTTTATACATACGCATCACTTCCTACTCCCTACGGTATCAACCTTCTTCATTTCTAGCTACTGTCGATGCGCTCGAAGAGCATGTCCTGTATACTTAAAGGAAACAAAAAGGAGGTACACACACTATGAAACCCCTACAACTGTCTGCTGATACAGCTGTTGAACTTTCGAAACGTCTCAATGTGCCGCTCGAACAGTTAATGCACATGCCACGGCATATTTTGATACAAAAACTGGTCGAATTAGAAACAGAACAATCCGACTCTTCTTCTGCGGATGATACATCTTCAGAAGACAAATGATGCAATATGCCCTTCTTTCGTGCGCTGGTCGCATAAAAGAAGGGCATATTTTGCTTATGATTACGATTGGGGGTTATATTCTGACTTTCCATAACGGAATACATTAACGATCGCTTTTCCGTCACTCGGATAACCGTTCGGATGATCAATCGGAAACAGCGAGAAGAAAATGAAGTAGAACGAGAAATAGGCGAATTGATACGTAAAAATCGAAGCTTCGAAGACACCCGCATAAATCAAACCGTTTACAATCAGGATGCTCGCCAGATTAAAAATAGCTCCACCGGCATAGACGGTAATGTTCGTAAATTTATTTTCATGACGAAGTGCCTCATACTGACACCATCCGTCCCAGAAATAGATACGGTTCAAGCGGATGGGGCCAACACGTAACAACGATTTCCCCGATCCGATATTGATTTCCATATTCCCGCCAAACAGACGTGCGAAAAAGTAATGACCTATCTCATGAATTAACGTGACGATTGGTAATAACAAAAAAAACGAGAAGAAAAATTTCCAGATATCATTGAAGCCAAACATAAAATACATCCTTTCAAAAAAACCAGCACTCTAAATACTACTTATAGTATGTTCCCGGAAGCTCTGAATTAAAACAGCAAACATGAAAAATCATTAAGTCATTATGATGACACCGCAACATGACTGTTACGTTGCGGGATGCGGCTCTAAAAAAAAAGAATCGGAGCCCACATCAGTGAACTCCGATTCTTCTAATTGCCTCGTTGCTTAAGACTCATCATTTATTATTTTTACGCCGTTTGTTCGCTGCATACAACAAACCAAGAATCGTCAGTGCGGCGCCGCCTGCCACTGCATATTTTTTATAGTCTGCTTTCCGTTCGGCAATGACTGTCGTCGACAAAGCCTTCACGACAAGCTGTTTTTCTTCATGCAGACGAGGGGCATGGATTTTTACAACCCCTTCTTCGACGAGAATTTCGAACTCGCCGCCCGGTAACTCGATTGTCACATCGTGTTCCGTCGCATTGTGATACACCCGCTGACGTTCAACATACCCTTCATATGTCCGCTTCAATTCGTAAGCAATGATGCCTTCTCCTTCTTCGAGGAAGCGGAGATGTTTGCGGATCATGGCGGTGTTTTCGAGACGGAACATCGGATACTGACGCCGCAGCGCAATCAATCCTTTGACATACTCGACGCCGAACCGGAACTCTTCTGCCCGTTCATAATCGAGTTGATTGACGACTTCTCCGGAGTTGAAGCTGTCCCGAATGCCGTTTTTTGTCCGGAAAAACTCCTGTCCCGCATGTAAAAATGGAATCCCTTGTCCGGTTAAGATAATGGCATTCGCAAGCATTTGTCGTTTTCGGCGGACTTCATCCGTATCTTCCGGCCGTGACACGGACAATTTGTCCCAAATCGTTAAATCATCATGGGCTTCCGCGTAAGAAACGACTTGATTCGGTTCATCCGCAAATCCTTGCGAAGAGACGTTTCCGGCAATGCCCCGTTTGACTTCATTTGTCCGCTCGAAAGCTCCGCTGATGAATCCGCGGTCAAGCGGTGTCTGAACGTCACCTTTGACACCGTCACGTAATCCGTTGTTGAAATGAGCGATTCCCGGCATCTGCGGCGCATTAAAGTAGTTGGCTTTTTGATCGGCTGCAAGCGGTGTGTCAAGATCCCATCCTTCCCCGATAATCAAGATCGATGGATCAATCCGGTCGAGTGCATGCCGGACTTGATTCATCGTTTCGATATCATGCAAGCCCATCAAGTCGAACCGGAATCCGTCCAGATGATACTCTTTCGCCCAGTACGTCACGCAATCAAGAATGAACTTACGCATCATGAAACGTTCTGATGCTGTGTCATTTCCACAAAAACTCCCGTTCGAAAGTGTTCCGTCTGCTGCCTGACGGAAAAAATAACCCGGAACGAATTGGCCAAGTGGTGCCGTTTCCGCATCATAGACGTGATTAAAGACTACATCCATCACGACACGAATGCCCCGGTCATGCAAGGCTTGAATCAAGGCTTTTAATTCACGGATCCGTGCTGCCGGATCATCCGGATTCGATGAATAGGATCCTTCCGGCGCAAAATAATTGACGGGATCGTATCCCCAGTTGTAGTTATCCGGATCGTTCGGTGCGGCTTCATTCACTGAACCGAAATCATAAATCGGAAGCAATTGGACATGTGTCACACCTAAATCCGTCAGGTAATCAAGACCTGTCAATCCGCCTGCCGGTGTTCGTGTCCCGGCTTCCGTCAATCCGCGGAACGTTCCCCGCTCGATGACCCCACTCGCCGAATGGCTCGTCGCGTCCCGAACGTGTAATTCATAGATAACGGCATCTTGTGACGAATGGAAGAGAGGGCGTTCTTCAATCCAACGCTCGGGTTGCGTGGTGGATGGATCGATTAATGCTCCCCGTTTACCGTTTGTCCCGACTGCTTTTGCATACGGATCGACCGCTTCGACCTTCTGTCCGTTGATGCTGGCTTGAAACGTATAAAAGTAACCTTCATACACAGCACGATCGAGTTCGACGACGAATGTCCCCTGCTGATCCGCCGCCAATTCAAGTTCTTCAACTTTCCTTGCCCGCAATGTCCGGTACAAACGAATCACGACACGTTCAGCCGTCGGGGCCCATAAACGGACCCGTATCGTTTTTTCATCAAATGTTGCTCCTAAATCTGATCCTTTATAGGCATACCGCTCATCCAGTTCTTCTGGTGTGAGCGTCAACATATCTGCTGTTTGTTTCAAAGCCATGCACCCCTTTCATTTCATGGTTTTCATTATAACAAAATTTCATACAGATGAACGATTCGACTGTTTCTCTTCCATTTTCTTTTGCCGAAACTTCAGCACGAAGTCAAAGCATCTGCGGACAAATATGTTAAAATGGTTGTGGAACGAAAGGGGAGATTCTTATGGCAGCAAAAGACAATTCATTTGATATCGTGTCACAAATCAACATCGAGGAAGTCAAAAACGCGATGCAGGTCGCTTTAAAGGAAATCACAAACCGCTTTGATTTCAAAGGATCAAAAAGCGACATGAAACTCGAGAAAGAAGATTTGATTCTGATTTCAGATGATAATTTTAAACTCGATCAAGTCAAAGATGTCCTGACAGCTAAACTCATCAAGCGCGAAGTCCCGACGAAAAACCTGCAATACGAAAAAGTCGAGCAGGCAGCCGGAAACACGGTCCGTCAACGCGTCATTCTCAAAAGCGGCATCGATCGTGATGATGCTAAAAAAATTAACAATGCCGTCAAGGAATCCAAACTCAAAGTCAAAACTCAGATTCAAGACGATCAAATCCGTGTCACTGGCAAATCGCGCGACGACTTGCAACAAGTCATGCAAATCGTCCGTGAATTACCATTATCGGTCGACGTCCAGTTCCTCAATTTCCGTTAAGTATAAAAAATCCCTTACTCCGATTGGAGAAAGGGATTTTTTTCATGCTTATTTCGCTGTATATCCACCATCCAGGACAACGGCTTGTCCTTCATATCAATACCGGCTTAACCGCCGGATTGACAGGAAATGAAATCGTCAAGCCATCATGCATCTTGTCCCTTACACCGGTTTCCCGCGTGTCCTCAATGCACTCGAAGTCGCAAAAGTGGTCTTTGCCGAGCGCGGGATCACGGTCGACCCGGCTTAATTAAAAATAGGATGAGCCGCATGAAACGCGGGGTATACTCTTAGTACAAGGGAGCGATGCCAGATGCAGTATGCACTCATCACGGATTTGCACAGTTCATTATCCGATACACGTGCTGTGTTGACAGATATTCAACAGACAGCTCCGCAAGCCATTGTTTTTTCGCTTGGAGATGTCCATGAGTGTCACATCGGAAAAAAGCGGGCCAAACGGTATACATTTGAAGAAATCGAACAAATCGTGACGCTTGATCCGGATTTTTTGAAGTTGCTGTTTTTTGAGACGCTGCTCGGAAATCAGGAAGAACGGTTGTTTTCCTTGATTCCAGCAGGGATATCCAGTTATCTCGATCAACTGCGCACATCAAATCGGACAAAACAAATTGCGTCTGCTTTGTTCATTCACGGCGACCAATTGAAATGGAGCTATGATTTGACACCCGATACATCCACTTATCCCGACCGTCTCTTATTTTTTGGACACAGTCATGTGCACGGACTATTCAAAGAGGGTAAACGTCTGGCGATTCATCATGATATCCCGATCTCCATCAAACGTGGCCGTTACGCCATCAACGTCGGACCGGTTTTGGTCGAACGTGAATGGTTGCTGTACGACACAACCACCGAAACCATCACCTTTCAGCAAGTCAAATGAATGTCTGACATGACAAAATCCCCCGTATCCTTCACGATTTGTGAAGGATACGGGGGATTTTGATGTCATCTCGCTTATAGAAAACGCACGAGTGAAGCACGAACTAAATCCACTTGTGTAAATTCTGTTTTATCGGCGAACTGATTCACGACACGGCGGACTTCCCCTTGACGACGGACGAAGCTCGTCGGTACCGGTGTCTTCCGGACGAGTTGCTCATACAATGTCGTCAACTGATGATCATCGATGACCGTAGTCATTTGATCGAGGAATAACAGGACATGAAGGCGGTTCAGGTAATCCCATGGCTTGTCTTCCGAACGAAATTCATTGCGCGCCAACCATTTTTTTAGACCGATGGCATCAATTTGATTCAATGTCTCTTTCGTACGGGGTGCTTTCCATAACGCCAATAACTCACCGAGTTTTTTGCGCGTCTGTTTTTTTTCCATGAAGAACTCGAAGTTACTTTTCGTATCGAGTGCGTCACCGCTGATCGGAGCAATTTGATCGGCTCCTGGTGCTGTCACGAAATCTAAGATGAAATCGACTGATTCACCTGGAAGCCATGCCGCCACCTTTCCATGAAAATCAGCAATAAAAGCGATGGATGAAGCCAAATCTTCCTGATTCATTTGTGTAGATGCGTGCTGTAACCGTTCCATTGTCTCTTTGTTCATATGATAACCCCATCTTTAATTGATTTATCTTACATTTCTTCAGGAGCGCCGACACCGAGCAGGCGTAATCCTTCCGTCAATACAATCGTAACCGATTTTACGAGTGCGAGGCGAGATTGTTTTTCCGCGTCGTCTTCGAGGACACGAACCTGCCCGTAATATTTGTTGAAACTTTGAGCCAAATCAAGGACATAACGGCTGATGATTGATGGTTCGCGACGTGTAAACGCCCGGTCAATCACTGCCGAGAACTGGTTCAGCATCGACACGACACCCCATGAATAGTCGTCTGCGCTACCCGCAAACGCTGATCCATCGTATTCGCCTTTACGTAACAATGAATTTGCACGTGCATTCGTATATTGGACGTACGGACCGGTTTCTCCTTCAAATTTCAACATTTGTTCGAGATCAAATTCAATGTTGTTCATGCGCTCATTTTTTAAATCGTGGAAAATGACAGCACCGACACCGACTTCGCGTGCCGTCTGTTCGGCATTGGCAAGGTTCGGATTTTTCTCGGCGATGTTTTGTTTCGCGACATTGATCGCATCTTGAAGCACTTCTTCAAGAAGGACAATCCGTCCTTTACGCGTCGACATCTTTTTCCCGTCTTTCATGATCAGGCCAAACGGGACATGGTGCATACCGTCGACATTTTCAAAGCCAAGTTTCTTCAGAACAGCAAACAGCTGTTTAAAGTGGAGGGCCTGTTCACCGCCTACAACGTAAAAGGCTTGCTCGAAACCGTATGTCTCAAGACGATAGACGGCAGCCGCCAAGTCACGTGTTGCATACAATGTCGCTCCGTCTTTTTTCTTGATCAAGGCAGGAGGCATTCCTTCGGCTTCGAGATCGACGACCATTGCACCTTCCGACTCGACGAGCAACTCTTTTTCTTCCAATAAGTCAATCACGTGCTGCATCTTATCATTATAGAAGGCTTCACCGTTCAAACTGTCGAAACTGACACCAAGCATTTCATAGACACGGTTGAACTCGACGAGCGAAACTTCACGGAACCATGTCCAAAGTGCTGTCGCTTGTTCGTCACCCTGTTCAAGTTTCTTGAACCAGGCACGACCTTCATCTTCAAGAGCCGGATTTTCTTCCGCTTCTTCGTGGAAACGCACGTACAGTTTGAGCAATTCTTTGATCGGCTCAGCCCGGACATCTTCTTCCTTGCCCCACATATTGTAGGCGACCATCAATTTCCCGAACTGTGTTCCCCAGTCTCCGAGGTGATTGATGCCGACGACATCATATCCTTTTTTTCGTGAAATCTGGTTCAGCGCATTTCCGATGACTGTCGAACGTAAATGTCCCATCGAGAACGGCTTCGCGATGTTTGGTGATGAGAAGTCAGTCACGATCGTTTTGCCGTTCGCTTCGCTTGATCCGTAAGCTTGTTGTTCTTCTAAAACACGTTTAATGATTTCACGCGAAACCACTTCCCGGTTTAAGAAGACGTTCACGTACGGTCCCGCTGCCTGCACGTTCGAGAACAGTGGATTATTGATTTTCTCAGCCAGTTCCGTTGCAATCATCATCGGTGCTTTCCGGAAGGCTTTTGCGAGTTGGAAACATGGGAATGCCAGATCGCCGTGATCCTCATGTTTTGGTTGTTCGATCAACTGTTCGATCTCTTCTTGTGACAGGGCATCACCAATCACATCATGTAATACTTGGGCATATTGTTGCTTGTAGCTCATTTTTTTTCCTCCAAACAGTTTATTTTTTCCAATAAAAAACGCCCTTTGCGCAACACGCAAAGAGACGGAATGACCGCGGTACCACTCTTCTTGGTGTCGACGGTACGACACCCACTTTAACGGGGATAACGGGGTTCCCCCGGCTAGGCCTGATCACATGGATTCGGATAGCATCTCGGAAGTGCGTTTCACGATGGTCTAATCTGTTCAGGCTTTCACCGTTCCCTGATTCGCTGGTCGATTAAATCATATCGCTACTTTCTTCGTCATCGATTGTTTGATATCTTTCACATTATACGCAATTCACTGCATTCTCTCAACCTTATTTTTTTGTAAATCCCTTATCATAATTTCCACAAAACGGGTATAAGTAGGGGAGGACTGTTAAAGGAGGGAGACGCATCATGGTCTACTATCAAAAAGTCGCACGAAACAGTTGGCTTGCCTTGTGTCTCGTTGCTGGTCTGCTTACCTTCATTTTACTGACATATCCGACACTCATCGACTTTCCGCTCTCATTTGGCAATGCCACTTATCTTCTAGCACTCATCATCTTGTTCCAGTTCGACAACGTCCGTCGCGGAGGCATTTATTATACGTTTCAGGAAGGGATCATTTTATTCATCTTTCTTAATTACGGATTATGGCCGTCCATCCTTCTCAGCCAAATCGGGATCTTCGTCTTTCAGTTTTTTTCTCATAAAAAAGAAATTCGCCGTCAACGTTTTTTCTACTTGTATCCAATCAACGCCCTGTTTGATTTAGTTTATCTCGCCTCTCCGTCACTCGTCTATTTAGTACTCGGCGGACCGATTGGAACTGACTTTACTTACTCGAGAGCACTCCTTCCGCTTCTCAGCTATTTAACGACCGTCATGATCGTTTCCTACCTCCAATGCCGGTTCGTCAACCGCATCTTATATTTGAAATATGATTGGGTACGCCTTGTCCGTCTGCAGACACTTGTCTACGGTATCAGTATCTTAAGCGCTCTACTCGGAATCTGGTTTTATGATGAGAACCCGCTCATCGCCGCTTCCGTCTCGACGCTGATCTTATTTTTATTCAAACGATTGCTCCAACAGCATGGGGAAACAATCGAAGCGAATGAAAAAGCCAAACGGTTTGATGACGCCAAAGAACATCTGCTGATTTCCCAGTTCGAACAAGAAACGATTGACTCCTTATTACGCGACTTGCCGTATCTGATTGATTTTTCGGAAGGTTGGATATCAATTCAGCAACAGCGTAAGCAAACCATTTACAATATCCGGACGAAAACAATCATCGATGTCCTGCCTTTATTCCATTCCCTGAAGGCCGAGCAGCTGCAAACACCAATCATCCATGGTCTTCGGTGCGATTGGGGGACGGACATTCAAATTGACTTACCCGTTGACCGTCATTCGATGATTGCGATTCCATCCATCACAAACGAAGATGTCGATGTATCGATCATCCTATTTCATCAAACCGCGGATGCCTATGATGCGACAAGTGCGGACGAGATTTCGCGTTTGTTACGTATTTTTTGTCGGGTGTTGCACCGTTCACGGGAAACATACCAACTGTACGCCGAGAGCCGGACTGATGCTTTGACGGAGCTCGCCAACAGTCGTGCCTTTTACGAGGAAGGGGCACAGCAATTTGCCTCTGACCGTTATCCCTTGTCGATCATCTTATTTGATATCGATCACTTCAAACATGTTAACGATACGTATGGACATAAGGTCGGTGACCTTGTTCTGCGTGAACTCGGTCGCAGGATCCGGGCCGTGCAACAGAAAAAGCAGAACGTCTTCGCGGCTCGATACGGCGGAGAAGAATTTGTCCTGTTACTTCATCAAGCTCCACAGAACGAAGCCATCGATTTCGCCGAAGAAATCCGGCATGCCGTCCTCGACCGGCCGTTCGTCGTCGATAGACATCGCTTATCCATCACCATCAGTCTTGGCGTCGATACCGTCGAATTTCCATCGGAACGATCGTTCGAAGAATCGCTCCGGCAAGCGGATCATGCTCTCTATGTCGGTGGCAAACATAACGGTCGGAATTGTACTGCCCATTACGCTAACCTTTGAAAGGTCGTGACTATCTTGTCAATTACTGAAATTGAACGAACGATTTCGACTCTAGCCTCGCCTCGAACAATCCGGATTTATCGTCCGACCGAACTCCCGGTCGACGAAGCGCTCCCAGTCATTTATATGCATGACGGTCAAAATGTCTTCAGTGGTGAGACCGCTTCGTTCGGAAAAGGCTGGGAAGTCCATCATGCACTCCATACTGTTCAGTTGCATGCGATGATCGTCGCCATCGACAGTCCGGATGATGGAATGGACCGCTACGATGAGTATGCCCCTTGGACGGACGAAGCCCTTTTAATGCGCACGGCCTATCCGTCTCATCGCAAGACGATTGGCGGCAACGGAAAGCAATACATGCACTGGATCGTTCATGAACTAAAACCGTATATTGACTCGCAGTATGCGACGATTCCAACGGATACGACGATGATCGGCAGTTCGATGGGGGGTGTCATTTCATTGTATGGCTTGTTCGCTTATCCGGAAATCTTCACACGTGTCGCTGCTTTATCAACGGCCGGTTGGGCGAATTTTTCTTCTTTACTGGAATTCATTGAGCGCAGTCCACGTTTATCCGAGCACCAGCGTTGTTATATGGATGTTGGTACGAAAGAAACGAGCGGACCGATGACGGAAAATGACTATCTTCATACAAACGAGGTTCTTGCGAAAGCCGTTCAAAAAAAAGTCCAACAAGCGACTTACGAAATCATTCCCGGTGCGATCCATCACGAGACCGAATGGGCAAAACGGATGCCAGAAATCCTTCGTTTCTTATTTCCATCCTAAAAAAGCAGGCCGACGAAATCCCGGATTCGGATTTTGTCAGCCTGCTTTTATTCATCCATGATTACTTTACCAATTCTTCCATTTGTTCTTTTACATAACGGTTGCGCGGGTGTTCCCGGCATTCGTCTGAACAAGAACGCATCACTTTCGGTTCACATTCTTCACAGCAGAAGTGTTGACGATTACATTCCGGATTTGCACAATTCACGTAACGTGTTTCGTCTTTTCCACAGTAATAACAAGTCGAGACGACCGTTGGATTGACTTCGTTAACAGGTACTTGAATGCGTTCATCGAACACATACAATTCCCCTTCCCAGTCTTCTCCACGCGTTGCTTCATCTTTCCCGTACATGACGACGCCGCCTTTTAAATGGAAGATATCATCGCTGTTTTGACGTTTACGGAAATACGCCGTGAATTTTTCACAACGGACACCGCCCGTACAATACGTCAGAACTTTTTTTCCTTCAAACAAGTGTTCATTTTCATCGAGCCATTGCGGAAATTCACGTGAGGCATCGACATCGACCTTGACGGCATTTTTAAAATGACCGAGATCGTATTCGTAGTTGTTCCGGACATCCAGAATGACGACATCTTCATTTTGCATCATGTTTTTCCACTCGGCCGGTTCAAGATACGCGGCATTTTCTTCCGGCACGTTGAACTCATCTTCAAAACGCCATGTGACCAGTTCGTTTTTATAACGAACGAAGATTTTTTTGAAGGCATGTTCGTCGACCTCATCAATTTTGAACTCGATGTCACTAAACCGTGGATCGGCAAGCAGGTCCTGCATGTATTGATCGGTTTGTTCGACTGTTCCAGACAGTGTGCCATTGATTCCTTCTGGTGCAATCAGGATTCTTCCTTTGATGCCAAGCTCTTTGCAATAGGCAAGATGCTCTTTTGTTAATTGTTCCGCATTGTCGATCGGAACATACTTATAAAATAATAGTACGCGATAAGGTTTCATAATCCTCATTGGCCCCCATGTCAGTTTTTTGCAGTAAAACGAACGTTGGCGAACGAAGCGTCATAGCTATTAGCTAGCTGGGAACGCCTGCAAAACGCACCCATTTAAGTATAATACCAACTTCATTTGAATTGTACAATTGCCAGTTCAGCGGACAGCACGATAAAGTTTTTCCTTTCTGACGGGGAAAGAGTTAAAATAGAAATTAGCAGTTTATTTTGTAAGGAGGATTCCGAATGCTCCAAACCGTCCGTCAGTGGATTGAACAAATGATTACGTTTCTCCAGGATCTTCCGGGTGGTGCATCGACCGGATTGATTGCTCCTTTTCTGGAATCACTTTTTCCGTTCCTCCCGCTTGTTCTTATCATTTCCGCCAATGCAGCGACTTATGGCTTTTGGATGGGTGTACTCGTCTCTTGGGTCGGTAGTATGCTCGGTTCCCTTGTCGTCTTTGCCTGTATCCGTTATTTATTTCGCCGCCCCGTCACGAGGTGGCTTGAACAACATAAAGCCGCCCAGCAGTGGATTGAACGGGTTCGCCATATGAGTCCGATTTCGCTTGGTTTTTTCTTTTCACTTCCGTTCATGCCGGCCTTTATCATTACAGCGATTTCTGCAATGATTCAACTGTCACTTCGGACGTATTTGATTGCCGCTGGAGCGGGTCGACTGATCGTCGTCATCATCTTCTCGTTAATCGGTAAAGAATGGTCAACATTTTTGGAACGACCGATCCGTCTTGTTTTTCTGTTTCTGATTTTACTCGCCATCTGGGGAGTCAGTCGTGGCGTCGAAGAAATCATCAAACGGCGCGCCCTAGCACGACGTTCGAAGTCACTACGTGATCTTGAACAGGAAATCGGGGACAATAACAAATGATACAACCAACTGTCGGCACATCCTCCATCAGGGTGTGTCTTTTAATTATGCGGATTTCAACGTTTTTTATTCATTTCCCTTTATTTTTCCAGGCAGGACTTTTGAATCATTTTTTCATATTAATATGTTTTTAAAATAACGTTCACATTTTGTCCAACATTGAAAACGCTTACAATAAAATGGTAAGACCAATATTAATATAATATCTCGAATTCCCCCTTCTAAATTAGGATAGATTTTCCAAAGGAACTGTCTCTATAATGAATTTAAATTCATTTTCAAAGGAGGCGTCTCATGCACCAGGTATCTGAAACAGCGAAGACGGAAACGACACGCTCTGCCCAGACAATCGTCGAAAGTGCATCGTTTAAACAATTGATGCGCGAAAAAAATGCATTCATCTTACCGGCCATTGTATTTTGTCTCATTTTTTATTTTACGCTTCCCATCATGACCAGCTATTTTACCTTCTTGAATCGGCCATTACTTGGTGATATCACAGGGGCTTGGTTATTTGCTTTCCTGCAGTTCATCATGACGTGGACGTTTTGTACGCTTTATAACAAAAAAGCACGTTCGTTTGATCGATTGGTCGAACAGATCAAGGAGGAATCACGATGAACTATACCGCTGTCGCCCTATTCGCTGCGATTGTCGGGTTAACACTCGTCATTACATATTTCGCTGCCCGTAAAACAAAGACGGCGAATGATTTTTATACTGCGGACGGTGGCTTGACCGGTGCTCAAAACGGTATCGCCATTGCCGGTGACTATATGTCTGCGGCTTCCTTCCTCGGAATTGCCGGAATGATCGCCCTGGCCGGATTCGACGGATTTTTTTATTCGATCGGTTTTCTCGTTGCCTATCTCGTTGTTCTCTATCTCGTTGCCGAACCGTTGCGCAACTTAGGAAAATACACGATGGCTGATATGATTGCTGCCCGTTTTAATGCCTCGAAAGTTCGGGGTGTCGCAGCGATGAACTCGATTGTTATTTCCATTTTCTACATGATTGCGCAATTGGTCGGAGCCGGTGCTTTGATTGAGTTGTTACTCGGAATTCCATATACGACAAGTGTCATCATCGTCGGTATTCTGATGACTGTGTACGTTGTGTTTGGCGGGATGACGGCCACCTCATGGGTGCAAATCATCAAAGCGATTTTGCTGATGGCCGGTACAGCCGTCATTTCCTTCATGGTATTTGCCAAATTCGACTTCTCGATCATGAAGATGTTCTCGGAAGTGAAACAAGCCACACCGCTCGGTGACTCCTTCTTGAATCCCGGTAATAAGTTTAAGTTACCGCTCGATACGATTTCCTTAAATTTGGCACTTGTTCTCGGAACAGCCGGCTTGCCGCATATCTTAATCCGCTTCTTTACGGTTAAAGATGCACCGACTGCCCGGAAATCCGTTGTTTATGCGACCTGGATCATCGGTGCGTTTTATATCTTAACGATTTTCCTCGGCTTTGGAGCCGCTGCCTTCGTTGGAGCAGATGACATCATCGCTGCGAATGCAGCCGGTAATATGGCGGCACCTCTCCTTGCGCAGGCGCTTGGTGGAGACTTACTGTTCGCCTTCGTTGCGGCTGTTGCTTTTGCGACCATCCTTGCCGTTGTGGCCGGACTGGTTTTATCGGCTGCTTCCGCCTTTGCCCATGATTTTTACAGTCATATTCTGCGTAAAGGACAAGCAACGGAAAAAGAACAAATGACGGCTGCGCGCCTCGCTTCCATTGCCGTCGCACTCGTTTCGATGGTACTGGCGTTATTTGCACAATCAATGAACGTCGCTTTCCTTGTTTCACTGGCCTTTGCAGTGGCAGCCAGTGCCAATTTGCCCGTCATTTTGCTGACGATTTTCTGGCGCCGTTTCAATACTGGCGGAGCTGTCACAGGTATGGTCGTCGGTCTTTTCTCTTCACTGCTTCTCGTCGCGCTCAGTCCTAATATCTGGGCAGTTGACGGTTCAGCCTTATTCGTCGGGGAAGCATTATTCCCACTGTCGAATCCGGGAATTGTTTCGATTCCACTTGGTTTTCTAGGTGCGATTATCGGAACACTTGTTACGAAATCGGACGAAGTGGCCGGTAACTTCGAACGTATTCTTGTCAAAGCCAATACCGGTATTGATGCAGCAACTGAAGTTGCTGCATCAAAAGAATAATCCCCTTAACGGCTCCTTCAACCCCCTTGAAGGAGCCGTTCCCTTTTACATTTTACGAACGGATTGCCATACTAACCGTATGATGTAATGTGAAAGGAATGTCTTACATGGAATTTTATTATTTTTTACCACTCGGCTTTTTCATTGGTATCATCTCTGGTTTCTTTGGAATCGGCGGCGGCATCATCTTAACACCGCTTTTACTGATTCTCGGCTTCTCCCCAAGCGTCGCTATCGCGACGAGTTTAATGTTGACGCTCGGTTCAACCGTATCCGGTACCCTATCACACCTCCGCCTGAAAAATGTGGTCTGGCGTGACAGCCTGGTCGTCGGTTTAGTCGGTATCATCGGTTCTACCATCGCGACTCCGATCGTTCTCCGATTAGAGGCAGTGAACGGTGCCCATCTCGTCATCTCGGTTGTGTATATCGGTTTATTATTATACTTTGCCAATAAGTTTTTACGTCCAAAGTCCTCGTCAGGTGCACAAACCGGTTGGAAAAACCGGTATCTGGCACTTGGTTTCATTGGGCTGTTCGCAGGATTCATCTCGTCCTTGCTTGGTGTCAGCGGTGGTTTCATCATTACACCACTACTCGTCGGTATCGCCGGATATGAATTGAAACGGGCAGTCGGAACGAGTATTGCTTCGGCCCTACTGATCGTCTTGTCCGGCCTCGTCAACTATACGGTCGCAAGTACAGATGTCGATCTCCTCGTCGGGGTCATGCTAATCATCGGAGCATTACTTGGTGCTCCAATCGGCGCGAAACAGTTGGGTCATTTCGACAGTCCTTTCGTCAAAAAATATCTCGGTATTTTTTATCTGACAGTTGCAACAAGCGTCCTTCTTGAAGTCCTTCATTTCAATACGGCTTCACTGATTGTCTTGATTGCCCTCAGTCTTGTTTTCTTACTGACACTCGTCGTCTACAGTCGTAAACGCTGTGTCCGACGCTGATTCTCCCTATAATTTCGCCTCCCGACCGTTCCCCGGCAGATCCGGATAACGGTCGGGAGGTCTTTTTTGTGCCTGGTTTTCATATTCATCCGTTCTTTATATTTTGTTAAAACTTACAACTTATCGGAAAACTCTTTGTTCTTATGCACAACCAAAGATATACTTACTTCAACAATATTTTATATAGAGAAAGAAGGTCTGATTTTTATGTTGGAAGCGACGTATCATTCCCTTGAGGACTTAGCGGAAGCGATTGGTGTCGCACTGAGTGCTCCAATTACCATCGAGGATCGTAATCACCGATTGCTTGCTTATAGTACACACACTGCCGATACGGACCCGGCCCGGATTGCAACGATTATCGGGCGACGCGTCCCTGAATCGGTCATTGATCAACTGTGGAAAGACGAAGTCATTCAGAATCTTGCGGCACAAAATGAACCGTTGATCATTTCAGCCCGTACAGGTGTCGGTTTGAATGACCGTGTCGCGATTGCGATCAAGCAAGATACAGAAATTTTAGGGTACATTTGGTCAATCGCCCGCAGCATCCCCTTTTCAGAAACCGAGTTATCCGACTTAAAAAAAGGAGCTTTGCTGGCTCAACGGCAGTTACTCGCCATCGATATGCAAAAGAAACGCCAAGAAGAAAAATCCGAACAATTCTTTTTTGAATTACTTCACGAAGACATGTCCGAGTCGGAAATTTTAAAGACCTTCTCTAAACTACACATTGCTCCACCCGGAATCAGTCGCCTGATGGTGATCCGGTTTTCAGAAGCCATCACACCGCGACTTGCTGATCGGTTACGTTATTTGCTGACTATCCAACAAACCGTCCGACCGCTTTTGTACGCGTACGATGAAACCGATTTTATTTTGTGGATCAGCACAAATGATAAAGATGCCCACCACGAACGATTACAATTTGATGCCTTCATTCAATCTTTCCGACAAATGCTTGCCGAACGATTTAATTACACGAAATTCATCTCTGCCAGCAGTGAAGTATTTACCGGCGTTCAGTCGATTCCGGAACGTTACGAAGAAACGGGGATCGTTCTCCGGTTAAAAGATGCATTTCCGTTTGAGTTAAATACCGTCACACGATATGAGCGTCTTGGTTTATTCCAGCTGTTACCGATTTTTTCCGAACGTCTGCGCAGAAGGACCGTTCGTTTAGAAGAGATTGAGCGATTACGCGCCTATGACGGGAAACATGCCGCTTCGTTATGTGAGACGTTGGAGTGGTTCCTTCATTATGATGGAAACGTCAAACAGGTCGCTTCCCACCTGCATGTCCACCCGAATACGATTTTGTATCGGATGCGAAGAATCGAGGAAGAAGCCGGTATCCGGATGGAGTCGCTTCCGGAACGTGCCCTTCTTTACCTGTATTTAAAAGCAGACCGTTATCCTTTGTGATTTTTCACAAAGGATTGCTTGTATTTTTGAAATCGCCGATAAAGTAGAACGCTTTCATTTCTCGTATACTGAAGGAGAAGTGACACACTGTTTGTTTATTCGCGAAAGGGGATCGCATTTATGATCATCGGAGTATTAAAGGAAATTAAAAACAATGAAAATCGTGTCGCGTTAACGCCTGCTGGGGTAGCGGCTTTAACGGGTCAAGGACATACGGTCATCGTCGAAACAACTGCTGGTATGGGGAGCGGCTTTACAAACGAAGAATACACGCAAGCAGGGGCACAAATCATCGAGACAGCGGCTGAAGTTTGGGCTACTGCCGAGTTGGCATTGAAAGTTAAGGAACCGGTTGCTTCGGAATATCAATACTTCCGTCCGGAACTCACATTGTTCACATACCTTCATCTGGCTGCAGAACCTGAGTTGACACGTGCACTCGTCGATTCAAAAATTACAGCAATCGCATACGAAACGGTCGAAAAAAACCGGACGTTACCACTCTTAACACCGATGAGCGAAGTGGCCGGTCGGATGGCGTCACAAATCGGTGCTCAGTTTCTTGAAAAACCGCATGGTGGTATGGGCATCCTGCTTGCAGGTGTTCCTGGTGTCCGTCGCGGTAAAGTAACGGTCATCGGCGGTGGAGTCGTTGGAACAAACGCAGCAAAACTTGCCGTTGGTCTCGGTGCAGATGTCACCATCATCGATGTCAGTCCGGAACGTCTCCGTCAACTCGATGACATTTTCGGTAATTCAATCAACACGCTGATTTCAAATCCATATACGATTGCAGAAGCTGTCGCCGAAAGTGATCTTGTTGTCGGTGCCGTCTTGATTCCTGGAGCAAAGGCGCCGAAACTCGTCACAGCTGAAATGGTCGAACGCATGAAACCGGGTTCTGTCATCGTTGACGTTGCGATTGACCAAGGCGGAATCTTCGAAACAGTTGACCGGATTTCGACACACGATGATCCGACGTATGAAAAGTTCGGTGTTGTTCACTACGCTGTCGCTAACATGCCGGGTGCGGTTCCACGCACATCAACACTCGCTTTGACGAATGCAACGCTTCCTTATGTATTGGAACTCGCAAACAAAGGAACACACCGTGCACTCGCCGAAAACGTCTCGCTTGAAAAAGGTCTGAATGTCGCGCAAGGATTTGTCACGTACGAAGCTGTCGCCCGCGATCTCGGATATACGTACAAATCGGTTGAAGACGTTCTTCACTTACACGCTTAAGTCCATTCTATATGACCGGAAACAGTCCGTTGCTCCGTGCAACGGACTGTTTCTTGTCTTCCATTTCCCTTATGATGAACACATAACACGATATAAGGTGGTTTTAACATGGTACATACGCTACACGCACAATCAAACGAGATCACGATTCCATTTGCGGAAGTCGATTTGTTACATCATTTAACAGTTGAATTCGAACCAACGCTGTTTCAGCAAAAAATTGAGCGACTTCGGCAGCTAGCACCGAACCATCCCCTCCCAGGAATTGCAGAAGCCTATGCGTTGTTTCATGAGCAAAATTTTTCAGCCGCCCGTCGGCAACTGGAGCAGACACGTGCTAAAACCGGCGATCATGTCCGGGCTCACTTGCTGCTCGGCTTGATGAGTGAAGTCGAACAATTTCAACACGAAGCGGAACAGCATTTTTTGGCCGCTTTGTCGCTTTTTCCGGATGAACCGAGTGTCCACCGGCATCTGGCCGTCCATTATTATGACCGGGAATTTTATGGTGAGGCCGCTTCCCATGCTCTTCAGTACTTAAAAAAGATTGGTCCTGGCGGAGAAGGTACCTTGATGACCATCGATATGATGCAAACCATGCCGGGTCATGACGACTATGTGCTCGAATCCTTGTATGCGATGCTGCTCGAGATTCCGGATCACCGTCACGATATGATGTTCCATGCAATCGCTGCCAACAATGCGGAAATGCGTTATGACCTGTTCTGTAAGACACTGGACGGCGAACCGGATGAAGACACCGTCTTCCAGCTCGATTCCATGCTTTCCTTGATGATTGAACACAGCATGTGGGCAGCCGTTTATGATCAATCAGAGGAACGGATGTATCAGACTGTTTTCAAGACCATCTGCCGCGATTTGACGTATCGCCATGCTGGAATCCGGTCCATTCCGCTCTACCTGTCGATCCGGAGCCGTTATTTCGTCCGTCGTCTGTTGCACCGTCCGTAATTTACAAGGCAAAGGCGACAAGAGCTCCAATCGTCAGCGGAATCAACAGGTTATCGGTATCCCGGTAAGACACTGCTTCAATCAAAGCTGCGATATTCGCCAGTAAAAAGCCGTAACTGACAGCGAGCCAGGTCGGTACTTCATAACATAAGAACGTCACCGTCAAGACAAGGAACGAAGCTAAAAACATCGCAATGCTTCCTTCAAACGAGCGACGGATTTTTCCACGGGTGTAAAATGTTTTCCCGAACCGTTTTCCGACGAGTGCAGCTACTCCGTCTCCCCAGGCAAGGACCATGCTTCCTGCAATAAGTGCCATCGGCTCCTGTTCAAAGAAAAACAGAACTAATAAGGCTAAGGAAATTGGATAATACACCGTTCCATATGAAATCCGTTCTACCTGATTCATCTGTCCGGTCCCTCGTTTTAAGGTGACCAGATTAACCAGTGTAAAGAACAGCAATGGTGTAGTTGCTACATACCAATGCTCCATCCAGGCAAGCGCGAGAAACACCCAGTGCCCGACCGCGATATGAATCCACTTTCGAATCGTCTCGGGTTGCGCCTGTCGTTTCTTTCCCAACCATTCGAGAAGGGCTAAGACGATTCCAACGACGACGATTGTTCCGATTGCCGCAATCCACTCCATACGAATCCCCCTTTTTCTGATAGTTTCATTGTACTTTGTTCGATTGGCGTTTGCTCTTTCGAACCTCCATTTGTTAACATAAGGTCAAATGACGTTCTAGAGAGGAAGTATTCTGCATGTATGATGCTCAAGCTGTACAAACGTTATCCAGTTGCCTGCTTCGTTTGAAAGAAGGCAAAGGAATCGGAACACTCGCATCTGAAGAGGAAGCCGATCTGCCAAAAGTAATGACCCGCCTCAAACAGTTCGACCCTTCCAAAAATGGCTTATCCATTAATGAAATCGTCCACCTTGCCAATGCATTGATCGGGGAGCATATGTCGGCAACGACGATTCAAAATTGGACGAAACGTGAAGTCCGTGACATCATCGGTGTTCCGCATCGTGGTAAAAAGTATTCCATTAACCAGGCTGCTATCATTTACTTACTTGATGATTTAAAACATCTGTTTTCGCTGGAAGAAACACGTGAATTATTGACGATCGTCTTTAAGAATCCAAACATCGATGAAGATGACTTGATCAGTCCGCTCGATTTCTATCTTGTGTATACCCAGCATGCGGAAACAAGCGGTCCAATCGAATTGACGGAAAAACGCTTGAGACGGTCCTTAGAGCGCATCAATGCTTATCGCCCTGAAACGGTCCATGTCCTCCAGCTCTGCCTCTACGCACGCCGTATATCGCACCTGACGCATGAAGCAAAGCAACGTCTTCAACATGTCTTACAAACTTAACAAAAAAAGATGTCCCACCATCAAAGCGATGGCCGGACATCTTTTTTGTTTAAACTGCTGTAAGTGATTTATAGTTGACGTTATTCGTCAGGCTTTTTAGAACCGAGAGTAACTCGTACATCGAAAGTTTATCCGCATCTTTGACAAGACGGTATTCATCGCCGTCTTGCAGCAATTCTGCGACGACTTCTCCCGCTGAACTCCGTACTGAGAATTTTCCTTTTGTCAGGTCGAAGGAAATTGTGTACGTACCACGTTCGTAAACATTGTACTCACATTTCTTCGAGAAGAGTGAAAATTTCTCACGCATTTGACCTACTTCTTGACCATCATGGTTCATCACGACCCATTTCTTGCATGTCGGGATGAACTTACCAAACGCTACCCCTCTACCTTCACCATTCATTACTTGGACACGACCGGTTTCGTCGTGTTGAACTGCACCAATCATTTGGTGCGATTCATCATAAATCGCGGCATGACCTTGCGAAAAAACGCAACCCTGCACATAGACAACTTTGCGCAACAGAAATTCTCCTCTCACTGCTAAAAAGTGCTGGTATTTCGTCCCCAGTATATTTAGACATTCCGTATAATTTTGATTTTCTTTATCTGACTGATATTTCGTTAACGAAAATGATTATTGCACCGTTTGAACAAATTGACAACCCCCTTTTGTCGACAATCATTCGACAACATTAGCGAAAGCCAATTTCATGAGCAAATTCCAGTAATTCGTTCCGATCAATCAACCGAACCCGATTCGGTTCTGCCAGACGATAAGCGGCTTCCGTGTAGGTCGAGTTCGTCACGACCCATCCTTCATCCATGCCGTAAAACGGGACGGCAGCTGCCACTTGTTGAACGGCTTCGAGTCCTACGACTGAACCATACCGTTTCGCTTGAATCGCAATCCTATACCCTTGTGCGTCTTCAATCAATAAATCTGCTCCGAAATCACGTGAGGCCGGTGTCAACTCGACACGATACCCGGCTCTTTCAAAAAGCTCGACCAACCATTCCTCAAACTCTCGTCCTTCCATCCGGTCCAGTCGATTTGCTAATGATGGAGTCAGGAAGGAAAGGATCAAAAAGAGTGTACACCCTACTATACTGACAATCAAGATTAAAGGTTCCCAAGAACTCGAAAAAAAATAAGCAGCGGCTCCTCCGCTCACTGCGAATAAGAAGGCAATCATTCTTCGTTTTGTTTGTTTTTGCATCGTGCTGTTTCCACCCTTCTGATTCTATGTGATACCCTCTTTAATCATGATTGTTCTCTGAATTCATCATACTAAATTCAAGCTTCTCTTGCGCAGGTGATAGGAACGACGTCATCAGACGGAGAATATATAGAGAATACGTCACCCTGCTGACTTTTTTACACACATCCGTTTATCGTTCATTCCTTTTAAGGAGGTAGCTCATGGCAGAACATTCATCTCCTTCTTTCAGCAGAGTCATTCATGCAACGTTGCGCGCTCTCGAAGAGCCTGTTGTACTAGTGGATCGATTCGGTATCATCGACTTTGCGAATCCTGCATTTCATCAACAGTTCCGGCTGTCATCAGCTGATACATCGCTTTCTTCATTCTTTTTATTAGAAGACACACTTTTTCCGATTTCAACTCGGGTTCAGATCGTTTCTCTTCCTTACACGTTGACGATTTCCCCAGTCGAACAAACGGATTTCTTTTTAGTGACAATCCAGTCTCTTGATCTCCATCAATTATTGGATTCCACCATCGATGCCGCTGTTCTCGTGACGGATCCAAATTTCCGTATCACAGCCATTAACGAAACAGCCGGGACCATGTTCGGTGTCGATCCGGCCGCACTGCCTCAGGAGATGACACCAATCTCGATCCACGATCCGGAAGAATTCCAGCTCCGGAAACAACATCTGGAACAGTTGAATCTAAAAAACCTGTCCGATGAAGATATCCTTCTATTGCACGGACGGGGTACAGAAAACGACTGGACGTATCATCGAACAGACGGTTCCCGGTTTTATGGCCGCTTATACATGACAAGTCTCAAAAATGGCGGTTTCTTCTTATTCATTACAGACATCAGTTCTCAAAAACAAGTCGAGCTGCATCTCGCAAAAAGTGAACGGCGATTCCGTCTGATTGCCGAATCGGTTCTTGAAGCCGTCATCTTTCATAATGATGGCGTCATTCTCGATGCTAACCGGGCAGCGGAAATCATTTTCCGGACCCGACTCGAACTGATAAAAGGACAACAGATTCTTGATTTTGTCCAACCTGAGTTTCAGGAATCCGTCATTCGCCGAATCACGAATCATTATGAAGAACCTTATGAAGTCATCGGACGGCGGGCAGACGGCACTTCTGTCGAAATTGAAGTGTTTCCCCGCGAAATCACATATGAAAAAAACCGGATGCGCGTCGCTGTCGTGCGCGACATCACCGAACAAAAGAAAATCGAAAAGATGTTGGAGCGTGAAAAAAATGCCATCATGCGTCAACGTGATATTACGCAATCGATTCTTCAAGCTTCCAATGAAGGCTTTTTACTGACCGGGGAAGATGGCAGTTTCACCTACATGAACGTTAAAGCACGTAAACTGCTGGATGTTCCTGGTATCGCACCAAGTAAAATCCAGGAGCGGATCAGTATGATTCCGAATCTCGATTTAGCAACACGTTACGCCATGTTGCAGCAAGTCGAGGAATTACTGGCAGGGAAACATTCCGAAATCTCCTTCCGCTTCACGCTGCAGCAACCCGATGAATCCAGTCATCACTACTTTGAATTTTATGCGACCTCGATCAAAAAAGAACGCAGTCGTTTTTCTCGTCACGGCTTTTTATTCGTATTCCGTGACCGGACGGAAGAACAAAAAATGAATCACGTCAAAGATGAATTGATCAGCACCGTCTCCCATGAATTGCGGACGCCGCTCTCATCCATCCTTGGTTTCATGGAACTGTTGCGTTACCGGCAACCTACACCTGAAAAAACGACCCGGTATGTTGAAATCGTTCATGAGGAAGCAAAACGGCTAACCAATCTTCTTAATGATTTTTTAGATATCCAGCGAATGGAAGGTGGCAAACAAGACTATGTCTTCAAACCATTTTCGTTACGCCAATTGTTAGCAGAAACGATTGAAACCTGTGGTGAAACAGCAGAGACACATACGATTCATGCCACGATGGATGATGATCCGATTGTCATTTTTGCTGATGAAGACAAAGTTAAACAGGTCATCATCAATCTGTTATCCAATGCAATCAAATATTCACCTGCCGCTGATCATATTGATGTTCGCTTGGAAAAAGCAGCAGATCAAGCCATCTTGAGCGTGACTGATTACGGGCTTGGTATTCCATCCACCGCTTTTGATAAACTGTTTACAAAATTTTATCGTGTTGACAATTCCGCTGTCCGAAAAATCGGTGGAACCGGTTTAGGGCTCGCCATCTGTAAGGAAATCATAGAATCCCATGGAGGCGCTATCTCCGTCGAATCAGAATTAAATCAAGGATCAACGTTCACGATTGTATTAGAAATTGATCCACGAAAGGATTTTGAAAAAAAATGAACCGAACCTATCTGATGACAGGATTTCCGGGCTTTTTGGCAACGAAGCTGATCGAACGTTTGGCTCTTGTTCCTGAGCAAATTGACTGCTTTTATCTGTTGCATCTTAAACATGAACACGCGAGTGCCGTTTCGCAAAAAGAACAGCTTTTGCGGACGACTCCGCTCAAGGAAGAACAGTTAATTTTGATTGAAGGCGACATTACAAAAGAAGGGCTGGGTTTGCCTGGGTCAATCCGGCAGGAGGTGGCCGGTCGCGTCACCCATCTCTTCCACCTCGCTGCTCTGTATGACTTAGCGACTTCTTACGATGCTGCTTTTCGGATTAACGTCACGGGCACTTCTCATGTGACACGTCTTGCCCATACCTTCGTTCACTTGGAGCGTTATGTTTACTTCAGTACCGCATACGTTTCCGGTCTTCGAACCGGAACGATCTCTGAAAATGAGTTATTGCATCAGGCAGACTTTAAAAATGCCTATGAAGAAACGAAATACATGGCAGAAGTACGGTTCCGCGAAGAAGTTGGAGCGTTACCCTATACGATCATCCGTCCCGGAATCGTGGTCGGACATTCCAAGACTGGTGAAACACCTAAGTGGGATGGTGTCTATTTCGTTCTAAATGCGCTACGGTTTTTGAGCCCTTTTGCCCCGTTGCCTTATGCCGGACGAGCGAACGCACTCATCAACCTCGTTCCGTATGATTATGTCGTCAATGCGACGACATATCTCAGTCATGCACCGGCCGGCATCCGGACGACCTATCACTTGACCGATCCGTTCCCGCATGGTGCCCGCGCCATTTACGAGATGTTACATGTCGTCTATTACGGGTCCTATCCACGCGGGGTCGTCCCGTTTCGTCTCGTCACATCACTGCTGACACCACGCGTCGCTAAACGCTTACAGATGCAGCGACAGACGCTTGATTACTTCGTGCATCCGGCCCGGTATGATATGAGTAACACATTGCGTGATTTGGACGGGACCGGTATCATCTGCCCGGATTTAGCGGAACTGATTCCCCGCCTTGTCGCCTATTACAAAACAAAACATCCACAGACGGGAGAACTAATATGAATGTTTTAATAACGGGCGTGAACGGAACGGTCGCTCCTGTCCTCGCGGACGTCTTCCGTTCCCATCACTACGAGATCACCGCATGGGATCGGTCTGTCGTCTCAACGACTGATCCTGCCGTCATGGAAGCGTTCATCGATCGTGTCCAACCCGATTTGTTGCTCCATATCGGGATGGGTTCATCCGAATTTGCCGAAACGCTTGCGCGTCTGTCGTTTGAACGAAACATTCCGTTTCTTTTTACAAGTACGGCTTCCGTCTATTCCGACAATCAAAAAGGACCTCATGATCCTGCGGTCGTGCCGGCAGCAACGGATGAATACGGTGTATACAAACGAACGTGCGAACGTCTGATCCAAGCGGTCAATCCCGATGCGTACATCGTCCGGATCGGTTGGCAGATCGGGCAAGCAGCCGGCTCCAATAATATGATTGATTATTTGGAACGCCACGCTATTGCAGGTCCGATTCCCGCCAGCACAGAGTGGTATCCTTCCTGTGCTTTTTTAGAGGATACGGCACAGACGCTTTACACGATTATCACGACGTATACACCCGGTCTTTATCTGGCAAACGGGAATTCAAGTCATTCATTTTTTGACATCGTGACAGCTTTGAACATCCTGCATGGGTCGAAGTGGCAGATTACCGAAGATAACCGTATGACGCGCGATGATCGGATGACCGATTCACGGGTTGTTATCCGACCGATTTCAAAGCGTCTCTCCTTTTTCCAATAAAAAAAGTGTCGTCCACCCTATCAAACATGGGCCAGACGACACTTTTTCAGGTTGTTCCCGGAACATCAACCAATCAACATATTTTCTTTCGGATAACGAATCAAACGATCGTGTTGAGCGGCAAACGTAAACAGAATCGTCAACGATCCGACCCGGCCGAGCAACATCATAAACATAATCAAGGCTTTCCCGAAGTCGTTTAATTCCGCTGTGACATTCAATGACAGCCCGACTGTCCCGAATGCGGACACCGTCTCGAAGAACAAGCCGACAAAAGAAATGTTCGGTTGTGACAAAGCAAGCAACGTCGTGATCAAAGCAATGAACAGGAGACTAAACACGGCAATCGCATAAGCTTTTTGAATAGCCTGCGGCCGAACCGTCCGTCGCATCAAGACGGTCTCACGTTGTCCGCGCAGATAAGTCCAGACGTTTTTCAAGATGACAGCTGCCGTCGTGACCTTGATTCCGGATCCCGTCGAAGCAGAACCTGCCCCGATATACATCAAGACCATCATCAATCCGATCGATAACGGAACCATCGTCGTTAAATCAATCGTCTGAAAGCCTGCAGTCCGCGTCGTGACGACTTGGAAGAAGACAATGTGTAACGCTTCAAAAAAGGATTTGTCATGAAGCGATCCGAGGTTCGACACCCATTCATAAATCATCATCGCAAGGACCCCAAGTCCATTGATGACAACAAGCGACAACACCATCAGTTTCGAATGTAAGGAAATCTTCTTAAAACTCCGTTTCGCAGAGATATCCGCAATAACGGTAAAACCGAGTCCGCCAATCATCAATAACGCGGCAATCGTCAGGATGAAAGTCGTATCCTGTTGAAACCCGACCAGGTTATCGCCCCATAATGCAAAGCCTGCATTGTTGAAGGCCGATACGGCATGGAACAGTCCATAATACAGTGATTTGCCGAACGTATACTTATATTGGATGAATAAGTCGAGGGCAATCAACAGCATCCCGATCAATTCAACGACGACGGTCGTCAAGATGATGTTCCGGGTAAGACGGATTGTTCCGCCTGGACTGTCGAGATTAAACATCTCTTGAATGATGATCCGTTGTCGGATACCGATCTTTCGTCCTGTCACGCTTAACAAGACAAGCGCAATCGTCATGAACCCGAGTCCCCCGACCTGAATCAGCAACATCATGATGATTTGTCCTAACAGATTAAAGGACTCGGCAATATTGATCGTCGAAAGACCTGTCACTGTTCCGGCCGAAGTCGCAACGAACAAACAGTCGATGAACGATATATCCTGACCTGCCTGTTGGGACATAGGTAACCACAGTAAAAAACCACCCAGTAAGATGGTCAAGGTAAAACCGGTCGCAATGAATCGGGCCGGTTTATCGAATAACTGATGATAAATCAGTTCTCCGAACCGTCCGAACTTCGCAAGACGTGAACGTCTTTTATGTGAAAACATATTCATACTCCTCCTAAGATGAAATGACCCAATTGCATCTATCATACTCCCTCAAAAACATTTGTTCTATATAAATTAGGCGAAAGTACTCCCACTTCTAAACGAAGTGAAAGTGGGAAGTGAATCGCTCCCCTCCCTTTCGTGTATAAACCGGAGGTGAAAATCATGTTGAAGCATAAGGCCTACAAATTTAGAATATCCCCGACAAAAGAGCAGGAAATCCTGATCGCGAAGACCATTGGTTGTTCGCGCTTCATCTTCAATTACTTCTTATCGAAGTGGGATGAGACGTATAAAGTGACGGGCAAAGGACTGTCTTACGGTTCTTGTTCGAAAAAAATCCCGATGCTGAAGCAAGAGTTCGACTGGCTGAAAGAAGTCGATAGTCATTCGCTTCAATCGAGTGTCAAACACCTGACCGATGCGTATGACCGCTTCTTCAAGAAGCAGAACGAACGGCCTCGATTCAAATCGAAGCGCCATCCCGTCCAATCCTACAAGACCAATATCGAGAAGAAGAACCAGCTTTCCGAGGTCTCGATCGTCGGCAGCAAGCTCAAACTTCCTAAGCTGAAGTGGGTGCGTTTCGCCAACTCAAGGCAGGTCGCAGGACGCATCTTGAACGCCACGATCCGGCGTAACGCTTCAGGCAAGTACTTCGTCTCCCTGCTTGTCGAGCAGGAAATCCACGAACTGCCGAAGACCGGTTCATCCGTCGGCGTAGACGAGGGGTTAGCCTGATCAGGTTTCGACCGCTAGGTCGGATAACTCAGGAATCCTCCATCTCTTAGTGAAGCATAGGTGGAGGTAGTTCAATTAAATCTGCAATCTACTAAACGTTTTCGTTTTTTTTTGGTAAAATAGATAAAAGTCGACGTTTAATCATAAAAGGAGGTTGAGGGAAACAGTGGACCCTAGGACGGCTGACCATTCGATTGAAGATGTCTCGCGAAGGCTTGAACGCCAATCGCAATGGATGCCCGCACAGCTATATTATCAATTCGAGGAGTTACTATCGCTACATGTGGATCAATCAATTCTAAACGAATTGTATATTGCATTAAAAAAATACGATGTATTAACCGATATAGAACGTGACGAACGAAACGAAAGCATTCAGTTGCTTATCGATGAAAACGGCGCGTGATTCTCGGTTTTTGGATTTCCGAGCAGAAGACGCCTCTTCTGCTCTTTTTGTTTTTCGTTCACGATCAGACAACATGGGGAAAGGTGGCACAAATGAAATGGATATCGTGTCGATTATTGGTATTATACTAGGGCTCATCACCTTAGTCGGAGGAATGATTCTCAAAGGGGCTCCACCCGTTGCATTACTGAACCCGGCAGCACTAGTCATCATTTTTGTCGGTACAGCGGCAGCAATCATGATTTCATTTCCAAAGGAACGTCTTAAAATCATCCCTGCTTTGTTTAAAGTCATCTTCTTTGAACAGCAATTGATGACAAAACAAACGTTGCTCCAACAATTTTTAACCCTTTCGACACAGGCTCGAAAGGAAGGTTTATTGTCACTTGAAACGGCAATCGAAGAAGTCGATAATGCGTTCATGCGCCGCGGCGTCATGATGGTCATTGACGGTCAACCGTCAGAATATGTTGAAGACGTCATGACGCGTGACCTTGAAAACATGACTGAACGGCACCATGCGAATGCCAACATCTTCACACAAGCCGGTACATATGCACCGACCCTTGGTGTTCTCGGGGCCGTCGTCGGTCTCGTTGCGGCCTTGTCTGATCTCTCAGACATCGAAAAATTAGGTCACGCGATTTCCGGTGCCTTTATCGCGACGCTGTTCGGGATCTTTACAGGATACGTCTTGTGGTTCCCGTTTGCGACCAAGTTAAAGCAAAAGTCAGCTACTGAAATCCAACTCTATGAAATGATGATTGAAGGAATCTTATCGATTCAGAACGGAGAATCTCCTAAAAACCTGGAGGATAAGTTACTTGTCTATCTGACACCGAAGGAGCGTGCGACGTATGAAACGGAAAAAGAAGCCGCATGATGAACACATCTCTGAAGGCTGGCTGATTCCTTACGCCGATCTCCTGACATTATTACTCGCTTTATTCATCGTACTGTTCGCTTCGAGTAACGTCGATGCCGTCAAACTGAAAGCCATGTCCCAATCGTTCAGTTCCGTCTTCAATGGTGGATCCGGCATGATTACGAACAGTTCCTTATCGACCTCACAAGAAGAAGAGGATTCGAAAAAAACGGATGCCCGAACAAAAGCACAAAGCTACGAAGTCGCTGAGCTCGAAAAGATCAAAGAAGAAGCCAATGATTACATTAAACAACAGAAGCTTGAGAAAGATATCAAAGTCGAGGTCACGAATGAAGGACTTGTCTTCACGATCCGTGACCGGGCCCTCTTTTCTCCTGCCCAAGCAGATGTAAAAGGCGATGCAATTCAAATCGCTCAAGGTATGAGTACCCTGCTTGTCAAAGCAGGACAACGTCAAATCCAGGTTTCGGGTCATACTGATAACATTCCGATCAATACCGTTCAGTATCCGTCGAACTGGGAACTCAGTGCAGAACGGGCCATCAGTTTCATGCGTGCTCTTCAGCGGAATCCGAAACTTGCACCTAAACGATTTACGGTCAGCGGCTACGGAGAGTATCAACCGATTGCTTCGAATGATACGGAAAACGGTCGCAGTCAAAACCGGCGTGTCGAAGTCCTGATCCGTCCACTGATTGATATCAAAGCACAAAACGTCTTGGATGAAACGAAGGTAAAACCGTAACATCCTTTGCTGTATGACGATTCGGCAATCAAAACAGGTCCACTCCGAGAACAATCGGAATGGACCTGTTTTTTTGATGCACGATTTTGTTTAATAGTACGGACGAATCATCACGTAAACGATAACGCCCGTCAGACTGACATATAACCAAAGTGGCATTGTAAAACGCGTCCACTTCTTGTGTTTCTCGAAATTTTGATTCAACGCATGAGCGAGCGACATCAAGACGAGCGGTACGATGACCGCCGCTAAAATGATGTGCGAAATGAGAATAAAGAAATAGACGGGACGAACGAATCCTTCTCCGCCGAATTTCGTCGATTCACTGACCGCATGATACGTCACGTACGAAATCAAGAATAATGTCGTCGTCGTCATGGCACCACCGATGAAACGGCGGTGATTGATCCGGTTTCCCCGGCGAATCGAAATCCAGGCACCGAGTAACAACATAAAGGTAAAGCTGTTAAAGATGGCATTTAAAAAAGGAAGCAGCGTCCAGTCAAACCCGTCACCGACTTGTAAAGGCGGCGCAAAAAACAACAGAGCGACCAACAGATTGATGACGAGCGTCAAAAGAATGACGACCGGAACGAAATTACGTTTTTTAGCAGATTGTTGCATGTATTATTCTCCTTGTTTCCAATCAAAGTATCGTTTTAACCATTTTGGCAATGGACCGTCAAAGAGACGTTCACGCCAGTATAAATCAGCCGCACGTTGGACCGCCGCCCCACGAATCGGGTACGGATGAACGACACGGGATAACTGACCGACCTTATCTTTGCGCGCCATCGCATAAACGACTTCCTGCATCCATTCGCCGGCCTGCTCGCCGATTGCATGGGCACCAATCAGTTTTCCGCGTTTATCAGCAATCAGTTTGACGCGACCTTCCGTCCGGCCGTTGATGACAAACCGATCGACTTCATCAAGTCCGGTTTCATAGACTTTGATGTCACTGTGTTTTTGACGTGCTTCTTCTTCTGTCAGTCCCAGGTGGAACAGTTCAGGTGTCGTAAACGTCACCCATGGAACGGCACGGTAATCTGGTTTTGTCCGTAAGCCGAACAAGGCGTTCGTGACGACCGTTTTTCCTTCGAGACCGGCCACATGTGTGAACGGCAACGATTGAATCGTATCACCGACAGCAAAGATATGACGTTGGTTCGTCCGAAGGGAAGCATCGACTTGAACATAACCTTTTTCCACATGAACACCTGCGCGATCAAGGCGTAACGCATCAATCCGCGGCTTCCGGCCAACAGCCACGAGTACGGCATCCGTTTCAATGACACGGGATTCTTCGCCTGTTTTGACTGTGACTTCGATTCCGTTCGCAGCTTTCCGGACACTTGTGACGGTCGTATCCAAATGGAGTGTCAATTCCTGTTCGATTTGTCGTTGTAGTACCGTGACCATGCTGCGGTCTTCTTTTGGCATCAAGGATTTAGCACCCTCAATCACAGTCACTTCCGTTCCGAGATGCGCATATGCTTGCGATAATTCGAGACCAATCGCTCCGCCGCCGATGACAAGCAATCGTTCAGGGCGTTCCGTTTGTTCAAAAATCGTCTCATTCGTTAAGTACGGAATCGTATCAAGCCCCTCAATCGGCGGAATGATCGGCTGTGATCCCGTCGAAATCGCGAATTTTTCTCCGACAACCAGTTGTCCCGCTACTTCGACTTCATTGGCACTCAAGAAACTGGCTTCGCCGATATAGACATCGACACCCAAATCCTCGAACCGTTTCGTTCCGTCATGCGACTGAATGATATTCCGGGCACGGTCGACGCTTGCTTTTGTTTTGCTGTACACTGCGTCTCCGTTCAGGGTCACATTGTACTTGGCTGCCGTCTGCTTCATGACATGAACGTCATGCGCTGCTTCAATCAACGCTTTTGACGGGACACACCCGTAATGCAAACAATCTCCACCTAAATGTGTATGACGCTCAATCAATGCGACATGGGCACCAAGACTGGCTGCTCCTGCCGCAATTGTCATTCCGGCTGCTCCACCACCAATTACGACCAACTGATAACTTTTCATAGGGAAGCCTCCTTATACCGTGCCGAAATGTCTTCCATTCGTTTTCGGTTGACGCCCCAGTCGGAATAACCGACACGGGAAGCTGAGCGGAAATGAACTTTTTGGGAAGCTTCGTCGAAATAAAATTCAACATCATCTTTAAAACGAAGGACTTTACTCGAGAAGACAGCATGAATGTACGTTGGATCTTCTTTGACTACTGTCACCCGGTCAAGACTTTGAAGAACCCGCATGATTTGAAATTTTGATTCTGCTAGATTTCCGTTGAACGGTAAAGGTGTCATCTTCAACGCTTCTTTATCCGTCTGTGTCGATACCGCGTTCGGTTTCCCTGTAAGCGGACTTAATCTGCCGTTCGATACGCCAAGTGCCATGACTGATTCCTCCATTCGTTTCGTCTTGCTGTGAAGCATGATTCTCATTTTACTTTACCAGTTCAGTTTCGAAAGCGCTTCTCATTTGACTTTGCCGTTATGCTTTTGTGACCGGCAGGAGGATCGTCGCAATGGCTCCGCCTTCCGGTTGATTATCGATGAACAGTTTTCCTTCATGCGCTTCAACCAGTTCCCGGCAAATCGCCAGTCCTAATCCTGTTCCCCCTTTTCCTTTTTGAACTTGATAAAATTTCTCCGTGACGTGACGAAGATGATTTTTCGGAATTCCGGGACCTTCATCGCTGAAGGATAAAAAGAGGACACGTTCGGAACGGACAAGGCGAATCGTAATTTCGCCGTCAACCGGTGAAAAACGGATGGCGTTGTCGAGTAAATTCAAAAAAACTTGTTTCAATCGGTTTTCGTCGTACAACCCGATTACCTGTGCCGGTAACTTACGGATAATCCGAATATTTTTTTCCTCCAGTTTTTGCCGGAGCTGCGCCGTCACCGTTTCGATGACTTCCGTCAAATTCACTTCTTGCCGGTATAAGACTAAACGACTCGTTTCGAGTTTTGAAAAATCAAGCAACTGTTCAACAAGAGAAATCAACCGTTCGGTTTCAGAATGGATGATGCCCATCCCGAGCGATGCTTCTTCCGGCAATCGTTCCGGCTCTGCCAGCAACGTTTCACTCCACCCTTTGATGGAAGTGAGCGGTGTTCGTAACTCGTGCGAAATCCCGGAAATAAACTCGTCTTTTAATGTTTCCTGTTGTTTGATCTGTTGTCCCATATAGTTGATTGTTCGGGCAAGCTCACCCAGTTCGAACGTGTACTCTTCATTGACCTTAACATCATAATGCTGTTTGGCGATTTGATCGGATGCACCGATGACTTCCTGAATCGGTCGAACGATCGACGAGACGAGACGGGAGGAATAAATGTAGGCCAGTCCCCAGATCACGACACCCAACAAGAGAATCGCCAGACAAATTTCAATGACCCGTTGATCGATTTTAGCGAGCGACGTCGTATAACGCAGTGCTCCTGTCGTCTGTCCGAACGATACGATCGGTTCTGTCACCTCAAGCAGATGTTCATTCGTTGCCGGATCATCGTAACGTTTCGTGATCGTTCCCCCGCTCAGCAGACGTGTCACTTCCTGTTTCGTCATATTCCGCTTTGAGACGAAACCCGTGGATGAATAACGGGGGACCCCCTTCGCATCCAGCACTTCGATCTCCGCATCCGTGTAGGCATACGAATCAAGTACATCATGAATCGTCGCTTCTGAATCTTGAAAATCATATGCCAGACCACTGTTCGCAAATAAGACAGCACTTGCGTTCGCATGCCGTTTCAAGACATCTGTCGCCGTCACATAATAATAGTTATACGTCACGAAAGATAGGATTCCGATGACGAGCAGCACTGTCACCGTAATAATCGTCATGAACCGCATCAAAATCTGTCGTTTCATTTTTCGTTACGCCATTTATAGCCGTGTCCCCATAACGTCTCGATGAACTGGGGTTCTGCTGGATTTTCTTCGATTTTCTGACGTAAACGGCGAATGTTGACGTCGACCGTCTTCCGGTCTCCGAAGTAGTTTTCGCCCCACACTGCATCGAGCAACTCGTCCCGCGACATGACCTGATCTTCATTTTTAATGAAATGGCATAATAAATCGTATTCTGTCGGTGTGACTTCGACATCAATCCCTGCTTTTTGCACCCGCTTTGCTCCGAGATCAATGCGAAAAGGACCTGAGACGAGTTCACGCGGTTGTTTCCGGCGACGGAGCGTTTCGACCCGACGGAGCAGGGACTGGATGCGCGCCAACAGTTCAGCCGGGCTGAACGGCTTCGCGATATAATCGTCCGCACCGACACTGAGTCCCATGACTTTATCTTCTTCACGCGTCCGTGCCGTCAGCATGATGATGCCGACGACCTCATCTTTCGAGCGCGCTTGTTCACATACCGCGAATCCGTCGACTTCCGGCATCATGATGTCGAGCAGCAGGATATCGAACGTTTGCTGTTCAAAGTAGTTCAATGCTTCCCGTCCGTTCTCCGCTTCAATCACTTCATATCCTGCACGTTTTAAATTAATGACGATGAAACTGCGGATCGCATGCTCATCCTCGGCCACTAATATTTTAGTCATCTTATTTTCCTCCTGCTTTTACTTTATTCCACGAGCGCTACGTTGGCAGCGTACTCTTCATAGGATTGATTGGTAGAGATGACATACACGTAATCAATGCCTTCTTTAATTTTCTTCTTGCGATGACTGGCGATGTATTGAGTCTTTGGAATGATCTCCAGTTCAAAATCAATCGTTCCGGTCTCTCGGTTGATGAACCGGACCCGATTGTCCTTTTTCTCAATAGTTTCACGTGTCGCCCAGTTTGCGGGAAAACGCATGACGAAATTGTATTCGAGATCAATATACTGCTCTTCCCGAAGCTCAAAGCCGCTTTCAAGAAACGGTTCCACGTCGGAGCCGTTCCATGCGTAATAGGCCGTGATTCTCGGTTTTTCTTCGGCCACACGTCCGATGCTTCCGTCAGGCGTGTATTGATGCGCAAATTCGATGACACCGTCCTGGTCGACATCTTTCGGGAACGTATACATCGGCTCGACGATTTCTGATGTCTCTCCCCAGCGGACCGAGGTCAGCCGGTCTTGTTCAAGTTGAAAGACGCGTAGATGCATTTTTGCCTCACGGGTAAAGGAAACGAATATCCCCTTTTTCTTCGCCGGATTCACGGTATCAATTTCAAACAGATCATGATCCGCAAATAAATCACCTTCTTTGACTGGCAATGTGACATTTTGCCGGTTGGTCGGGTTCAAGGCTTCCTCATAATACACAAGTTCCGTCGTCCGTCCTTTTTTAAGCAATACCATATCCTGACGTCGGTCCTGATTCAAATCGGCAATCGTCAATCGATCATATGTATCGATTTTAGTAGTGTTAATCGACGGCTTCATCAAATCTTTCAGGAGATAGACCGTGTTCTCTTCAAGACTCGTCACACCAATCATCAGTTGATTCACTTTTTTGGATTTATCGAGGATGACATGCAGTTGATCAATCGATCGTCCTGTCGCAATCGGCTGGCTCACATGTAAAACCCACTTGTTCTTCAGGCGTTCATGTACCAACACTTTGATTTGAAATGTCCCTAGTTGTTCGATCCGGTAAAAGGTGATGGCTTCATCACGTCCATCCCGGTTCAAATCAATCAATTCATACAGCCTTGAAATGGATTGATTCCGAGGGGCCACGATTTCCGCTTCTGTCGGCAAATCGGTCTCAATTTTTGTTTTTAATGATTTTTCCCATTCCGGTAACGCCGGGTGTTCAAGTAAGGAAGCCGGATGAGGCAATGTAAGACCGCATCCCGCCAAATATAGGGTCGATAAGAAAATTACAAAATATTTCATCATACTTAAATCCTTTCCATACATGCTCTTCTCAAACTTTATCACACTCTTTCAAGTGAGAGTATATTGTGGAAGAAGTGTCAACTTGTTAAGATGTAACAGATATTCGAAAGGGGTTTATATTCATGGCTTACGAAATGATTGTACTTGATCTTGACGATACATTATTGACGAGCGACCATACGATTTCTCCAAAAACGAAACAATCGTTACTCGACGCACAACGTCGTGGCAAAAAAGTCGTGCTTGCGAGTGGTCGTCCGACTTACGCGATGATTGATTTAGCAAACGAGTTGGAACTTGCCCGCTATGGCAGTTATATCCTGAGTTTCAACGGGGCTTCCATCATCGACTGTAAAACAAATGAGTCCCTCTTCTCCAGTACCCTTCTTCCGGAAACCGTACATCGTCTTTACGATTTAAGTAAACGGGAAAACATCGACATTCACACGTATGTCGGACACGAAATTTTGACAGAACGCGCTAACGGCTTCACGACAATTGAAGGGGAACTGACAGGAATGGATGTCATCATCGTCCCGGATTTCAAAGCAGCCATCACAGAACCGGTCGTCAAATGTTTGATGCTTGCGGAAGAAAACCGTTTGGCGGAAGTCGAACAAAAACTTCAACTTGAGTTAGCCGGTGAGCTTGCTGTCGCCCGCTCGAAGCCATTTTTCCTCGAGTTTACGGAAGCCGGTGTGACGAAGGGAACAAGTCTTGCCCTGCTCGCTGAACGTCTCGGAATCAAGCAGGCAGATGTCATCGCCTGCGGAGACGGCAACAATGATTTGACTATGATCGAATGGGCCGGTCTTGGTGTCGCGATGGCGAATGCTGCCGATACTGTCAAAGAAAAAGCCCAGTACATGACAGCTTCTAATGATGAGGACGGTATTGCCCTCGTCATCGAAAAATTCATGATGGATTAAACCATTCAAAAAAACCAATTTACTCCGTCTTTGTGGAGTAAATTGGTTTTTTCATGTTTTACGAAATACACCAATCGATTGGTGTTCGGTTTTGTTGCTGTAACCAGTCATTGGTCTGCGAATACGGCCGGCTGCCAAAAAAACCGCGGCTCGCCGAAAGTGGGCTTGGATGAACGGACTCGAGGACGAGGTGACGAGAGGTATCAATCAAGCTTTTTTTACTTTTCGCATGATTTCCCCAAAGAATGAATACAATCGGTTGCTCCTGCTGTCCAAGTACTTCGATGACACGATCCGTAAACGATTCCCAGCCCTTTTTCGCATGGGAACCGGCTTTCCCTGCTTCAACCGTCAGTGATGTATTCAACAAAAACACGCCCTGCTTCGACCAGGCTTCCAGATTACCCGTCGTCGGCACCGGACATCCGAGATCGGATCCTAGTTCCTTGTACATATTACGTAAAGACGGCGGAATCGCAATCCCGTCATTGACGGAAAAACTTAACCCGTTTGCCTGGTTTGGTCCATGATACGGATCCTGACCCAGGATGACGCAGCGGACATCCTGCGGCGCCACCGCGTCAAAGGCATGGAAAATCCGATCCTTCGGCGGATAGACCGTCGTTTCCCGGTAAGCGGTCTTGACGAAATCCCATAATTGGATAAAGTAGTCTTTTTCTTTCTCTTCTTTTAAAATCTCCTGCCAGGCTGCATGCATCCCGTTCGCTCCTTTTTTTCAGTCTCAAGCCCCTGTTCGTCCGGCTTGATTCTGCTATGATGGTACATGAGGTGGAATAAAGATGATTCAAACAACACAGTTATTTGGTTTGCCTTTTGTCGACGCAACACCGTCGAATTGGTATACCCATATTAAAACGATTTTACACAACAATGAAAAAGCCTTTATTGTTACAGCTAATCCCGAACTGGTCTTACGTTCTTTGCGTGATCCCGCTTATAGGCATATTTTACAACAAGCAACGTTCATCACGCCTGACGGAATCGGTGTGACGGCAGCCGGAAAACGGATGGGTCAACCGCTCACTGCGACATTGCCTGGCATCGAGACGGCACGGGAGTTGCTTCGAACAGCCGACGCTTTAAAGAAACGGGTCTTCCTGCTTGGTGGACGTCCGGAAGTCATGAAGTCGCTGATTCAACAATTATCAATCCGTTTTCCTGATATCCAGTTCGTTGGGACCTTTCATGGATTCGGCAAAGAAGAACAAGCTGCCAAAGTCATTCAAAAAGCCGACGCCGATTTGATTTTGGTGGCCCTCGGGGCACCGAAACAGGAAGAATGGATTGCATCCGTTTATAACAAAGTGGATCACGGCCTTTTCATCGGTGTCGGCGGAGCGTTTGATGTCTGGTCAGGTCACAGCAAACGGGCACCGAAGGTCTTCCGAAAGTTGAAGCTCGAATGGTTGTACCGGATTTCCAGTCACCCGCGCGGACTGGAGAAGTTAAAGGACCTGCTCCTTTTCGCATCCCTTGTTTTACGAAAAAAAACTCATCTGTGAACACAAAATACCCGCTGTCCGGTTTACCGGACAGCGGGTATTTTCGTTTCTTATGCGTTGACCGTTGAGAATGAACGACCAAGTTCTTTTGCTTCTGCGATTGCTGCTTCTTTGATTTCTTCTGCTTTTTCTGGGTTCATTGCCATACCTTCGATGAACAATGAGTTGTAGTCTGTTACACCAGTGAAAGCGAGTGCTTGACGGAGGTAGTCATCTCCGAAGTTGAGGCCAGAACCAGTGTATACGCCGCCTGTTGCCTGGATGTGGAGTGCTTTTTTGCCTTCCATCAATCCTTTAGGACCTTCTGCAGTGTAAGCAAACGTTTTACCTGCAAGAAGAACGCTGTCGATGTACATTTTAAGACGGGCCGGGAATGAGAAGTTCCACATTGGCGTTACGAATACATATTCGTCCGCTTCCATGTACTGCTCCAGGTGTTTCGTCATTGTACCGACTTTAGCGATTTCAACTTCTGAAAGCTCTTCGCCTGTCGCGAATTTGCCCCATGCGCTGAGTACGTCTGTATCGATTTCTTGGACATCTTCTTTATATAGATCAAGAACTTGGACTTCAGCGTTCGGGTTAGCTACTTTGTAGCTTTCGAGGAAAGCTTCACCAGCTTGAAGGCTGAATGAATGTTCTGTTGATTTCGGGTTTACAGTTACATAAAGTAATTTAGTCATTTTTATTTCTCCCTTTTATCTAAAGTAATTTCTGTAAGTAAATATACCAACACCATTTTATTTTGTCAATTAGTTTGATTTCAAAGAAATCAACAAAAAAAGCATAATCAGGATGATTAAGCTTTTTCTGAGTGTGTATAATGGTCTGCACGATGACCAATCCGTTTTAACTGGTCGATCAACTGTTCTTTTTCTGGAATCGAAAGGTCACTGAACAAGTCCGTGAGGAACGCTTCGTGCTTCGGAAAAGTTTCTTCCATCAGTTCTCTTCCTGCATCCGTCAATGTTCCGAACGTTACGCGACGGTCCGTCGGGCACGATCGTCGGGCAAGAAGACCCCGGTTCTCTAATTTATCCACGACGTACGTGACACTGCCACTCGTTAATAAGATTTTATCGCCGATTTGTTGAAGTGGTGTATCGCCTTTGTGGTACAACAATTCCAGTACACCAAATTCCGATAAATTCAGCTGATGGGTCTTGATGTCTACTTTCACTTGTTCCGCTACTGCATGCATTGTGCGAGATAGAACAACGAGCATTTTTAATGCCAGCTTCGAGTCTGTCGATTCCATTTTACGTTCGCCCCTCTTTATCTTGATTCGAACCAATCATAGACCTCTTTTTTCCATTGGTCAATTCCAGTCCGGATTTTCCACTTTTATGACGGACCTCTCAGTTTTTGCTTGCCGTGAAACGCGTTCCATACATTACGGTCTTGATATACACTACAAGGGAGGTCTTCTCATGTCATTTCAAAAATTCCTGTCTCGTCTCTTTCAGAAAAATGTTGCTTACGAATTAGCGATCGAACAGCTGTACACATCGACCGGTTACTATTTGTGTAAGCATACGTTGGTCGATCAGTTTCCGGACTTGCCGCCAGCTCATCAAGTCGAGCTGCTTCAAAGAATTTCGGAACAACTCGATCGTTCGGCTTGGCTTGAAGGCCCGATCACGAGACAGGACTGGATTCAGATCCATCAACAATTATCCAACAGCTAGGAGGAACTTTTGATGACCAACATTCGTGACTTAGCACGTGAAGCAGAGGTTTCAGTGACGACAGTCTCGCGTGTCCTCAATGATCATCCGTACGTCGCGGAAGATAAACGGCGGGCCGTCCGGGACGCCATCACAAAACTTGGTTACATCCGAAATCAAACTGCCGTCCATTTATCGACCGGTCAAACGAAAACAATCGGCGTCATGTTGCCTTACGTCGATCATCCGTATCATGCCGCAATTCTGCACGGGATTGCCCAGTCTGCTTTTGAAGCGGACTACCGTTTTTTGACGTGGCAGACGAACTACATCGCATCACACGAACAAACCGTTCTTCAAGCTCTTGCCCAACGTGAAGTCGATGGACTGATTGTCGTCTCACACAGTCTGCCGGTCGAAGACATTTTGCAATACGAACAATATGGTCCGATTATTTTTTGTGAACACCATGAAGATGTCTCTTCGGTCTACATCAATCATTATACCGCGTTTCAAAGCGGCTTGAAGGCACTTCAGTCTTTTGGTCATACCCAGATCGGGATCTGTCTCGGTCGTCCCGACAGTACAAACAGCCGTGCCCGAAAACGGGCTTATCAGGATACCGTATCGCTTGCCGACGTTGCCTGGATCTACCAACAGGCGTTGACGATTGAAGACGGGGCCCGGATCGCACAGCAGTGGGCGAAGCAAACCAATCGTCCGACCGCTTTATTGACCGCAAGTGATCATGTCGCAGCCGGCGTCATCCTGGAGCTTCGTAAACAAGGCTACCGGATTCCGGAAGATTTAGCTGTGATCGGATTCGACGGAAGTGAGTTAGCAGTCGTCCTCAATTTAACGACGGTTGCCGTCCCTTACGAGACCATCGGACGCCAAGCTTTCTCGATCGCCATTAGTGACAATTGGCGGGATCATCCTCAAGTGGAAATTCCGACCACCCTTCTGAGCGGATTGACCGCTCTTGAATCCAATGACTAAAACCCGCTCTTGTCTCGCAAATGCGTCAAGAGCGGGTTTTTGGTTGATTTTCTTTCTTATAAAGATCCGGCAGCAACGTAACGTGATCCCCAGTAGCCGCTTCGGAATGATTCTTTGACGACTTGTCCGTAATACGAGTTGGCATTGATCATCGTCGATCCATCCACCGCAATCCCAACGTGTTGAATTCCGCTTCCGTGTGTGAAGAAGACCAGATCTCCAGCAACTGGAGCTGTTCGTTTCGTTGCGCCGTATTGGGCAGCCGCTGTTCGTGGTAATGATTTACCCAATGCATTGTAGACATAACGCGTAAAGCCGGAACAGTCGAAGCTGACAGGACCCGTTGTGCCAAATACGTAAGGACGTCCTTTTAAGCCTTCCGCCACGGATACGACGGCTGCTCCATTTTTAGTTAATCCCGTTGTCGCTTTTGCATTAAACGCTTTTGTGTATGTAGCCGCTATGTAAGCATTTTTCTCCGCATACCGGAGTTGATACCAGTTGTTTGCCGTTTTGCCGAGGACCGTTACCGTTTGGCCTAATTTCAGTTGGCCTAATTTTTGACCTGTCGTCGTTGCTTTTGACCGAACATTCAACACGTCGACCGCCACGACAACTTTTTTTGCCGTACCGGCTTTTGTTTGGTGAGGAACAGCGGCAAAGCTACTGATGAGCAACGTTGCAAACACGATGACACGAATTAAAAATGAACTTTTCATCCGTCTATCTCCCTTGTAAGTGAGTTTATGTAAAAAAACTAAATTATCAGATAATTACTGTTTTTATCCTATCATGTCGATTTCTTTCATCGTGTTACAGTTTATTAACAGGGATAGTTTACCGTAACATTTTTGCAACAAATAAAAAAACAGGTCCTAAAATAGCATGCTAGAGCCATTCCAGGGTACCTGCTTTAATCATAAGAAACTAAAACTGCTTAATCTATTGACTTCTTTTTCCGAAACCGTGCAAAGAATTCGTAGACGATCGGGACAATCAACAAGGTTAATAACGTTGAACTTGTTAATCCGCCAATGACCGTCACCCCGAGACCTTTCGAAATCAAAGCACCGCCTTCAAGACCTAGTGCCAATGGTGATAGGGCGCCAATTGTCGCGAGCGCTGTCATCAAGATCGGACGAAGTCGTGTTCCTGATGCATCCAACAAGGCTTCACGTGTATCAAGTCCTTCTTTTTCCTTGTGAATGACGCGATCAATCAGAACGATGGCGTTCGTCACGACGATTCCGATCAACATCAATGCACCGATTAATGAAGATACTGAAATCGTTTCGCCTGTAATCAACAGCGCGAGTAATCCGCCGATGATGGCAAACGGAAGCGAGAACAGGATGACAAGTGGTGTCAATGCGCCTCCAAAGGTGACGACAAGAACAAGGTAGACGATGGCGACTGCTGCTGCCATCGCAAGTCCGAGTTGCGTGAACGACTCTTGAATTTGCTCCGTCACACCACCTGCTTTATACGAAACACCTGTCGGAAGATTAATTTTTTTGACTGTTTTATCGATGGCTTGTGAAGCTTCTGTTGCTTTGTCTGTTTTTAATTCTGCAGTGACCGTCGCGACCAATTTGCCGTCCCGTTCACTGAGTGAATCCGGTGTCGTTCCTTTTTTAACGGAGACAAAATCCGACAGTTTCCGGACACCAAGCGGCGTCGTGACATCTGTTGTTTGTAAATCGTTGATGGAATCATATGTCGTCTGTTCGTTCGGTACGATGACATCAAGTTCCTTGCCGTCTACTTTTATAGTAGAAAGTGGTTTTTCTTCGCCTTGCACATTGGCAATTCCTTGTGCCAATTGTGCTGTCGAGATACCGAATTCAGCGGCTTTTTGTTGATTAACTTCGAACGTGTATTGCGTATACGACTCTTTTAAGTCGGTTGTTACTTTACGCACGTATTTCGATTCGCCTTCAATCGCTTTGACGAATTTTGGTGTCATCGTTTGTAGATCTTCGATTGAATTCGCATAAACCGAGTACGAAACGCCGGAAGAAGCAGCTCCTCCACTGAAGTCCTGTTCTTTCCATTCGCCGGTCGGAATCTCTTTATTCAGTTGTTTGATTGCCTGTTGTTTTACATCGGCAAAATCAGCTGTATCCGGATCATACTGGGCGATGAAGACAGCTTGCTTTGTATTTCCGGGATTCAATGGATTTTCTCCACCGACTGTAAATTGAAGATTATCCACATCACGTTGCTTTTCGAAATATCCTTCTGCCAAGTCGGCAGCCTTCAATGAATCTTCTAACGTTTGACCCGGTTTCGGATTGTAGGTCACGTAAAACGTTTTTTCACTCTCTTGATTCAAGAAGTTGACGCCGATGGTCGGAACAAGCGCGAAACTGCCGATCAGCAACAGGACGGCAAGTCCGAACACGACGAGTTTATGGTTTAACGACCAATTCAGTACACCACGGTACCAATTGGCGAGTTTTCCGCCATCTTCTTTTTCCGGTTTTGGTGCCTTCCCTCGTTTAAAGAGTGAATCAGCAAACATTGGAACAACCGTTACCGCCACGATCAATGAGGCAAAGAGTGCAAACACGACCGTTAACGCGAACGGAAGGAACAGTTCACCGACAAATCCTGTGACAAATCCGAGCGGCAGGAAGACGGCAATCGTGACGATGGTCGATGAAGCGACCGGAATGAATACTTCACGCGTCGCATCAATGATGAGCGTTTTCCCTTTTAACGGTTCAGCGGGATCCGTCAAGCGACGGTAAATGTTTTCAATGACGACAATCGAATCATCCACGACGCGACCAATCGCAACTGTCATCGCCCCAAGCGTCATGATGTTGAGGGAGATGTCCAACTGTTTCAAGACCAAAATCGCCATCAACAGAGATAATGGAATCGAAATAACGGCAATGATCGTTGATTTGACATTACGCAGGAACAAGAGAATGATGACGACAGCGAACAAGGCACCAATCAATGCTTTGCTGATCATCGTTGAGACCGATTCTTCAATCGGCTTCCCTTGGTCGAGCGTGACCGACGCTTTTACGCTGGCATTGTCTTTCTCAAAGTCTTTAATCGTCTCTTTGACCGCATTGACGACTTCGACCGTATTTGCATCTTGTGACTTCGTCACCTGGACGCCAATCGAACGTTCCCCGTTTGACCGGGAAATCGATTCTTCGATTCCTTTGTCTTCAATCGTCGCTAATTGCGATAATTTAACGGTCGGGACTTGCGTTGGTGCCGCCGCAGCCGGACTCGCTGCTTGTGCCGGAGCCGCATCTGTCGGCGCCGATTGTGCAGGTGCTTGCGTCTGTCCTTGTCCGGCACTGGCTTCAGGTGACTCTGTTGCTGCTTGTGGTGTGTACGGCAAACGGAGATTCTTCAGTTCAGTGACTGTCGTTGCCTTTCCATCGAGGACAACGGCCTGTTCTTTATCACCTAGTTCATATAACCCAAGTGCCAAGCGGGAATCATTCGCTTGAATCAGTTGTTTGACGTTCTCTTCCGTCAATCCGTACTGTTGTAATTTCTTTTCATCAAATTGAATCTCGATTCGACGGATTTCCTGACCGGCAATTTGAACCGTCTGTGCGCCTTCGATTCCTTCGAGTTTTGGTTGAAGTTCGTTTTCGACCAGTTTCGTCAAGTCGGATAATGAACGTTTTTCGTCCGATACGGCAAATCCGATGACCGGGAAGGCATCAAAGGAGATTCGGGAAACCTGAGGTTCCTGTGCTCCTTCCGGCAATTCAACATTGGCCAGTGCTTCTTTGACTTTTTGTTCCGCTTCGTCCATGTCTGTACTGAAGCTGTAGTCGATTTGTAAATTTGAGGCATTTTGGAAAGAGGACGAGCGGACGGTTTCGACTCCGCCAAGGTTCTCGACCTTACTTTCAAGTTCACGGCTGACCTCATCGAGTACTTGTTCCGGTGTTGCTCCTGGATAAATCGTCGTCACGGACACGGTTGGTGTCGTGATATCCGGCAACGTCTCGAGTTTCATCGTCGTTCCGGCATAAATTCCGGCGACTGTGATGATAATCGTCAGTAACCAAAGGGCAAACTTATTATTGACTGAAAATTGAATGATACGCTTCATGGTAAAAATCCGCCTTCTCTCTCTTCTTTTTCGATTCCATCTTGTTATTTTGATGCTTGATCAATCTTGCGTGCTTGTTTCAATAACCGTTCAATCAAGGCCTGCCGTACGTCAGGTGCAGGTTGACCGAACTGAAAATGTTCCGACATTTTCAAGCCGTCCAATGTAAAACGAATCATCATCGCGTCTACAGGATCTGCCTGTTCCATCAATTGATCAAAAAACTGATGAACCTGTTTTTTTCGTTCTTCCACAAAAGCCGCATTTTCCTTTAATAAGGACAATAAGAACAATACCGTATCGATGTCGAGGCAAAATTCTTCATCCCGTCTTGCTTGCAGCAGGACGAATGCTTCCATTGGACCAAATCCCTCTTCCCGGTACGTCTGATATTGCTGAAACTGACGCCGTTCCTGTTCTTCAATCACACCCATCAATAATTCTTCTTTGGAAGAAAAATGATACAACAATCCGCCTTTGGAGACATTCGCCTGTTTCGCCACTTCTTCAAGTGTCAGTTGTGGAAACCCTTGAGTCAGCATGACTTGAACAGTTGCATCCGTGATTCGACGTCGCGTTTCTAACGCTTTTATACTGACCATCATCTTTCTCCTTTCCATTTTACTGTACCGTCTGGACGGTTTCTTTTTTAAATATACGAAGTTCTGTCCCGCTTTGCAAGATTAAATCAATGTTTCACGTGAAACGCTTCGTATTATATGAGCCGAACATGAAAAAAAACGTCTACCCGTACTCTTCGAATCGAGAACCGGTAGACGTTTCAAGTAATCTTTAGTGATCTTCCCGCGCACTTTCCATCAAAGCAGCATATATCGCTTGTGCTAAGTGATGTTCACGCAGAACACGGACTCCTCGATCCGTCGGACCACCCGGAGCCGCTACATCATCAATCAGTTCCGCTGTCGGACGTTCTTCGTGTAACAGCAGTTCCGCCGATCCTTTCATAGCCTGCGCAATGATCCGCCGGGCAGAAGAAGCATCAAAACCCGCTTTCGTTAAAACAGGTGTCATCGCGCCGACGATTTCATAGAAGAAAGCCGGACTGCATCCTGCTGCAGCCATCAAATAAGGCATCGTTGTCGCATTCGTTTCAACCGTCTGACCCACTCGTTCAAACAATGTCGTCGCTTGTTGTCTTTTCTGATCCGAGATAAGGTCACCAAACCAAAGTCCCGTCATCCCTGTCCGAAATGCGACAGGTGTATTCGGCATCGCACAGACAGCACCACATGAAACGTGTGCCTCGATGTCTGCCGGTGTAATATGCGCGGCGACGGACACTACCAGTTGGTCCGTCCAAGTCTTTTGTTTGATGTAGTCGAGAACTCCGTCCGGCTGCATGGCTAAAACAACGACATCAAATTGTTCGACCTGTTCCTCGGCCGTCGTCCGAACACCGTACTGCTCCGCCAAAGCAAACAGACGTGTCCGGTCTGTTCGATTGGTCATCGTGATCGTTTGAGGGGAGATACCCGAATCAAGCCATCCTTTGACTAAGGACTCGCTCATCGAACCTGCCCCTACCATTAAAATTTTCATTGTTATTCCTCCCAACAAAAAAAGGACCACTTACTGGTCCCTTCAGATTTCCTAGTCATTATACACGAACTGCCAAGTCTTCCACAGCAACGACACGGAGTCCTTTTTCATTTAATTTCTTGACGATTTTCTTTTTCGTTTTCTCATCACAGTCAGTCGGTAATGTGATCAAGACCCGGCGCATGACACTGCTTTTCGCATCAAGTGTCATCAAACTCGCAACTGTTGAGTACTTATTGACGATTTTAGCAATCTTTTCAAGGGCACCTTTTTGTTCACTGAGTGCAACCGTTAAGATATAGCTGCCTGAATCACGATTCCATGCTTCTTCGAGCATACCAAGCATCTTTCCGTGTGGTAAGATGCCGAAGAACTGTCCATCATCATTCAAGACTGCGATGTAAGGCAATTCTTTGATTGAGAAAAAGACTTCAAAGAAGTTACTGCCTGTGTAAATGAACTTCGTCGTGTTTTTGATTAACGTCATGACGTTATCATCTAAACTACCACCGTTCATCCCGTGACGGTAAATATGCATCTTATAAATGTTCCCTTTGAACAATTGACCGGTCTGATCAAGAACCGGGACACAACGATATCCTGTTTCTTCTAGCGTCTGCAACGCTTCTCGAATCGTAGCGGTTTCTAAAATCTTGACACACTGGTGTTTCGGAATACACAAACTTTGAACGAGCATACAAAACGTCCTCCTCTTTCCTTTAACATGATTATACCTGATTTACATGACGTTCTAACTTAATTTCTTATTCGCTTCCGCTCTTCCTTCTCCTGCTTTTCTTCTATTCCCTTACAGGAGCCAAGAGAAAACACAAATTTCCTCAAGATTAAGAAGCAATTCCATCTTATCTTTGCAATTTTTAATTCTTTATTAAATCAACAATCACCTTAGTATTAAGATTTATTAAGATTTCGTAAAGACGGGACATAGTTGTATTCTTTTACAATAGCGTCTGATACAATCGAACTCGTGAAGTCACTTCACTATTCTATTCTTGTTCTTAATATGGAGGCAGAAGAAATGTTCAGTAAAAAACAAGATCCATTCGCGGTTAAATTATCTGAGATTGCAGGACACCTGCAACAAACGTCACAATTTTTCGTCGACTTTAAAATCAATGGTATTGCCGATGTCAAAGAATTCGCCCATAAAGTAAAAGATTTTGAAACAGCTGGTGATGATTTGATGCATCAATTGATCATCGATTTAAACAACGCGTTCATCACACCAATCGACCGTGAAGATTTATTAGCACTTGCTAATTCACTTGACGATGTCCTCGATGGTTTTGAAGAGTGTTCAGCTATCTTCGAAATTTACAATATCATACAAGCAGACGAGCATATGATTCGTTTCGTGGATGAAATCCACATTGCCGTCAACGAGCTCGCTTTATCAATGGATTTGTTAGTAGCACGTAAACTCCAACCGATGCGTGAACACGTCATCAAAGTGAAAGAGCAGGAAACCATCTGCGATAACTTGCGTCGTAAATCAATCAAAGCATTGTTCGCAACAGAAACAGATCCAATCAAAATCATTCAATACAAAGAAATTTATGAATCGCTCGAATCAATCGCCGATTACTGCCAAGATGCAGCAAACGTCATTGAAACGATCATCATGAAAAACGCATAAGTGAGGAGCTAACGAGATGGATAGTCTTTTTATCATCACCGCCATAATCGTCATTCTCGCACTTAGCTTCGACTTCATTAATGGTTTCCACGATACAGCGAACTCGATTGCGACTTCGGTGTCGACTCGTGCTTTGAAACCACGTCACGCCATCATTCTTGCCGCGACGATGAATTTTTTAGGTGCAATCACGTTTACTGGCGTTGCTAAAACAATTTCCAGCGATATCGTCGATCCGTCGACGCTTGAGCACGGAAGTTATGTCGTCATCGCTGCTTTACTCTCTGCTATCGCTTGGAACCTCTTAACGTGGTACTTCGGTATTCCGTCGAGTTCTTCGCACACGCTGATCGGTTCAATCGCCGGTGCTGCTATCGCATCTGTCGGCTTTGGCGGAATTGAAGCTAAAGGGATTCTAAAAATCGTTCAGGCACTGATCATTTCACCGATTCTTGCCTTCACGCTTGGATTTATCGTCTATGGAATCTTTAAAGTAGTTTTCAAAAAAGGAAACTTGGCGAAGACGAATCGTCGTTTCCGTCATATGCAAATTGCAACAGCCGCACTTCAATCGTATACACACGGAACGAATGATGCACAAAAAGCGATGGGTATCATCACGCTTGCCCTCATCTCTTCCGGTTTCCAAACCGATCACGAAGTCGCACTTTGGGTTAAACTATCGTGTGCGGTCGCAATGGGTCTAGGTACATCCGTCGGTGGATGGCGGATCATCAAGACCGTTGGTGGACAGATCATGAAAATCCGTCCGGTCAACGGGGTTGCGGCTGACTTGACGTCTGCTGCCATCATCTTTGGTGCGACAGCCATTCACTTACCGGTTTCAACGACACACGTTATTTCTTCTGCCATTCTCGGTGTAGGTACATCACACCGGAAAAAAGGTGTTAAATGGGGAACAGCACAACGGATGTTGATTACATGGGTCATCACATTGCCGATTTCAATGGCCGTGGCGGCGCTCATCTACTACATCTTAGATTTCCTATTCATTAAATGATCTTATTCCCCATCTAGTCAGCTAGGTGGGGATTTTCTGTCTCAATTGAGCCCCTGCAGTTGTCGCTTGGACTAGAATTCGCTATGATTGATGGCAAGAAGATATGCTTATTTTATTTAGGAGGAATTCCACATGACAAAACGTAAAGCGTTAACGATTGCCGGCTCTGACACGAGTGGCGGTGCTGGTATTCAAGCTGATTTGAAGACGTTCCAGGAACTTGAAGTCTACGGGATGAACGCACTGACGGTCATCGTCGCTCAAGATCCCGATCATTCTTGGCACCATGCGGTTTACCCAATCGATGCCGAACTCGTCCGGACACAAATCCATACGGTCCTTGGAGGAATTGGTGTAGATGCGATGAAGACGGGTATGCTCCCGACTGTCGAAATCATTGAAGTCGTTGCTGAAAAAATCAAGTCATCTGGTGTCAAAAACGTCGTCATCGATCCGGTCATGGTGTGTAAAGGTGAAGATGAAGTTCTGAATCCCGATACCGCGAATGCTTTACGCGATGTCTTGACACCGCTCGCAACGGTCGTGACCCCTAATGTTTTTGAAGCAGGTCAATTGTCCGGTCTTGGAAAAACACCTTCGACCATCGATGAAATGAAGCTCGCAGCTGCACGGATCCATGAAAAAGGCGCGCAATACGTTCTTGTCAAAGGTGGCAGTAAGATTGACCACCCACGAGCAGTTGACGTGCTTTATGACGGAAAAGAGTTTATCCTAATTGAGGACGAGCGTATTGAGACACCGTATACGCACGGAGCAGGATGCACCTACTCTGCTGCAATTACAGCTGAACTCGCAAAAGGAGCTTCTGTGGAGCAAGCGGTCCGTACAGCGAAATCGTTTATCACTTCTGCGATTCGTCATTCATTCCGCCTGAATGAATATGTCGGCCCGACTGACCATGCTGCTCACCGAACAGTAACGTCTTAATCGCTCAAGAAGTCCGCGCACTGATCGCGGACTTCTTTCTGTATAGGAAAGGGGATTCATCATGCAAGCACTTGATTTAACCGCTGTACAAGACTATATCGACAAGCATGCCAATACACCACTTTATGTCCACGTCGAAACGACGAACGGGGCGTACGCGACCCACCAGGATCCGACGTTCCACAGTGCCGGCATGTTTTTCCGCAACGCCGAGATTACGTACGAACGTGGTCTGATTACCGGAAACGGTCCGTACCGGATCGGACTGAAACTCTCCCACGGCTGGTTGTACGGTGAAGGCTTAACGGATTATGAATTTGCAGGCGATCAACTGTTGATTGCCGGACACGACATGGAAGGACGCCTTGCGATTGCCTTCGAACTCAGTCCGACTCCATTCGCGCAAGGCGCAGAGGAGGTAGAATAATGGCTTACAATGAACAAGATCATCTCCTCGTCATCTTCCCTCACCCGGATGATGAAGCGTTCAGCTCGGCTGGAACGATTATCGAACATGCAGAGAACCGCGGACCCGTCACATATGCCTGCCTGACACTCGGTGAAATGGGACGCAACATGGGGCGTCCTGTCTTTACGAACCGCGAACAGCTCGCGACGATCCGCAAACACGAACTGATTGCCGCATCTGAAAAAATGAAGATTTCCGATTTACAAATGTGGGGACTCCGCGACAAAACGGTCGAATTCGAAGACGAAGTGATGCTTGCTGAACGAATCGGACAATTGATTACGAAAACGCAACCGACACGGGTCATTTCGTTTTATCCGGGATATGCTGTCCATCCGGATCACGAAGCGACAGCACGTGCCGTCGTCCGGGCACTTCGTGCGATTGACGAAAGTCAGCGTCCTGAATTTTTAGCGGTTGCCTTCGCTAACAATACACGTGACGAACTCGGTGAAGGAACGTTCATCCATGATGTCAGTGCCTATACCGATCAAAAAATCGATGCCCTTCAAGCGCATGCATCACAAACAGGCGGCTTGATGAAAGTCATCTCAGAAGACTCGAACATCCGTGATTTGCTCGTCAAAGAACGCTATTACCACTATCCGTTATAATTTCCGCACCCCTGGACGTCCTTTCGTTCAAGGGTGTTTTTTTTGTCTTACAAAATCCTCGATTGTCAGTCGACTTTTGAGTCACCTTCTGCTAGTGTGAATAGTTGAGACTGTGTCTCCGGAGTTCGTAACCTCCTCCGTCACAAAAACTAGGAATGGAAGTGTATCCAATGAAAAATGAACGTGCTCTTGTCGTCTTCAGTGGCGGTCAAGATTCGACGACCTGCCTGTTTCAGGCACTTGCCGACTATTCAGAAGTTGAAGTCGTTACCTTCAACTACGGGCAACGTCATGCCGCAGAACTCGATGTCGCTCGCGAAATCGCATCTGAACTCGGTGTGAAACATCACGAGCTCGATCTCTCACTCCTCAGTCAATTGACAAGCAATTCTCTGACTGACCACTCACAATCGATCACGACAAACGAAGACGGGCTTCCTTCTACCTTTGTAGATGGCCGAAATCACCTGTTTCTGTCCTTCGCAGCCGTCCTCGCTAAAGGACGTGGCATCCGCCATATCATTACCGGTGTATGCGAAACAGACTTTTCCGGTTATCCCGATTGCCGTGATTCCTTCATCAAGTCACTGAATGTGACGCTTAACCTCGCGATGGACTATCCATTCGTGATTCATACTCCGCTCATGTGGCTCGACAAAAAAGAGACATGGGCATTAGCTGATTCGCTCGGCGCGTTTGAATTTGTCCGCGAACGGACATTAACGTGTTACAACGGAATCATTGGAGACGGCTGTGGCGATTGCCCTGCTTGTGAATTACGGAAAAAAGGCTTAGATGCCTACATCGAGGAGGTCCAACACACATGAAATTCAACTATGAAGCACCCGAAACAGTCGAGCGCCCGACCGGCGACTCGCTTATTTATACAAAATCACGTGTCATGATCGTCAAAAAATTGACGTTTGACGCAGCCCATCACCTGTATGACTATGATGGCAAGTGCCGCGCCCTGCACGGCCATACGTATCACGTGGATCTCGGCATCAGCGGATTCCTTGATCACCGCGGTATGACACTAGACTTTGGCGATTTGAAGAAAATTTTCAAAGAGCATCTCGAACCGTTACTCGATCACCGTTACTTGAATGAGTCGCTTCCTTACATGAATACAACGGCTGAAAACATGTCGGCCTGGATTTTTGAAACACTCGGTAAACATCTGCCGGATGAACGCGGTCTGCGTGTCGAGTTCGTTAAACTGTATGAAACACCGACTGCTTTTGCAGAAGTCCGCCGGGAATGGATGCTCGAGTCATGAGTCAACTGAAGAAAATACCGAAGATTCCTGTTCTTGAAATCTTTGGTCCAACCTTTCAAGGTGAAGGACGCTCGATCGGTCAAAAAACGATGTTCGTCCGGACGGGTGGCTGTGATTATTCCTGTGCCTGGTGTGACTCGGCCTTCACTTGGGACGGATCGGAAAAACCGGATTTGCTGACAGCAGAAGAAATCCTGACGCAACTCGATGCCCTCGGTTCGTATGGTCATGTCACGATTTCCGGCGGTAACCCTTTGTTACACGCATCGATCGGGACACTCGTCGACGCACTGAAGAGCCGTGGCATCACGATGTCGGTCGAAACACAAGGTTCTTACTGGCAAAACTGGGTGCTCGATATCGAAGACGTCACGATCAGTCCGAAACCGCCGTCGAGTGGCATGACCGTTGATTATGACCGCCTTGATGTCTTTTTCAAACGATTGCCTGAACAGCAACGCGCCGTTAAAATCGTCATCTTTGATGAGGCGGATCTTGACTTTGCTGCTGCCATTTCAGAACGCTACGCCTTAAAAACCTTATATCTGTCACTCGGTAATCCTGATCCTGCGGAAGAAGGTACGATTGCACCGCGGATGTTATCCGGCTTAAAAACTTTATGGGAACGCGTCGCAACTGACGAACGATTTAATCATGCACGGGTTCTTCCACAACTACATGCCCTCGTTTTCGCAAACGATCGCGGCGTTTAAGGAGATTAATTATGCGTCCAGAAGATTTAAACGATTTGTCCTTACTTGGTCAAAAGTCTGTTCCGTATATTTTTGAATATCAACCGGAAGTGCTTGAAGCCTTCCCGAACCGTCACCCGGAAAATGATTACTTCGTAAAATTCAATGCACCTGAATTTACGAGCCTTTGTCCGATTACGAATCAACCGGATTTTGCGACCATCTACATCTCTTACATCCCGGACGAGAAGCTGGTCGAATCAAAATCGTTGAAGCTGTACCTTTTCAGTTTCCGTAATCATGGTGACTTCCATGAAAACTGCATCAACGTTATCGGGAAGGATCTTGTCAAACTGATGAAACCCCGTTACCTCGAAGTATGGGGAAAATTCACACCACGCGGCGGGATTTCAATTGATCCATACTACAACTACGGTAAACCGGGTACGAAATATGAACAGATGGCAGAGCACCGTCTGTTTAATCATGATTTATATCCCGAAACCATCGATAATCGATAATACAGTAAAAGAGGCTGACTCAAAAAGGAATCTCTCGTCTTTTCACGCCCTTTCCTCAGGCGAGACACAAGCCAGTTTTCCTGCCTCATTCAGGCAGGAAAGCGGGTCTTGTTTGTCTCTGACAGCACAAAAATGCGCTTTTTCCTGTAGGAGTTGCGTGAAACGAGTGATTCCTGTTTAAACGAGAAAAGGGCGGCAGAATTAGAATCTGCCATCCTTTTCTTTGTAAGGACTGACTTTTGAGTCAGCCCTTTTTTTCTATCGTTAACTCGAAGGCAAATCAATGATTTTTTGATCTTCCTCTTGTTGAAAAATCATTTGCGCCGGCCAGATATCCCGAAGTAAATGTTCGTACGGAACACCTAACACCTTTGCCAACCGTTCGATCATCGAAAAGGATGGATATGCCAGGCTTTTTTCAATCCGATTCATCATTTCAGGTGTCGTTTCCGTCAGTTCCGCGAGTTGTTCGAGCTCCATGCCCTGTCGGTTCCATAACATTCGAATTCGTTCTCCATAGTTCGTGAGAGGAATGATCGATTCACTCATGATTTCGTCTCCTTTTTCTAAGCACATGACGCTCCGCTTTCTTTCCTGTTAACTTATTCCCGATTTTCATTTTTCAACACTCCTCCTGTTCATAATATTCATTTTCTAAAATATAATTTCAAAAAAATCATAAAAAAGAACTAGCTTTTTAAAAAGTTATCGCTTACAATTCTAGGTGCAAGCGGTTGCATTAATCGCTTACATTTTTTGCACTAATTACACAGATAACAGATACATAGAGGAGTGAAACCACATGAAAAACAAGATTTCATTTGATTTCTGGCAAAAGCTAGGAAAAGCTTTAATGGTAGTCATCGCAGTCATGCCAGCTGCCGGAATCATGATCTCGATCGGGAAGTTGATCGGAATGTACGGTGGCGACATCGTGTTTATGCAAACGGTTGCAAGAATTGTTGAAGATTTAGGTTGGGCCATCATTACTAACCTGCATGTCTTGTTCGCCGTTGCGATCGGTGGATCGTGGGCAAAAGAACGGGCCGGCGGAGCATTTGCTGCCTTACTTGCCTTTATCTTAGTCAACCGTGTTACCGGTGCTATCTTCGGTGTCAACTCGACGATGCTTGCCGATCCAAAAGCAACCGTCACGTCTTTACTTGGTTCTGATTTAATTGTAAAAGATTATTTCACTTCTGTCCTTGGTGCTCCGGCGCTTAACATGGGCGTATTCGTCGGAATCATTTCCGGTTTCCTTGGAGCTGTACTCTTCAATAAATTTTATAACTTCAGCAAGTTGCCTGATGCACTTGCATTCTTTAACGGTAAACGATTCGTTCCATTCGTCGTCATCGGTGGATCCGTCGTTGCAGCGTTTGTTTTATCACTCGTTTGGCCATTCGTCCAAGGATTATTGAATGACTTCGGACGCTGGATCGCGACGTCACGCGATACGGCACCGATCCTTGCTCCATTCGTTTACGGAACACTGGAACGTCTGCTCTTACCGTTTGGTCTTCACCACATGCTGACGGTTCCGATGAACTACACGGAACTCGGTGGAACGTATAAAATTTTAACGGGGGCAGCGCAAGGTTCGACGGTCGCAGGTCAAGATCCGTTATGGCTCGCCTGGATTACCGATCTCGTTAACTTAAAACAAGCAGGTAACACACAAGGATACAACGATTTGATCAACAGTGTCGTCCCGGCACGTTTTAAAGAAGGACAAGTCGTTACTTCCCTGGCTTCTTTAATCGGTGTTGCTGTTGCCATGTACATGTCGGTTGATGAAGACAAAAAGAAAGCTTATAAACCGGTCTTCCTATCTGCCGGTCTTGCCGTTTTCTTAACAGGTGTCACGGAGCCGATCGAATTCATGTTCATGTTCATCGCACCTGTCCTTTACGTTGTCTATGCTGTCTTAACAGGTGTTGCATTTGCTTTGGCTGACGTCATGCATCTCCGGATCCATGCGTTCGGAGCGATTGAATTGTTGACACGGATTCCGCTGATTGCAAAAGCGGGACTGATCGGTGACTTGATCCGCTTCATCGGTGTTTGTGTGTTCTTCTTCTTCTTGAACTTCTTTACATTCCGTTTCGTTATTAAAAAGTTCAACTATGCAACACCTGGCCGTAACGGAAACTACTTGGATGATGTCGTCGTTTCAGATAACACTCAAGCTACGAACGAAGCGGCTGCAACAAACGATCAATCACAAGCCTCACGCATCATCGGATTATTAGGGGGTCAAGCAAACATCGAGGAAGTCGATGCCTGTATGACACGCCTGCGCGTCACGGTCAAAGATCCAAGTCTTGTCGCACCGGAATCTGATTGGAAATCCAATGGTGCACTTGGATTAATCCTAAAAAATAATGGCGTGCAAGCTATTTACGGTCCTAAAGCGGATGTCTTGAAATCAGATATCCAAGATCGAATCGGCGCATAAACCAGATGATTTAGGGTAAATAAGAAAAGGTGAAGCTCTCCTTGAGTTTCACCTTTCTTTATTGAAAAACAGGAGGATCAACAGATGCGATTACTTACGCTCAATTGCCATTCTTGGCAGGAAACCAATCAACTCGATAAACTCGATCAAATCGTTACACAAATCATCCAACAGGATTATGATGTCATTGCTTTACAGGAAGTGAGTCAATTGATGGATACTCCGATCCTTTATGACAACATCCGTGAAGATAATTTTGTTTACTTGATTCAACAAGCCTTGGCGAAACAAGGTTTCGACTATTCGTTCGTCTGGGACTTCTCGCATATCGGATATGATGCGTATGAGGAAGGTCTCGCTCTTTTGACGAAACACCCCATCTTAAAATCAGACAGTTATTACGTCAGCAGAAGTCAGGACACGATGGACTGGAAGTCCCGCAAAATCGTCCGGGCAACCATCGATATCGACGGGACACAAATCACGTTTAATTCCTGTCACCTCGGTTGGTGGGAAGATGCGGATGAGCCGTTCAGTGAACAGTTCGATCATTTGATTGCCCGAATGGACCCTCTTGAATGGACGATGTTCTTAGGCGACTTCAACAATGATGCATTGGAACGTGAGGCCGGCTATGACCATATGATACAACGCGGCCTCCACGACGTCTTTTTGTTGGCTCAAGAGACTGTTGGTATTGAAACGGTCGAAGGCAAAATTGACGGGTGGGAAGAAAATCAACAAGGATTACGTCTCGACCTGGTCTTATCGAACCGAAAAATCGACGTCGATCGCGTCGGAGTCGTCTTTGACGGGGTGTTCGCACCGGTTGTTTCTGACCACTTTGGTGTCGAAGTCGATATCTCGATTCAAAAAGAACCCATTTAACGGTTGACAACGCTTTCTTTTCTCCTTATGATGAGGGCAACAAGCAAATAGTGCGGATTGTGACAGTACGGCTGGCAAGACCGATTCAGCATCTCGTTCGTGGAGATGCTGTTCGGTCTTGCCTTTTTTTGTGGCTTGTTGCAACTGCACACCTTTCCTAAAGGAGGAACTCAAGATGGATTACAAACAAACTGCAGCACATGTCCTCGAACTCGTCGGAGGCCGGGAAAACATCATTACGGCCGCCCATTGTGCAACACGGCTCCGCCTCGTCCTGCATGACGAATCCAAAGTGAATCAGCCTGCTCTCGAAGACTTGGACGGTGTCAGTGGTGCATTCTCAAGTTCAGGTCAGTATCAAATCATCTTCGGAACAGGTACTGTCAACAAGGTCTTCGCTGAATTCGCCCCACTCGCTGGTGTAAGGCCGGACGGAGAAGAACAGCTTGATGTCAAAAAAGCAGCTTCGCAAAAATTGAATCCGTTTGCCCGTCTTGCCCGCTCATTATCAAACGTCTTCGTACCGCTGATTCCGGCTATCGTCGCTGCCGGTCTGTTAATGGGACTGCTCGGAATGATCAAGGCATTCGGCTGGGTCAGCGGTGATTCGCCAATCGTCCAGTTGCTCGATATGTTCTCGTCTTCCGCTTTCATCATCTTACCGATTCTGATCGGTTTCTCGGCTGCCCGTGAATTCGGTGCGAATCCGTACCTCGGTGCCGTCATCGGTGGAATCATGACCCATCCATCGTTATTAAATCCGTGGACACTCGGAAACAGTGAACCGGAAGTGATGCATTTCCTCGGCATGAACATTGAATTGATCGGCTATCAGGGAACGGTTTTCCCGGTTCTTCTGACAGTTTGGGTCATGGCTAAGATTGAACAAGAAGTCCGTAAACGGACACCAGAAACACTTGATCTCCTCGTCACACCGTTCGTGACGATTCTCGTGACAGGCTTCCTCGCACTCATCGTCATCGGTCCAATCGGCACGTTGCTCGGTAAGGGAATCTCGTTTGTTCTTGTCTTCTTCTATGAGCAGTTCTCGGTCGTCGCCGGTCTCTTATTCGGTGGTCTGTACTCGACAATCGTCATCACAGGAATGCACCACAGTTTCCATGCGATTGAAGCGGGATTACTTGCCGATAAGAGTATCGGTAAAAACTTCTTACTTCCTATCTGGTCTATGGCAAACGTCGCCCAAGGCGGAGCAGGACTTGCCGTTTACTTCATGACGAAAAACGTCAAACTCAAAGCACTCGCTCTCCCGTCTGCTTTTTCCGCATTTCTCGGGATTACGGAACCTGTCATCTACGGGGTCAACCTTCGACTCGGTAAACCGTTTATCGGTGGTGCGATTGGTGGCGCGATTGGCGGCGGATATGTCGTCTTGACACAAGTCGCAGCGAACGCTTACGGATTAACCGGTATTCCGATGATTGCCATCGTCGCTCCGCTCGGCACCTCCAACTTGATCAACTATTTGGTTGGTTTCGCAATTGCTGTCGCAACGGCCTTCGTCGCTACCGTCATCTTGATGCGTCTCGATGCACGAAAACAAAAACAGACGGATTTGGCTGCTTAATTAAACGATGCGACCCCTTGAGAATCCTCTTCGGGTCGCATTTGTCAGTTTTCCTAGATTGCCGATAAACCGTATAATGGAAGTAGAAAGGAGGTAGTCAGACTGATCATTCATAAAGTACTCAACAATAACGCCATCGTCACAAAAGAACAAGGTCAGGAACGGATCATCATGGGACCCGGCATTGCTTTTGGTAAAAAAAAGAAGGATCCTGTTGATCCGACGAAAATTGAAAAAATGTTCATCCCGTCTTTTGAAAATGCCGAACAGTTCAAGGAAATCCTGACGACGACTCCACTGGATATCATCGATTTGTCGGAACAGATCATTTCTTATGCAGAAGGCGAACTGAAAACACCTTTTCATGACTACATTCATGTCAGTCTGACCGATCACCTCGCCCACGCCGTCCGGCTTGCCCGTGAACAACTGGTCGTCCATAATCGCTTGGCGGAAGAAATCCGGTTACTGTATACAGCGGAATATCAGATTGGAGAATGGGCAGTCGCCCATATTGAACAACAGTTAGCCGTTTTATTACCGAAAGAAGAAGCTGCGAACATCGCCCTTCACTTGTATAATGCACGACAACGACATCCTAATATGGCAACCGCCCTCCAGACGGCTACGTTATTAAATGAGTTGCGTGAACAAATCGAAGCCTTTTTCGGTCAAACGATTGAAACGACCTCGATGACCTATTACCGGTTCTTCACCCATATGAAACTCGTCTTAGCCCGGATCGAACAAGGGCAAACGTTACATGACATGGATGACGTCATCTTATCCGCTGTTCAAACCCGTTATACGGACGCTTTCCGTTGTGCGGAAAACATGGCGTCCTGGTTGGAACAAGAATTACAGACGACTGTGCCGCAATCCGAAGTCGGCTATATGGCTCTTCACGTGGAACGGATTCGGCCAGATTTTGAAAGGGGTACCTCCTATGAAAATTTATAGTCTTGGTGAAGCATTGATCGATTTAATACCGCTCGATGCCGATAATGTAACATTCCAAAAAAATCCGGGTGGTGCACCGGCCAATGTCGCCGTTGGATTAGCACGGCTCGGCGCCGACAGTTATTTCCTTGGTTCCGTCGGTGACGATTCGATGGGACACTTTTTAAAGGATACACTTCATCATTACGGTGTTAAGACGAATCATCTTGTTTTTGATCCGACATATAAGACCGGCCTTGTCCTCGTTACGAATGCAGCCGACGGTGACCGGTCATTCGAGTTCATCAACAGTTATCGTGCGGACATGAGTTTTCATGAAAAAGACATTCCGGATTCACTCGCCGAGGCGGACCTCTTGCATATCGGATCAATCTCCTTGATTTCCGGAGATGCGGTCGAAGCGACACGGCGGGCGATTGAAGTGGCGAAAGCCAATAATGTCCCGATCTCTTACGACCCGAATTTACGTGAATCGTTATGGTCTGATTTAGATGCTGCCCGTTCCACGATTCGGTCCGTCTTACCGGATGCTCAAATCGTGAAACTGGCGGAGGAAGAACTGACCTTTTTAACCGGCCAGACGAATTTGGATGAAGGGGCTGCCGAACTACTCGCAGAATATCCGATTCGGTTACTGGCTGTAACGCGTGGCGCGGAAGGTTCTCTGATTTATACCGACCGCTCGATGGCAGAGATTCAAGCGATTTCTGTCGATGCGATTGATACGACGGGAGCAGGTGACGCGTTCATGTCCGGTCTCCTCCATCAATGTGCCATCCGCTCGTTTTCGTTTGACTGGGATGAAAACGAATTACAGGATATCGGCCGCTTTGCTGCGATTTCCGGAGGTTTAGCCGCTTCGGTCAAAGGCGCGATGGTTGCTTTGCCAACGCTTGACGAGGTTTCACGACGGTTGACGTAACATATATGAGAAGACATCAAACCCGCTCCCCTGTCCAATCAGACAGAAGAGCGGGTCTTTTTTTACTGTGCAGATACGAATTCCCGGATCACCTTCAACGTTTCATCCTGTTGTTCTTTTGGCGTCAACGGACTGTCATTGTCCCCTTTTTGTTTGCCGTACATCCCGAAGTTAGCATGGTTTCCATCCTGGATCAGATGAAACACTGCATCAGAACGGACATCCTGTTTACTGTCCTCAATATCCTCGACCGGTAAAACCCCGTCCCTTCCACCGTAGACGGTTAGCGACGGAGTATCGATTATATCAATCGGATAAGAAGCTAAAAAAATCATGCCTTTGATTTTCGGACTGTCTTCCAAAATCGTTGAAGCGGCGCTTCCGCCTAACGAATGACCAATCAAATACCACTGCTTGATTTTTGGATGCTCTTCGATGATCGATAATCCCTTTTTAGAGTCCAGCAGCGCAATATTAAACGGCAGTTTCGGCAGGGCGACATAATATCCTTCTTGTGCCAATTGGTGACCGAAATAGCTGTATGCAGCGGGATCCACTTTGGCCCCTTGATAAAAAATGAAGCCCGTTTCACTCGTGTCGTCTCCGAACTGATAACCTTGTCCGACCGGTTCACCGAAATACTGTTTTGCTTCTTTTGTTGGATTGTAATCAAATTGAGCCCAAATCATGAATGCTGCAACTAAGATCCCTACCAGAATCAGTAGACTGATGCTGATTCGTTTTAACCATCTTTTCATATTCATCCCTCCTCTTTTATGATACCCAATATAGTGTGCAAAATCACATATGAAAGTAGTGTTTTGAATTTTCAGTTAATGTAAGCGTATCTATCTCTTTTTCAATATTTGGTTTAAGATTAAAAAAGCATCCGTTATTCGAAAGGGGAATCATTTGTTTTGCCACGTACTGTTGTCTCCACGATTCAGTGGTTTTTGTTTATTATTTGTACTAACATTGCCCCGCCACTCGCGATTGCTGCCTCATTTGAACTATCAAGTGCAGATACCCTCGCTTTCCTCTCACGTTGTTTATTCGTTTTTGCGATTTTAAGTCTCATTCAAGTGTTATTCGGCCACCGTCTGCCGATCATGGAAGGCCCTGCCGGTATTTGGTGGGGAGTATTCGCGCTTTATTCTTCCATCGGAATCACCTTATACGGCAGTTACTCCAACACGTTACAGTCGTTAGGTTTTCTTCTCATCTTAAGCGGGATCATCTGTATCATTCTCACCCTGACCGGGGTGCTTCGTCGACTCGTTCCTCTGTTCACACCACAAGTCATCGGTGTTTATATGTTACTGTTATCGGCTCAATTATCCGGTTCGGTCATGAAAGGATTGCTCAATATCGAAGACGGAAAGATTCAGGTGCTTCCTGCCGTCATTTCTGTCTTAACCGTCATCATCTCACTTTATTTAGAACGTAGCGATCGGTTGCGTCAGTATGCGTTATTGATCACCCTGCTCGTTGGTTGGAGCATGTTTGCTTTGATTGGTCGTGCCGAAATGCCGACGTTCGACGGTCCGTTCTTTACCTTCCCTGATTTGATGCCGTTCGGTGGTATTCAACTCGACTGGAGCTTACTCCCGACAGCACTGATCATCTCATTGTTGCTGATGACAAACGTCTTGGCGAACATCAAAGTCATTGAACGAATCATCAGTGCAAAACGTGGTGAGCAAGTGAAGGGACAAGTCGCGACAGCCGGCGTCACAGCCGGAATCGGGCAAATTTTCGCGGGAATGTTCGGAACGGTCGGTCCCGTTGCGATTTCCGGGACAGCCGGTTTCATCGCTTCAACCGATAATACGGATCGGAAGGCCTTTGCGATTGCCAATGCCATTTGTCTGTTCCTCAGCGTCGTCACTCCGTTCGTCGGACTGATTGCAAAGATTCCGGTCGCTGTCGGATACGCAATGGTTGCTCCAATCGTCGCCGGAATGGCGATTATCGGGGTCACGGAAGCTTCGCGGGAATTGAATCGCCAGACCGCCATGATTACGGTCGGCTTACCGGTTCTAGTCGGAATCGGTGCCCTACTTCTTCCGAAAGGTGCCACTTCCGATTTGCCTCCGCTCGTCACGACATTGATGTCGAACGGTCTCGTCCTCGGAACACTCGTCGCCCTGCTCGCAGAATCTTTACGTCATATTCGTACAAATGATTGAATTGCAAAAAAAACCTTAAATATTATATTAAAACAGTTAAAAATAAGCATTTGGAGGTTTAAGATGAAAAAAATCACAAAGATTTTAAGCGCTACCCTACTTTTATCGACTTCTCTTGTACTTGTAGGACCTAAATATACTCAGGCATTAAGTGGAAATGAAGGTACATATTTCTATTATGCTCCTGCGGCATCCCCTGTTTACAAATCAAAAAGTTACGGTGCATGGGAAGTCGAATCTAAGACAATGCACGGTCCACAGAAAATGATTGTATCCGAGAAAGTAAAAACCAACTGGAGTGTTACTGGGGCAGGTGAAATTTCAAGGGGTTCTATTAAGGGATCTTTAGAAGGATTCTTCGGTAAAGATAAAACTATAACGGTGAATTCTGAAAAATACATTCCAAAAGGGAAAAAAGGCACTTTTAAGACTCGTATTGTGTACAAGAACTATACACAAAAATACAATCAATGGTTTACTACAGATGGTCATCGTAGTAAGACGGGAAAAACAAAAACAATTAAAATCAAAAAAAAATATAATGTAGAAGGTAAGATCAGTATTACTAAATAACAGCTTACACAGAAATCCTATAAAACAACTCCAGTACGAATAGAGAGCACTGAAAAACCTCGTGCTCTTTGAGCGTGATCAAGAGAAAAGACGATTGATTTCCGAGTTAGTCGGGTCAATCGCCTTTTTTTCTTTTGAAGTTTTTCAGTACCCTCGTACGAATATGGAGTTTTTTTGATCTATTTTCGAAGTAAAATATTCATCACGAAAAATAAAAATCCTTACTATAGCAGACAGTTTGATTGTTTTAACTGTCTGTCATAGTAGACGTTGTACAGTACCTTTTTTTATTCGATTGAGTCTCACAATACCAGAAGCATTGAAACAGACCATTTTCCATACCTCATCAGTATAAAATCAACGGATTCCTTTCATGAGAACTTGGAGTTTTTTCGAAAAAACAAGCAGTAGCAATCCGAAGAACACTGCAACTAAGCCTGTGATACCAAAATACATGACTTCCGTATCACGATCATAAAACTTAACGATTTGAGCATTAACGGCTTGTCCTGTAGCATTTGTCATAAACCATAGACTCATCGTCTGTGCCGAAAATGCAGATGGAGCCAGTTTTGTCGTCGCCGATAAACCGACTGGAGAAAGAAGAAGTTCACCGATCACAACTAGCAGAAAACTAAATACTAACCAAAGCGGACTGACCAACCCTTCTGTTCCGAACAATAGACCTGGAATCATCATGACGATGAAGGATAAGCCGGCAAATACTAAACCAAACGAAAACTTTTGAAGTGTTGTCGGCTGGCGATCCCCAAGCTTAATCCAGATACTTGCAAAGACTGGTGCTAGTGCAATAATAAACAGCGGATTGACGGATTGGAAAAGTGCCGGGCTAAATTCATATCCGAGGAAACTTAACTCCGTACGTTGATCGGCAAATTTAGATAATACATATGTTCCCTGTTCTTGAATGGCCCAAAAAATAACAGCTGCCAAAAATAATGGAATGTATGCATACAATCTTGATTTTTCATCAGAATTAATTTTAGGACTACGCAACATAAAATAGAAGTAAAAGACTGGAATGATGACTCCAAGAATCGTCACAACAAACGAAAACGTATTAATCGTCAACCAACCGATTGTTGAAGCAATCCAGCCAAGAACCACAATACCAATCAAAGCGAAAGAAACTACTTTATAAAAGTGTACTCTTTCTTCTTTTGACATCGGATTTAATACGTATTGACCAGCTTGTCCGAGATTTTTTTTCTTTGTCAATACAAAGACAATCAGTCCTAAAAACATACCTACTGCCGCAACAGCAAAACCGGCATGGAAACCTGCCTGCAAACGCACTCCATCTACGATAATCGGAGATAAGAATGCACCTGCATTGATTCCTGTATAAAAAATACTAAAACCAGCATCACGTCGGCTATCCGTTTTGCTGTACAGATCACCTACAATATTTGAAACGTTTGGTTTCAATAACCCTGTCCCAATTACAATCAAACCCATTGAGAAGAACAGTGCTGTAGCGCCTGCCGGTAAGGACAGAACGATATGTCCAGTCATAATCAATACACCGCCGTAAAATACAGTCCGTGATGTTCCTAATAAACGGTCGGCTATCCATCCGCCGATGACACCGGACATATAAACTAATGATCCGTAGATCGCCATGATGGAAGACGCCATTTTTTCGTCGATTCCAAGACCACCATCTTTTACAGAGTAGTACATATAATAGATAAGGATGGCACGCATCCCGTAGTAGGAGAAGCGCTCCCAAAACTCAGTAAAGAATAACGTGAACAGTCCTTTTGGATTTCCGAAGAATCCTTTTTGCGGAACAGTCTTGTAGACCTGATCGCGATCAAACTCTGCCATATGAACGGCTCCTTTCGTCTACCTTCGATATGTGCACATTGTCCAATCTTTTTCCCGCTTTCCCCAAACGATAAGCATGAACGAACGAATTGAACGCAAATACACTGTTTTGCCTGAATTGTCTCACTTCTTTTTTTGTTTGTGAGACAGCACTATATCATTCAACCGTAAATCATTTGAGGAGTCAAATATTAATTTCGGTACACAAAAAAGAGTGATACGAAAAATCCGCTCACTCAAGTCTGCATCTCTTTTGATTCAACAATCGTTACTCCCGGTGGTTCATGCAGCGTATGATGAATCATCGCCTGCGCGACCTTCGCCGCTTCAATCGGTGCGTACGGGCTGCGCCGCAACAATGGACGTAACACAGTGGATACCCGGGCCGCCGCCTGTTCGCCAAAACGGAATTCATCCCGCTCGCCTAACAATAACGAAGGGCGGAAAATAAGTAAGGCATCGTAACCGAGTACGCGTAATCCATTTTCCGCGTCCCCTTTGACACGGTTATAAAATGTTTTCGCATTCGGATGGGCGCCGAGTGCCGAAATCAGAGCAAATCGAGTAGCCCCTAGATCAAGCAATTCCCGTCCCACTTCAATTGGATATGTATAATCCACGAGACGAAACGCTTCTTGCGACCCAGCCTGTTTGATCGTTGTCCCCAGCGCACAGTAAACGTGGTCGACTTCCGGTAATTCGATTTCCGTCACATGATCAAAATCAATCACCCATTCTTCGAGTTTTTGATGAAATCGATTCATCGGACGACGTACGAGAACATGTACTTCCTGATATTCATCATGCGCCAATAGTTGATCGACCAGTTCTTGCCCCACTAAACCAGTCGCTCCTAAAATAGCTGCTTTCATCATCCATCCTCCTCTTGATTTTCACGTTGTCCGATCGGTAAGAAATAAGATCGATTCCCCGTGATCCGTTCACCTGCCCGCACCCCAACAGCACTCGGTCGCCCGCCAAGCACAAATACACCAAACATATATGCGACTTCTGTTTCATCTTCTAATGACCATATCGGTAATTCCTGATAACGTTGATACACGGCAGACTGATCGCTGAATGAACGTTGTTCGTTGCTGAACAGGACATTCCCGTCCCCTTGACGGACAGTAACCGTATCTCCTTCCCGTCCAAAGATTGGTTTTTCAACAAATGCCTGATTTTGACGTAAAAACGGCTCCGGACTCAAATAGGTCGGTAAGAAATACTGAGCAATAATCTCATGATCACGCCCGGTCAAATAAGGATGGTCTGTTTCATGCAAGAGCCAAATCAAGGCCAAGACCGATTTTGCCTGCATCAGAAAAGCCGACGGTGGATTGATGATTTCAAGCAATCCCATCTCGACGAGCTGCAGCAACAAATGTCCCAGCTCTGTTCCGTCTTCATCACGGTCGAGTAAAGCCATCTCAATCGGAAACGTCTGCCGGTACAGAATATCGATTCGCCGTCCCTGTTGGTCATACAACCCATCTTCTGCCCGTATCTCAAGTTCGTCAAGAGGACAGTATGTAGCACCGGCAACAAATTGTTGCAGATATTCTGTCGTCCACCGGTCTTCGATGTTGTCTCCGTGTGACGTGAAGACGACGTGCGGCTGTTCGTGACGAATCCTGTGGCTTGCCGCCTTCACCGCACGATCAACGCTGTCCGCCAACTGTTTCGCTTGTCCGTCATTAATTGATCGAAAACCCACTTTTCGCGCAATCCGATCATTGACTTCAAAGGACTCCTTAATGAATGTCGGCGTATCCGCATTCCATTCCATGATCGAAATCCGATGATTTGTGACAATGAAATCGAAGCGGCTGATGACTGATAAAGGACGCATCGTCTGTAACCGTAAAAACGGTAAAGCATCCTTTGGAAAACCAAGTTCAATTAATCCGTCGTCATCCATCGTCCAAAGAATCGGAATCACTTTTTCAAAGATGGTATACGCTTCTCGTGCCGCTGTCCGCAATGCCTGAATCGTCTCGTTCGAAACGGGCATCACTTCCGCCAAAGCGTAAATTTCCCCATCCAGCACATCCCAAAAAGCGTCGATATCCCCGTACAATTCCTGTCGTGTCCTCATCCGCCGAAGAAGCCGGACGATGACCCCGTCCCAAATCCTTTTGTCTTGGCATTATAACTTTTGACGTCCTTTGATCGGGGTGTGTACCCTTTCGTTCGCATCGCACTATGCATCAAGGCGCGTGAAGCAAAGTAACTTCCTCCCCAGTAAAAGAACCCCGAGTGTGTCGAGCTTGAATCATCACAATACCAAACACCTTCATCGTTATCATATTCATAATCATCACAATCCGGATCATCCGGACGTTCCGCTTTTGCATTGTCCGATCCACATCCACTGAGCGTCGTTCCGATTAATAACGTAGCTGCAAGTGTTGCCTGCTTCATCCAACTCACATCGCATACCCCTCTCATCACAATTTGTTATTCTAAGTATACGCTTTTTCCACCAAAAAAGTTTCTAAGTCGTTCCGGAACTTTTTTTGTTAATGCCAGTAGAATAACGAAGAAGACTTGAGGAGGAAATCAAATGTCACTTGCCTATTATGTAGAAGATCAAAATGAGTTCAAATCAATTTATCAATACAGCCGCTTTGCCATTGAACCGGAGGAAATCATTGCGCATCAACTTTGCGAATTTCATATCATCGAAGGTCACTTATATGAGTTGCGTTCCAATGAAATGGACGGCGAATACGATCAGTTAATCGTCGATCATGTGGAAGCGTCTCCCCGTGATCCGGCGGACCGTGTCTATCCGCCGCACCAGATTCATCTCGAATTCCGATGCTTCCAGGAAAGTGCTTCACATCCGGTCATCAAGACAGTGACCGTCCCGAATCATATCCAGGCCATGCGCTTTTTAGTTAAAGATAAATTGAGCGTACCCGATCACGGCGTCTTTGAACGAGACAGCTGTGAAGTCGATTTAGACCGAAATTGTTACGTGATTTATTTAGGCGAAGAAATCATTTAATGAAAGAATTAAGTATAGTTCGTTTTCAAGACAGGTTTTTTTTGGCATACTAGAGGATAAGAACGAATTAATCGAGGTGAACACACATGAGCGAACAACCAAAAAAATTGTCTCTTCAAGAAGCAATGATTGAACAATTAAAAGCAAAAAAACAATCACAGACAAAACGTCCGACCGGTTTGCGCGGAACAGAAACAAAACAAATGACAAGCCAAAAAACGAAAAAAACGAACAACCAGAAAAAACGGACAGGCGTCTAATTGAATTCGTGAAATAAGGGAGTAACTATGAGTATTTTAACGGTATCAAACTTAAGCCATGGTTTTGGCGATCGTGCGATTTTCGAAGATGTCTCGTTTCGTCTGTTAAAAGGGGAACACATCGGTCTTGTCGGAGCAAACGGTGAGGGTAAATCGACGTTCATGAACATCATTACTTCACAGCTCGAACCAGACGAAGGAAAAGTCGAATGGGCGAAACACGTTCGTGTCGGCTATCTGGATCAGCATGCTGTTCTTTCCAAAGGACTCACGATTCGTGATGCCTTAAAAGGAGCATTCCAATACTTGTTCGACATCGAGCAGGAAATCAATGATCTGTATATAAAAATGGGTGAAGTCGAACCAGACGAACTCGAAAAAATGTTAGAAGAAGTCGGTGTCTTACAAGACATCTTGACGAACAATGATTTTTATACGATTGATGCGAAAGTCGAAGAAATCGCACGCGGTCTAGGTCTTGATGAGATCGGTCTCGATCGTGATGTCCAGGAACTAAGCGGCGGACAGCGGACAAAAATCCTGCTCGCGAAGCTGTTGCTTGAAAAACCAGACATCCTGTTACTCGATGAGCCGACCAACTACTTGGATGTGCAACATATCGAATGGTTGAAACGTTACCTCAATGATTACGAAAATGCGTTCATCTTGATTTCACACGATATTCCATTCTTGAACAGTGTCATCAACTTGATTTACCATATGGAAAACCAAGGACTCAATCGTTACGTCGGTGATTACGACAACTTCCTGACTGTCCATGAGGCGAAGAAGAAGCAACATGAGTCAGCCTTTAAACGTCAACAGCAGGAAATTTCCGAGCTGAAAGACTTCGTCGCCCGAAATAAGGCCCGTGTCTCGACACGGAACATGGCGATGTCCCGTCAGAAGAAACTCGATAAGATGGATGTCATCGAACTCGCGCAGGAACGTCCGAAACCTGAGTTTCATTTCCAGACAGCCCGGACACCAAGTAAGTTGATGTTCGAAGCGAAAGGACTTGTCATCGGATACGATGAGCCGCTTTCCCGTCCGCTTGACTTGATGATTGAGCGCGGTCAAAAAATCGCGTTACACGGGGCAAATGGTATCGGGAAGTCGACGTTACTCAAAAGTCTGCTTGGTGAGATTCCTTCGGTTTCCGGTACAGTCGAACGTGGAGAAAATCTTCACATCGGCTACTTCGAACAGGAGATCAAGGAAAAAAATTCGAATACGTGTATCGAAGAGATTTGGGGCACATTCCCGTCTCTGACACAGCAGCAGGTCCGGGCTATGCTCGCGAAATGCGGTTTGATGACGAAACACATCGAATCGAAAATCGAAGTCCTCAGTGGTGGGGAAAAAGCGAAGGTCCGCCTTTGTAAATTGATGAACACAGAATCCAACATTCTTGTTCTCGATGAGCCCACCAACCACTTGGATGTCGAAGCAAAAGAAGAACTCAAACGGGCTCTTCAGGAGTATAAAGGAACGGTTCTGTTGATTTCACACGAACCTGAATTTTACGAAGCCGTCGCAACGGATTTATGGAATTGTGAATCGTGGACGACAAAAGTGTTCTAAAGGTAAACACCATCTGACGGAAGGCCGGGACTCGATTTTAGATCGAGTCCTGCGTTCCGTCTTTTTTTGTGCTTCCATTTAATTCATAGACTTAATCATTGCCTTGTTCAGCGATTTGTATCAAACTAAATGGCAGATGCAACTTTTTCTGAAGGAGTGGATGTCATGGAAACCATCACTAAAAAAGCCAACTTATCATTACTCGAACTTCCGAGCGGCGGGGACGAGTCGTTATTTTGCCGTCTCTACTCTCCTGCGCTCGCTGCTCCTGCCCCACTCATCGTCCTGTTTCATGGATTCCCCGGGAAACAATTGAACATGGACTGGGCGGTTCAATTACAAAACCTTGGCTTTCACGTCCTTGTGACGTCTTACCGCGGAACGATTGGCAGTCCGGGAGCATTCCGTTTCCAACATGTCCTTGAAGATGCGACTGCCATCATGCAACATGTCATTTCTCCCGCCTTTACGCAAGCACACGATATCTCAGTAGATCAGATTTCAATCGTCGGCCACAGTATGGGCGGCTTTGCCGGACTTCATGCGTTCGTCGATGTTCCGGATATTGCGCATTACATCGGTATCTCTCCATTCAACTTCGGTTTGATCGGTCAACTGGTACTCGATTATCCGGAACATGAAGAGGCGTTACAAGGCGTCTTGAGCCGCGGAGCCCAGTTCCTGTCGCATACCGACAGCGACATACTGCTCGACGAACTAAAACGACATCATGCGACGTGGAACCTGCTGTCACTGAAAGAACAACTCGGAACACGTTCCGCCTTACTTGTGACGTCGGAACGTGATGAGACGTCCATCAAATCACTTCATCATGACTTGCTTCAGGATGCCAGCGCCTTTGAACAAATCATTGTCGATAGTGATCACAACTATATCGACAATCGGGAAGATGCCTTTCAGGCTTGGACCACGTGGTTAAGACAACGCTAAAAAACGAGCGTCCTCATTTCACTAGTGAGGACGCTTGCTTTTTAGGTGTTGCTGTTTTCGGACGGACCTGCATCCGGTACAAAATCAGTGTAAACAATGTCAGTGTCGAACAGGCATACCAAATGGTCGTGAAAAGTGTTCCTGTATCCGTCCCGATGAATATCCCGTGAAGCGTCATCAAGAGCCAGGCCGGCAGGACAAGCCAGTGCGTTAATTTCCATAATGTTTTTCCGAGCGCCTCTTTCAAGAAATCAGAAGTAACCAAGACAAAACCAAACAGGTACAGACTGATCGTTCCAAAGGCATTCCAAAGCGGCTCATAGTATGCCGTTCCCGGAATCAGAATTTCAAGTAAACTCAGAGGAGCATACGTATCGACGACGATCAGCGTCGCATGAAGCACAATCGCCAATAATCCGGCCCAGCCACTGTACAGGTGAATATTATGCAGACGTGTCTTTTGTTTTCTCAATGCCGGGAATGAACCGAGTAGACCGGCTAACACCGATAGTGTCAAAAAGAAATGTCCGGTCAACCAGGATCCATGAGCCCGGTCGATTTAAGCACACTCGTCACGCAGACTTCTGAACGGTTTAAACATACGTTGGTCGATCGGACATTGGCTTTGACCGTCACACCTCACCTGTTGATCAAGGGAGATGCCAATCAATTAATCCGTTTGTTGACGATTTTTTTAGAAAATGCCGTTGCTTACAGCGATGCTGATATTGAAGTTCAACTGCAACAGACGTCAACCGGTGTTCGATTAACTATCGCTGATCACGGAATCGGCATTCCATCGGAAAATCACGATAAGATATTTGAACGGTTCTTCCGCGGTGACCACTCTCGCCATGGTACCGGAACCGGGCTCGCCATCGCCAAATCGATTGCCGATACACATCAAGCCGCTATCTTGGTTGAATCCACACCCGAAACCGGAACACGCTTCACGATTCTTTTTCCACTTTCTTAATGACCGTCAGCTAACTGTCAGATAACCCGGTTAAAGTAACAGTATGTTCTTATTACTTATCAAGGAGGTTATCTTATGTTAGGTGGCGTACCACTTCATCCCCTGCTCGTTCATGCACCGATCGCTCTTTTACTGTTCGCAACACTCTTATTACTATTCAGTTTGAAATGGGTCCAGTTAAAATTATTTGTCCTCATCACTTTATTTGCCGGCCTGTTGTCCGGCGTCGCAGCGTATTTATCCGGTGACGGAGCAGAAGAATATGCAGAAACCAACCTGAGCAGTGCAACACACGCTGCCATCTCGAATCATGAAAATTTCGCCTTGTTCAGTCTCGTTGCCTTTGGAATTGCCTTTGTTCTCCTGTTGCTCGGCTACCGTTCCAACAAAAAAACAATGCTTATGCTGAGCCTGATTGTTGCTGTTGTCGGAAGCGGTTTACTCGCTTATACCGGTCATCTCGGCGGACAGATGGTGTACGCCAAATAAAAAATCCCCTTTCCTCCAAAAGATCCATGGAGAAAAGGGGATTTTTACTTACTTATTTATGGTGATCACGGCCTGGACGACGGTTGCTCGAGCGGCGTGTGTTACCGCGACCTTCCGCCGGTTTTTTCGTTCCTTTACTTTGATCGTGCTGTGCACGAATCATTTCATCCGAAAGTTCGACGACAATCGGTGTCACTTCGACACCCAGTTCGCGTTCCATATCACGGAAACTGCGACCGTCACGTGGTGTGACGATTGAAATCGCTACGCCGTCGTTTCCGGCACGACCTGTCCGACCGATCCGGTGAACATAACTTTCCGCATCGTCCGGTAAATCGTAGTTAAAGACGTGCGTGACACCAGTCACGTCAAGACCACGTGATGCAACGTCTGTCGCAATCAGGAATGGTGTTTTTCCTTGATAGAACTTCGCCATCGCCTTTTCACGTTTCCCTTGCGTCAAACCACCGTGCAATTCATCCGTCGGATACCCTTGCATCTGTAATTCTTCATTCAGCTTGCTGACACGGCGTTGTGTCCGGCAGAAGATGATGGCGGCATAAGGACGCATCTCGTCAAGCATCGTCCGGAGTGTCGCCTGTTTCCGACGGTCCGTCGTCTCGACGACGAACTGTTCGATTGCATCGACCGTTACTTTTTCTGCCTCGACTTGGACTTCAATCGGATCACGCAAATACGTTTTCGCGAGTTGCTCGACTTTTTCCGGCATCGTCGCTGATAACATGACGAACTGACGATCAACTGGTGCTGCTGCAATGATATCTTCGATTTCCGGTAAGAATCCGATTTGCAGCATCTGATCCGCTTCATCTAAAACAAGCGTCTTCAATTCACTCAAATCAAGTGTTCCGCGACCGACGTGATCCAAAATCCGCCCCGGCGTCCCGATGATGATTTGTGGCATGCGACCGAGACGTTGGATTTGTTTGAAGACATCCTGTCCACCGTATACAGCCAGCGCACGGATATCTTCCATGTTCCGGATTAACTTGTGTGTTTCATCTGCAATCTGACGTGCGAGTTCACGTGTCGGTGCGACGATCAACGCTTGGACCGTTTTGCTGTCTAAATCGATTTGTTCGAGAATCGGCAGAAGAAACGCCAGCGTCTTCCCTGTTCCGGTTTGTGCTTTTCCTATTAAATCACGACCGGCGAGCAAATGCGGAATCGCCTGCTCTTGAATCGGCGTTGGTTGTTTGATGCCTTGTTTTTGTAATTTTTTTACCCATTGTTCTTGAATGTGTAGTGCTTCAAATGTTGACATAGTATCCTCCTAAAAATTATCCACAGAAAAAAGCTGTGGATAACCTGCTTCGAATCGACAAAAACAGTTATCCACAGCCGTGCTTTTTCTAGTATACACAATTTACGCGTTTGTTGCTTCCTGTTTTAACTTTCGATCGAGTACAAATGTCCCGAATGGAATGAACGAAGCGATAAAGGCGATTCCTGCTTTTACAAACGACCAACGGTATTTGAATTTAACGACAGCAAGCCATAGTGCATACATGACGAATAACACACCGTGCATGGCTCCGACGACTGAAACGGCTTCCGGAATATCTGCCATATACTTTAAGGGCATGGCAATCAACAGTAAGACTAAAAATGAAATACCTTCTAAAATCGCAATCAATCGAAATTGACCTAACGTAGTTCCTAACATCCCGTCACTCCTTTTTCCTGGTTCCTGTCTTTAGTATACGGGACGCCCGTCAGTCTGTGACCTGTGTCACAGGATTGTCAGATTTCGAGTGGGCGGAGACGGGCTTCGATTTGCTCCCGTTGCGGTTCGAGAAATGGCGGCAGAGCTAATGTCTCACCGAGGGTTTCGACTGATTCATCCGTTGCAAATCCCGGTGTATCCGTCGATAATTCAAACAAAATATGATTCGGTTCGCGGAAATAGAGCGCCTGGAAATAGTGACGGTCGACTTTCCCTGAGTTTGGCAGACGGTATTCTTTCAATCGTTTCACCCATAAGTCATACTCTTCACTGTTCGGTACACGGAACGCTACATGGTGGACGCCGCCACGGCCGAGCCGTTCCCGGTCGAGATCCGGGCGAGCTTCGAGATGAACTTCTGCCCCGATTCCACCTTGTCCCGTCGAGTAGACGTCAATCTCCGCAAAATCACCGGCCAGCGATGGATAACTGCCGATTTTCTTAAAGCCAAGAACTTCGGTTAAGACAAGAGCGGTCGGTTCCGGATCATTGACGGTCAGCGTCACGGCACCTAAGCCGACGATTGCATGTTCAGCCGGAATTTCATCGTGTTTCCACGGCACGCCTCCTGCAACACCTTGTTCCCCGTCTTCTGCGACAAGAATCAACCGGGTTCCTTCTTGATCACGAAACGCCAGCGTCTGACGCCCCGCCCGTTCGACAATCGAATCATGATCGACGCCTTGTTGCGTAAAGCGCTCTGCCCAAAACTGAAGGGATGCTGTTATTTTGACCCGGAGTGATGTCGACGAGATGCTTGACGCACCGGGTACACCGGTCCCTAAATGGGGAATATCAAAAAAAGTCAGATCCGTTCCCGGATTCCCTTCTGCATCTCCATAAAACAGATGATACGATGTCGTATCGTCCTGATTGACCGTCTTTTTGATCAGACGCATCCCAAGAACCTGTGTATAGAATTGATAGTTCCGTTCCGCCATTCCCGTTAAAATCGATACGTGATGAATACCAAGTAATTCCATGTTTGCCACGTCCTTTTCTGAATGAATAGTTTGTACCGTCAGTATAGCGCATATATATCTTGAATTCAAGATATTAACTCATTAAAAAAATCGCCCTTTCGAAAAAGGACGATTGAAAAGTTAAGATTAAAGTTTTACGACGTTAGCAGCTTGTGCTCCACGTGCGCCTTCAGTGATTTCGAATTCAACTTCTTGACCTTCGTCAAGTGATTTGAAACCTTCACCAGTGATTGCTGAGAAATGTACGAATACGTCTTCTCCGCCTTCAACTTCGATGAAACCGAAACCTTTTTCTGCGTTAAACCATTTTACTTTACCTGTGTTCATGGGAACAACCTCCAAAAATAAATTACTTAATACATATGCCACGCATATGAAAGAAATTCATTATTGTCCCGAAATACATGGAGCGACGAAAAGATTGTTCGTGACGCAATGTGAATCAGTAGTGACAATAACAATATTAAGCTAACGTCAGTATAAAATGATTGCGCTTTAAAAGTCAAGTTGTCTGACCAATAATTTACCAATTGATTCCACTTTTCGAACTAAAAAAAAGCAGATTCGGATTGCTCCGAACCTGCTCCTTTTTCTTAACGGTGGATCCAGACTGCTCCAGCAGAGTTATCTTTCGCTTCACCGATGACTTGTACTTTAAGACCGTTGTTCGGGAGCAGTTTTCCTGCATCCGGAATCAATTGATCGATATACGATTTAGAATCATCAAACTTCGTTACGCCAGAAAGTCCTTTGTAATCGTAAAGACCACGTGATGGCGAGTCGATGAGCCATGCTGGTGCTTTGTCGAAGCTGAAAGCCGCATCCGCGATTTGGTAACGTGTGCTTCCTGTGACGACTGGTTGTCCTTTGAGTGTTCCAACGATTGCTTTTGGATGCGAATCGACGACACCGAGGAATCCTTCACCCGGGTGAACGCCAACCCAGTTGTCTGTGAAGCTGCTATCGGCATACCAAACGACGAGACCCGTGTTGTATTTCACGCCACGTGCATGCTCAAGTGCTTTATCTGAGCCTGCATAGTTCCGCCATTCGAGGTAGTATGCGTTGTCCGCGTAGCTGAAACCATCCGAAGCCACGAAACCGTCCAATTTAAATTTCGGAGTACCTTCTGCATCGTCTTCAAAGACGACTTTTCCGTCGACTGTCAGTTTTGCGTTATCAAGCGCAAAACCATCGAGGGCAAGACCGGCATCCCCTGTGTAGTCGAACGTCAATGTAACCTTTTTACCGGCAAATTCGCTGAGGTCATATGATTTGTCGACCCATGCACCTTTTGAAGATTCGGCACGTTGATCACCGTCCGTATCATCGTTACCGATGACATCAATCTCTTTCGAGACACCGTCAGCTGTTGCTGTGACTTTCAAGAAGTCATAATTGTATTCGACATCGAAGTATGCTTTGTAGTCAAACTTCGCAGATGTCGCAGCCGTCAAATCAAACTCTGGTGACGTCATTGACGTGTGGAGATCATTTCCTTTTGTGCTGTAGTAGTATTTTTTACCGAAAGCTGGAGCGATTCCTTTAACCGGCTTTTTCGGTAAGTTGACTTTAATGATTCCAGGATTTTTTGATTTCGTGACACTTTGATCGAGGTACGAAGCCGTTCCTGCTTTTGAAAGTGAATCGAAATCAACGTTTTGGATGTTTGCCCAGTTTCCGCCCATGACAGTTTGGAAGAACTCTTTATTTTGTGGTGAGAAGCTTGTCGGTTCTGCTCCGGCAATTTTACCGTTCCAGCTACCGCCACTCATGATCGACCATGAAGCAACCGGCTCACCTTGACCTGTATACTGTGTATCATACTCATCCGGAAGTCCAAGATCGTGTCCGAATTCGTGAGCGAAGACGCCGACTGCACCGTCTTCCGGTTGAACCGTATAATCGAAGGCTGCCATCTTGCCGCCCCAGTTTGTAGAATTTGAAGTTGTATTCGCAACAGGATAAACTCCATCGAGTGTCCAACGGTGCGACCAGATTGCGTCGTCGCCGAGCGTTCCGCCGCCTGCTTCTTGTCCTGTTCCGGCATGAAGAATCATCAGGTGATCGACGAGACCGTCCGGCTCATTCTGGTTGCCGTCACCATCTAAATCGTACTGATCAAATTGATCATACTCTGCCAGGTTAATGCCGGATTTTACCGCTGCATTCAATGAATCTTTAACAAGACCGCGTGGTCCTTTTGCGCCCGGAAGGTTATCATTGCCGCCTTTCGGATTGTCTGAACCATAATCTTTTGCCGTACCCGGTACTGTTAACCAGTTCGATACTTTCCCATCGACTGAGTAGCTGCCACCGGATTGTTCTTCATAATATTGTTTGAACGTCTTGACCTTATCGCCGTTGAACAGCTCGAATTCTTTATCTCCGAACATCAAGTCTTGATAATGTTTTTGGTTAAAGTCCTTCGAATACATGTATCCCGGTTCTTGGACGACATTGTTATGCTTAAAGTCGCTGTATTCGACAAGTAAGACGAGTACTTTGTCTGTCCGGGTAGCACCGTTGTAAGCTGCTTGTTTGGCTTTATCGACTTTGACAAACCCATCTTTTTTACCTTTTTTGTAGTTATTGTGATTTTTAGCGAGTTGTTTCGCCAGTTGATCTTTTTGTTTCGTCAAGAAATCCTTTGTTTTTTGATCAAATTTCGCTTCTTTTTCCGTCTCATGATCATGATCGGCTTCCGGTTTCCCGTTCGCCTTTTTATCAAGATACTTTTGAACGGCTTTTTGTTTTTCTGCTGCAGATGCAGCTTTTGAGACGACCCCACGTTTTTCAAGCACTTTCAATAGACGTTCCTGATCAACCGTGTTTAAATCCATCGGTGCACCGGCTACTGCTTTTTCAGCAGCTTCAACAGATTTTACCTTCCCACCAGGTAAAACTGGACCAACGGCAAATGCGGCTGCCGTGATTCCGGATAAGACGGCTAAGCTAAGCTGTTTCTTTTTTCCCACGTGAACTGACCCCCTATGTAGTAGTGAAAAGCATGACCGAGATAACTTTTCTGAATATTCAAATCATATATTGTTTTAGTTGCTTAATCAATTACTTTTAGAACAATTAGTACTTTGTAACTATACCTATTTTTGGAATTTAGTTCATTTTTACGGAAATTGACCGATATTAATAATAAACCGTTCATCAATCGTTCCCCTCATTTTTTAAAAGAGAACAGATTGTCGGTTACGTATCGCGATACGCTACATACATGACTTAATTCAAAAGGAGGCAACTCATGACACCTCTCCAAAAATTCGAACGACAACTTTTGAAGAATTACTTGATTGGATCCTTTGTCGCTGTGTTCGGTGTCGGCTGTCTATTTATTTTCGAAACGTTGACATTCGATGCACGAGAACGTGTAATTTTGCTGACAATCATGTTTCTCTCTGTTGTTTTAATGTTTAGCTTCGAATATACGATCTATCGAAAACATATGCGTCCGCTCTATCAATTCTTTCAGACATCGACTCCGAGCCAAGCACAACTTACTGCTGCTTTTCGGACGACTCACCGTTTTCCGTTACTGACCATTAAACGTATTCTCGGACCTCATTTCCTTGGATTATCGATTCCGTCTTCTTCCTTAACGGCACTCGCCATTCATTTCAACTGGCTCGAAATGCCGTATTATCTGATCGGTCTTGCTTGCTTTGGTGCCATTCTCGTTGCCATCTTGCATGCTTTAATCGAATTTTTCTTAACGTATCGTGTCACGGAATCCATGTTGGCAGAATTAACGGTTCAATCGCAACAATATGGTCATGGTGAGCTTATCTTGACCAAAAAGGACTTCATCAGCCTCCGGCAAAAAATGTTAATCAGTACACTGATCATTGGTGTCTTCCCGATTTTATTGTTCGTTCTCGCTTCTGCCGTCCAGTTGACAGAGAACGAGAGCCTGCGCTCCTACTGGAGTTGGTCGACCTTAATCTTAATCGTCATCCTTTGTCTTGCGACATTTTGCAGTTTGCTTCTATATGAAAATATTCAAAAACCGATCCTGGCTTTGCAAGAAGGAGTTGCCCAGATTGAATCGGGTCAGTTGAACACGATCAACAATCCTTTTTCCGATGAATTCTCTCAATTAGTCGGCGGCTTCAACTTGATGGTCGAAGGTATCCAAGGCCGCGATCAGGAAAACGAACAGTTGCTCGACAGTTTGTTTACCTTGTTTGCTGCGACACTTGATGCCCGGGATCCGTATACCGCCGGACACTCATTACGCGTCGCGGAATATTCGGTTGAGATTGCCCGCGCTGCCGGCTTGACCGATGATTCAGTCGAGCTGTTGCGTAAATCCGCCCTTTTACATGACATTGGAAAAATCGGAATCCGGGATGATGTGTTATTGAAGGAAGGACGCTTGACCGATGACGAGTTCGACAAAATCAAACAACACCCCGTCATCGGCGTGCATATTTTATCGCAAGTTCATCTCCCGGAGAAGTTACAACCGATTCTTCCCGGGGTAAAGTACCATCACGAGCGTTACGATGGGAAAGGTTATCCAGAAGGTTTGGCGGGAGAATCGATTCCTGTCTTCGGACGGATCATGGCGATTGCTGATGCCTATGACGCGATGACATCCGATCGCCCTTACCGGAAAGGAATGCCCGTTGCAAAAGCACTCGCCATTTTGGAAGAAGGCAGCGGGACACAATGGGATGCTTCCTTTACACAACTGTTTCTTGATTTGAAGAGACCTCCTGTTATCAGCGCCTCTTGATTTTCATGAAAGGAGTTTCTTATGCACCCTAAAATTGTCGATCGTCACGAATTATATGTTGTCGGACTTGGTTTGACATGCGAAGAAAATGAATTACATGCACTTATGCCGGAACTGTGGCGTGAATTTTCACGACGCTCGCATGAAATTCCCGCTGAACCGGGAAGTTATCCACTTGATTTGTCACTTGGACAACGCGGGACAAAACATATGCAGTGTATCGGTCTTCCGGTAGAATCGCTTGAGCATATTCCTAAAGGGATGAAAGGACATCACATTCCTCCGGCCCGTTATATTTTTTGGAAACATGAAGGGCCTGACATTGAGATTTGGAAATCGTTTGAGAAGATGCAGCGCTTTGCGCAGAAGCAAGGTATTACACTGGATCCGCTGAATTTTAAAATTGACGAGACACGTGACAATACACATCATCTCTATCAACGTATCCTTTAAAACCGCTATCTTAAGCGGTTTTTTTATGTTCTCTTATCTTTTTTTATGTCACTTAACTATTTAGTCAGGGTATTAAGTACTATATTCAGAAAATTCTAATTAATACGAACGCCTTATTCTCGCTTTTCCTTTTCTTTGGCATAGTTAGACTCAACCCAAACAAGGAGGCGATTTATTTTGAAAAAGTTTCTCGCTACATCGCTTGTCGCAAGTGTACTTGTCGTTCCTACAGTCGTCGGAGCAGAAGGTCTTCAAACTGGTAAACTGACGAAAGCTTCATCAGAACCAGCTGCATCAATCGTTAAAGAGTACGTCAACAAAAAAGGTGACTTCTCTGTCCAGAATGTCGAAAAAGACGGATCTTCACAGATCGTACGTCTCCAACAAGAAGTGGATGGCGTCCCTGTCTTTGGTAGTGTCGTCGTCGGAAATGTTGCGAAAGACGGTACTTTGAAAGCAGTCGTAAATGATGCTATCAACGTTAAAGACAAACCTGGTCTCGCTAAAAAAGCATCACTTTCTGAGAAAAAAGCACTTAAACTTTATCAAAAAGCCATCAAAGCAACAGAATTCGAAGTGGCTCCTAAAGCAGAACTCGTCATCTATCCAGTCAAAGACGATGCGGTCTATGCTTACAAGGTCACATCAACTGTCCTCGCCGGCAAAGAGCCATCACGCTGGACTTACTTCATCGATGCGAATTCAGGTAAAGTTCTTAATAAATACGATCAACTCGCTCACGCAAAATCAGTCAACACAGTAACCGGAACGACTTCAGTCGGTACAGGTACGACAGTTCTCGGAACAACTGCAACCTTCAACACGGTGAAGAGCGGTTCTTACTATTACCTGCAGGATTCAACACGCGGTAAAGGAATCTACACGTACGATGCGAAAAACCGTAACACACTTCCAGGTTCGCTTTGGGCGGATCTCGATAACCAATTCAATACAACCTACGACCGTGCCGCTGTAAGCGCACAAGTTAACGCAGTGAAAACGTATGATTTCTACAAAAACACATACGGCCGCAACAGTTATGACAACGCAGGTGCTGTATTGAACTCTTCTGTCCACTACTCAACAAGCTACAACAATGCGTTCTGGGATGGAACGAAGATGGTCTATGGTGATGGAGACGGTTCAACATTCACATACCTCTCTGGTGCACTTGACGTCGTTGCCCACGAATTGACGCATGCCGTCACAGAATACACAGCTGGACTCGTCTACCAAAATGAATCGGGTGCTATCAACGAAGCCGTTTCCGATATCATGGGAACAGTTGCTGAGTACTCAGTCGGATCGAACTTTGATTGGCTCGTAGGAGAAGACATCTATACACCTGGTGTCAGCGGCGACGCACTCCGTTCGATGTCTAACCCGGCTGCTTACGGCGATCCGGACCACTACTCAAAACGCTACACAGGTACACAGGATAACGGTGGTGTCCACACGAACTCAGGTATCGTCAACAAAGCCGCTTACCTTCTCGGTAACGGTGGAACACACACTGGTGTCACAGTCACTGGTGTCGGCGTACCGAAACTCGGCGCAATCTACTACCGTGCCCTCAGCGTTTACTTGACTCCGAACTCGAACTTCAGCTCGCTCCGCGCAGCAGTCGTTCAATCAGCGAAAGACCTTTACGGTTCAACAAGTGCAGAAGCAACAGCAGCAGCGAAATCATTTGATGCTGTCGGCGTCTACTAAGAAAACTTCCTCCCAAGGATTTTCGACCTCCTGAGTCCATGACTCGGGAGGTTTTTTTTACGAAAAAAAACGATCTGTCAAAGACAGACCGTTCCGGTTTATTTCCCTGGGTCACGCGCGAGACGAAGTCGCGTTGATCCATTGTCCGGGAAAGCTTTCAATTGTAATTTCTCACCCTGGTACCATGTACCGTAACTCGTTTCAACGACAGGTTCCCCTAAAGCCGACAGACCGGAGGCTGATGCATTGGTCCAGTCGATCGCTTCGATGATTCCGTCGGATACGACAAGCAGATAACCCGCATTTGAGAAGTGATACGTGTTGACGGCATCTTTTTGCGTATTCCCGAGCTTACCGTACTTCGCTTCGAATTTTTCGAGCGGCTGCCCGAGGTATTGTTCCGGCTTCTCGATCGGTTGATTGGCAACGACTTGTGATAATGTCTCAAGCAATGTCTTGTCTTTGACGGACGACGGAACATCCATCCGGACATCTGTTTCCGGAATATAACCTTCGATAGCATCACTCAATTTCAAGTGAACCATCCCGTTCTCCGCATCTAAAATTTCATAGACATCCCCTAAATCAGCTTTATAGATAACGCTACTCCGATTGGCATCCTGATAGACATCCGCAAAAGGACGTGTGACCCATGCAGCTTGGCTGATTTCTGGTTTATCTGTCTTTTTCTTGGCTTTCTTCTCTTTTTTCTTTTGCTCAGCCGACGCTGATTTTTTCGTATCTTTCGCTTCTTTCTCTTGTTCGCCTCCGGTCGTTTTCGGTGACTCGACGGTCGACGTCGCTTGGCTGGCATCATTCGTCGACACCATATAACCCCATCCGCCGACAATCAGGACAGTCGCCAAAATACCGCCCAACGCAACGCTCCGGCGATTCCGCTTTTGCTTCCGGCGTTCTTTCCGGGATAACCGTTCTTGTTCTTTCTGTTGTTCATTTTGACTCATCTATTGTTCCTCCTGAATTGACCTAGACACTTTTTTAATCACTATACCACCGAATGCTGTGCCGGCAGTGGTTAAATTTCGATGACAGTTCTGCCTTGATGGGTTCCGTCAAGAAGTGACGCGACGACGTTTGAAATCTCACTCAGGCTTTTTGTATCGACCCACTCCCGAATCGGCAGTTTCCAGTCATTCGCCAGTTGATGCCACAGACGCACCCGTTCAGCAATCGGAAGTTGAACAGCATCAATCCCGATCAACCGAACCCCTCGCAAGATAAACGGATACACCGTCAACGTCATCTCAGCTCCTCCGACATTCCCGCATGTCGTAACCAGTCCACCGTATTGAACATACCGAATGACGGAGGCAAGCAACGGTCCTCCGACCGTATCGATGATGCCGGCATACGTACCTTTTTTCAACGGACGAGTCGTCTCATCCAAAAACGATTGCCGGGATAAGACTTCTGCCACGCCTTCTCGTTTCAAACGATCAGCTTCCGCCGCTTTGCCGGTGACTGCATGGACGACGAACCCCAAATTCAGAAGGAGTGCGACCACAATACTACCGACACCACCTGTTGCACCGGTCACGAGAACCGGTCCGTCCTCCGGCTTGACCCGTTGCAAAAGTTCGTCGATGGATTGAGCGGCCGTTAATCCTGCTGTACCGTAAGCCATTGCTTCAAAGGTCGTGAATCCGTCCGGCAATGGTGTGATCCAGTCCCCCGGAACACGTATGTATTCTTGAAAACCACCGGACGTATTCATCCCGAAATCAAAACCGTTGACGACAACCGCTTCCCCTTCTTGAAACCGCGGATCAGTTGACGTGACGACATGTCCTGCTGCATCCACTCCCGGTATATGCGGATATTCTTTCGTCACTCCCCGGTTGCCCGTAACCGACAGTGCATCCTTATAATTGATGCAGGAATAGTCGACGCGGATCAAGACATCTCCTTCGGGCAAGTCGGCAATGTGCTTCGTTTCCAGTGTTCCTGTAAATTCCCCATCCTGTTCCCGAATAACAAATGCTTTAAATGTATCTTTCATATCTAAGTCCCCTTCCATGAATGACTTCCAGTAAGCTATACCCGAACACTGTCCCCGGCATACCTGTTCTTGTCCGATTCCCATGAAAAAACCGCGATGCCGAAGCATTCGCGGTTTTTGGCGTCTGACGAAAAGAAACTGGTTTTCCGCAGGTAGTCACGGGTGACAGGTAAACATGTCATCGGTCATGGGTCATTGGTGTGCCGTGGCCGTCGAGATTCCCGATTGGAAGAGGTTTGTGTCAGAAGCGCCGTCCTTGATCAGGAGTCTCACCTGATCAAGGCTTACATATAACGTGTACCGTCAAAATCAATCTCCGTCCGGTAATTGGCAGCATTGATCGCATTCGAGATCCGGTGCGCTGACCGCTCGATTTCCTGCGCTTTAATCCGGTACGCATCCGGATCGTACAGGGAATGCCGAATGACGGTCGTTCCTTCAAATCCGTATTGGAATTCGCGTTTCGGACGAGCAGCAAGTTCTTGGAATTGTGTTGCCTTTGCCCGGAGTTGCGTTGCCAGTTCAATCGCTTCGACGAGCGGCATTTCACCTTCCGTCGTCTCGATCATCGTCGATAAATTTGCCGCATAGACTAACCGATCGAGTGTCCGCATATCCCGCCGGACTTCATCCATCGCTGACTCGACATCCAGTAGCGTCCGTTCCTGAGCGGTCGGTAAAGCCTCACCTTTTTCAAGATCAACAAACGCAATCCGGTCCACTTCCTCGACCAGCTGTTCGAGTTGTTTCCGTAAGATACTTTTTAATTTCACGGCATCTGCTAAATACATCTCTTCAATCCCCCGTTTCCTGATAACGTTCTTTTAACCTGTACGCCTGTCCGTCCGAAAAGGTTTCATTTGAATCGTCCGAGATAATCGGAAAAGTCCTGTTCGATGTCTGTCAGCACCGTCTTCGTCACATCAGACGATTGATTTGGATCATAGCGGACCGCCTCATACAGCTGTCGCAACTCAGGGGATGGTTGAAAACCGATCCGTGCAAACCATTCCCGGAATGACTCGGTTTCGCGACGCTTCAGTTTTTGGGGAAGATGACGGTTAAACAAGACAACCTGTTGCCGGACCTGTTCGACCGGTAATGGCGGCAGTTCGTCTTTTGGTTCCGTTTCTTCCAGGCGTTTTTTTATTCGAACCGAACGTGGTACTAACTCGTTTTCAGTATTGTCCCATTTCTTTCGTTTTCGGAAACGCCGAACAATCAGAAATAGTCCGGTCAAACCGGCGAGACTAATCGCGATCAATAGATAGGGAAAGCCACTTTCGCCTTCTTTGCCTTCGCCTTTTGAAAACGAATGAAATCCAAGTGAAATGAATTTTTCTTTTCGTGGTTCACCCCCACCATCACCTTTTTCATCCGTCTCATATCCATATTTAACTTGTCCGGGCGGCAATTCTTTTTTCTTAAATAAGTATGACCACCAAAACGTCAACGGTTCAGATTCACAGTTGCTTACACAACTCGGCTGACCGCCACCCGGAAACACTTCGACCTTTTGCACAGCACTGTACCCTGCCTCAGCCAACGGTTTTATGATGCCAAGTCCTAAAATGACCACACCTATCAAAATAAGCAATCGACTTCGAAAGCGCATATCCTCACCTCGTTAATGTCATTTTTATCCATTATATATGAATCCGACCCTAATTATCGGAATTTTTTGTTTTTTAAAGAAAAGAGCTTGAATCCTAAAAGGGATGGGAAAAGGAAAAGAGTGATTTTTAGAGAGGGGTTTCCACATGTTGAGATTAGATGAAACACATGATCCGTATCAGAATGGGCAACTGATCGCGGAATATACCGAAACAAAATCAAACGGCGAGGCCGTCTTCCGGGCGGAGCAATTGATGAAAGACAGCTCATTCGTCGCGCCGCGCCGCACACCTCATCCGAGCCGGTATCTCCGGTCCTTGATTTCACCGCTCTTTTTGACGGATCGGGATAAACACATCCTTCCGTTGACGAAAGCGTTCGTCAGTGAACAGGATGAAATCCGGCCCAGCTGGTTCGGACGGCTGACGTATGAATTCGAGCAATTGATCAGCAACGTCGAAAAAGTCGATGTCAAAGACTATGGGGCGATTGGTGACGGCGTGACCGACGATACGCTCGCTTTTAAGGAAGCACTCGCGGACGGACACCGGCAAGTCCACGTTCCGGCCGGCACGTATCTTGTCCGCGGCATCCGCCTGCCGAGTTATACGATTTTGACCGGGGACGGAAAAGGACAGACGATTTTAAAACTGCATGACGCGGCACCGAAAGGACGCCGGTTGATTACGAATCAAAACTACTTACTCGGCAATCATCATCTGCTCGTCGAACGGATGACGCTGGATTGGAACATCGAGCGGATCGGTGACGCCAAAAAAAGCAGTACGTGGGGCAATCATTCCAGTTGCTTGACCTATGCGCACGTGACGTACGGGTGGGTCTTTGACGTGGATGCGGTGAATCCGGGATTACACTGCTTTGATATTTCAACTCCGTACTACAACTATAACGGCGACGGGGCACGGGCCAATCTCAGCAGTTCGTTCATCTGGTTCGACGGTCTGACCGGATCCGGATTTGGTGACGACGGGATTACGACCCATCACAGTGACCATCTGTTCATCTCGAACTGTTTCATGCATGACCCGAGCGGTCGTGCCCATGCGGTCGGCTTCTCGAACTCAAACGGGATTGAGATCGATGACGGTTCCCGGGATGTCTGGTTATTTAACAATGCGACGACCCGCTGCTTCGGTGGTCTTGAAATCAAGGCGCACGCGACATCATCCGCCGCATCGACCGTTAAAATCGTCGGGCATCTGTCTGTCGATGATCACCGGTCATTTAACTTCCGTCATATCGGTCATCATCAAGCGACGGATCCGACGTCCCAAACGGCATACAACATCATTGCGACCCGACTGATTGCCCAGACACCGCAATATACGCCGCTGTATCAAAACTCGAAGCCACGGGCTCTTATCGTCTCTGCCTATCGAAATGTTGTCATTCACGATTTCACGGTCCTCGGTGATCCGTATTATGATTATCAGGAACAGCCGATGATCGGGATTCAATATAAAGCACGGAATGTCACGCTGAGCCAGGTCAAGATGAGCGGATTCCGACAAGCCAAAACGGATATTCAGATATTCGGGGGCGATAACCGGGCCGAAGATGTCCGATTAATCGATGTCCGGATTGAAGATTCGGCCAAACACGGTATTACGATTGGTCCGAACATCGAACATGTCCGCTTGGTGAACGTCGCCATCAAAGGGGACGGGACAGTCGGTCTGAACGCTAAGTCTGAACCTGAACTGGAACGGTTTATTGCGACCGGCTACAAAGTACCGGTCCGGACACATGCTACATCAGGCTAATCCACTAAAATAAGGCTGCTTCGACAAAAGTCGAAACAGCCTTATTTTCATTGTGCCCGTAGGTATGCAAGGACCCGGGTATCAATCGAACGGTCCGGCTGTTCCCGCATCTCGAAGTTCTCAGTATGCAGATAGGTCCGGAAGGCTTCTGCGAATGAGCCACGGTATCCGAGTTCAAGCAGCTTGTCCATCAACTCTGATTCGAGCGCATCATCAATCGGCTTGATTTCTTCCGGCTTGCTTGGTTGTAAATACAGTGTATGCAACTGATAAATCCGCTCCAGTTCTTGAATCGGACTTGCATGATCATCAACCCGTAAATCAATGTAACGGTCATTAAAACCGCCGTAACCGCCGCCTTCTTTAACGACTAACAGTGCGGCCGACTGCATGCCCCGCGAATCTCCACCCGCTGCTTGACCGGCAGCAAGCGCCCGCAGTAACCGTTCTGCCAGCGGACCTTCCGTCGTCTCGAACACACGCGCCATTTCTTTGACCGTATTGCTGTCGACAAGGATGTTTCCTTGTGCCGCGAAGTGTTTTCCGGCAATCCCGCCTGCCCAATCGTTACATCCTTCTCCCGTGAACGTCGCACTTTTACCTGACGCATCCACGATTCCGACTTGGCGATCGGCCCATCCTTCATCGGCTTCCGTCAAACGTTTCAGGACTTCGTCGGCTGATTTTCCCTCTTCAATCATCCGTAATCCTTCCGGACCGTATGTCGTGTTTGCAAACGACTGGGTCGCAATCGCTCCGACACCGGCTTTTGCAAACGGTACGGCACTGCCGACCGCTAAAAATTTCGACTGAACCGCTACACCCCACGCCTGCTCTTTTTCACAATACCCAACGATTGAATAAGTCATCTGTCTAAAATCCCCCTCGATTATCATACATACCCGTTCGTCGTAAGAATTCCCGTTTCCTGCATATGAAAAACCTTCCGTTCACTTCGAACGAAAGGTCGGGTTTGATTATTGAATTCCGAGAACTACTGCGAGCAGTAATGCACCACACGCCAGGACAATCCAGATCGCAAACAGTTTCCAGACAAACCGCAGCCATTTTTCATATGGAATACCGGCAATCGCCAGGAACGCCATTAAGTGGGCACTCGTCGGGAAAATCATATTCGTCAATCCATCGCCGTACTGAAAGGCGAGGACCGCGACTTGCCGCTCAATTCCGAGCAAATCAGCCAGTGGCGCCATGATCGGCATCGTTGTCGCCGCCTGTCCGCTTCCCGATGGAATAAAGAAGTTCGTAATCAACTGGACGATGTACATACCAATGACAGCTAAAGAAGTCGGTAACTGACCGACGGCATTCGACAAACCGTAAATCACGGTATCAATGACCCGTCCGTCTTCTAGGATGACAACAATCGCCCGGGCAAAACCGACGATCAAGGCACCGAATGTGACCGCCTTGGCTCCGTCAATTAAACTTTCGAATGTCCGGTTGACGCCCATCGTAACGATACCGGCAAGTAGACCTATGATCAGGAACGATGCCGTCAGTTCCGTCAAATACCAGCCCCACTCAAAGATGCCGATGACGTTCAGCGTGATTCCGCCAATCAGCACAACTAAAACAAACAGATGTTTTTTCGAGAAATGAGAAAAAGTTGCTGTCGTTTCTTGTTTCCGATGTTTCTCAAGATCATGCACGAGACTCTGTTCCGGATTTTTTTTGACTTTCTGCGCATAGTTCATGACGTAAAGAATCGTCACGACTAAAAAGACAAGATAGACCGCCGTCCGGTAACCGAGTCCGCTGAACAACGGGACTTCCGCAATCGACTGCGCGACTCCGACCGTAAACGGATTCAGCATACCTCCGGCAAAACCGACAGCGGCTCCGAGACTGACAATCGCCGCTCCCGTCATCGCGTCATAACCAAGGGCACGGGCCAACATGATGCCAATTGGGACGAAGATAATGGTTTCTTCCGCCATTCCGATTGTCGCACCAGCAACGGAAAAGACGAACATCGTCATCGGGATCATGATATGTCCTTTTTGACCAAACCGATTAATCAATTGATTGATGCCGGATTCAATCGCACCTGTTTGCCGGATGATTCCAAACACACCACCGACCAAAAAGATGTAAAAGATAATGGCGGCACCTGCCTCCATCCCTTTTGGAATGGCTTCAAACAAACCGAAGAAATTGACGGGTGCAGATTCAACCGCACGATACGTCCCATCAATGACGACCGTTTGTCCGTCCTGCTTTTCGCGGTCAAACTGACCGGCCGGTAATGTATACGTCAAAATGACCGCAATCAGTAGAATCCCCATGATAATAGCGTACGTGTGAGGCATCTTGAAGAAGGAGCGCTCCGAAGCATCTGCCTGTGGTTTCCGTTCATTCATCCATTTGCCTCCTGACCTACCTTTAAATTTTGACTCTCTTAAGAGATAATGCCCTATTTATGGAAAAAATAACAGTCTATTTCATCATTTAATTTTTTTGTAATATATTAAAACTGTAAGAAAAATAAAAAACCCGACCGTAGTCAGGTTTTTCGAGTCTTACTCACGCATTAAATGATTGAACGTCTAATGGTTTCGCAAGTGCTGTTTGGGCAAATGCCACGAACTGACCGAAATGGGCACTTGTGTTGTGCGTTTCGATTGCTACTTGATCTTCCCATTTCTCAATCATCATGAAGACATTTTCATCTTCCGTGCTTTGGAACAGGTCATAGCTGATATTGCCCGCTTCCAAGCGTGATCCTTCAATCAACGTTTTAGTAGCTTCTAAAAACTCTTGACGTTTTGCTGGTTGTACTTCTAATTTTGCTTCAATGGCGATCATTGGAAAGCCTCCTCTAAAATTTCATTAACTCAAGTATCGTAGCACCTTCCTTTCCCATTCTCCATTAAGATGCTTAAGAGATTAAAGCAGTTATATTTAGGGTAAAAAAATGTATCATTTTGACATTGGAAAGGAGTTTATTTCATGAACGTCGAGACTTTTTATTTCGATGATGATGGTGAGATTCCCAACAATCCTGATTTGCCTGTACTTATTTATCATCATGTCTTTGACGATCCCTCTTCCATCGAAGAGACCTTTAATATGCACAACTGGCAGAACAGTTGGGTCGATGGGATTTTTGATTTCCATCATTATCATAGCGTCGCCCACGAGGTCATCGGCATTCTTGAAGGACATGCGAGCATTCAATTAGGCGGACCGCTCGGAAAAACATTTACGTTAACCGCCGGCGATGTCGTTATCCTTCCTGCCGGTACAGGTCATAAGGCTTTACACATAAGCCGTAAGTTTCAAGTCGTTGGTGCCTATCCAAATGGGCAAGACTATGACACCTTGATCGGTGATCCGTGTGAACGCCCGGATAACTTGAAGCGAATCGCCCAGGTCGAACGTCCCGAGACGGATCCTGTTTATGGACAACAAGGACCGTTACTCGAGCATTGGTAATGGCGTCTGCTTTCCTTTCATTTGGAAAGCAGACGTTTTTTTCTGTCACATCAGTGGTAAACCCTACTATTGTGCTTTTTAAAGGAGGAACTGAGATGAATGAGACAGAACGGACCGTCATACTGGCGGCACTGAAACAAAAGACCGTAACACTTCCGGATCAGACGCATGTTCGTGCACTTGGCCAAGGGACATGGCGTATGGGAGAAGACCAAAGTAAGCGTCAGGCTGAAATCGAAGCCTTGCATGTCGGACTCGACAGCGGGATGGAATTGATTGATACGGCTGAAATGTACGGAGAAGGCGCTTCTGAAAAGCTGATTCGAGAAGTGCTGAAAGAACGACGTGATGAAGTGTTCCTCGTCTCAAAAGTTTACCCGCATAATGCCGGCGGCGAAAAACTGCGTGCAGCATGTGAACAGACACTTGAAAATCTTGGTACTGATTACTTGGATCTTTATTTATTGCACTGGCGCGGCAGCATCCCGCTTCAGGAAACGGTCGACGGCCTCGAGCAATTAAAAGCAGAAGGTAAAATCCGCCGGTGGGGTGTCTCAAACTTTGATGTCAAAGATATGAAAGAACTCCTCGCTCTTGATAAAGGCGATCAATGCGCCGTCAACCAGGTGCTGTACCATCTCGGTTCGCGTGGTATCGAGTATGAATTGATGCCGCTCTTAAAACAACACGGCATTCCGGTCATGGCCTATTGCCCACTCGCAGAAGGCGGCAGCTTACGGGAGCAGTTGCTGGATCATCCGACCGTCGAACGTCTTGCGGAAGAACATGGCGTCAAACCGGCACAAATTCTACTGGCCTGGGCGATTCGTAGCGGTGACGTCATCGCCATCCCGAAAGCCGGGCAGGCACAACACGTGGAAGAAAACGGGAAAGCCGCGTTAGTCGAGTTAACCGACGAAGAATATACAGCACTCGATGAAGCATTCCCGGCACCAACTAAAAAAGAAGCACTTGATATCGTCTAAGGAGGAATCATCAGTCATGAACAAATCAGTCAAACTCGGAAAATCCAATTTAACAGTCAACCCTATCGGTCTTGGAACGAATGCCGTCGGTGGACACAACCTCTATCCGAACCTCGATGAGCAGGCCGGTCGTGATCTTGTCCGCGTCGCTTTGATGAATGGCATTAATTTCCTCGATACAGCCTATATTTATGGTCCGGAACGTTCGGAAGAATTGGTTGGTGAAGTGTGGAGTGAAACCGTGGAACGTGAAGAAGTCATTCTCGCGACAAAAGGAGCCCACCAACTAGTTGACGGAAAAGTCGTCATGAACAACTCACCCGATTTTTTAAAACAAGCGGTCGAAGACAGTCTGAAACGTTTGCGGACAGATTATATCGATCTGTATTACATTCATTTTCCAGACGAGACGACACCAAAAGACGAAGCCGTCGCAGCGCTTGCTGAGCTGAAAGCAGAAGGTAAAATCCGGGCAATCGGTGTCTCGAACTTCTCACTCGAACAATTAAAGGAAGCGAATAAAGACGGTCACGTCGACGTTTATCAAGGAGAATACAATCTCTTTAAACGCGATGCCGAAAAAGAGATTTTACCGTACATCCGCGAACACGGCATTTCATTCGTACCGTACTTCCCGCTTGCTGCCGGTCTGCTTGCCGGAAAATACGATGCCGAAACGAAATTTGATGATCTTCGGAAAAACGATCCACTGTTCCAGGAGGATGTCTTTAAAGATAATCTGGCAAAAGTCGACTTGTTGCGTCCGATTGCAGAAGCAAAAGATGCCGAAGTCGCGCATATCGTCCTCGCCTGGTATTTGGCACAGGACGGCATCGATGCCATCATTCCGGGGGCGAAACGGGCCGAACAGGTTACGGATACAATCCGGACACTCGATGTCGAATTAACGGAAGACGAAATTCGTCAAATCGATCAAATCTTCAGCTGAGACCAAAACACCACGCCAGGAGGACTTGGCGTGGTGTTGCTTTGAGCAGATTAAGCGAAAATCTTCGGCAAGGTCCGTATGATAAAGAAACAGGAGGCGATTCATATGAAACATCATTTTCACCTGACAGCAGACTGGCCTGGCAACCGCAACGACGTCGGACAAATCGAAACCGGCGAATTAAAAACCAAGATTTCAATTCCGGACGCAATGGACGGTCCCGGTGTCGGTACCAATCCGGACGAGATGTTACTTGGCGCAGCAGCAACCTGTTACATCATTACACTTGCTGCCATGCTGGAACGGAACAACATTCCGAAAGTGTCACTGACGATGGAATCGGAAGGAATCGTTGACGTCACGAATGGTGTCTTCACGTATGATGCGATCATTCACCGCCCGACACTGATTCTGCCGGCAGAGACCACCGAAGCGAACTTGATAAAAGCACGCCGTCTGGCTGAAAAAGCAGAAGGATCGTGTATGATTACGCGCGCACTGGCCGGTAATGTGAAGGTTTCGTTAGAGGCGGTCGTGGAGTTGGAAGGCTGAGGATTCTTTTCGATGTATGCTGATACAGTACGACTTCATTTCTTTATTGAAATGAGGTCTTTTATTTTTGATTAGATTCTTGCTGCACAATTTTCAGTTCCTTCGTATACTGAACTTAGTTTGGAATTTATTGGAGGTCATCAGATGTCATCGTTTCAAGAAAAATTACGCAGTCAAAATACTGAATCTCATCCTTTTGAAAAAAGCTCTCCGATTCAACCGGCAGATTATACCGCCGAATTACTAACACACTTAAATGAACTCTTCTATAAATCGATTGTTGAACTTCAACACAATCAACTGACCGGGGAAATGATTGAAACCACAAACCGTTGGCTCTCTGCATTAGATGAACCGCTTTTGGCTACGCCCTTGCATCGTGAATTAATATCTTCTACTGCGACACCTGTACATTATGAAAAATCATTAAGAGCTTGGGATTTAATTGCACCGGGACAGGAAAATCAGGAAAAACTGTTACATCACTTGATTGATGAATTATCAACAGCCCAATCTGCCGACTGGATGGTCAGCTTTACACGCCATTCCGGAATTCAAACACTCGTCCCTTCATTTCAAGAAGCGGAACGGATCAATAAACCGATTCGTATCTTAACTTCATTTTATATGAACATTACGGAAGCCAAAGCATTACGTACCCTGATGCAGTTTAAAAATATCGAGATTAAAATTTACGAACCGATCAAAAAAAATCAGGCTTTCCATCCAAAAGCTTATTTATTTACGCGGGAAACTAATTTACATAGTGCGATTATCGGTTCATCCAATTTATCAAAGTCTGCTTTAACCAACGGACTGGAGTGGAATGTTCGAATTCCCCATTCTCCTCTCACGTCTTTAGTTTCTCAAGCGCAAACTCTGTTTAATAATCTTTGGAACAGTAACGAAGCCATTCCCTGCACCTCAGCAATTTTAGATCAATATGAACAACACCATTTAGACGCTCCGAAAATCAAACAGTTTATCGTCAATGACCGCGTTGCAGAGCCTCCTGTTGAATACGAAGTAATTCAGCCAAATGAGATGCAGCTTCCGGCTTTGGAACAATTACACCGTTTACGGTTAAAGCAACAAACAAAAGCCATGGTCATTGCAGCAACGGGAACAGGAAAAACTTATTTGGCTGCCTTTGATGTGAAACAGTTTGATGCCAAACGTGTTCTATTCGTTGCCCATCGTGGAAAACTGTTATCTCAAGCTGAAGAAACATTCAAAAAGATTTTCACAGATGGCGATGCTACTTTTGGTCGTTATCAAGCAAATCAAAAAGATCTTGATAAACAATTTATCTTTGCGACCATTCAAACGTTTTCAAAAGAAATTCATTTGGAACAATTCGATCCAAACACTTTTGATTACATCATCATCGATGAGTTTCACCATGCTGCTTCCGAGTCTTACCAAAAAATCCTCAACTACTTTACACCGCAATTTTTACTCGGCATTACAGCAACACCGGAACGAATGGACGGATTAAATATCTTTAAGTTAGTGGACCACAATATTGCATACGAAATTCGATTGTACGATGCATTGGCCCAAGACTTATTAACACCGTTCCATTACTTTGGTATTCAAGATGATGAAGCGATTGATTATGAAGCCATTCCACAAAAAAACGGTTTATACATTGAAAAAGATTTAGTGGAAGCACTCGAACGTTCATCTCGAACAGAGTATATTCTTGAGATGATGACTAAGTTTGGTCACAGCGGCGCAAATCAAGTCGGTCTCGGCTTTTGTGTCAATATTGATCATGCCGAATACATGGCTGCTGAGTTTAACAAGCACCAAATCGAGTCACTGGCTATCACAAGTAAACAAACGGAAGCAGAACGGGAACACGCCATTCAACGGCTGGAAGATGACCGGGATCCGCTATCGTTTATCTTTACCGTTGATCTTTTCAATGAAGGTGTCGATATCCCTAAAATCAACGTCATGCTGTTTTTACGTCCTACGGAATCGCCGACGATTTTTATCCAGCAACTCGGTCGCGGTTTGCGTAAACATGAATCTAAAGAATACGTTACGATTTTAGACTTCATCGGCAACAGCCAACGCGCTTTTGTCGCACCACTTGTCTTATCCGGTCAGCAATCTTTCCATTCCATCGACCGTTATCATGTCGCCAATGCGGTTCAAAACCATTTCCCGATTTTGCCTGAAGGTTCCTTGGCGATTTTGGATCGTGTGACAGAGACCTTCATCATTGAACAAATGAAAAAAATCGAGTTCTCAGCCAGTAAACAGTTACGCGAAAGTTATCAGCGGCTTATGACAATGATCGGCGACACACCATCATTAAACGATTTGGTCACGCATCCGGACGCACCGGCAATCGAAACCATTATTCAGCAGTGGAAAAGTGTCCTGCGATTAAAACAACTGGAAAAAGTAGCGACCGATGAAGAAGTGGCTTTATTGCTTAATCCGGATACACGACGTGTTCTTCAACATATCGAAAGTTGGTTCCCGATCCGCGAACCGTTCAGCTTGTTGATGATTCAATTACTATTCAACCAACAAACCATTTCAGCTGATGATGTCATTCAATCGACAGCAATCCGTTTTGCCGTTTCAGCGGAAGCCTTAACACATCGTTTGCCTTTGATTCAGCATTTGTTTAATCGCTGGTCTACTTCTTTAAAACACGATCGGATTATTTTGCTCGTTGAATCTGCCACTAGTGAATATGCCTTCTCGGAAGAGATGACCCGGGTTTTAGCATCGTCACCAGAGTTAGTCGACTATTTGCAGGAGTTGATCCAGGCAGGCCTCCACTCATTTGAGCAACTTTCCGGAGGCGAAAACTGGTTGACTAGCTCTCAATCGCTGATTTCGAGAATGACATACAGTCGTTCTGTCATCCAACGATTATTACAATCTCCAAGCCAGGAAGGTTCATGGCGTGAAGGAGTCGCACAAGCCGGAGACGATTATGTATTATTCGTGAATTTACACAAAAATGAATCGATTGAAGATCAGTTGAATTATCAAGACTACTTTATTGATAAAGACCATTTCCACTGGCAATCGCAAAGTATCGCTACAGCAACCGGAAAATCTGGTGAACTCTACCGCCACCACGAAGCACGCGGAATCAAAATTCATCTCTTTATTCGAAAAGCTGAAAAGGAGCAAGGTCGTTCCCTGCCCTTTACGTACTTCGGTGAACTGATTCACAAAAGCAGTCACGGATCAAAACCGATTAATGTGGAGTGGATTTTAAAAGAACCTCTAACAAGCGAAGAATTTATTTCGTGGAAAAAGCTTTCATGATTTTTTGAACAGCTGGAATGTCTGCCGGAGCCCAGTCTAAAAAATCTAACTGTTTGACGGGTACCCATCGTAATTCGGCATGTTCCAGTGCTTGAGGTTCACCTGATACAATCGTTGATTGAAAAGTCGATAACTCAACAATTACTTTGTCGTATTCATGTCGTGTCGTTTCGATGTGATTACCTACTTGAATCGTACAATTTAACTCTTCCTGAATTTCGCGGCGGAGAGACTCTTCCGGACGTTCACCCAGTTCGATTTTCCCGCCCGGAAACTCCCATAAGTTTGGTAATGACATGACAGGACTGCGAAGAGCACACAGAATTTCGTTTTTTGAATTAGTAACTACTGCACCTACAACGGAAATTGTCTTTTTTGACATGCTATTCATCCTCTCTTTAGTCAATCATTTATGTTTATCCTAAACTACGACTCATGAAAAAGGATCACTTCTTTCATGCGACTCCTACAGGAAAAAGCGCAGGAATCTGCGCTGTCAGAGACAAATAAGACCCGATGCTCGATTCCATGGAATTGAGCATTCTGGCTTATGTCTCGCCTGAGGAAAGCGCATGGAAAAGAGGTGACTCTTTTTTTACAAAAGTTATCCACACCAACAGCTATTTGCCTCAATCATTTTTTATTCAAATTATCCACATGTGGATAACTTTCCATATGCTATACTTTTACTACTTATCCACAATTAGAAATGAGGAAATCGTGTGCCACGTGAAATTTATCCGGTTGTCGTTAAAACGACAGCCCTTGAACAAATTAAAGACGGACAACCGCTTCTGTATAAAGAACTGTTCCAAAAAACCAACCATCTTAAAGAAGCCGGTGCCTTGCTCCGGTTGACAACAGAAGATAAAGAATACCTTGCAACCGGTTATTTTGGCAAGCAGGAAAAAGGGATCGGTTGGTTACTGACGACTGATGAACTGCAAGACATCGACGAAACCTTCTTCAAAGAAAAAATCGAGGCTGCCCTCGATCGTCGAAATGATTTTTTTGAGAATGATTTAATTGATACGTTCCGTGTGTTCAACGGTTCAGGAGACGGAATCGGCGGTCTGACGATCGATTGTTTTGATCACCATTATCTGATTACGTTTGAAAACGAAGGTATCTACTCGTTTAAAGCCGATATCGTATCGGCGCTCGAATCACTTATCCATTTTAAGAGCATTTATGAAAAACGGGCTTTCCAGATTGATGGACAACCGGTCAAAGGTGACGATTTCTTAGCCGGTGAACGCGGTGATTTCCCGGAAGTCTTGCAGGAAAACGGAATCCCTCTGCTGTATCATCTCGATGCCGGCATGCGCACCGGTCTTGATATTCAGCAGCGTGAACTCCGTTCCGTCGTCAAAGAACATGCTGCAGACCGGCGTGTCCTGAATCTGTTTTCTGACACCGGTACGTTAACAGCGGCTGCCCTGCTCGGTGGTGCAACCGAGACGACAAGCGTTGATTTTTCAACACGAAGCCGTAACAAGACCATCGAACAATTGGAATTGCATCAACTCGATCCCGCAACACAGACCATTCTTGTGCAAGATGCTTTTGACTATATCGATCAAGCCGACAAAAAAACACGCTTTGATTTCGTCATCGTTCATCCGCCGATTCTTGTCAAAACACAGGCTCGTCATTTCCGGGCTGAGGTCGACTTACCCGCTTTGATTCAACAAACGATCCACATGACCCATCGTGGCGGTTTATTGCTGATCACGACAGACTGTTCTTTATTTGACCAAGCCCGCTTCATGAAGATGGTCGATCAAGCATTTAAAAAATTACGTCAAACATACGAAATCATTTGGGAAAGTACTCCTTTAGAAGACTTCCCGGAACATGCTTCTTTAAAAGAAACAGCTTCAAAATCTGTGTTGGTCCGTCGTAAATAAGCATATGATTCATGATTCTGCTGATGATTTTTTCATCAGCAGATTTTTTTTGGGGATTAAAAGGAAAAGTAAAATGAATATCGAATCATTATTCTTAGGAAAATGAGCTTCCCTTTAAAGGACACTTATCTTTCCGAAATGTGACCGCTGATCAAAGGTTTGATAGGCCGCATTCAATGCATCAAGCTGACGCGGCACCTGCTCTTGGATGACAAGATCGATGACTCCATCCGCGACGAGTTGTGCGACTTCCGCCAGATGCTGCTGTTGACGTACCATTTCTTCCTTTTTCCCTTTCAGTAATGGAAGAGCAACAAAGACGGCTTCGAGCGTCAGTGCTTTACTGTGCATCGGTGTCAAATCCTGTGTCGTTCGGGTGGCGATGGAAATAATTTTTCCGCGCTCCTTCGCAAGGATGAACGACTCCTGCAAATGATCTCCGCCGACGGTATCAACGATGACATCGAATCCATCATGACCTAGACGCGCTAATAATTGTTCAGCTGATTCATCCCGGTACCGGTGCGGACGAATACCGTGTTGTTCTAACCACGTTGCTTTCTCATCATTTGAAGCACTCGCTGTCACGTCACATCCATAATGTTTAGCCAGTTGTCCGACAAGGTGTCCGACTCCACCCGTTCCACCTGCTACATATAAGTGCATCCCCTGATGAACAGCTGCCCGTTCCTTCAACACTTCCATCGCTGTCAGACTGATGACCGGCAGACAACCTGCTACAGCAATGTCCAGATTCTCCGGTCTGAGTACAGCCATCTGTTCAGGAACCAGCATCTGCTCCGCCAGTGCCCCGGACCGGTTGCCGAGTCCACCGCCAAAGGCGATGACGTGATCGCCGATAGAAAAAGACGTCACACTCTCTCCGATTTCAATGATTGTCCCCGTAACATCGCCCTGGAGAATTCCAGTTGCAGGAGCTGCCGCCACATGACCAAAAAACATTTTTGTGTCCAGTGGATTCAGGCTCGTACCTTCCACTTTAATCTTCAAATCATAGTTCCCCATTTGTTCGAGTGTGACGTCTTTTTCTGTTAGTGCAGCGTCTTTTCCATACTGTTCTACCACATAGGCTTTCATAAAAAATCCCCCTTTTTTTTCAAATCAGCTTATCCTGTTTCAGAATACTCTAACATTCCTACTTCGTGCTATGATGAAGCTACCTTAACTCAGAAAGGACGTTTTTTCTTTGAAACATGATTTGATTCGTCGTTTGACTACATATGCGAAAATCGATACACAGTCTGACTACGCAAGTACGACCGTTCCGACAACAGACGGGCAATGGACGCTCGCTCGTCTTCTTGTTGACGAACTGAAGGAAATTGGCATGAGTGATGTGACCGTCGATGAAAACGGATATGTCATGGCGACCCTTCCTGCCAATACCGATGCGGACATTCCGACAATCGGATTTTTAGCCCACTTGGATACGGCGACTGATTTCACGGGTACAAACGTCAATCCGCAAATCGTCGAAGGATATGATGGAGAAGACCTGGTGCTTAACCCAACCATTCCTGTCATCCTGTCACCAAAGGATTTTCCTGCACTTAAAAACTACGTCGGGCATACGTTGATGACAACAGATGGCACGACATTGCTCGGCGCAGACAATAAGGCCGGAATCGCCGAAATCATGACCGCGATGCATCATCTCCTCACGCACCCTGAAATCAAACATGGCCGGATTCGTGTCGCCTTCACACCGGATGAAGAAATCGGACGTGGTCCGCATCATTTTGACGTCGCTGCTTTTGATGCGAAATTCGCTTATACGGTTGACGGTGGTCCGCTCGGTGAACTTGAATATGAAAGTTTCAACGCAGCTGCTGCCGAAATCGTCTTCCACGGAACAAACGTCCACCCAGGGACGGCGAAAGACAAGATGGTCAACTCGCAAAAACATGCGATGGCTTTTCAGAACCGGTTACCGGGTGATGAAGCACCTGAATTTACAGACGGTTTCGAAGGATTCTACCACTTGATTTCGTTTGAAGGTTCGGTCGAAAAAACAACGGCCCAGTACATCATCCGTGATTTTGACCGGACTAAGTTCGAAGCCCGGAAACACTTCCTGACGGCTTTGGTCGAAGAATGGAACAAGAAATATGGCGCAGGAAGCGTTGAAATCAAACTAAATGATCAATATTACAACATGCGTGAAAAAATCGAACCGCATATGGAAATCGTTGATATCGCGCATGCGGCGATGGAGTCACGTGGTATCACACCTATTATCAAACCAATCCGTGGCGGGACGGACGGTTCGCAACTGTCGTACATGGGACTCCCGACACCAAACATCTTCACAGGTGGCGAAAACTACCACGGGAAGTTCGAGTTCATCTCTGTCGACAATATGGTGAAGGCAACGGAAGTCGTTGTGGCCATTGCTGAACGATTTGCACAGTCAAGTAAATAAGACGGTATAACGAAAGCAGATTCTCGATGTGAGAATCTGCTTTTTTCATGGTCTATATGGTTTCTCCAGACGATAGATACGCGTTATCAAACCAAATGGATTTACTTTTCTTCTGTTGTTGTTTGCTGATCTGGAATCGGCAATTGGACCATACTGTCCGATCCGCTGACGAGTGGTGATTTCCCGTCCCACTTCTTGACGGCTTCATACTGAATCATTTCTTCCGTTAATGTTTTTTGTAATTCTTTTTGCGCTTTCGCAAGACCCTGCGCTTCAATGAGTCGGGCATCCGCTGCCCCTTTCGCTTCTACCCGCAGACGTTCTGCTTCTGCTTTCGCAATCGCAAGATCCGTCTTCTTTTTATCGAGTTCTTGTGAGGCTTTCACCCGCGCATCAATCGCTTCCTGTGTTTTCGCATCCGGTTTAGGTGCTCCGAGTGCGACGTCCTCGATGATAAATCCAATCTTTTTGACGTCTTCGGCAAACTGTGTCTGAATACTCGTCGAGACGTTTCCGGACTGTTCCCCGAATAACTCGAGAACGGTAACTTTCGAAATCTGTTCGCGTGACGCATCATAAAGACGTTGTTTTAAGTAACCGGCTGCAATCTCATCAATTTCAATCGGACCAAATTTATTAAAGACTTCTGTCACCTGGTCAGGTGAAACCGAAAAACTGTACGTAAAGTCGACAACGATATTTTTCCCGTCTTTTGTCGCCAGTGTCATATTGTCGAGTGATTTCGTCTGTGTCCGGATCGGATACTCGGTGACGCGTGTGATTGGCGAAACGATATGCCAACCTTGAGAGAGTGTCTCGTCCTGGACACCGCTTGACGGTTTATAGACGACACCGACCTGTCCCGGTTCGATTTGTTCGACGATAAATGGTGTCATCGCAAGAAGTGCGACGACAATCACACCTGCGATGATCATCGACGGCCTGATACGTTTTTTTGGTTTGATTTCTCTCATTTTGAGTCTCCTTTATCAATTTTATCCTGAATATACTTATACAGTTCAATGGCCAGCAAGACGATCAGTGCAAAAAATAATAACGTGAAAAGTGTTGCCACGCCGTCCTCCTCCTTCATGAATGTTCTAACTACTCTTACGCTTCAGATTGGAAAATGTTTCATTTTGTTTAAAAGCATGGTTGCTAAATTGCGCAATCCGGTCTAAGATGTAAAGAACTTTGTCCTTGAAACGAAGCGTATCATTTTGTGGTACACTCGTAACAGCACATCACACACTAGAAACGAGGGTTCATCTCTATATGATTACAGTACAAAACGTCGGTCTCCGCTTTGCGGACCGTAAATTATTCGAAGACGTCAACATCAAGTTCACACCGGGCAACTGCTACGGTCTCATCGGTGCAAACGGTGCCGGTAAATCAACATTCCTTAAAATTCTTGCAGGTGATATCGAAGCACAACAAGGAGACGTCATCATCACGCCTGGCGAACGCCTTGGTGTCCTTCGCCAGAACCACTATGAATATGAAGAGTTCCAAGTCATCGAAACGGTCATGATGGGTCATAAGCGCCTTTATGAAGTCATGAAAGAAAAAGATGCTATCTATATGAAAGAAAACTTCTCGGACGAAGACGGCATGCGTGCTGCCGAGCTCGAAGGTGAGTTCGCAGAAATGAACGGATGGGAAGCAGAGTCGGAAGCGGCAATGCTTTTACAAGGTCTTGGTATTAAAGAAAACCTGCATACGAAAACAATGGCTGAACTGACGGGCGGAGAGAAAGTTAAAGTATTGCTTGCCCAAGCCTTGTTCGGTAAACCAGACATTCTGTTGCTCGATGAGCCTACCAATGGTCTTGATCTGAAAGCCGTTAAATGGCTTGAAGAGTTCTTGATCGGGTTTGAAAATACGGTCATCGTCATTTCCCACGACCGTCACTTCCTCAACAACGTGTGTACGCATATGGCCGATCTCGATTACGGGAAAATCCAACTGTATATCGGAAACTATGATTTCTGGTATGAGTCAAGTCAGCTCGCTTCACGTATGGCAGGCGATCAAAACAAGAAAAAAGAAGAAAAAATCAAAGAACTTCAAGCCTTCATCGCCCGTTTCAGCTCGAACGCTTCCAAAGCGAAACAGGCGACATCACGGAAAAAGTTGCTTGATAAAATTACACTCGACGACATCCGTCCGTCGTCACGCCGTTATCCGTTCGTCGGCTTCACACCGGAACGTGAAATCGGAAACGATCTGTTGATCGTCGACGGCATTTCGAAAACAATCGATGGTGTCAAAGTCCTTGATAATGTCCGTTTCTCGTTAAACAAAACGGATAAAGCCGTCTTTATCAGCCAAAATGACATCGCGATCACGACACTCTTCAAAATTCTGATGGGTGAGATGGAAGCGGACAGCGGAACATTCAAATGGGGCGTCACGACGTCACAATCGTATCTGCCAAAAGATAACTCCGCTTTCTTCGAAGGTTCGGACAAAACGATTCTCGATTGGTTGCGCCAGTATTCGCCGGCTGACGAGAGCGATACGTTCCTCCGTGGTTTCCTCGGCCGGATGCTCTTCTCCGGTGAAGAAGTCATGAAAAAAGCGTCTGTCTTATCCGGGGGAGAAAAAGTCCGTTGTATGTTATCAAAAGCGATGCTCAGCGGCTCAAACGTTCTTGTCCTCGACGATCCGACGAACCACTTGGATCTCGAATCGATCACGGCACTTAACGATGGTTTGATCGCTTACAAAGGCGCGATGCTCTTCAGTTCGCATGACCATCAGTTCGTTGAAACGATTGCAAACCGGATCATCGAATTGACACCAAACGGTATCGTCGACAAAGAAACGACGTATGATGAATACCTCAACAATGACTCTGTCCAACAACAATTATCAACGTTGTATGCAACGAACTAAGTAATGAAACGAGAGACCTGTCCTAGCGGATGAGGTCTCTTTTTTGTAGACTGCAGATATCATGCCCATCAGAGGAGGAAAAACGTTGCGCCATCGTTCCTGTGCAGCCTTAATTGAGAACGGTCGGATTTTGATGCTTCGTCTTGAGACAAACGATTGAAGTTTCTGGACATTACCCGGAGGGGGTCTCGAGGAACATGAAACCTTCGAACAAGCGGTCATTCGGGAGGTGCAAGAGGAAGTGAATCTCGCCATCCGCATCATCAAACCTCTTTACTCAGAAACTCACGCAAACGGACAAGAGATCTGCTTTTTAGTCAGACAGATCGATTCACGCGAACCGATTTTGGGATATGATCCAGAGCGCCCGGAGGGAGACCAAGTTCTGACCGGAGTGAGATGGATGCTACTTTCGGAGATGACCGCCGATCGACAAGTCGCAAAAATTTTAACAGCTTTAGGATAAGACATACTCTTTTTTGTAAAACCAAACGAAAGGCATCTGCTCCAGTCGAGTAGATGCCTTTATTGATCATGTACGCATTTGACTTGCCTCTTCTTCCACACGACGGAGTAACCCTTGCACGATTTTTTCCGTTTCCCGTTCGCCGCCAAGCGACAGCAGGCTTCGTCCGACGAAATTCGCCCCTTCGTTTTTCCCGGTATAAATCAGCTGACAACTTTTTTCGTCGAGCCGCTTCAACGTAAAGGTCATCTCGAGTTTAAAGATTTTGGCAAGCGTAAATCCAATCGTATTTTGTTTGAAATCCGGTTGATTTGTATAGGCAAGATCCGTCACGATATATGTCTCGAGGCGATTCCCCTGCATATACGTTTGCCGGTATGTCGAACCGACGACACCCGGTTTCCGTTCGATCACATCGTGCTGGACGACACCTGGAATCAGGCGTTGTAACCGATCGTGATCAAAGATATGCCAGGCTTCCTCGATTGGAACATCCAGTCTCTTTTCTTCATGCCACGTTACCATCCCAACACCTCCTTTTACTGAAAAATACCCTGATGTGTGCAGTTCTAACTTCAGACTACACACATGCAGGGTATTTGGCTTATTTTAATCGGTCCGTGATGATTATTTTACAGTCTGACGTTCGAGAGCCGCACCGAGGAACTTCGCCAGTTCGAGCATGCCGAACTTACCGGCAGCTGCTTCCGCGTCTGAATTGTAATTCGTATTCGTATTGACGTCATACGTATAGATTGTTCCACCCGCATCCTTGATGAACTCGATGCCGGCGACCGCGATCTGGTTCGCTTGCAGGAAGGCTTCATACTTTTGAATGATCGGATCATTAAATCCGTCGACGACTTTAAACTTCATCGGTGTTTGTGGGGCCTCTTCACCGACCGGGCAGAACAAGTCGTCAATGACACAGGCATCTGCCGGGCACAGTTCAAATCCTTCTGACGTGTCGACCTGGACAGCATAAACAAACTTCCCGCCGACGAACTCACAGCGCGTGATGTACGGTTCCGGTGCCTGGATATATTCTTGAATCAGTGTGATCCCGTCGACCGGTTCATCAAACGTTGGTCCATCAAGATATGTCTCAAGTGCTTCGATCGAATGGAACAACTGAACGCCGAGTCCTTTTCCGGCACGGTTGTGTTTCGTGATAAACGAGGACACGCCGATTTTTTTCGCCGCTTCGACGATTTGATCACGCCCGACGGCAGCTGTCGTTTTCGGAACCCGGATACCGGCTTTTCGAAGGGCCGTATACTGATTGATTTTACTCACTTCAAGACGTAAGGCACGGGTTCCGTTAAAGACAGTCCGGTCGTGTTCCTCTAGCCACGCGAGTACCCCTTCCGTCAGTTCCGGGGCGTAGCGGTGCCCGCGCGTATGCGACGACGCACTCATCCGGCTGTAGAAGACGCCTTCTGGCGGGACTTCATCAAGCGGGACCTGTCCTTCATCGAGATGCCACTGTTCATACGGCAACTCCAGTTCCTCGAGTCGTTTAATTAAATGGTCCGTCCATTCCTGGTTTTCGTGTAAGATATGAATTTTTGTCATTTGGTTTGACCTACCTTTCGTTTTTCTTCGACAAGCGGCATGACGTCGCGCGCGAAGCGTTCCATTTCTTCCAGTTGTGGTGAAAATTGAAGTAATAATAAGGAGACACCCACCTGCTCAAACGCAAGAATCCGTTCCGCAATCTGTTCCGGTGTTCCAATCAAATCAGGACGGAGTCCGCGGTTCGAGACCGAATAATCGTTCCGTTTTACCTGCTGTTCGAGTTGTGATTTGCTGACGAAGTCGTCGTACCCGGCGTATCCGGCACTGTCTTCCTTGACGTCCGTAATTCGTTGCCATTCTTGAATAGCCTCTTCTTCCGTATCGCGGCAGATGATATAAGCAGCCAATCCAAAACTTTCAAGCGGCGGTTGCCCTGTCGCTTGTCGGCGCGCCTTCATATCCTCAATCTTAACGGACACTTCTTCCACTGTTCCGCCGTGCATGACATAAGCGTCACAATGATTGACAATGGTTTGTTTGCCGGCTTCACTTTCCCCGCCTGCGTACAACTTGATGCCCGGTCGTTGAACCGGCTTCGGATGCAGTTGCGTCTTCTCGAGCGTATAGTAGTTCCCGTCGAAGCTGTACGGCGAAGCATCTGCCCATAATCCTTTCATGATCGTGACAAACTCTTCCGTCCGCGCGTAGCGTTCGTCGTGAGCTGTGAAGATCCCGTTGTATTGCCGCGCTTCTTCTTCCCACCAGGCAGAGACGACGTTTAACGTAAAGCGCCCGTTGCTAAGTTGATCGATGTTTGCTGCCATCTTCGCGGTCGTCGCCGGATTATGGAAACCCGGACGGACCGCTGTCATGATTTCCAGTCGTTCCGTCGTCGCGGCAATCGCCGCTGCCGTCGTCCAGGCTTCAAGACTTGGTGCTTCAAGCCCTTTGATGTCATTTAGGTTCAACTCCGCAATCAGTGTCGTTGAAAAACCAATTTGTTCTGCCGTTTGCGCGACCTGTTTCGCATAATCGAACGTCGCCGGCATCTGTTCGTCTTCAACATTTCGTAACCATCCGCCAAAAATCGGTAACCAAAATCCATACTCCATCCGTTATGTCCCCCTTATAAAAAAAATCGCTCTTCTCGAAAATCGAAAAGAGCGACGGATTAATCATGTCTGCTCTTATCTGTAAAGGAAAAGATTCCTTTAGGAAGTAGCACCTTCCGCTGCTCGCGGGGTTGCTGAAGTGTCTTCGGGCCATTCCCTCGACTTCTCTTGATAAGAATTATTGGAATTATCGTACACTTTTTAGCAGAGTAAAGCAACCATTAAACCTTGTTTTCCAATCGGAATTAAAAAGATATTCAAAAAAAGGACGAGAGCTAAGCTCTCATCCTCCTCGTCTTAATATGGGGCAACAAACGTCGATTGTTCGACGGGTGCTTCTTTGCCGCGGATCCGATCATAGAATTTTGCAAGCGTGACGCTGACGTAAGGAATAATCCACAAGAATCCGATTCCGATCGTAATCAATCCAAGGAAAAACCAGCCGATGAACGATAGAATCAACAGGAAAGCTTCCATTTTGTGTCCATCCATCATTTGACGTGACCGGGTGATTGCTTCCAATACACCAATCGAAGGTTCATCCCGCAAAATGTAGTAAGTCAACATATACGAAAATGATTTGATAATGGCCGGTACAACCAATAACAATGCCCATAGGAACAAGAATACAAATTGGACGATTGAAAGCAGGACAACTTTTATGAAATATTTATAGGGCTCAAATAAATCACTGATTTTTGTTTGTTCTCCCCGTGCGATAGAAAGTGAGAACCAGACCCATCCTGCACCAAGTGGGAGTAATAAGATCGTTGCAATCAATCCGAGGAAGTCAATCGTCTGGAAAGGTTCGTCATAATCAGACGACAGTAGTTCCGGAATGACTTGCAGAATTGCGAATAATAAAAACATCAAGACCGTAAAGCCCCAACGACCGCTTAATGCTTCCTTTGCTGATTTTTTTAATTGTGATGACATGAATATGATCCTCCTCAAAATAAGTTCTATCTCTATTTACGGCTCATGAAGAGAGGAGTTTCACCTTTTTTCAGGATTTTCCTGTTTTTAACTGATTTAAGCGTGCTTTTTCAAGTTGGCGCTGGCATGCCGTATACAAAGAACGTCGTCCGTCGAGCCGTTCCATCGCAAACGGAATATCATGTTTCTTCGCCTGCGCGATGACGTGTGCAGAAGCGGCATGGGACACCCGGCTTGTGACGACGACGATGGCATCGGTCTTTTTCGCGAGACTGGCAATCTTTTTCGCAGATTGGGCATCACCCGACAGATGAATCAGCTCGATTCCTGTTTTTTCGAAAAACGTCCGGTAGACCGGTGCTTGCTGTTCATTGCCGACGATGACTAGCCGCATGCCTTCAAACGGTGCAAAATCAAGTGGTTTTTTATCCACGAAGTCGATGGGCTGCCCCGGTACGGACGTCGTGACGAGTGGTGTCAACGGTTGGGATTTCTTTTCACGAATCCGGCGCGTTTTCCGTTCTTGTTTCAATTTCGGCTTTCGTTTCATTTGCTTCAGATAGCGTCCCGACTTTTTGACGATGGATCTGGCGTTGGCTGTTTCAACTGATGGTGGCACTGGTGCTGTTGAATTGTTTGACGTCTCCAACAGTTGTACCGTCGGCTCTTGATATTGGAACGCATATTTCCAGGCAATCGTCAGTGTTTCCGGACGACCTTTCCACATGACGAGATCGACGAGCTGTCCTTCTTTCAGATGGAAAAAGCGCATGTCTTCAACCGGTGTGGCGTAATAAAAAGACTTACCCGTCTCATCCTTTAATGGTCCTTCGACCGTCGATTCAATGATACCGTGGTTTTTAACGATACATTTTTCAAAAACGATTCGTTCCGACAGTGGCTTCATCCGGTCAGTCGCGACAACAGCCATCACTTCAAGTGTCGTCCGGCGTACGTCCTGATGTACGACTTGGACCCGGATTTCCATTCCATGTTCGAGATTCCATTGCCGGATCTCTGTTTCCGAGATGTGACTGTTCGGCCATTCCCGTAAAGAACCACCTTTTAATTCACGGACGAACGTATAGGCGTAACGTTGTTCGATGACAGGAGTGATTTGTACAGGAGGAACGACAGGTTGCTTGATTGATATGTCTTCTTCTGGATTGCTCCACGTGAAGTCCAACTTTTCAGAAGGTGTATAGTAACGCGACATCTGCACCCATTCATCGATTCCCCGGATTTCCTCGAGCAGGAGGTCCCATTCTTCCACCGTTTCGACTACTTTCATTTTACCGGCGACTAACGTCTTCGCCCGTTCCACGATCTGTTGCATCATCTTCAACAACCCCTTTGCTTTTTTTCAACTATAGCAAGGGACTTTCGTGTAGGTTGGTCAAAAAAAGACCGGGTTATTTTTTTGATAAGGTTATGATTTGATTTCGATTGACGGATCACCGAGCCGGTATTTTTCGACGGAAACAATCAAAATCGTGATGATGACAAGTAAAAACCAGGACGATAATTTCCCGAAGTCGACCAGCTCCCATCCATCCTGCTGATTCGGATACACCCAACCCTTAAAAAAGGTCACGATATTTTCCGCCAGCCAGATAAACCAGGCAATCAGACCAAACGAAAGAACGAGCGGCATCCGGTAGACAGTCTCATCCAGACGAAAATAGACCCAGGACTTATAAAAGATGAGAGCGACAATCCCCATCAAAATCCAACGAAAATCAAACAACCAATGATGGGTAAAAAAGTTAGCGTACACGAGCAGACCAGTCGCTAAAGCAAACAGCGGCCGGGGAAACTGTGTAATGCGGAGATCAAAACGGCGAAATGCCTGGCAGATGTAACTAGCGACACTCGCATACATGAAGCCGGCATAAAGCGGAACACCAAATACTTTGCTGAAGGCATCTTCCGGATAACTCCAGGATCCGACCTGGACTTTAAACAGCTCAAGTCCAAGTCCAATCGCATGGAAAATTAAAATCAATTTAAACTCTTCCTTTGATTCATAACGCGTGATAAGTAAAACGATTTGAACGAGGAGACACCAGATCAAGAGCAAATCATAACGGGCAATCGGTTCCGCCGGTAGATAGCGGGATGTCGCAAGCGCCAAGAAAATCGCGACCGGGAACACACAACAGATGGCTTCAAGATATGTAAAACGGATCAAATGGCGGATTTTTCGCATCGACTGACCTCCTTTTTTATCAGTATACGGATAAGCAGGACGGATTCCCTCCATCTCAGGATGGAAAATATCGGATTTCCTTTAGTTTCCTCCATCAAACATGGTACAGTTAATGAATCAATTTGATTTTGAAACGAGGTGTCTTCCATTCATGAAGCAGACCATTCACACGTCTTGGCTGTTACGTTCTGTCCTGAAATGGGCATTATTTTTATTTGGCCTTTTTTTACTCGCTGTCGGTTCATCGATGATGATCACGGCACAACTCGGCGTCTCGACCTGGGACGTTCTTCACCTTGGTCTTCAAAATAAAACACCGTTTTCCGTTGGGACAATCATCCTTCTTGTCGGATTGTTATTGGTGTTCGTCAAATACTTGCTCGACCGGATCACACCCCAGGTCGGCACACTCGTCAACGCGATTTTCGTCGGGGTGTTCATGAATCTTGTTCTTGGTTCAGGTCTCCTGCCCTCATTTTCTTCCCTGTGGCAGAACACGCTTTGGCTGATTGCCGGCATCTTCATCATCGGGATGGGAGCGGGGCTGTATGTTGCTGTCGGGTACGGTGCCGGGCCGCGGGACGGACTGACACTGACGCTCGCTGAACGGTTCGGTACGTCCATCCGGATGATGCGGACATTCATGGAAATCACCGCTTGCGGCATCGGTTGGCTGCTCGGAGGACCCGTGTTCTTCGGAACGATCTTATCGATTTTCCTGATCGGCCCGTTCCTTCAATTTTGGTTGGGGCATTTCCGCCGGATGATTGCTGCGATTGATGCCGGAACGATTCCCCGGAAACAACAAAAAATCAGTTAAGTCGTCTGACTCGATACCATTTCACAGGAAATGGTATCTTTTTTTGTGAATGAAGCATATTAGTTGCGTCATGAAAGTAGACACGTTATATTCGTTTACATATCAATCTTTGATACGTCAAGGATTTTCCGAACGAAGGGAAGGATGTGATGAACTTGAGTATTTCCTGTACTGAAAAAGGACGACTGATTTATGCACTCGTCTCTGTCAATAAGACGATTGCTCAAAAATTTGACCTCTGTACGGACGGCTTCAGCCAAACCCGGATGGACCTATTAGCCCAACTCGAGGTCGATGCGACCATTAGTCAAAAAGAGTTGCAACAACGGGTTAACGTTGATAATGCAGCGGTAACACGACACTTAAAACATCTCGAAACGAACGGGATGATTGAACGGGTCCGTTCTGCAACAGATAACCGCGTCATTCTCGTTTCACTGACGCCAGAAGGTGCGACCCGGATTACCCGGTTACGTCAGCAAAAAGATGAATTCCTCGAACAGCTGCTTGAAGGATTCACGGCAGACGAACAACACCAGCTGGCACAGATGATCCAACGTATTGAAACAAATGCCCTCACCTTACCTAAAACAACCGTTAACTAAAAAGGAGACTTTCAAATGACTACACAAACTACGACTGATTTCATGGAAATCGTTAAAGGACGCCGCTCGATCCGTAACTACGACACAAACGTCAAGATTTCAAAAGAAGAAATGACACAGATCCTTGAAGAAGCGACACTCGCTCCGTCTTCTGTCAACATGCAGCCATGGCGTTTCCTCGTCATCGACAGTGCAGAAGGGAAAGCGACGCTTGCTCCACTCGCTAAGTTCAACCAGGTTCAAGTTGAATCATCATCTGCTGTCATCGCAGTTTTCGGTGACATGAAGGCGATTGATCAACTTGAAAATATCTACGATACAGCAGTCGCACAAGGACTCATGCCGCAAGAAGTCCGCGATCGTCAAGTACCGGCGATTCAAGGTATGTACGAAAGCGTACCGGCCAGCGCACTCAAAGACAGCATCTTGATCGACTCAGGTCTCGTCTCGATGCAATTAATGCTCGTTGCCCGGGCGCATGGTTACGACACGAACCCAATCGGCGGTTACGAAAAAGATCAAATCGCTGAAGCGTTTGGCATGGAAAAAGACCGTTACGTACCAGTTATGCTGTTATCAATCGGAAAAGCAGTCGACACAGGATACCCGTCGGTTCGCCTGCCGATCAACGACATCGCAGACTGGAAATAAGTAGTACCCGTACTAACCAAAAATAGAGAACAAACAAAAAGGGAGATTATTACTATGACAACTCAAACAACTACAGACTTTATGGAAATCGTTAAAGGACGCCGCTCAATCCGCAACTACGACACAAACGTCAAGATTTCAAAAGAAGAAATGACACAAATCCTTGAAGAAGCAACACTTGCTCCGTCTTCTGTCAACATGCAACCATGGCGTTTCCTTGTCATCGACAGTGCAGAAGGAAAAGCGACGCTTGCTCCACTCGCTAAATTCAATCAAGTCCAAGTCGAGACATCATCTGCTGTCATCGCGGTCTTTGGTGATATGAATGCAGTCGACAGCATCGATACAATCTATGATATGGCTGTTGAAAAAGGCTTGATGCCGCTAGAAGTCCGTGACCGCCAAGTCCCTGCCATCAAAGGCTTCTACAGCCCGGAAGATACAGATACACTTCGGGACAGCATCTTGATTGATTCAGGTCTCGTCTCAATGCAATTGATGCTTGTGGCACGTGCACACGGTTATGACACGAACCCGATTGGTGGCTACGAAAAAGACCAAATCGCGGAAGCATTCGGTATGGATAAAGACCGTTACCTCCCTGTCATGCTCCTTTCAATCGGAAAAGCAGTTGACGCCGGTTACCCATCGGTCCGTCTACCAATCAACGACATCACAGACTGGAAATAATCGTTTTCGAGTTCCGGATTCCTCAACAGGAATCCGGTTTTTTTGTATACTAACAAAAAGGAGCTGGTCAAACGATGTATGATGTGACGATTATCGGTGCCGGCGTCGCCGGCATCTTTTTGGCCCATGAACTGATGGAACACGGTCAGACCGTCTTAGTGATTGATGCCGGAAAACCGCTTGGCCAACGTACACTGCAAGAAACCTATCTTGGTTTTGGCGGACTCGGAAAATCGGAAGGAAAATACAACTATTCTGCCGGATTCGGCGGCGAACTCGCCGGGAAGCTAGGAACGGAGAAAACGCTCCACCTGATGCAACAGGTCGATGCCCTCTTGTGTCGTTACGGCGCGGATGAAGTCGAATCGTATTCGACGGCAAATTTTGTGCTAGCAACCCGGGCAAAAGCAGCCGGTCTTGAAACAATCGAAACGACGGTCCGCCATCTCGGGACCGGATTATCGGAACGTATTTTAAGACGGCTCGAAGCCGTTCTTCAGAAACAGATTACCTTTCGTTTTGAGACGTTTGTCGAAACGATCGAGAAACAACATAACGGGTTTCTGCTTACGACTAAACGCGAGACATTTTCGAGTCAACGTGTTGTCTTCGCGACCGGACGTTCCGGTACGGAGTGGATGCAGGAACAACTGCAGACGCTTGGACTCGTTCAAAACAAAACACGCCTCGACCTGGGGATTCGGATTGAGATGGAGGAAACGGCATTCCGCACACTGTTACAGGGTACATTCGAAACGAAGCTGGCCTATGCGTCAGCAGCCGGAACGGCGGTCACGTACTGCATGAATCCGAAAGGACGAATCATCCGCAAACATCAGGAGGGTCTCGTCATGCCGGACGGTCAGAATTTTCGCGAACAGGAGTCCGGAACGACCAACTTGAACTTCACGCTGTTTTTACCGCGTTATTTTGCGACACTCGGAGAAGCGAATCACTATGCCGCTTCCGTCATCGGACGCATCAACCAAGGGAGGGACCGGATTGTCGTGCAACGGCTTGATGATTTGCGTGCCGGTCACTCTACACAGCCACATGCTCTCGCTGAAAGTGAAGTCAGACCAACCCTCGAAGCGACACCCGGAAACCTGATCGAGGAAGTGCCTGATACCGACATCACGGTCTTGTTGGAATTTCTGGAACGACTTGAACATCTCCTCGAGACGCCACTCTCTCCGGATACGTTACTGTACGGTATGGATGGAAAATTTTATGCCCCGGTGTTGTCGACGTCTCCGGTCTTTGAAACGGATATCCGAGGATTGTATGCAATCGGCGATTGCTCCGGTGTGACACACTCGCTGTCGCAAGCCGCTGCGAGCGGGCTTCATCTCGGACAGCACCTGACACAAAAACAGCCGTCTTAAGAGAGTGATATCTCTTTAGACGGCTGCTGCCATTTATTTTTTGAACGCTTCGTATACTTTCAACTGTTTGCCTTTGACTTTTGTTGTCTTCATCGCCCGTAAGACAAGCGGACCTTTTCCGTTCAGGATTTCCACGTACGTGACGGTATCCTGAATCGTGATGATTCCGATATCTTGCGCGGTCATGCCTTCGATTTTCGCAATCGTTCCGACGAAATCAACGGCACGCAGTTTCTTTTTCTTCCCGCCGTTAAAATACAATTTCATGATGTCGGCATTAAGCTGTTCCGTTTTCGAAGCCCGGACGTCAGCTGTCGTTATTTTCTCTTCAAACGCATCCGCTGTCCGAATCAGTTCCTTTTCAGTCGGTGCTTGGCGTCTTTCAATGGTCTCACCGCGGTACTGTTCGACTTCACGCAGACGACGCATATCGGACTCGGTCACTAAACTGATTGCTTTTCCGAGTGCTCCTGCCCGTCCCGTCCGGCCTGTCCGGTGCACATAACTTTCTTTTTCGACCGGCATGTCGTACTGGATGACGTGTGTGATGTTTTCAATATCGATCCCGCGTGCTGCGACGTCTGTCGCGACGAGGTAACGGAACTCACCTGCCCGGAATGCTTTCATGACGGCGAGACGCTCATCCTGTTCCATTCCGCCATGAATTTTTTCAACCGGATAATCCATCGATGCCAACCCTTGGGCGACGAAATCGACGTGTTCTTTCGTCCGGCAGAAAATCATGCACCGGTCCGGATTTTCGACGACCGTGACATCTTTGAGGACCGCAAACTTTGTCTTATCAGTTACCGTAATATAACTATGTTCGATTTCTGCGATTTCCGTTGCCTTCGTCAGGATTTCGACTTCCTTCGGTGACTTCATGTACCGGTCACTCAACTGATGGATGTCCTGTGGGAACGTCGCCGAAAACAGCATCGTCGTCCGCTGTTTCGGCAATTGTTTTAAAATCGTATCGACCTGATCGAGGAAGCCCATGTTGAGCATCTCGTCTGCCTCGTCAAGCACCAGATATTTCACTTTTTCAAGCGACAACGTGCCCCGCTCCAAGTGATCGAGCACACGTCCCGGCGTTCCGACGACGATGTGTGTTTTTTGCTTGAGTTCTGCAACTTGACCCCGGAATGGCTGTTTGCCGAAAACGGCTGTTGCTTTGATCCGTTTATAACGACCGATGTTCATGACATCTTCCGTGACTTGCAGGGCCAGTTCGCGCGTCGGTGTCAAGATCAACGCCTGTGGTTTGTTTTCTTCCCACTCGACGAGCTCACAGAGCGGAATCCCGAACGATGCCGTCTTCCCGCTGCCGGTCCGTGATTTGACGATGATATCTTTTTCCGACAAAGCGACCGGAATAACTGCTTGTTGGACATCGGTCGGTGTATGGTAGCCGAGCTGTTCGATCGCTTCTAGAATCGGTGTACTGAGCTGAAAATCAGTGAATGGTTTTTTAGACATAAGAATACCTCATTTATTTTTATAGTTTATGTGTTGGTTCGATGAATGAATCAGACGTGACCTCTCATTATGCGCTACTTTCAACAGAACGTCAAAAGAGCTTCCCGTCAGAGTGACAGGAAGCTCCACTTGCTTATTTTGCTGCGACTGTATCTTTTTTGATTTGTTTACTGCGGAGCTGACCACATGCGGCATCGATATCCGTACCGTGTTCAAGACGGACACCACAGTTGAGACCGTTCTTTTTCAACGTGTCGTAGAACGTTGAAATATCTTCTGACGTACTGCGTTGATATTGACCGTGCTCATCAACCGGGTTATACGGAATCAAGTTGACATACGTCAAATGACGTTTGTCTTCGAACAATTTCGCAAGCTCGATTGCTTGGGCTTTCTGGTCGTTGACACCACGTAAAAGGATGTACTCAATCGTGATTTTCCGGTTCGTCGTCTTGACGTAGTAATCGATGGCAGGCATCAATTTCTCGAGCGGAATCGCACGGTTGATTTTCATGATTTGTGTCCGGAGTTCGTTGTTTGGCGCATGTAATGAAATCGCCAGGTTGACTTGAAGTTTTAAATCTGCGAATTTGTAGATTTTATCTGCGAGTCCACTTGTCGAAACCGTAATGTGACGCGCACCGATCGCAAGACCGTTGTGATCCTTGATGACGTTCAAGAAATCGACCATGTTGTCGAAGTTATCAAACGGCTCACCGATACCCATGACGACGACGTGGCTGACACGCTCTTCTTTACCGACAGCATCGAGGTGATGCTGAACGTTCATGATTTGCTCGACGATTTCTCCAGCAGAGAGATCACGGCTCTTCTTAATCAAGCCACTTGCGCAGAAGCTACAGCCGATGTTACAGCCGACTTGTGTCGTGACACAGACAGACAGACCGTACTTATGACGCATCAAGACCGTTTCGATCAAGCTGCCGTCATATAATTTGAAGAGGAACTTGATTGTTCCATCTGCCGATTCCTGTTTCACGGCTTCTGTCATCGAATTAATCGCAAAACTCTGATCTAACAACTCAAGGCAATCCTTGTTGACATTCGTCATTTCTGCGAAAGTAGTGACACGTTTACGATACAACCAATCCCAAACTTGTTTTGCTCGGAACGGTTTGTGACCTTGATGCGACAACCATTCAGTCATCTGCTCAAGTGTTAATCCATAAATGGACGGTTTATTCATTAGAGAGACCTCATTTCTTTTTCCAGAACTATAACATTCCTTTATCTTAGTAAAAATCAGCCGCTTACGCAACGTTCAAATCCTAAATGTTCACTTTCTGTAAATTTCCACGTCCGCTTTGGCTTATATTCCGGTCCAGTTGTGTCAAATCGACAAACTTCGTTTCCGAAAACTTATAAAGGCACCGATATGGAACAACATACTGATACTCGCTAATATCAGGAGATGCCAAAAGAAGTGATTGGTTCCTTCTAATAATTGCTGGGTGTTAAACAGACTGAAAATCGAGCCGTAACGCATCCATTCCGTTTTTTCACTGAGACCGGCTCCAATCGTCAGGACAATCGACAGCACAAGGACACTGCCAGCGATCGAAAAGGCACGCCGTTCGTCATCAAATAAGGTGGCGATACACAACGTGAACCCACCGATGGCATACAGTAGGAAGAGTGCATTCACTTGAAAGCGGACGAGTGTCATACCGTCAATCGAAACCCCGGAAACAAACCAGTCAGCCATTACTAAAACAAACGTATTGCATAACACCAGGCATGTACTGGCGAGAAGCATCACAATCATTGCCGATGCCGTATATTGATGACGCGTAATCGGAGCAGCCAAGTATAAAATCAGTTCACCGTTATCAATTGGCCGTGCCAGTAAGCGCGCAGCAAGTGACAATAAAAATAAAGACGCGATGATTTGAAAAATCAGTCCGTAATAATTTCCGCCGAGTAAGTCGAGAACGTTATCAAAACCGGTCACTTTATCGTATTGGAAAGCTTTTAAAACTTCCGGTGGCAGTGCCTGGAGCTTCGCTTCCAGCAACCCCGTCTTCATCATCGACGGATAGAGTGCGGCAAGCATCAATAAATACAGACTCGTCCCGACTGCATAGGCCGTGATCGGCTTCCCGTTATGCTTGAGTAACGACCAAATGATCGTCATCATGGTGATTCCTGCTCACTATAATAATGTAAGAAGACATGCTCTAAGTCATCTGCCGAAGTTTGAATCGCCCGGACATCATATTCGGTTAAAAGACGGATGATTTGATTCAACGTCCGTTCGTTGCTTGTGAAAAAGGAAACATGATTTTGAACGCGTTGACTTCCAATTTGAAGTGCAAACCGTTCAGCATGTGCTTCGAGACCAAATTCAATCGTGTACTGTTTTCGGCTCGAACGGACCAGCTCATGGATATCCGACTTGATGATGATTCGTCCTTCTTTAATCAATGCGGCCCGGTCACACGATTTTTCCATCTCCGGAAAATGATGTGAACTCATCAAAATGGCTTTCCCGCGTTGCCGTTCGTTGTCAATCAAGCTTAAAAAACGTTCCTGCATCAAGGGATCAAGTCCACCGGTCGGTTCGTCAAGCAGATAGACCGGGGCATCCTTCATGAAGCAGCCGACTAATGCCAACTTTTGTTTCATCCCTTTCGACATCTTCCGGATTTTCGTTTTCGTTTCGAAGGGAAACTGTTCCAGCAACGCCGATTGACGTTCCGGTTTGCTTTGATGGAGTTGCTGCATCAAATGCAGGACCTGTTCACCCGTAAAATCACCCGGTAAATTAATCTCACCCGGTAAATAACCGACAATTCGTTTTACCTCCTGTGATTGGTTCCAACAGTCATATCCACCGATGGTCGCATGACCGGAGTCTGCTTGAATCAGCCCCATCAATTGCCGGATTGCCGTTGATTTCCCGGCTCCGTTCGGTCCGATAAAGCCGAACACCATACCCGGTTCGACCGTAAAACTGACATCAAATAAACCTCGTTTCGGCGCAAATTCTTTCGTCACGTGTTGCAAATGAATCATCCGAATCGCCTCACTTTTCTGGTGATTGCCGTTAGTACCTTATACCCGTTTTGGTACTTCTTGGGACAAATCCACCCGATAAATCACGAATCGTTCGTCGTGATTTTTTTGGAAAAGTTCTTTCAGACAGACTTCTTCCACCTGTTCGAAAATCGTCTGATGCTCTAAATAATACCGGTATTCGTCTGCCGGGTAATACAAAATCAAATCGAGCGGACGCGGACGCCGTTCAACGGATGCTAAGATTTGATCGACAACCTTCATGAAAATTTGGACGGAAAACGGATTAAAAAAGTAACATTTCGTGACATCATCCGGAATCGGATAAGCTTCCGCATACGTATGTTCAAAACGGATGCTGCCTTGACGTCGCTTCATCTTTTTCATGTAAGTTGCTTGATTCATAAGGGCATCTTCATAAAATTGTCCATTCATCTCAACACCGATGACGGAACAATCAAACCGATCATGCAGATAAAAGTTCAACCGTCCTTTTCCGCAGCCGAAATCAATGACCGTATCCGTATAATCGAAGGGATAGACGGCACATAATTCCTCCAGCGCTGCATAAGGCGTCGGTTCGTACCGGTTATAATGGCTGAATGCATTATAAAGATGCTGAATATCAATCGTCTCGATGCGTAGCCGTTCTTCGTACTCTTTTTCATTCATATTTGATTCCTTCTTTCAAGCATTGTTGGTTTCATCGTACTATACTATGGATGTAAGCATTTCATTCTATAAGGGGGACTTATCCAATGATCGTTGTTACGAATCGGATTAAAGTCAAAAAAGGAATGGCAGCAGCACTCGCACCACGCTTTACCCGTCCGAGTGGTCTTGACTCGATGAAGGGATTTGTTCGTGTCGAAGTTTTACTGACACAAGGTCTCGAAGAACACGATGAAATGAACGTCAACATGTACTGGGAAGACATGAAGGATTTTGAAGTATGGCGGAACAGTGATGATTTTAAAGAGTCACATAAGCGTCCGGCACCGTCAGACGGCAAACAAGAAGAATTTCCAATGCTTGGAAGTGAAATCATCACGTATGAAGTGGCTTCTGTCAAAGAACGAACTTCTTTATAATTCATGTCAGAACCGCCTTGCCTCCAATTTGGTCGCAAGGTTTTTTTATTCTTAAGAGACCCCTCACTATATTGATATGGGTTTAAATTGTATGTAATACCATTATTTGTTATCATAGGTCCAATACAGAAAGAGAGAGGACTTATCATGCTGAATTCATTATCGATTTTTGAACAGGCCATCCGCGCCTTACCGATTGATCGGTCCTTGACGCGCCAGGACTTGTTCACAGACGGTTTCCTATTACAACAGGAACAGGAATTATCCGTTTACTACTCACCAATCGGAGAATATATCAATCGCTCTGCCAAAATAGTCTTCATTGGCATCACACCAGGATTTGAACAAATGCGCATTGCTTATGAAGAAGCGGCTGATGCCTTCCACCATGGTGCAACAATCGAAGAAGCATCGAAAATCGTCAAATACAGTGCCAGTTTCGCCGGTCCCATGCGGCGTAATTTGACAATAATGTTAGATGAACTCGAATTAAATCGTCTGCTGAATATTCCTTCAACAGCCACCTTATTTCATGCAAATCAGAATCTGTTGCACACGACTTCGATTCTGAGACATCCTGTTTTTTACCGGGACAAAAATTATACGGGACATCAACCAAAGATTGACCGAACACCGTTGCTGCAACATTACGCGTATGAGCACTTCGCAGCGGAATTGAATCAGTTACCCCACCCTGTCATTTTGGTCCCGTTCGGACGTGTCGTCGAGTCAACTGTCCGGACATTGCTTCATCAGGGACGAATTAAAAAACATACTGTATTATTTGGTTTCCCGCATCCTTCTGGTGCAAATGGACACCGGAAGCGACAGTTTGAAGAAAATAAAGACTATTTGATGAAGCAGTTAACTTCCTACTTCGATACTTAACAAACAGCCTTAATTTTTTAAAAGAAATAGGATAAGATTTTCCTATAAAAAGAATATGACTATTCTATCGATGAGGTAGAGGCGCGGTGTTGATGAGTATTTGGTCTGAGGATGACAACGAAGACGATCAAAGAAAGGTGATGCCGCCGAAGTATCGTCACGTGTCAGACGTGACCATGCTGGTCGAATCGGGAAAGACCCGTTCGATTGCCATACGCATGTTGTATGGAGTGCTCCAATTCGGCTAAGAAAGACGCATCCAGCAAGGGTGTCGGCTTTGTTGCCGGTGCCCTTGCTTTTTTCTGTGCAACGGGTCTCATCTTCTAAAAAAGGAGGAGGAACCACAACAATGGTCAACTATTCAGATTCTATCGTTGCGCTTGTCCCGGCAATCGTTGCCATCGTTTTAGCAATTGTCACACGAAAAGTCGTCATTTCACTTGGTGTCGGCATTTTGATTGGTGCCTTACTGCTTCACAGCTTCAATCCGGTGGATACCGTTGTTTATCTCGGAAAAAACATCTTCAGTCTGTTTTGGGCAGACGGTGCGTTAAATGAATGGAATGTCTTATTACTCGTTTTCTTACTGTTACTCGGTGTCTTGTCTACACTGATACAAACATCCGGCGGTGCCCGTGCTTTCGGCGAATGGGCGACGACACATGTCAAGACGGCACGTGGTGCAAGGCTTGCCGCTTTCGGATTAGGTATTTTGATTTTCATCGATGATTACTTTAACAGTCTGGCCGTCGGAAATGTCAGTCGTCCGTTAACGGATCGTCGCGGTGTCTCGCGCGCCAAACTGGCGTATATCATCGATTCCACCGCTGCACCGGTCTGTGTCATCAGTCCATTATCGAGCTGGGGTGCCTTCATCATCTCGATTATCGCAGGAATCTTGACGACCCATTCAATCACTGATTACTCGGCGTTCAGTGCGTTCCTGATGATTGTGCCGTTAAACTTCTACGCCATCTTCGCTTTGTTACTGACACTCTACATCGCCTATACGGGAATTGCCGTTGGACCGATGCGGACGCACGAGTTGCGGGCCTTACAAGGTGAATTGTTTGACGCCAACAAAGGGACACCAATGGGGATGGCAGAAGAAGTCAAGGAACACGATGGCGGTAAAGTCCGTGACTTGGTTGTTCCAATCGTCGTGTTAGTCATTGCGACCATCACAGCCCTTCTTTGGACAGGTGCCCAGGCACTTGCGGCTGACGATCGGCCTTTTTCGTTAATCGGCGCCTTTGAAGCAACAGACGTGACGCGCTCACTTGTTTCTGGTGTCATCATCAGTTTAGTCGTTGCGTTCCTGATGATGATCGGTCGGAAAATTCCGGCACGTGATTACCGCATCAGTATCTGGGCTGGGCTAAAATCGATGTGGCCCGCTGTCGTTATTCTGTTGTTTGCCTGGACGATCATCGCGGTCATCGGTGACATGAAGACCGGGGATTATCTCGCAAGTTTCATCAGCAAATCGATTCCCGCTTCTTATCTGCCGTTCCTTCTATTCTTGATTGCCAGTATCATGGCATTCTCGACCGGAACGAGTTGGGGGACGTTCGGAATCATGTTACCGATCGGAGCCGATTTGATCATGGCGGTTGATCCAAGTCTGTTGTTACCAACACTTGCTGCTGTTCTTGCCGGATCTGTCTTCGGGGACCATTGTTCACCGATTTCCGATACGACGATTCTCAGTTCGACCGGTGCCGGTTCGCATCATATTGATCACGTCACGACCCAGTTGCCATATGCCTTGATTGGTGCAGTGACGTCGGCTGTCGGATATCTCGTACTCGGTGTCACCGGTTCGTCCCTATTCGGCTTCATCGGTGCCCTGATCGCCTTCGTGATTTTCCTCGTCATGCTGAACGTCCTGTCACGACGCGGCGAAGTCCCGTCGCAGCTACGTTCGGAGTAAGATGCAGTAAACACACCATCCAAAAAGCCGGACCTGATGAATTCATCGGGTCCGGCTTTCTTTATACGATTTTTTTTAATTTCAGACCATTAATGCGCAGACTTCGTTCGCAAACGCGACCGGATCTTCGATTGGTAGTCCCTCCATCAATAATGCTTGTTGATACATCAACTTCGTGTACCGCTCAAATTTCGGACGGTCTTCAACGTACGCTGATTCAATCGCCCGGAACACATCATGTGATGTATTTAATTCCAGGATTTTGACGGCGGCGACGTCCTGGTTGTTCGGCATCGCTTTGAGGATTTTCTCCATCTCGATCGATACTGCACCATCCGTTGCAAAGCAGACCGGATGTGATTTTAAGCGGGTCGAGGCTTTGACTTCTTTGACTTGTCCTGCCAGTACCTCCTGCATCGCTTTAAACATCTCGGCTTGTGTCTCGGTCGTTTCCGCCTGTTCCGTCTGTTCAATTCCGAGGTCGCTGCTCGTGACAGACTTAAACTCTTTTCCTTCATAGTTAAGAAGCATTTGAATGGCAAACTCATCGATTTCTTCCGTAAAGTACAGAATATCGAAGCCTTTATCTTTCACGAGCTCTGATTGCGGCAACTTATCCAACCGGTCCGTGCTTTCGCCTGACGCGTAATAGATATACTTTTGATCTTCCGGCATCGCGGCGACATACTCTGCAAGCGTCACTAATTTTTTCTCTTTAGCCGAATGGAACAGAACAAGGTCTTTCACCGTGTCCTTTTGCATCCCGTAATCGTTATAGATACCGAACTTTAATTGACGGCCGAATGCTTGGTAAAACGTCTCATATTTTTCGCGGTCGTCACGCAACAAGGCTTCGAGCTGCGTCTTGATCTTGCTTTGAATATTCTTCGCAATCAACTTCAACTGACGGTCGTGTTGCAACATTTCACGCGAAATGTTGAGCGATAAGTCTTCCGAATCGACCATTCCTTTGACGAAGCTGAAGTGATCCGGTAAGAGATCGCTGCATTTTTCCATGATTAAGACACCGTTCGCATACAGTTCGAGTCCTTTTTCGAACTCTTTTGAATAATAATCAAACGACGGTTGCTCGGGAATGAACAAAATGGACTGATAACGGACGGCTCCGTCAGCACTGATATGAATGTGTTTGATCGGTGCGTCAAATCCGTATCGTTTTTCCTGATAGAAGTTGCGGTAATCGTCATCCGTCAGCTCCCGTTTGTTTTTTCGCCAAATCGGCACCATGCTGTTGACCGTCTTCATGACCAGAACGGACTCAGTTTCGTCTGATCCGTCGACCGGACGCTGTTCCGTCTCCGCCATCTCAATCGGATAGCGGATGAAGTCGGAGTATTTCTTGATGATGGTCCGGAGGCGGTACGGTTCTAAATATTCATCGTAGTTCTCTTCTTCTTCGTTGGCTTTAATATGAAGTGTGATGTCTGTTCCGACCGTCTCTTTTTCGACCTCTTCAATCGTATACCCGTCGACTCCGCGTGACTCCCACTTGTAGGCGACATCACTGCCAAAGGGTTTCGTCACGACCGTAACGGTATCGGCGACCATAAAGGCGGAATAGAAACCAACACCGAACTGTCCGATGATGTCATGGCCGTCCTTTAATTCATTCTCCGCTTTAAAGGCGAGCGATCCGCTTTTCGCGATCGTTCCGAGGTTTTCTTCAAGTTCTTCTTTTGTCATCCCGATTCCCGTATCGCGCAAAATCAGTTGACGTGTTTCTTTATTCGGTTCAATCGTAATTTTGTAGGCTTCCTTGTCGAACGTGATTGTCTCGTCCGTCAACGCTTTATAATAAATTTTATCGATGGCGTCACTGGCGTTCGAAATCAACTCACGTAAAAAGATTTCCTTGTGTGTATAGATGGAATGAATCATCATTTCGAGCAATCGTTTCGATTCGGCTTTAAATTGTTTCGTTTCCATTTTCGATACCCCCTTTTACTTTTAGCACTCTATACAATAGAGTGCTAATTCATTTCCATTATTACGGATATGAAAACGACTGTCAATCCTCTACTGGGTAGAATTCAGCGAGTTTTTTCCGGACATGCTCTCCGATTTCCCGCAGTCCATTCGCCGAGCCGTATGTCCCATGACTTCGCCCATTTTCATCGACGCGGCTGCCGAGACCAAGGAACTGTTCGCTCGGTTTAAAATGAAGTCCGATAATCGGCAGATTCAGTTCAGCCGAATAACCAAATTCGACGACAGCATCCGGATAATCGGTTAGTGGAACGGGTTCTTGCCACACAACACTCGGATCAAGCTTCCGAAAACGGTCCGTGTGCTCCCGTCCAAGCAAGATAATCCCGTGTAATGAAAACAATGGCACCAGTTTCAAAAAAAAGGTTTGTCCAAAAACGGTTTCTTCCAGTTCGTGCCGCATCGAAATCTTTCCCATATACCGTTTCGTCGGAAGTGGAAAGAAGTCCGTGTGAATGACAGACTGCAGAGAACCATCATACAAGGATGCACCCAGTCCGTTTAAGAACCCTTCCAGCTTCCCGCCCTGTTCTTTTCCGAACCATGTTTTATAGACATCCTTTTGTTGAAAATAGTCATTGAATTTACGGATGCTTTGTTCCAAGTGGATGTCTGTCAGATATGCCTCCAACGACATGCCCGGATTCAGTAAAAAGAACGGTCCGGTCGAGTCAAACCGCAGCGTTCCATCCTTTTTTAAAAACTGTCCGGCTGACGGATTCGTCGCCACTGTCAGCCAACTCTTTTTTGCGGCATCACCGAACCATAAGACAGGTGTCGTTCTTTCTATCAATTCCTCTTTCATCGGTCCATTCGTTAACTCGATTTGATGCTGAACGGCTTCGGTTAAGAGTTTTTTTGCTGATTTCCGTTGTTCTGATGTCAGCGTTCTCATTCCTTTCGTGTTGCGCTTTCCTGTTTGAGTTATTCCCGTTCCTTAAAAACGTTAGACAGTTCGATGGGTTTAGCCCGATTGATGCAGGGAATGATTCGTAAGGTAAGCTACACCATCGGATATTATTTTTTAGGAGGAGATTTTTGATGAAACGACTTGAAAACAAAGTGGCCGTCATTACCGGCTCAGCGACAGGAATCGGGCAGGCAACGGCACTTGTCTTTGCCGAGCAGGGAGCGACAGTCGTCTGCGCGGACGTCGAGCTTGAAAAAGCACAAGCAACGGTAGAGAAAATCAAGGAAGCCGGCGGGAAGGCAGAAGCCGTTCATGTCGATGTCTCACAAGTCGACAGCGTCAAACAACTCGCCGACCATCTAGAGTCTACATACGGAACGGTCGACGTCTTGTTTAACAATGCTGGAATTGATCAACAGGGAGGAAAGGTGCATGAATACCCGATCGAACTGTTTGATCAAATCATCGCCGTCGATTTACGCGGAACGTTCTTAACGAGTAAATTCGTCATTCCATTGATGCTGAAGAACGGCGGATCCATCATCAATACATCATCGATGTCGGGGCGTGCAGCCGACTTGAACCGTTCCGGCTACAATGCTGCAAAAGGCGGCATTGCCAACTTCACACGGGCGATGGCAATTGATTATGCCCGCGATGGCATCCGCGTCAACTCGCTTTCCCCAGGGACGATTGAAACACCGCTCATCGATACACTCGTCGGTGGAAAAGAAGAACAACAAGGTAAACAGTTCCGCGATGCCAACGCCTGGATTACTCCACTCGGCCGTCTCGGCAAACCGCGTGAGATGGCGACGGTCGCCCTGTTCCTTGCGTCAGATGACAGCTCTTACGTCACCGGTGAAGACATTACGGCCGACGGCGGCATCATGGCGTACACGTGGCCGGGCGAAATGTTAATCGACGACAAATGGAAAACAGATGCTGAATAACGGCTTTGATTTTCTGTTCAGCACGATTCCTGATTCAGGAATCGTGTTTTTTTGTTCATTTTCAAACGGTTTGAGCCTAAGAAATTCGGTGCGCTTAAATGTTCTGGCCATTCGTTCACCTCACGCAACTACCTGAAAACGGGAACAAGACAGTAAAGGAGGAGAAATTATGCTTACAGAACCGATTACTTATTTGCAACGCTGTTTACAAATTCCAAGCACTAATCCACACGACGGGGAAGAGAACGTCGCAACCTATGTCTATGAATTACTGACCTCTCATGGTGTCCAGACAGACTGGATTGAAGTCTCTCCGAAACGGATTTGTCTTGTCGCCACGGTCGAGGCCGGTGCTGCTGCCGTTCATCCGAAAACAATTGGCTTCTCCGGTCATCTCGATACGGTACCGGTTAAAATCAGTGAATGGACAAAAGATCCGTTCGGCGGTGTCATCGAGGACGGACGGATTTACGGACGTGGTGCCTCCGATATGAAGTCCGGTGTCATGGCGATGGTCAGTATGATGATCGAATTAAATCAACGTGATGACTTGCCGAACCGTCTAAAATTGTTGATTACATCCGATGAAGAAAACGGTATGACCGGCGCCCGTCATTTGACAGAACGTGGTGACGCCGATGATTTAGACGCGCTGCTGATTACAGAACCGACGAGCGGTTTTCTCGGTTATTCGCAAAAAGGGGTCGTCGGTGTCGAAGTATCCTGCACCGGAAAAAGTGCGCACAGCTCTTCACCACAGCTCGGTCAAAACGCCATCGATGATTTGTATCGTGTCATCCGTGAAATCAAATCCGGCCGGTTTACGATGACCGATCAAAGTCACCCGGATCTTGGTCCGGTCATCGCTTCCATCACGTCGATTACAGGCGGCGAAGGTCCGAACGTCATTCCGAGTAAAGCCGCGTTTTATATGGACATCCGAACGATTCCGGGATTTGGACGGGAACAGGTCTTACAGGCACTGGAAGAAGTGAACCAACGTCTGTCTCAACAGGACGATAGCTTTTCGATGGAGGTGACAGTCATTAAGGATATTCCGTCCTGCGAAACAGACCGTGACGATCCGTTCTTACAGATTGTCGCAGATACGATGGAATCCATCCGGCAACAGCCGACAACACGCGTCGCGATTCCGGGCGGAACAGACGGTGCGATGTTCAGTCAGGCGGCCCGAAGCTTTCCGATTGCGGTCGCTTCGTTCCACGATTTCCGGCTGGCACATCAAATCGATGAGTCAATCCCGCTGTCAGAGTATGCGGAAACGATTGAGTTGTGTACGCGTCTTGCGCTGCACTCCTCTACCTGAAAAATCCTCCATCTGTTCCCAGACAGATGGAGGATTTCTACATATAAACGCCGATTGAAGCCAGGGCCTGTCCGATATAACTTTGATCGGACGCCAGAACGTGTGTCGCTTCACCGGCAAGACTCCATTTAATCCGGACGTGCCCCAGCCGGTCGTACGTCAGCTCCAATGTAAAGTCTCCTTTTTCGAACGAGATACTTCCCGGAAACTGTTCATGTACCTTAAGAAATTCATGCGCAAACCGGTCATACTCCGAAAAGCTTACCGTCATCTGATGTACTTTTTCCGCTTGATACCAGACATGAATGAGTAGCGCAGCGTGTGCCGGATCGACTTCCATGATGTGCCACGCCAACGTTTCGTCATATCCTGCAAACGAGATTGTATGTTTCAACAGAATCACCTCTTTTTGAATGAATGCCTGTCAGACAGGGAATCGTTTACTATCGAATTGAAAATGAGTGTTGCCATCCTGCGAAGGGAGACTTCCGAATGAGTGATTCACAAAAAACGTTACCGACCACTCAGAGTGTCGATACCTTTTTGAGTACGATTACGCCATTGTCAAAACGGACGGACTGCGAGCAATTACGACAGATTTTTGAAGAGATGACCGGGTATCCTGCCGTTATGTGGGGGGACACGATGATCGGATTTGGTCACTATCATTATCGATATTCTTCCGGACATGAAGGCGATTCATTTCTTGTCGGATTCTCGCCCCGCAAAGCGAACATCAGCCTCTATTTCGCAACAGGTCCGGAGCGCGAGCAGTTCCTGGTGCGTCTCGGCAAACATAAGAGCGGAAAAAGCTGTGTCTATATCAATAAACTAGCAGATGTCGACCTGCTTGTCTTAAGGGAACTGATTGTCCATTCCGTCGCTTTTTTGGAAACGACGTATCCAAAACCCTGAGACTACTAAAAAAACGTCCCTTCTTCCGCTGATTTGGCGAAAGAAGGGACGTTTGCTGTTTAAATCAATGTCCACTATCTGCTGTGTCGATATGACGAATGTGTTTGAGATTGACCCCGATGATGACGACAGACAGTAAGACGAACGCGCTACCTACATAAAACGGCAGGTTGGCGTTATAGATTTCAGCCAATTTACCGGCCATGAATGGCGCGATGGCTGCCCCGAGAAAACGTAAGAAACTGTATGCAGCGGATGCCGTCGAACGTTCGACCGGTGCTGCATCCATCACTGCCGTCGTAATCAAAGTATTGTTATTCCCGAGCACTGCCCCGGCAAGAATAACACAGACGATGACGACAGCTGGTGTTTCGATAAAGATCCCCATTAATAACAACAAGACGGCGAACAAGAGCAGCATCAGTACCATTGCTTTGATTGTTCCGAGCCATTGTTTTAATTTTGGTGCTGTTAACACGGATGTCAGAGCAAGCAACATCCCCCAACCGAGAAAGACGAAGCCGAGCCCTTTTGCCGGTAATTTCATGACGAACGGTGCATAGGCCATGATCGTAAAGAAGCCGACGTTATACAAGGCTGCAACGATTCCAAGTGTCAGTAAAGACCGGTGTTTCATGGCCTGGAACGGTGCAATCAATGAAATCTTTTTCGCTGGTGTCGCTGTTGCGACCGGTTTCGGCATCAGGAATAACAACACGAGGAACGCGATGACCATGATCGTCGCAACACCCATGAAAGGCGCGCGCCATGTGATCGAACCGAGTGTTCCACCGAGCAGTGGACCGATTGAAATCCCGAGACCGACTGCCGCTTCATATAAGATGATCGCTTTCGCTGTTCCACCGGATGAAAGGGAAACAATCGCTGCGAGTGCTGTCGCGACGAACAGTGCATTTCCGAGTCCCCAACCGCCGCGTAACGCGACAAGTGTCCAAATACTGTCGGCCTGTGACGCAAAACCGGCAACAGTTGCGATAACCGCAATCCCGAGCATCAATGTCCCCTTTTGACCAATCCGTGAAGAAATCGCGCCGGTAATCAGCATCGCAAATGCCATGACGGCGTTATAACTTGTAAATAGTAGCGTAACTTCACTTTTTGATGCTTCGAGGTTTTCGGCAATCGTCGGTAGGACCGGATTGACGAGCCCCATTCCCATGAATGCCGTGATACTGGCAAAGAATACCGCCCAAACAGCAATCGGTTGATGCAGTAAACCGTGTTTGCTTTCCGATAGAACTGTTTCAGGCGCAAGTGTCGTTGTTTTTTCCGCAAGAGCCATATAAATCCTTCTTTCTTAAATAAACTGTTTAAACGAATGACGGATGACGTCACCGCGACTGATGATTCCGACGAGCTTGCCGTCTTTTAGAATCGGTAATTTTTTAATTCGTTTTGAACCGAGTGTCGCTGCAATTTCTTCCATCTCGGTTTCTGTCGTCGCTGTCACGACTTTTCGGCGCGCCATGTCCATGACAGGACGCGTCAGGATGTGACGGACGCGCTCTTCATAGTTTTCATCATCGCCTTTGATGACATCGACATATAAAAACGTATCGACAATGATGTCTTTATGTTTGCCGATGGCCCGCATGATATCGCCGTCGCTGATGTAGCCGACGACTTCCTGCTCTCCGTTGACGACCGGAACCCCACTGATACCGGATGTGATAAAACGTTCTACTACCGTCCGGATCGTATCCTGTTCATTGACCGTAATGACGGTTTCTTTCATCGATTGATAAGCTTTCATCAGAATTCTCCTTCATCAGACGCTGTAATTAAAATAAGTTCATAACAACAAGTTTTACGATACAATTAAATAACATTTATGATTGTATAATACAACTATAATCCTGTCAAGAAGCCTGCCTTTGATTGACAGAGGACAGCCCGTGCGTAATGATGAGGGCAATGAATGCTAATGAGAGGTGACAATATGTCGAATCAATCCCTGGAAACAATTGAACTGGAACTGGCGATTCTTATTCGTCGTTTAACGACGGCAACGGCCGATAATCGGAACCTGGACCGTGCTTCCTATTTACTCTTGCGCCAGTTATCCGACTCCGGTCAAGTCGGTGTCAAAACCCTTGCCCGTGAGTTGCAACTCGACGTCTCGACCGTCAGCCGACAAGCGGCTGCGCTCGATCAGAAAAAATTAGTCGAAAAAATAAAAGACCCGACAGACGGCCGGGCCTTCTTTTACAACATCACAGATTACGGTCAACAAGAGCTCGAAATTTACCGGACAGCCCGTTTAACGAGCATCGAACGGTTATTACATGACTGGCCGGATGAAGATGCCGAATCGTTCGGTCGGTTGCTGAAACAGTTCAACCAAGCGTTACGGGAACGGTGAGTTTCTGAAAATACGAAATATCAGTCTAAAAAGAGGACGGATGCAAAATTCCGCTCTCTTTTTTTGTCCTTATTAGACATGACTTCCGGTTAACCGATTGTCACCTTCTGTTGAATCCGCTCAATCTGCTCGGGTGTCGTACGGCAACATCCGCCGATCAACCGGGCACCTGCGGCATACCATTCCGGAGCAATGTCTTCGAAAGCCGTACACACTGCTTCACCGGACCAGGTCTTACTGACCGGATCATACTGCTCACCGGAATTCGGATAGACGATAATCGGTACATCGGTCAGTTGTTTTAATGTCGTGATGAACTCTGTCGCAATCGATGCCGGAAAACAGTTCGCGCCGATTGCCGCCAGTTGCGGGTGCTCCCCTAATGCCTTGATACACTCACTCAACGATGTTCCTTCACTGATGTGTGTTGCGTCACGCAGGGAAAAGGCAAGCCAGGCCGACTGATCCGGAAATTCTTCGAGCAGCCGGAACAGCACTTCGGCTTCCTGCAAGGAGGGAATCGTCTCAAATGCCAACACGTCCGCACCTGCCGCGATTAACGCTTCCAGACGAGGACGGTGGAAAGCTTCAAGTTGCGCATCGTCGACTCCGTAATGACCGATGTATTCGGATCCGTCCGAAAGATAGGCACCGTAAGGACCAATCGATCCCGCAATCAAAGCGTGATCCGCTGCCGGTCCGGTTTCCGCACGCGCCTGCTGTGCCAGATAGACCGTTTGTTTCATCAGTTCAATCGCTTCCTCTTCTTTAATCCCCCGGCTGCTGAAGCCGGTGACACTCGCTTGGTAGCTGGACGTGATGGCACAATCCGCCCCGATTTTAAAATAATCCGCATGGACGCGGTGAATCTGTTCCGGTTCTTCAAGCAGTACACGGGCCGACCAAAGCGGATCATCGAGATTTCTCCCATGGCGTTCAAGTTCCGTCGCCAGTGCTCCGTCCAATAAAATATAGGGTTTTTCTTTTAACAGTTGTTCAACTGGATTGTTGTTCTTTGACATCTTCCACACTCCGTTTCCATGATGTTTTTGTCAGATGATGAACGATGTAACAGACCGCGATAAACGGAACCCCGAAATAGAGGGCGACCCGTTGCGTCGGATCAAAGGCGATTCCGATCAATGAAGCCAAACACATTAAAAACGACAGAATCGGTACAAACGGATACCAGGGCGTCCGGTAAACCAAATCGTTTAGATCATGCCCCTCTTGCAGATAGCGCTTGCGGAACATGAACTGTGAGGCGCTGATACTCATCCAGACAACGACGACTGCCAGTCCCGAGATCGAGACAAGCGCAATGTAGACGGAACCCGGTGCATAGACGCTGGAGAACAGGGCAAGCAGACCACCGAGCATACTGAAGAGAACGGCACGTATCGGCACTCCGCTCGCATTTAATTTAGAAAAGTACGGCGTAATCATCCGTTGATCGGATAAAGACCAGAGCATCCGTGATGCGGCGTACAGACCCGAGTTCGCTGCTGACAAAATCGCGGTCAGGATGACGAAGTTCATGATGTCTGCTGCAAACGGAAGACCGATCCGTTCAAACACAGCAACGAATGGACTTTCAAGCACTCCTTTTGAATCATTTGGTAACAGAATCGCAAGAACAATGATCGTCCCGACAAAAAATAAGACGAGCCGGAAGACTGTTGTTCGAATGGCGAGAGGAACCGTCCGTTTCGGATCGACCGCCTCACCTGCTGCAATCCCGATTAACTCTGTTCCGGAATAGGCAAAGTTAACGGCAAGCATCGTCATCAAGATCGCGAACGCTCCGTTCGGAAACAGGCCCCCCTCCGTCAACGGAGCGAGAAGCGGTGCTTGTGAGCCGTCCGCGAGGGGCAAGAATCCGACGATTGCTGCTGTTCCTAAGACGATGAACACTAAAATCGTCAGCACCTTGACGGCAGAAAACCAAAATTCAACTTCCGCGAACAAGCGGACCGTCAAGACATTGATGCCTAAAATCATGACGACGAATAAAGCACTGAACAGCCAGACCGGAACATCCGGAAACCAGCGTTGCATCAATAAACCGGCTGCCGTAAATTCCGAACCGAGCGCGACCGTCCAAGTCAGCCAGTAAAGCCAGGCGACGGTATAGCCTGTTCCGGATCCAATATATTTCGTCGCGTAGCTGTGAAAGGCACCCGTCTCCGGCATATGTACCGCCAGCTCCCCTAGACAAAGCATTACCAGATAAACCGCCAGCGCTCCGACCAGGTAAGATAAAATCGTGCCGACCCGACCGGCCTGCTCGAGCGTATAGCCTGTACTTAAAAATAATCCGGTCCCGATGACACCTCCGAGTGACAACATGACGATATGCCGGGATTCCATTTTCCGCCGAAACGTTCCTTCTTTCATTGCTCCTCCACACTCCTCTTTTTCTCGTTAAACTAAAAAAAAACGCACCCACATGCATGGGTGCGTCGGTCGACAATCAAAGGAAGCTTATCGATCGGGTACAACACCCGCAGGAATTAGCACAGTATCTTTCGACCTGTTGCTGAGGCTTCAAAGGGCCAGTCCCTCCACCTCTCTGGATAAGAATGTAATTTTTCATAACAGTACCAACCCTGTTTTGAATTGTCAACACAATTCAGAATTTATCATGTAAAAAAAAACGCCTTACACCAAAACGGTATAAGACGTCTGTCGCTTATTTCTTCGCAAACAAATCAGCTGTCTTCAATGCCATGCGAACCGCTTTCCGGTTCAATGTGCCTTGTTGATGCTTCATTTCTTTTGTTTGACTGTTCAACTTGCCTTGAAGTGATTTGATTTTCTTATCTTTTTCAGCCATTTTCGCTTTATCGCGTTTTTGAGCTGCCACGATTTTTTGTTCTTCTGCTGGGAAATATGATTCAAAACGTGAAACGGCTTCTTCGATACTGATTCCTGTGATCGGTTTAACGACCGGAAGCAACTCTGCTTTGGCCATTTCACGATCAAACGGAACGTTCTCCGGATAGTTCGTTTCTTTGTAGATGTGTTCTAGATCATTTGTATTCAGGAATTCCACGAAGTTATCAAAGTTACGTGCTTGAACACGTGTTGGACTCTGGAAGTCAGCCGACTCAATCACATCTGACAAACGTGTGCTGTCTGTGATGTCATTTGCCCAAATGTGTGTCAATTGGTGATAATCCGTTAATTCGCGCATCCGTGCATCTTTCGGAATCAGGATACTTGGCGTTCCGGCAAGTGTTGCCGTGATGTTACCGTGAAGACGTGCTCCGAAGCTGAAGTCTGCTTCTTTCAAGAAGTCAATCCATGTCTGTGCGTTTAAGAAGAAGCGGACACGGTCGTTCATGTAAGTCGGATCCGACATTTTAACCGGATAGTTCGTGACGGATAAGTCAGCAATCGGATGTGTTCCTGTGTACGTCAAACGCAACTCTTTCATCCATTGCGGGATGAAGTAGTGGTTCGGGTACTCTTCCATTCCGCGTGTGATGAAGTTAAGGACGTTTTGCGGTGCAAGACGTGACGAGTTGACACCGATCATTGAATCTTTTGTGATATTCGTTTCACGAATTTTCAAATCACGACCAAACGCATACATCGATGGGCAACCGATGACTTTGTGATCGATTCCTTCGCGGAAACCAAGACGCGTCAAATATTTTGATGTGATTTCGCCGCGAAGTCCAAGCATGCTTGAGCGCTCAAGAACTGCGCTGACAAACGCTTTAACGTCTTCATCAAATGAGAAACCGTCGTTTAAATTCGCTTCAAACGGTGCGCGTAAACCGACACCGATGACGACGACCGGAATCTTTAGTTTTTTAATCAATTTTGTATATTTACGAAGTGTCGGGACGAATTCTTTACGGAATGCATCAGCGAGTGGAATGACATATAAATCGAAGTTCGCATTGATTTCATCTGCACGCTCTTCTTCATAGTAGTAGTAATCCGGTGTGATCGTCGTGCCCTCTGTCATCAAGGTGCGGAAAATACTGTATTGATAAATCAGGTTTCCGACGTTCCCTCCGATTGAGTTATGCTTCATCAAATATTCTGCGTCGAACTGTTCAAACGGTGTCATACCCGCACGGATAATAATACGTTTCATGTAAAATAATTCCCCTCTCACTTCTGTTTTCATTTAAAAAATATAAAATATATTTTGCTTTTTTAACCATCTTGTCTTTTCAAGGATAGTTGAATGCAATTCAGCAAGTCAACGAATAGCTGAAAATTACACATTATTGTGGATTATGAAAAATATAGGCTCAATACAACCTAACAATTATTCCCTATATAACAACTAGTTAAACATCTTTTCTCGACATACGATAAATTTCGAGATTTGCATAAATCGCCGGCAACATCACTTGCGTCGCTTCATCTTTCGAAAGAAGTGTGCCGAACAAATGAGCTGACTCGACTTCATTGCCTTTCTCCATGTCACGTTGTAAGGACGACTTCATCGTTTCATCCATTTGTGCGATCTGTTGCTGTTGGATCTGTTCAATCCCATCACTGAACACAGCACCTTGGCGTTCCATCGCTTCTTTGGCTTCCGTTGCCAGGCGGCGGATCATCATCATTCCTTCTTCCTGCGAACGAATCGGACCGATTGCTGAACGGAAAAGCGACGTCACACCGGAAAACGTCGTGATGAACAGATACTTATTCCACATATCGCTGGTAATCGAGTCCGAGTATTTAATCGGCGCTAGTGTCCCCTCTAGGTGCTGCTTCAGTTCTTCCAAACGGTCTGGCCGGGTTCCCGGTAACGGACCGAACAATAAATGATGGGACGGACTCGTCTGTACGATGTGTCCTTGTGCATCAAGCGTTGATTCGATGAAGCAGAGTCCGCCCAGTACACGTTCCGCTCCGAAGTGTTGCTCCAGTTGCTTTAAATGGGCCATTCCGTTTAGCAACGGCAAAATATATGTATCAGTTGCGACGAACGGTTTGATGTCCTCTAACACCTGCTCCAGATGATAAGCCTTGGTCGATAAAAGAATGACATCAAACGTTCCTTTTTCTCCGGTCCGGATCAGGCGCGGAGAATAGGTAATATCCCCATGAAGACTTTTGACATGAAGTCCCGCACACAATTCTTCAAACCGGCGTTCACGCACTAAAAATGTGACATCTTCCCCTTTTTCCGCCAACCGGGCTCCGAAATAACCTCCGACGGCTCCTGCACCGACTACTAAAATTTTCATTTATTTTATCCCTCCATCTGACTGATGTCTTACAATCTGTTCTACGCTTTCGTTCTCTAGCCTATCACATCGAAAAGCCGCACTTTTGATAAAGATGACAATTTAATTAAAGCGCTTGCATTTTAGTTTTCCTCGTTTATACTACTTGTATACAAGTATACTTATTCGACAAAGAGGGTGTTTTTTATGTCCGATCTTTTATACCCGATTAAATGGTTATCAAAAGCCTCCGCCGGTGATCGTGTGGCCCATGAACTGCGCATGCGGATCATTTCCGGCAAGATTGAGAGCGGTACCGTCTTATCTGAAAACAAATTAGCCGCTGATTTTTCCGTCAGCCGATCTCCTGTCCGGGATGCCCTGAAGGTGTTGGCGTCAGAACGCATCATCCGGCTGGAACGGATGGGCGCCGTTGTCGTCGGACTGTCCAAACAAGACATCCAGGAAATTTACGATGTCCGTCTTTTAATCGAGACGTTCGTCTTCGAGCGGATTGTTAAGATGAATCGTCAGGATTTGGTTCGGGAGCTAAGCAAGGTGCTTGAAATGATGAAGATTGCCGTCAAATACAAAGACGCAGATGAATTTTCATATCAGGATGTTCTGTTCCATGAAACAATCATCCGGTCGATTGACCACGGATACGTCAGCATGATGTGGCAGAATCTCAAACCTGTCATGGAAAGCTTCATCCTGCTGTCGATGCGTCAACGAATCGAAGACGACATCGAAGATTTTGACCGAATTCTCGAGAACCATGCACTCTACATCGAAGCAATCGAAACCGGCGACCGCAAACGAATGATTGCTTCGCTCCATCAGAACTTCGATGATGTGCAAGAAGTTGAGGATTTATGGAAATCGCAACAACTGATGACGAAAGGAGTCGAACCACATGACTGAACACATGTTAGGGATTGATATCGGGACGACGAGCACCAAAGCCGTACTCTTTACGACAAAAGGGGAAGTCGTCGGACAAACGAATGTCGGTTATCCGCTGCATACCCCGAATCGTTCGACGGCGGAACAGGATCCGGAAGAAATTTTCCATGCCGTGCTCGAAAGCATCCGGTTGATGACGAAACAACATCCGACGGAGCAACCGAAGTTCGTCGCCTTCAGCAGTGCGATGCACAGCTTGATTGCGATGGATGAACACGATCAACCGCTGACCGCCTGCATCACGTGGGCTGACAGCCGGAGCGAAGTCTGGTCGAACCGAATCAAGGAACAGTACGGTTACTCGATTTATCACCGCACCGGAACTCCGGTCCATCCGATGTCGCCGCTCAGTAAGATTTGCTGGCTCGTCGAAGAACATCCGGACATTGCCGCGCGAACGAAAAAATACATCGGCATCAAGGAATTTGTCTTCCAGCGTCTGTTTGGACAATACGTCATCGACCATTCACTCGCTTCAGCGACCGGTTTATTCAACATCCATGATCTCGACTGGGATGCGGAAGCGTTGCAGGTCGCAGGCATTGATGCAACCAAATTGTCGCGACCGGTTTCGACGACGACGTCCTTTACCGACATGTCAGCGGATTATGCCAAACAAACCGGCTTGAATCCGGCAACACCGTTTCTGATCGGGGCAAGCGACGGTGTTCTGTCGAATCTCGGGGTTAACGCGATCCGGAAAGGCGAAATCGCCATTACGATTGGAACGAGCGGCGCCATCCGGACGATCATCGACCGTCCGCAAACGGATGAAAAAGGCCGGATCTTCTGTTACGCCTTAACCGAAAACCATTGGGTCATCGGTGGACCGGTCAATAACGGCGGCATGGTCTTACGCTGGATTCGTGACGAACTGGCCTCGGCGGAAGTCGAGACCGCGAAACGTCTTGGCATTGATCCATATGCCGTCCTGACGAAAATCGCCGAACGCGTCCGTCCGGGATCAGACGGTTTACTGTTCCATCCGTATCTGTCGGGCGAACGGGCTCCGCTTTGGAACCCGGATGTCAGCGGTTCGTTCTTCGGCTTGACGTTATCGCACAAAAAGGAACATATGATTCGGGCCGCCCTGGAAGGTGTCATTTATAACTTGTACACTGTCTTCCTGGCGTTAATCGAATGTATGGATGGTCCGGTCACACGGATTCAGGCAACCGGGGGGTTCGCCCGTTCTGAAGTGTGGCGTCAAATGATGGCGGATATTTTCGAGTCGGAAGTCGTCATTCCTGAAAGTTTTGAAAGTTCATGTCTCGGGGCCTGTATTCTCGGATTGTATGCGACAGGGGAAGTCGATTCGTTCGAGGTGGCAGCAGATATGATCGGCGATACACATCGCCATGTGCCGAATGAGGAAGCAATGCACGAATACCGTCAGTTGTTACCGATCTTCATCAGTTTGGCGCGCGTTCTCGAAACCGATTACCGACGCATCGCTACGTATCAACGGGGTTTGATTCAAAAAGAAATTTAATTTAACGTTTTTGGGGGAAGTCACATGCCATTAGTCATTGTTGCCATCGGGATTGTTCTGTTACTCGTTTTAATTATGGGGTTAAAATTAAATACGTTCGTTTCGTTAATCATCGTCTCGTTTGTCGTCGCTTTACTGCTCGGAATGCCGCTTGATCAAATCGTCACGACGATTGAAGCCGGTCTCGGCGGAACGCTTGGTCACCTCGCCTTGATCTTCGGACTTGGTGCCATGCTCGGAAAATTGATTGCCGACGCAGGGGGTGCGCAACGAATCGCGATGACGCTTGTCGCGAAGTTTGGGGAAAAGAACATCCAATGGGCCGTCGTTGTCGCTTCGTTCATCATCGGGATCGCGTTATTCTTTGAAGTTGGACTGGTTTTATTGATTCCAATCGTCTTCGCGATCTCACGTCAGTTGCGTGTCTCGATCCTGTATCTCGGGATTCCGATGGTCGCTGCTCTTTCCGTCACACACGGTTTTCTTCCGCCACACCCGGGCCCGACCGTCATCGCCGGGGAGTACGGGGCCGATCTGGGACAAGTTCTCTTATACGGCTTTATCGTGGCCGTGCCGACCGTCATCATTGCAGGACCAATCTTTACAAAAATCGCGAAACGGATCGTACCGGAATCATTCAAAAAAACCGGCAACATTGCGTCACTCGGGGAACAAAAAGAATTTAATTTAGACGAGACACCAGGTTTCGGGATCAGTGTTTTCACAGCGATGCTGCCTGTCCTCCTGATGTCCATCGCAACGATTTTAACGTTATTTCAAAAAACGCTTGGTTGGGAAAGTAACTCTGTTTTATCTGCTGTTCAATTCATCGGAAACGCGTCAACAGCGATGTTGATTTCCTTACTCGTCGCCATCTACACGATGGGACTGGCACGCCAAATTCCGATCAAAACCGTCATGGATTCTTGTACGATGGCCATCACACAAATCGGGATGATGCTACTGATCATCGGCGGCGGTGGTGCCTTCAAGCAGGTCCTGATTGACGGCGGTGTTGGTAAGTTCGTCGCTCAGATGTTTGAAGATACGACATTATCACCGATTTTACTCGCCTGGATCATCGCCGCCATCTTACGGATTTCACTTGGTTCGGCAACCGTCGCTTCACTGACGACAGCCGGGCTCGTCATTCCGTTGCTCGGTCAATCGGATGTCAATCTCGCACTTGTCGTCCTTGCGACAGGAGCCGGCAGTTTGATCGCTTCACACGTCAACGATGCCGGATTCTGGATGTTTAAAGAATATTTCGGATTAACGATGAAAGAAACTTTCGCGACGTGGACCTTACTTGAGACAATCATTTCCGTCTTCGGACTTGGATTCGTTCTCCTGCTCAGTCTCGTCGTCTAAAAAAGGAGTCGGTACACTATGCTACATTCAATCGGAGTCATCGGACTCGGCGTCATGGGGCGCAACATCGCCCTCAACATGGCAAGTCATCAGGAAGATGTCGCTGTCTATAACTACACCCGTGATTTAACGGATGACTTAATGGCACATAACGAAGGATTGTCGCTACATCCTTATTACGAGGTGACAGATTTTGTCCAATCCCTTGCCCGTCCACGGAAAATTTTCGTCATGGTCACGGCGGGAAGTGCAATTGATTCAGTCATCGAGTCACTGATTCCACACCTCGAAACAGGCGACATCATCATGGACGGTGGAAACTCGCATTTCCATGATACGGAACGCCGCTTCGATCAGTTGCAACAACACAAGATCGAATATATCGGTGTCGGTGTCTCCGGTGGTGAAGTCGGTGCCCGGACCGGTCCTGCCATCATGCCGGGCGGATCAAAAGACGCGTACGCACAAGTCGCGCCGATTTTGACGAAGATTGCGGCCAAAGTGAACGGTGAGCCGTGCTGCGTCTACATCGGACCAAAAGGCGCCGGCCATTTCGTCAAGATGGTCCATAACGGGATCGAATACGCCGACATGCAGCTGATCGCGGAAGCGTACAGTTTCCTCCGGGTCCGTCTTGGACTCGACGTTGAAGAAATCGCGGATGTCTTCGCATCTTGGAATGAAGGCGAGCTGAAAAGTTATCTGATCGAGATTACGGCCGATATTCTCCGCAAAAAAGATGATAAGACCGGTCTTCCGTTGATCGATGTCATCTTGGACCAAGCCGGTCAAAAAGGGACAGGCAAATGGACGAGTATGCAATCGATTGATAACGGGATTGCTTCGTCCATCATCACGGAAGCCCTCTTCGCCCGCTATCTCTCGGCTGTCAAAGAAGAACGTGTCGCCGCTGCTACCGTCCTCGGTGGACCGGAAACCCGTGAGACGCTCGACAAAGAAGTCTGGATCGAACGGATCCGCCAAGCCCTCTACATGGGGAAAATCGCGGCTTACGCGCAGGGTTTCACACAGTACCGAACATCATCCGAACTGTATGACTGGAACTTGCGCCTCGAGGAAATCGCTTTGATTTTCCGTGGCGGCTGCATCATCCGTGCTGAGTTCCTCAATGTCATCAGTGAGGCTTTTGCGAAGGACGAGTCGCTTGCGAACCTGATGCTCGCGCCGTACTTCGCGGACAAGGTGCAAGACTATCAAACGGCACTGCGTCAGGTCGTCGCTGAAAGTGCATTATCCGGACTCGCTGCTCCGTGTCTCAGCACGTCGCTGACGTATTACGACAGCTACCGGACGGCTAACTCCAACGCGAATATCCTGCAAGCCCAACGTGATTATTTCGGCGCCCATACGTATGCCCGGACCGATCGCGAAGGAACGTTCCATACGGAATGGCAATAACTTATACAGCTTCTATTTCCTGTTTCATTTAAGGAAATAGGAGTTCTTTTTTTGTTCACACTTTATTTATCAGAATAGGAAATTGCAGGTTATGTCTTGACAAAACTAAGCGGTTATATGAAATTAGTATTAGATTAGAATTATTCTAGTGTGATAGATACAGTTTTTTTCTTTCTACTAGAACAGATTCTTAAATAGAACCCAACAGGAGGATTTTTATCATGTCTTTAATCGGAAGTGAAGTAAAACCATTTAGTGCATCAGCATTCCACAACGGAGAGTTCGTCGATCTTACAGATGCCAACCTTCGTGGAAAATGGAGTGTCGTTTGTTTCTACCCAGCAGACTTTACATTCGTTTGCCCGACTGAGCTCGAAGATCTTCAAAACCAATACGCAACACTCAAAGCACTTGACGTTGAAGTGTACTCGGTTTCAACAGACACGCACTTTACACATAAAGCATGGCACGAAACTTCAGAAACAATCGGTAAAATCGAGTACGTCATGATTGGTGACCCGTCACACGTCATCTCACGTAACTTCGAAGTCTTAAACGAGCAAGACGGACTGGCAGACCGCGGAACGTTCATCATCGATCCGGACGGTGTCATCCAAACTGTTGAAATCAACGCTGGCGGAATCGGTCGTGACGCAAGTACACTCGTCAACAAAATCAAAGCAGCACAATACGTACGCAACAACCCAGGCGAAGTTTGCCCAGCGAAATGGGAAGAAGGTTCTGCAACACTTACACCGAGCCTTGACCTCGTCGGAAAAATTTAAGGAGCGGATTTGAGATGGCTTTAGCAGCAGATATTAAAGCACAACTCGCTCAATACCTCGATTTATTGGAAGGAGATCTTGTCCTCGCGGTCAGCGCCGGGACAGACTCCGTTTCTCTTGAGATGAGCGAGCTCGTCGAAGAAATCGCGAGCATGTCACCACGCATCAGCATCGAACAGGCGGCCTTGCCGCGGACACCAAGCTTCAGCGTCAACCGTGTCGGTGAAGAGAGCGGGATTACGTTTGCCGGGATTCCACTCGGTCACGAGTTCACGTCCCTCGTCTTGGCGTTACTCCAAGTCAGCGGTCGCGCGCCGAAAATCGACGCCGCACTGATCGAACAGATCAAAAGCATCAAAGAAACGTATCATTTCGAATCGTACATCAGTCTCAGTTGCCACAACTGTCCTGATGTCGTTCAAGCCCTAAACGTCATGAGTGTTCTGAACCCGAACATCAGCCACACGATGATTGACGGCGGTGCCTTTAAACAAGAAGTCGAAGCAAAAGAAATCATGGCTGTCCCGACTGTCTTCGTCAACGGCGAAGCCTTCGGAAACGGTCGGATGTCCCTCGAAGAGATTCTCGCGAAACTCGGTACAGGTGTCGACGCTTCTGATTTTGCGGACAAAGACCCGTACGACGTCCTTGTCGTCGGTGGAGGTCCTGCCGGTGCCAGTGCTGCGATTTATGCGGCACGTAAAGGAATCCGGACGGGAATCGTCGCGGAACGCTTCGGTGGTCAAGTCATGGATACGATGAGTATCGAGAACTTCATCAGCATGAAGTATACGGAAGGTCCGAAACTCGTGGCGAGTCTTGAAGAACACGTCAAAGAGTACGGGATCGATGTCATGAACCTTCAACGGGCGACACGTCTTGAGAAAAAAGACCTCGTTGAACTGGAGCTTGAAAACGGTGCTGTCTTGAAAACGAAGAGTTTGATTCTCTCAACAGGAGCACGCTGGCGCAACATCGGTGTGCCGGGCGAACTTGAATTCAAGAACAAAGGGGTTGCGTACTGTCCTCACTGTGACGGTCCACTCTTCGAAGGAAAACGCGTTGCGGTTATCGGCGGCGGGAATTCCGGTGTTGAAGCCGCAATCGATTTGGCCGGTCTCGTCAAACATGTAACGGTGCTTGAATTTGCACCGGAACTGAAAGCGGACGCGGTCTTACAAGACCGTCTCGCGAGTCTTCCGAACGTCACGGTCGTTGCCAACGCCCAGACGAAGGAAATCACGGGTACGGATAAAGTGAACGGCATCACGTATGTCGAACGCGAAACAGGTGCTGAGCACCATGTCGAGCTCGAAGGCGTTTTCGTCCAAATCGGTCTTGTGCCAAACACAGACTGGCTCGGCGAAACGATCGAACGCAACAAGTTCGGTGAAATCTTTGTTGACCGTCATGGCGCGACGAACATCCCGGGTGTCTTTGCAGCCGGTGACTGTACGGACAGTGCTTACAAACAGATCATCATCTCGATGGGATCAGGTGCTACAGCAGCACTCGGTGCCTTCGATTATATGATTCGTAACTGATCATGGAAACGTCTTGCTTCGGCAAGGCGTTTTTTGATTGTAAAATCTAGTATAAACAGAATCGCTACGAACAAAAGAGAATTTTTCCCGTGCTTTTCTCGGGCGAGGCGCAAGCCGCGGCTTTTGCGACCACAGGTCTTAAAGCCGGGTCTCGCCTGCCTCTGACAGCGCGTAAACGCGCTTTTTCCCGTAGAAGTCACGGAAAATCCTCTTTTAGGTCGATACTTTCATTAGTAAAGATTCAGATTCGAACTGACCCCTATAAATTGTTCGAAATTGATACTTTCAGCTAGTCCAGCTATCTGATAGATTGAGAGTATTCAAAATCTATCATAAAGAAGGTCTGACACATGCAAAAAGCAGCACCGTATTCAAGCACTCGTACCCGGCAACTCGTCATTACTTCAATGTCGATTGCACTTGTTTTTGTTGCTACATTTTTCATTAATATTAAATTGCCGATCGCGGCAAATGGTGGACTTGTCCATATGGGAACAGCGATGTTGTTCCTGATTGCAATTCTCTTCGGACCCCGGACAGCAATGATTGCCGGCGCGGTTGGAATGGGACTTTTCGATATCATGTCTGGTTGGGCACTTTGGGCGCCTTTCTCCTTTGTCGGTCGCGGCTTACAAGGATTCATCGTCGGTTGGATTGCTTGGACGTATGGTCGTCAAGGAACCAAACCCGGTATTAACTTGCTTGCTATGATTGCATCGGTTCCCGCTATGCTCGCTGTCTATTATATCTGTGAAGGAATTTTATATAGCAACTGGGTAGCCCCAGCATTATCCATCCCGGGTAACATCACACAAAACGTCGTCGGGATTCTCGTCGCGATTCCAGTCGGAATTGCTTTGAAGAAAACACGTTTCTTCCGTCAACGCGGCTGATGCACGACAAACAACCCCGCTCTCTTCAAGAGAACGGGGCTTTTTTATGCTTCCTATGATGTGTTTAACGAATCGGCTGTGCTTCCGTTAATTCAAGAGTTTTTGTTGTTTCGGCGTGGATCTGACCAAAGAGTTCCGGATTCGCGACGAGTGACGTGCCGTACGACGGAATCATTTCTTTGATTTTTGCTTCCCAGCCAGGCAGTTGATCCGGGAAACACTTGGCCAGCACTTCCAGCATGACCGGTACGGCAGTTGAAGCGCCTGGTGACGCGCCGAGCAACGCTGCGACCGAACCGTCTGCCGCACTGACGACTTCCGTTCCGAACTGGAGAGTCCCCTTGCCTTGTGGTGTATCTTTGATGACTTGGACACGTTGTCCGGCGACGACGACATCCCAGTCTTCCGTTTTGGCGTTCGGAATGAACTCACGCAGTTCGTTCATCCGCTGCTCCGTCGACAGTAAGACCTGCTCGATCAAGTACTTCGTCAGTCCCATCTCTTTTGCTCCTGCCGCCAGCATCGTCAACACATTGTTTGGTTTGACGGATGTGATCAAATCGAGATTCGATCCGGTTTTGAGGAACTTCGGCGAGAAGCCGGCGAACGGTCCGAACAAGAGTGACTTTTGACCGTCGATGTAACGTGTATCCAAGTGCGGGACAGACATCGGCGGTGCACCGACTTTCGCTTTCCCGTAGACTTTCGCATGATGACGCTCGGCGATTTCTGGATTTTTACAGACGAGGAACAAGCCGCTGACCGGGAATCCGCCAATCTGTTTCGACTCCGGAATCCCTGTTTTTTGAAGCAACGGCAAGCTTCCGCCGCCGCCGCCGATAAAGACGAACTTCGCGGTATGATGTTCAATCCGGTTGTCGCGTTCGTTTTTGACTTTGACTTCCCAGCCGCCGTCGACCCGTTTCAAGTCTTCGACACCGTGACCGTAGTTGATCTCGACATCAAGTTGTTTTAAATGATCAAACATAATCCGTGTCAGTGCTCCGAAATTGACGTCCGTTCCCGAATCGATTTTAGTTGCTGCAATCGGCTCCGGTGACGTCCGGCCTTCCATGATTAACGGAATCCACTGCTTCAGCTGTTCCGGATCTTCCGAAAACTCCATCCCTTTAAACAACGGATTAGCTGAGAGCGCTTCCAATCGTTTTTTCAGGAACGTGACGTTTTCCGCGCCTTCGACCATACTCATATGTGGAATCGGCATGATGAATTCTTTCGGATTCGGCAAGACTTGTTCTTTGACGAGGTGCGACCAAAACTGGCGCGACAGTTGGAACTGTTCGTTGACCTTAACGGCCTTGCTGATGTCGATCGTTCCGTCGGCGTTTTCCGTCGTATAGTTCAGTTCACAAAGTGCAGCGTGACCCGTCCCCGCGTTATTCCATTCATTTGAGCTTTCTTCCCCAGCACTCGCTAACTTCTCGAATACTTTAATCTTCATGTCCGGCGCAAGCTCTTTTAATAAGACCCCTAACGTTGCGCTCATGACTCCGGCACCAATCAAAATAACATCTGTTTGTTTAGGCATACTGCTCATGATATCCTTCCTATCCCCGTTTGATATTATGGACCTGTCATACCAGTTGAAAGCGCTCGTATGACGACAACTTACCTTTCCAGTATAACCCTATCACAGGTCATTCATAAATTAAAATATTGGGTGTCTCCACTTAAAAATAAATCGGCTTCCGAGTGTAATAGGACACATCCGAAGACATACTTTCCAGCAAACGGGCTATATACTCCTATAGAAGAAAAAGGAGGAACGTGCATGGCAACGCGCTGGATTTTCGGCAATCAACTCAATCACAGCTTACCGCTTCTGACAGAAGCGGATCCAAAAGAAGATATTATCCTGATGGTCGAAGCAACGTCCCGCTCGACCTGGAAGGCGTATCATAAACAAAAACTGGTACTGATCTTTTCGGCGATGCGTCATTTCGCAGAAGAACTCCGGGACAAAGGATTTACAGTCGATTACCGGGAAGCGGACTCGTTTGACGATGCTTGGAAGCAGCACCAGAAGCAGTACCAACCGACACACCTCCTCTACACAGCCCTGACGGATGAGCCGATGCGCCGTGTCATGCAAAAATTTCAGGACGCTCTCCCGAAAACTATCACTGTCGATATTTGTTCCGATGTTCCGCTCTTTTTATTGACGCAGGACGAAGCCGTGGCACTGCTTGGAGATAAACCGTGGAAGATGGACCGGTTTTACCGGCAGCTTCGCAAAGATCATCGCTTGTTGATGAATGGAAATAAACCGGTCGGCGGAAAATAGTCGTTTGATGCGGATAACCGGAAACCGGCGAAGGACGGCGTGGATTTTAAAGCACCGATCCGGTTCCGTCCGGATCAGATTACACGTGATGTCATGAAAAAGGTCGACACGTCGTTTGCCAATCACCCGGGGGAGATTAAGACGTTCCACTGGCCGGTCAACCGAGCGGAAGCGCAGCGCGCACTCGCCCGGTTCATCGACGAACGGCTTGAGACGTTCGGGACCTATCAGGATGCGATGCTGACGGGAGAAGATACGTTATCCCACTCGCTGCTCTCTTCGTCGATCAATATCGGCTTACTGTCACCGGACGAAGTCATCAAAGCGGCAGCGGCCGCACTGGAAGAGCAGGAGGCACCGCTTAATGCCGTCGAAGGATTCATCCGGCAGATTCTCGGTTGGCGCGAATACATGCGGGCGGTTTATTTAAGTGAGATGCCGGGGTACGAACAGGTCAATGTCCTGCAACACAACCTGGACTTGCCGGACTTCTTTTGGGACGGCGAAACGACGATGACGTGTGTCGCAGAGTCGTTGCGACCGGTCATCGAAACGGCGCACAATCATCACATTCAGCGGCTGATGGTGCTCGGGAACTTTGCCAACTTGTTTGAGATTTCCCCGCAACAGACGGCGGACTGGTTCAATGAAATGTATATCGACGCCTATGATTGGGTCGTCCTTCCGAATGTGCTCGGGATGGCTTTGCATGCCGACGGCGGTCTGCTGTCAACGAAACCGTACATTGCGTCGGCAAACTATATTCATAAAATGAGCGATTATTGTGGGAACTGTCCCTTTAACCAGAAGGATGCGCTTGGCGACAATGCGTGTCCCTTCAACGCCTTATACTGGGACTTCATCGCCCGGCACGAGGAACGTTTCGCCGGTAACCAACGGATGTCGATGATGTACCGGCAGTGGACAAAACGCGACAAAGCGGACCAGCAGGCGATTCGCAAAAAAGCGACATCCTTGAAAAAACAGTTGGCGGATGGCGCATTTCACAGCTGAGTATCGTATCAACAAATAAGACCCGGCTCCCTGTCTTGTTCGGCAGGGAATCGGGTCTTTGTTTATTTCTTTGATGCATTACGCACTGTGACGTTCTGCTTTTTGATGTTTTTTTGTCCGCAGCTGATACAGGACAAACAATCCAATGAACCAGACCGGTGTCAGGAGAAGCGCAGGACGCGTTTCGTCCGCAACGAGCATGACGATTAAAATCAGTGTGAACAGACCGAGCACAAGGTAATTGACGAATGGTGTCAACGGCGCTTTGAACGTCGACGCAGCATGCAATTCAGGCTGTGTCTTCTTGTATTTCAAGTGACAGACGAGAATAACGCCCCAAACCCAGATGAAACAGATCGCACTGATCGTCGTCACGATGCTGAACGCTTGTCCCGGAAGTAATTTACTCAACAGAGCCCCACCCGAGACGACCAGCGTCGAGACGAACAACGCATTCGCCGGCACATGATTTTTATTGAGCTTCGAAAATGATTGAGGTGCCTGTTTTTGATTCCCGAGATTATAGAGAATCCGGCTCGTCGAGAACATTCCGCTGTTACAAGCAGATGCGGCTGATGTCAGAACGACGAAGTTGATGATTCCGGCCGCGACCGGAATCCCAATCAGACTAAACGTCTTGACGAACGGACTTTCCGTTGCGTTCAGTCCGGTCCATGGATTGATCATCAAGAGGACAAGCAAGGCACCGACGTAGAAGAACAAAATCCGTAACGGAATTTTATTGATTGCGGACGGAATGTTCTTTTTCGGATCAGCCGTTTCGGCGGCCGAGACTCCGACCAGTTCCACTCCGACATAAGCGAAGACGACCATTTGGAACGACAACAGGAATCCGGTGACACCGTTCGGGAACATCCCGCCGTGCTGCCACAAGTTCTTGACCGTGACCGGTCCTGCATCCGTATTAAAGCCGATCACGAGCAAAACGATTCCGACGCCGATCAAGACTAAAATCGTGACGACTTTGATCAAGGCGAACCAAAACTCGAGTTCTCCGAACAGTTTGACCGTCAGGAGATTAAAGCCGAGTAAGATCAACAGGGCGATAACGGCCGGAATCCATTGCGGGATATCAAACCAGTATTTGACGTAAACACCGACGGCGATCACGTCGGCCATCGCCGTCATGATCCAGCAGAACCAATACGTCCAGCCGGTTACGAACGCGGCGCGCGGTCCGAGATAATCTTCCGCGATATCCGTCAGGGACTGATAACCGGCTTTTGACAACAGTAACTCTCCGAGTGCCCGCATGACGAAGAAAATCGCAATCCCGACAAGCAGATAAGCAAATACGATCGATGGACCGGCCAGCTGAATCGCTTTCCCCGATCCTAAAAACAACCCTGTTCCGATCGTTCCACCAATCGCAATCAATTGGACATGACGATTCGATAAATCCCGCTTTAATCCTTGCTGTTCCAAACCTAAACTCCTCCTTTGATGATCTCTCTGTTTCCCCCGGTCAGACTGTTCTGTCAGTCCAACAAAAAAGAGACTGGACGGGTGTCCAATCTCAAAAAAATCATCAGAATAGCAAATAATCATTTTCTGGTCGGCAAAGCCAACACAAAAAATAAAGATTTAGTACTCTTCTGTCCTTTTGCCTGAGATTGTGAACCCTTCGGCGCCGTTTACACGGTCTCTCCAGAAGCTGCTCCTGCCATAGTTTGACCCATGACAATCATAGCTTTCTCTTTTTATTCGGTTGCTGAGGTGACATAATCACCTGAATTGTTTCTAATACTAGTAATCTTAGGATCGTTTGTCAACCGTTTTATCAAATTCTTTCATTTCTTCTTTCATAACTTGAAACAGGACTTCAAGCTCCTTTCCCAGAAGTCACCTAAATCATGATACTCAAGGAGGAACTTACATTGCAGATCTATTACCTTATCCGTCATTGTGAAGCGACCGGACAAGCAGCCGATGCTCCGTTGACGCCACAAGGTCAAAAACAAGCGCTATTACTCGCTGACTTTTTTAAATCCATTCCGGTTGACCGGATTTTATCGAGTCCATTTCAACGCGCATACGACACTGTCTTTCCACTTTCCACTATGTATGATTGTCCAATCGAATTGGAGAATCGGTTGCAGGAGCGTATACTCAGTACTTCTTCGTTACATGACTGGCGGTCTGACTTAAAAGCGACATTTTCCGATCTTAATCTCCGATTTCCCGGTGGTGAATCCAGTCGTGAAGCAATGGAACGGGCCTCATCCGTCCTCCATGAGGCATTTCTTCATCCTGCACGTCACACCGTATTGGTGACGCACGGAAACGCGATGGTCTTATTGTTAAAAACCATCGATTCAAATTTCGACTATCCGGACTGGGAACAGTTGCGTAACCCGGATATCTATCGTCTCGTCAAAAATTCTAAGGGTCTGACTTGTGAACGCTTGCCTTTCAATACGCAAACAGACTGAATGAAAAACGTCATTTTTTCAAGTATTCACCAAATGCATATGATAACTTTTTATCTATTCTTTTAACTTATGGAAAACATAAGAATTATCTATTTTACTTCCCCTTCGAACTCGACTACATTTAACGAATTGATAACAAAGTGAAGTAGTTCGAATTCCTGTCTTACAGCGAATCGCCTTAAGAAAAGAAGGGGTATATTATGTCTACACAAGCAAGTCACGCACGAAAAGGGTATTTGATGATGGCTGTTCTCTGGTTCGCCTATGCGACGTTCGCCATGAACTGGGTCGCCGGTTCCTCATTAACCCCACAAATCACGGCTCATTTTTTCGGAGACCGGACCGTTGACCCGTTGATTTCACAACTCGTCAACTACTCGATTACGACCGCCCGCGTTTTCGCGAACATCTTGGCGGCACTGATTTTGATGAAGCTCGGACCCAAGAAGGCACCGATGCTGGCACTGTTCTTCCTGATGATGGCGATCGTCGCCATTTATCTGCCGAACTACTGGGCATATACGGCGGCACGGATGGTCATGGGGCTCGGCGGCTCGATGGTCATCGTCTACATGAATCCGGTCGTCACCCGCTACATCAGTAACCCGACGGAAAAACTCCGGATCAGTGCACTCAATACCGTCTCGTATAATGTCGGTGCGTTTGTCGTCTCGTTACTGTTTACGTTTTTTGCGACTCAATTCACGAACAACTGGCAGCTGACGTTAACGATTTTTACTGCTTTAACAGCCGTCCTGTTCCTCGCCTGGTTGATCTTCAGTGAAGAGTTCGACTTGAACACGGCAAGTGATCAAAACGAAATCGTCACGGCTTACGGCTACCGGGATGCGATCAAAGACAGCTTCTTATGGAAGTATGCGATCGCGTTCGGCGGCTTCCTGACACTGTATATTCTGTCGCTCGTCGGACTCAAACCGGTGTTTGACACGTATACCGAGTTAAACGGATCGCTCGTCAATCTGCTGGTCTCCGGCGCCGGCATTATCGGGACCTTCGTCGGTCTGAAAATCGGTAGCCGCGGGACACCACGAAAACCGATTCTTCTGATCAGTGGCTTCGTGATGATCGGTAGTTTCATCGTCACGGTTGCGTTTGGCAACATATCACCGCTCGTCTCGTATCTCTTTGCTTTCATCTCCGGGTTCGCGATGTACATTCAGTATCCGATCTTCATGAATCTCGCCCACGAAATGAAGGGGATGACACCACAAAAGATTACCGTCTTGTTCGGTCTGTTCTGGGCGATTGCGTATGCGACCCAAACTATCTTTACGATTATTTGGAGTTACACGCTCGGTCAGATGGGTTATACGGCTTCGATGGTCGTCTTTTTCCTCAGCTGTTCGACGTACCTGATCTTTAGTCTCTTTTTACCGGAAACCAAACCGAAACAATCGGTTCCGGCTTCGAAAAAAACAGCCTGATTGCAAACAATCCCCAGTGTCGCCTGCGACCTGGGGATTGTTTATTTTTGATGGGCACCGTATTGATGCCGCAGGATGAACAGCAACCGGATCAATGGTTCATGATAGGAGATGAATATCCCTTCCCGGATGCCGGTAATGATTTCGTCTTCCGTCGCCCATTTGACGGTTTGAACTTCTTCTTCCTGTAACGTCAAGGTCGTCAGGTCGACTTCCGTTTCAATTAAGTAATAGTCATCAAATCCATCTTCAAACGGCACCGTCAAATGTGGCCGTTGTCCTTCGAATGACAGCGATAGTCCGAGTTCCTCAAATAATTCACGCTCCGCTGCTGTTTGACTCGTGTCACCCGCCGTTGCGCTGCCGCCGACACTGAGATCCCACATGTTCGGCCAGCCCTCTTTGAACGGCTGACGTTGCTGAATCAACATTTGTCCCTGCTTATTAAACAGGCAGATATGAATAGTGAGACGGTAATCGCCGTCTTTTAATTCCGTCCCCCGTGGCCAGGTCCGGCCTGTTTTTACGCGGTCTGCCGTATAAATATCCCATCGTTCCATTTATTTCTTCCCCCTTGTCCAGTCATCTGAAAACAGCGTCGAAACCGTCTTATCGGCTTTCGCCCGGTCAAGACCGAGGACGACACTCAAAAACAGTTGTTCTGCCGTGTCGTCGAGCAGTGTCAATTCGTATTGTTTGCCGAAGCGGACCCACCGTCTTTTGCCTTGCCCGATTTTATTTCCCTGATACATGACGCTGAACGTCATCGTCGCCCAGTTGATGTCGACATGCAACTCCCGGCTGTCAATCCGGTAATTCGAAAACATCACAAATCTGGTTTTTTGAATCGTTGCAACGACACGCCCGTCCAGTTCAATCAGGACGTGAGGCAACATACTGAACGTCTGTTTCGTCACCCGACCGACTTCGGATCCTTCGTGCACGAGTTGCCAGTGTTTCTGCATCTGGAACAACTGTCCTCTTACTTCATATGCGATCTGTCCGGCTTCATCCGCAACCGTAAATCGGCGATTCCATTCAAACGACTGTTTCATCAAAAGCTGTTTCATATCCGTTTCCTCTCCTGAGTGCTTTCTTACGACGAACTGGATTCTTCATCTTCTTTGACACAGTCGATAGCGACAACAAGCGCAATCAAAATCTTCTCGATGTCCGGATCAAAGACTTGAATTTCATAACTGTCACCAAACGTGAACCATTTTTTCTCGACACTTCCGACGACTTCGCCGTGACGCTTGATTTCAAAATCCATATCCCACCAGTCTCCGTCGATTTCGAGATCTGCCGCATCAATCGTATAGCGGTCTTTAAAGAACGTAAATGATTTCTCGATTGTCAGTGTTTCCCCGTCGACTTCGATAAAAAACTTCGGCAACAGGCTGAGCATTTTTTTCGTGATGACGGCGACTTCCTCACCATCAACCGTCGAGATTGAAAAAGTCTTCGGCAGCTTCATAAAGCTGCCTTCGACGAGATAGACGTCCTGTTCCTGCTGATCTTGAATCGAAAATCGTCCCCGTAAACTGAATACTTTCTGTTTCATGTACAGTGTATGCATAAGAAATCATCCTCTCCTTTATCTTATCCGTTAGGTTTGTATTCTTTAGGCAAGTGGTATCTTGATAGAACCGTCTTGTTTTACCTTATTCGACTAACATATTTGGTTTTCCCTCTTCATCGTCCCGCCGCTCCCACTCCTGAAGGAGGCACTCCTATGTCGACTGATACCATCATTCTGACGATTATCCTGACATTGATCTCACTCATCATCTTCGTTCCGTTAGTGCTTGGGCTTTATCTGTGGAACATTGATCATAAACAACAGGAGCACTCCATCTTACGAAACTTTCCCGTTCTCGGAAAAATCCGTTACATCCTTGAAAAAATCGGTCCTGAACTTCGGCAGTACTTATTCTTAAACAACAATGAAGACAAACCGTTTTCCCGGAATGATTATAAAACCGCGGTTCTGGCCGGTAAATATAATACGCGGACGATGGGATTTGGTTCCGAACGTGATTTTGAGGCAGCCGGCTTTTATTTGCAAAATGCCCTTTTTCCGACGAACCGTCAGGAACTGCGGATCGATAATCAACATAAAATTACGACTCATCTCTATCAACTTGATCAGGATAATCTCCTGACCCGTAAGGAACACTTGGTCGAAAAGCAGATTGCACCGTTTTTACTTCCTGCCGCTGACGCTCCGATCATTGGGGAGCATACCTGCCGTCATCCGTTTCAAGTCTTCGGACTAATCGGTCAGTCGGCGATGAGTTTCGGTGCGCTCGGTGACCGGGCGATTACGGCACTATCAATCGGTCTCGGCCAGGCGCAGGGAACCTGGATGAATACCGGTGAAGGCGGACTGTCCGACTATCACTTAAAAGGTGACGTGGATATCATCTTCCAGATTGGTCCGGGACTATTTGGTGTCCGGACGGAAGACGGCTCTTTTTCGCTCGAACAATTCAAACAGAAAAGTGAACTGATGCAAATCAAAGCCTTCGAACTAAAACTGGCGCAGGGTGCAAAAACACGGGGCGGTCATCTCGAAGGCGAGAAAGTCACGGCTGAAATCGCGTCCGTCCGGAACGTCAAAGCCGGCGTCAGTATCGACAGTCCCAACCGGTTCAATGAATTCCAGACACCGGAAGAGATGCTGACGTTTGTCGAACTGTTGCGGGAGACCGGCGGAAAGCCAGTCGGCATCAAACTGGTCGTCGGTAATCTAAACGATCTGCATGAACTCGTCTCTTACATGGAAACGTCCGGAAAACATCCGGATTTCATTACGATTGATGGCGGAGAAGGCGGAACCGGTGCGTCGTTCCAGGAACTTGCGGATGCGGCCGGTTTACCGCTCAAATCGGCCCTGCCGTATCTGCATCAGTTGCTGGTCGCTCACGGCATCCGCGACCGGATCAAACTGTTTGCTTCCGGCAAACTGATCAGTGCCGATAAGATTGCGGTCGCTTTAGGGCTTGGTGCCGATTTCGTCAACATCGCCCGCGGTCTGATGTTTAACGTCGGTTGCATCCAGGCGCAAGTCTGTCACACGAACCATTGTCCGGTCGGAGTCGCGACGACCGATCCGAAACTCCAACAAGCGCTGATCGTCGATGAAAAAAGTTTCCGGGTGACGAACTACATCATCTCGCTCCGGGAAGGGTTATATAATCTGACCGCTGCTGCCGGTCTGAAGTCACCGACCGAGTTGTCGGCAAAGCATATCATCTACAAACAATCGAACGGACAAGTCACACCGGCCACCGCCTTGATTCATTATCCGGTGCCGCCCCTTTCCTAAACCATCCGCTTGCACTTTTTCCTCATTACGCTTAAAGTGTATAGTTGATGAAATTTTAATTGTGCAAAACGAATTACCTTAAGGAAAGGGTTTTATATACGATGAAAAACAACTTTTGGCAGGACCTGCCACGACCATTTTTTGTACTTGCTCCAATGGAAGATGTCACGGACGTCGTCTTCCGTCACGTCGTCGCGAAAGCGGCACGTCCGGATGTCTTCTTCACTGAATTTACGAATACGGAAAGTTACTGTCATCCAAAAGGCAAACAGAGTGTCCGCGGACGCCTTGAGTTCACGGAAGATGAACAGCCGATGGTCGCCCATATTTGGGGCGACAAACCGGAATATTTCCGTGAAATGAGTATCGGGATGGCGGAAATGGGCTTTAAGGGAATCGACATCAACATGGGTTGCCCGGTTCAGAACGTCGCCGTCAACGGAAAGGGATCGGGACTGATCAACCGCCCCGACGTCGCCGCTGAACTGATTCAAGCAGCGAAAGCCGGCGGTCTGCCGGTCAGCGTCAAGACACGCCTCGGTTATTCCAAAGTCGAAGAATGGCATGACTGGTTACGCCACATTCTTGAACAGGACATCGCCAACCTGTCGATTCACCTGCGGACGCGTAAAGAAATGAGTGCGGTCCCGGCCCATTTCGAACTGATTCCGGAAATCAAGAAGCTCCGCGATGAAGTGGCACCACAGACACTCTTGACGATCAACGGAGACATCAACGACCGTCAACACGGTCTTGAACTCGTCGAGCAGTACGGTGTCGACGGTGTCATGATCGGACGCGGGATTTTCCATAACCCGTTCGCGTTCGAAGTTGAAAAGAAAGACCATTCGAGCGAAGAATTACTGGATCTGTTGCGTCTGCAACTCGACTTACATGATCAGTATTCATCTGAATTCGAACCGCGTCTTTTCAAACCGCTCCGCCGGTTCTTCAAGATTTATGTCCGCGGTTTCCGCGGGGCGAGCGAATTACGCGCCCGTCTGATGGATACGAATTCAACGGACGATGTCCGTGCTTTGCTTGACGAATTCGTCGAACAAGAAGGCATTCACGCTGTTAATTCGTTTTCGATTTAAAGATTTGAATTGAACATGCAAAAGAGCAAGGCATCGCGCCTTGCTCTTTTCTTTGTCGTTAGTTGGATTCCGCTTCAAGTCGAATCTTTAAACAGGTGAATTCAAACGGTGTATCGCATGTCACTCGTTCCAAGCGCCGTTTCCCGACGCGCCGATCGAGCAACGCAAAGCCGCGGATGAAGGCATGGGGATGCGTCAACGCCTCTTCAATCGAGAGCGTCGGATACAGCAACAAATCCTGTTGTACGCCGTAACTAGCATGCCATCCCTCTTCCTCCAACTCACGTTCAATCTGCTCATTTAATTCACTCGATGCCTTGTACCAATCCGATTGAAAGATATCCAGTGTAAAACAGACGGGTTTTTCAGGTAATCGTGCCTTCGCCAACTCATAACGACGATCTGACTCTAATGTAAACCGTAAATCCTCCGCCTTAAAAAAAGTTTTTCCGTCCAGCGTCATCCAAACTCGAGCTTCACCATCGTGAAAACGACGGTCGACTGTCGCATAGAGATTTATACGCTGCTGAAGCTGTGGTGCGACGAACGATAATATCTGCTTTTTCATTTTTGAGAATTGCATCGGGTCCTCCTTTTAAACGCGTTAAACACCAGACAGCAACTGACTGCCTGGTGTTTAGTTTACCCGTTTTTCATATGGAACGATTCCGTTAACGTAAAGGTGATGTTTTTGAGCTCAAGCCCGCCAAGCGCAAAGTACAATTTGAAGTAGTTGTGCGGATTAAAGACGAAGACATCTTTTGTCTGCGTCACCCATTCGCCGTTCGTGCCGTTAAACGTAAACGTTGCGACCGGCATGTTGTTCGCAAACAAGGTCACCGGCATCTGTGCCAGTTCCCCGGCATACGACCGGGCTTCGAACGTGACGTGGTACATCCCCGTTTCTTCCGCCGTCACGGCAAAGACGTGGCTGCTTCCGGTCGACGTATCGAGTTCGTCGAAAACGATCGGAACGCCGCTCTGAAGTTGCTGATGCGTCACCGCCTGTTCGTTCAGATCATCCGTTTCTTCCGGCAATCCGGTGACCTCAACCGTTGATTCCTGACCAAGCGTCCGCTCCATGACCGGTGACTGCAGGATGAACTGACAGATATTCGCCGCACTCCGTAACAACTCCGCCCGTGTCAACGTCCCGTCTGCAAGCGACGACAGCGTATCATCCTCAAACGGATTCGCCCCCGGTTCTCCGACGACCATGTAGAGATCGTTTTGTGAACGGACCATCGTCGCCGTCTGTTGCCGGTTGGCTTCCGTTTCTTCCGTATTGATCTTCGCCCACCAGTCGGTCATGACGACACCGTCAAAGCCCCACTCGTCGCGGAGAATCCGGGTATTCTGATCATACAAGCCGGCGGTCCACAGACCATTGACGGCACCGTATGTCGTCATGATCGCATATGCCTGTCCCCGTTTGATGGCATGTTCAAATCCTTTCAGATAAATCTCCCGTAACGCCCGTTCCGAGACGATCGAATCGAGATCATGACGATGGAATTCCTGATTGTTGGCACTTAAATGCTTCAGCGTTCCGGTCACGCCAACCCGGTGCATCCCGTCGAGCTGGGCGACAGCCATCATCCCCGTTAAATGTGGATCTTCCGAGAAGTATTCGAAGTTCCGGCCGTTGAGTGGATGACGGTGAATGTTCATCCCCGGTCCAAGCAACGTATCGATGCCGTTTTTCCGGAGTTCAAGCCCTGTCATCTCAAATAAATCCGCGACTAAATCGACGTTGAACGTTGAGGCGACGAGCGTTCCGTTCGGCAGTGAGAAAGCTTTTGTTCCGATATCCATCCGGATGCCGGACGGACCGTCGGCACAGCAGGCTGCCGGAATCCCGAACGCTGTCAGCCGGTCGGTCACGCCACCAAACGCCGCTGCCGTTCCCGGAGTAACGCGTGGGGAGTTCATTCCTTCACCGCGGACGATCGCCGCAAGATCCTCATCCATCAACTGATCGAGGAACACGTCGAGCGACGTCTTCTCTTCGTAGACATCCTTCAGGGTCAGTCCCTGGTTGTCCGAATACGTGCGTGCTGCCGGTCGTTCGGCTAAACGGCGGGCTTCCGGATCAATCGTCCGAAGTGGTGTCGCTTCATACGTCACGTCATATCCGGTCTCTGTCTGTTGCGGCTTTAACCGGTCGAATGCCGTGACCGGTGCCATGTTTTCACTTAACGTCTCAACGACACGTAACGTCTCAATCGTTTGTGTTGCCACATGCGCCGCTGTCCGGACGTCCGTTCCGGCGTACAGATGATAAGCACCCGCTTCGATGACGTAAGACGATTTATGTCCGGTCACGCCGGCATCATCGTAACTTGCATATTCCGTCAGAGGCACCGTCAACGTTGCCGTCTCCTGTTGCCCCGGTTCGAGCTGTTGCGTCTTCGTAAAGGCTACGAGTCCCCGTGCCGGGTTACCCAGTTGTCCCTGTGGTTTTTCAAGATACACCTGGACGACTTCTTTCCCGCTACACGTCCCTGTGTTCGTGACGGTGACCGTTAACGTGACTTGTTGCTCCGTCATGTCGACCGTATCCGTTACGACATCAAACGTCGTATAGGATAAACCAAACCCGAACGGATAGAGGACGTCGTCTTTCGCAAACGTCTCGAAGTAACGGTATCCGACATAGATGTCTTCTTTGTAAATCGCCCGGTCTTCATGACCGAAGTATGGCGTCGACGGATAGGCATCGAGCGAACGGACAATCGTATCCGGCAGTTTTCCGGATGGTGTGACCGCTCCCGTCAAAAGATCGATCAAGGCGTTGCCGCCTTCCATTCCGCCTTGCCATCCGTACAGGATTGCACTCGGGTTAAAATCAAGCGCCCACTGCATGTCGATGACATTGCCGACGTTTAACAGGACAACCGTCTTCGAAAATGCTCCGGAGACTTTCTCAATCAGTGTCAACTCGACGTCCGTCAGCAGATAACTGCCCGGATCCGCTGTGTTATCGCGGTCTTCACCGGCTGTCCGACCAATCATGATGATCGCGACGTCCGATTGCGCCGCTGCGTCTGCGACGACTTCATCCGTGACCGGCATTTCTTCCTGCGACCACGGTTCAGCGGCCCAGCCTTCGCCTTTATCAAATGGATGATCTTTCAGCCAGGCTTCATAGACTTCCGTCAACGAGGCATTGACCGTCACATCCGGATGGTCTTGCAACGCTTCGAGCGGACTTGTCACGTGTGTGACGTTAACCATCCCGCCCGAGCCCGTTCCGCTTTTATAATAGTTGAACTGATTGCGTCCGAACACCGAAACTGTTGTTCCCGCAGACAGCGGCAACGTCTGCTTGTCATTCTTCAGCAGGACCGCCCCTTCTGCGACCGTCTGCCTCGCCAGTGCCGTATAGGCGTTCCAATCTAATGTATATGTCGTCATCGATTCATCCTCCTGTTGGTTGTTTAGTCGCAAACCGCTTCTTCAGACCATTTGCGATTTCCGTGATGCAGTCTTCCGCTTGCGGATACTGTCCGAGCTTTTCGATAAAGGCATGGTCCATCCCGTTGTACTGAATCCGTTTTGTTTTCACACCTGACCGCGCGAGTTTTCGTCCGTACGCTTCGCCTTCAAGACGGAGATAATCGTATTCTGCCGTGATGATCAATGCTTCCGGCAGTCCGGCCAGCTTATCGCTGAATAGCGGGGAGACATGCGAATCCTGGACGTTTGTCGTCCCTTGCAGGTACAACCGATTCAACAGTCCATCCGTGTCTTCAAGGGCTGTGACGATTCCTTCAAGCAGTTCTCGGTTTTCATTCATCTCATATGCGTCAAGACGCCAGTTGAAATCATCCGTCGGCAGAGCCGCGAGATTGACGACCGGATAGAGCAGGATCTGGTACTGAATCATCTCTGTCTGTTGTTCGCGGTCAAGCAGGGCACAGACCGTCGCTAAGTTCCCACCGGCACTGTCGCCGGCAACAGCGAGCTGCGCGCGTTTGATTCCGAGCGCTTCCGCTTGTTCATAGACCCATGTAACGGCTGTGAAACAGTCGTTCAGTCCGGCCGGAAATGGATGTTCCGGTGCAAGCCGGTAATCAATTGAAATCACGACAACGTTTGCCCGCTCCGCCAACAACCGGCAAGGATGTTCGACCGGTTCAAGGGTTCCACCGAAAAAGCCGCCGCCGTGGAAATAGACAACCGCCGGTAACGGTTCCGTCGACCGGGGACGATAGATTCGTGCCGGAATCGGTTGTTCCGCACTTGGAATGACGATGTCTTCCGTCGTGATGTCTGTCGTCGTCAGGTCGGTGTTGACCCACCCCATCCCGGCCCGCGCTGCTTCGAGTGAAAAAGGACCGGCCGGTGAACTGTCCTGTGGCTGTTGCGTCATGACTTCGAAGACGCGCGGATCGAGGACACCGCTTTCTGTCCGGTCCGGTACCGGTTTGATGACGACGTCGACACCATCCTGCCGTTCACCGGCTTTTTTTTGCGCTAACCGGTCGACCAATTGCTGATACTCCTGTCCCATGTTTCTTCCTCCTTTTATCGAATTCCTAGCGTGCTTATAAGAGGTGATTCATTTGTAAAAATAAGTATCGAAACCGCTTTCGTAAATAATTAAAAAAATGTTCGATATCTCTTTTTCTTAAAAGATACCGCTTACAAAACCAATCATACGCATCTTTATCCGATTAATCAATCATTCTGGATGATTCAAAAAACGGCACCCGTCTTTCGTGTGCTTTCCTTGTCGGAATGACGCGAAACGAGTGCCGTTTGGAATTAACTTAAAATATTTTCTTCCGAGACGAGCGTAAATCCGTCGATGACGGTATCTTCCTCGACTTCGATCAACAGACATTGTTTGCCGTTGTAATTGACCTGCTTGATGTACTTCAAATCCTGCGCGCTGACCGAAATATTCGCGACTTTTGTGTTGATTTTAATCGATTTCGCTTCGTAGTTCGGGACGATGTTGCTTGCCTTCATCTCGTACTCCGTATCATCGATGACTGTTTTGAAAGCCCGTTCAACCTGTTCCGTACTGACGTCTTCAATCCCGCTCGCTTTTAAGACCCGTTCGACTTCTTTGACGTCAAGCATCGGGATATCTTCCGGTTCGTCCTCTTTTTCGTCTTCTGCGACAAGCAGGTGATTGACTTCCTCATAGACACCCGCGAGCGTTTTTGAATCGACCGATTCGCCGATGACGAGTTTGACGATTTCTTCAAACACCGCTTTGTCTTCTTCTGCAGTCACGATTTGTTCGCCGTTCAGGACGTTTTCGATGAACAAAACGTCCGGTTTATTCGGCTTGCTTGCTGTGTACAGGACACGGTTGACGTCCGCCGCATTATCCGTAAAGCAGGGGAATAAAAAGCCGCCGATCGGTGAAGCGAGTTTGATGACCGGATTGATCAGCAGGTTCGACTTGAACTCAAGATCAACGTAGTCGAAGACAAGCGACTGTTTCGGAAGTTCCGTCTGATTGAGACTACTGAGAATAAAAGGAGTCGTGTAAACTTCATCGTTTTTGTTGACCTCCGTCTCGTCCTCCTGCCGTTTTGTCGTCTTGTAGTACTGCCCGCGGATGAACGTAACGACGATATCATTGTCGTACTGAACGTCCTGGACCATCTTCAGCGCAATCTGTTGCATCTGTTCCGTCCAATCTTCCGTTTCTTCCGTGTACAGGCCTTCGTACAACAGTTGTTGCGTATGTCCGGTCGCGCCTTCTTCCGGCTGCTGGAACTTGACCTCAAATAGCTTGATGTCGAGTTTCCCGGTCAGGACTTTCTTGAAGTTCGCGAGGAACAATTCCTGTTGCTCAAGTTCGAGAAAGGCGAACGGACGGCTTTCTTCGTAGAAGATTTCACTCGTTTCTTTGCGGATATATACATTATAAATTTCGTTGATTTTAAGTAGTTCCGAGTCGACCTTAAAATGGCGACGAATATCACTGATATCTTGTTTATTCATGGTAATGTTTCAGCTCCTTGGCATTTGAATTCCTCGTGGCTCCTGAAAAAAAGGAGTGCCTTCTGTCCGAATCGAACAGAGGTACCCCTTTACTATACAAGAGTTGAATTTTTTTATGTTAAAAGTCTCCGCAATTTTAATTTTTTCAAGTAGCTTCTTTTTTCTGTTACTTTAGTCTTAATTTCAAAAAAATATTTTTAATCAAAATTATTCAACTTTTATAATATTTACATGATTTTAACCCTCTTCAAAATATTCAATGGGATACTGGGAGATGTGAGAGACTTCTTTCACGACCATACATAAGAGGAGGCAGTTCATGTTCCAGAAACTCAAGTTACTCGTCGTATCGTTTGTTTTATTCCTCACTGCATTTCAGTTTGATCTCTCACCCGTTTCCGCACTCCCATCCGGTATCCCGTCAAAAGCGACGGCACAATCCGAACTCAATGCTTTAACGGTCAAAGCCGAAAGTACGATGACCGGGTACTCGCGTGATCTGTTCCCACACTGGATCAGCCAGGGAAGCGGTTGCGACACACGCCAAGTCGTCTTGAAACGTGATGCGGATTCCTACGTCGGCAGCTGTCCGGTCACGTCGGGCTCATGGTACAGTTATTATGATGGACTGACATTTACAAACCCGTCCGATCTCGACATCGATCATGTCGTGCCGCTCGCGGAAGCATGGCGTTCGGGTGCAAGCAGCTGGACGACAACGACACGTCAGGCGTTCGCAAACGACCTCAACGGTCCGCAATTGATTGCCGTCTCCGCAAGCTCAAACCGTTCAAAGGGTGACCAGGATCCATCGACGTGGAAACCGACCCGTGCCGGTGCAAGCTGTGCGTACTCGAAAATGTGGATCAATACGAAAAGCCGTTGGGGCTTAAGTCTTCAATCAACGGAAAAAACAGCACTGCAAACGATGCTGAACACCTGTACCTACTAAGAAGGAGTCGATTCGATGGAAACGAAAACCTCTACTTTTACCGCCACGCATGGTGTGATGACAAATGAAGTCGGCGTCATCAGCGGCGAACTGGAATTACGGACGACCTGCCAGGAAGACGGTACACTCGAACTCGCCATTTCCTATGTCGGCTCAACTGACGTTTACACGTTACCAGGCAAGGATTATCAGCTGCATGATATCCGCGATCACGAAGTCGTTCACCGGATGCTCGCGACAGTGCTGGAACGGACATAAAAAGTATAAAATAATATAATTCTTTTGATATCTCCCTTTATAAAACGAGCAGTTAAATGAATCTGCTTATCTTTATAAAGGGATTTTTTATTACAACATATTTTAAAAATACTATCTCATTTCTTAAACACGGAATTCAAATACCCATAGTTTAGATAGTGCTATTATTTGGTAATAATATTCAAAGGAGGCGATATAGAAATGGATGATTCAGTTACTAAACTGCTCATGAAAAAAGTAAAAAAGTATAAGAAATGGACAGAGGGAGCGTTTGTTAATCCGGTTTATTGGATGGTAAATGGAACGCCTTATTATATGGCTGGATTTACTAAGAATAATGCTCCTGTGGCAACAGCATATTTGACAATTGGTGATGAAAAGCTCGATGAGGCATTAGAGGCTCAAAGACACTTGGCGATTTTTGCCGACTTAAATAATAATGTACTTGATATCGGCAAAGATTTTTTAAAAATTAATGCAAACTATTTTACACAACCGCTCAGTATACCTGTTGATGACTCTAATTTATCTGCATTGACTGGAAAAGAAGCATTTTCAGAGCTTTGGAAAAATCAACAAAAAATATTTTCACTAGTAACTGAATATAAGCAATATTATGAGACTGATGTATTAATACGTCGGGAAATCTTTATGAAAGACATTATTAAAACTCAGGAAGCAGCAAATTTATTGACACTTTATCAATATTTAAATTTAAAAATCTTACTCGATAACAATGATGAAATACATGCCTTTTCTTCTTTTTTAAAGACAACGAAACAATGGAGGGAACTTGATCGACAATCTAAAAAATTCGTTAAAGGAATTAGTGGTAACCTTAGGAAAATGCGTAAGAGTATGGACAATCTGAACCTGATCATAGATGAGGATTTTGAAACCATGATCACCTTGAATTACAATAAAATGATAGAAGAAAATAAACCAATAATTGAAGGACAGCGAAAATACATACGCTATCCTAAATAATCTACAGGTCGTTATACATTTTTCACTTACTCGTTACTAAATATTAAAAATACGTTGATTGATGTTGCTCCTATTTATCGAATATATTTGATTCATGATGAGAATTATTTATCAAATAATTTATTTAAGGGAGTTCTGTATGAGAGAAGTTTTGATTGGATCAGGTGTAGTGTTAAGCAGTGCTGGTATTTTCATGTTGTTGTATGGAGATATCCCACAGGGTTTTATCGCTTTGATTACGTTCACTTTTGGTGTAATCGTAGCAATGTTAACGAAAAAGAAGAAGGTAGATTGACCGTTATGTATAAGGAGGCAACGCCATAATTCATGAATTGATTCGAGCATCTGACTCTACTACGATTAATGGAGTTATTGCAACGTGTGCTGACCCGATTTTAGCCCATGTCAATCCAGCGCAACTAAAGACCAAAGATTTGATTGTCTCCAGTCACAAAGATCATTCCATTTTTGCGGCGCGTATCCCCCTTGCAGAAGACGCATGGAACTGGATTGGCGACAGAAATCGAAGACGGTCACTGGTTCAATTTTAAAGATCTCGACGGCAATCATTTAATGGTTTGTAAATGTTGAGATTTAGTTTCCCAGTAAAAAAATAAATCGATCTATTCGATAGCTCCATATCGATTCTGTTTTCCCAACCAGTCGTTTTTTTCTCTCCATCTAAGTTTTTTAGCCGATATCCAGCTTACGTTATATTCGATCTGGTTCGGATCAAAGTCAATATCATCCGACCAATAATAAGTATCCTTTTGCTTTAAAATAATAGCCTCAAACAGAATCGAGTCGAACTTTTCTAGTGTCGGAAGGATATAAATTCCTGTTATACCTTCAAACCATAATTCAATTACAGACGGGTTTTTGAACTGACGCTGAAACAACAGTTTGACGTTTGTATCTAATCCGCTCGGAGCATTCATCGTCAAATTATCATCAACATACGTTTCGGTCCACATATGCACTTCCTTCAAACAGCCATCATGAAAATAACCATAGTTCTCAAGTAATTCTCTGATTTCTAACTCCTCTTTTAGTTCAATCCAGTTCATGGGCGACCTCCAGTACATTTTTTGATTTTTGATAGTCCCTTGTCAGAAAAGCTATTCCTTACAAAAGACCATATCAAATGCGTAACAGCATTTGATATGGTCTTTTGTATTGACTAAATTTATTTGTGGTACGGTTCATTTCGATTAATCCGATATGCCCGATAAATCTGCTCACACAGAATTATCTTCATCAATTGATGGGGAAATGTCATCTTCGAGAACGAGATCGTATCGTTTGCCCGTTGCATGACTTCCGGTGCCAGACCAAGTGATCCGCCGATAACAAACGCGATTTTACTTTTTCCGTATGTCGCCAGTCGGTCGAGTTCTGTCGCAAACTGTTCACTCGTCCGTTGCTTTCCTTCGATAGCAAGTGCATAGACATGAACATCCGGTCCGATCTTCGCTAAAATCCGTTCGCCCTCTTTTTTCTTCACTTGCTGCATCTCGGCGTCACTCAATTGTTCCGGTGCTTTTTCGTCCGGCACCTCGATTTCCTGAATCGAACAATACGCGCCGAGCCGTTTTGTATATTCGGCAATTCCTTGCTTCAAGTACTTCTCTTTCAGCTTTCCGACCGTAATAATGGTAATTTGCATCATTTTTCTCGCTTTCTGACAGAAAATTCAGGAGTTATCCACAGAGTTATCCACATGTCCACATGTTGATAATTATTTTTTGCTTGACACAAGATATGTCGCAGGCTGGTCACAGTACTCGCACGTGACATTTTTCTCCGCCGGCACCTCTTCCAAAATCGGATACTCTTCCGTTTCATCGACTACTTCGTCGAGCGCTAACTCGACGTGTTCTAAACAGACATATTTATCCACAGGTCTTTTCCTCCTTTTAAGTTATCCACATTTATCCGCTACCAGTATAACAAAAATTGACTTCTCCGACCGAAAAAAGTTATCCACAGCTCTGACGTTACTCACTCCACTGTTCTGCTATTCCCTTCATTCATCGCGTCCGCTGCACGCGACTCCTACAGGAAAAAGCACGGCTCGCCCGTGCTGTCAGAAGAAAACGAGACCCGGGCATCGACGCCGACAGGCAAGTAAGCCCGCGGCTTGTTCCTCGCCTGAGGAAAGCGCGTGACAGCGAATCACGATGAACACCGGAGACACCATCCTTTCGGCGCACAAAAAACTACCCGCACGTATACGAGTAGTTGATCTGAATCTGTTATTGCACCGTCGCCGCTTGCGCCGACAGTTTGACATCCAGTGTCTGTTTCTCGCCGCCCCGGTAGAACGTCACCTTGACGTTATCGCCGACTTTCGCATCTCGGTACAGAACACTTTTTAGATCGGCAAACGAGTTGATGTCCTTGCCGTTGATTTCAACGATGACATCATTTTCTTTCATCCCTGCTTTTTCCGCCCCGCTGTTGCCCGTCAAACCGACGACAACAATCCCGCGGGTGACGTCATTCGGTAACTTCAGACGATCTTCACGGAAACCGCTCGGGAACTCCTGAACGTCCCGGATTTGGATCCCGAGTTGCGGACGAATCACTTCACCGTTTTGTTCAAGATCACGCATGATCGGTAACGCTTCGTTGATTGGAATCGCAAAACCGACCCCTTCGACACTCGCTTCGGCAATCTTCATCGAGTTGATTCCGATTAATTGACCGGACGTATTGATGAGCGCTCCGCCTGAGTTACCAGGATTGATCGCGGCATCGGTCTGAATGACTTCGGTGTTGAAGTCCTGCTGCCCGTCCTTGTTCGTATCAACCGGTACCGTCCGTTCCTGGGCACTGATGACACCGCGTGTCACCGAGTTTGCAAAGATCCCGAGCGGATTCCCGATTGCAAGGACCGTCTCCCCGGCGCGTAACGTATCCGAATCGCCGAGTTTGACGACTTGCGTCACTTTTGAAGCATCAATCGAGAGAACTGCTAAATCGTACGTCGGATCTTCTCCGAGGACTTTCGCTTCCAGTGCCGTTCCGTCAGACAACGTGACCGACAACCGGCTGGCGCCTTCGACGACATGATAGTTCGTGACGACATAGGCTTTGTTGCCGTCTTTTTTATAGATGACACCGGATCCGGCACCCGTCTCTTGAGCACCGCCTTGGAACGAGTTTTGCAGGTTCGTCACGCTGACGACGGCTTCTCTCGTCTGACTGACGGCGCCGACGATATCGTTTTCCGATTCCGTCGCGTTTGATGCCGCTTGCTCCGGCGTCGCGTTTGAGACCGGCGTCGGACTCGTCATTTCGTCACGGACAAACGGCCAGGCGATCAAGGCAATCAACAGAGCACCGATGATCCCGCCAATCAGGCCGACAAAAAAGGCTTTTCCGCCGCCGCGGCGTTTTGGTGCAGGTGGTTCTTCTTCATATGATTCACGATAAGGACTGACCGGCTCGTCTTCACTTGGTCGTCGCGGCGGAAAGCCGCTTGTCTCATCGGTCGATGCGTAAGGCTGATCTGATTCGTTCCGTGGTTCTTCTGGTCGATCCATCGACACACGCCTCCTTCTAAACTCTCTTTACACAAGTATACCCCCATCACGTGGCGAGATAGCCAAATGTGGGGGTCTTTTGAGCATATTCAGTAATTTCCCATAATCAGAGCTTCAAAAGCGGCGTCGGAATGACGGGATCGGTGTCGAGCAACTGGATTTTACTGAGGTCGACGTCGCGGCTCGCAAGCGTCTGCGAGACACTCATCCGGGCGAGTTCCTTCATGTTGTTGTCCTTACTCAGGTGGGCCATATGGATCCGTTTCGTCCGGTCGTCGAGCACTTCGCTCATCGCGATCGCCGCGTCTTCGTTCGAGACGTGTCCGTAATCACCGAGGATCCGCCGTTTAACGCTCCACGGGTAATGCCCCATCTGAAGCATCCCGATATCATGATTCGCTTCGAAGATATAAGCATCGGCTCCGCGGATGACACCTTTCATCCGGTCCGATACGTAACCGGTATCGGTGATGTGGGCGAGTCGTTTTCCTTCATGGGCAAACTGGAAGAACATCGGGTCGGCCGCGTCATGGCTGACGTTAAACGATTCGACTTCGATGTCGCCGAACTGTTTGACCTCACCGACTTCCCAGAGGAACTTCAGCGCCGGATCAATTTTGCCGATTTTTGCTTCCATCGCCGCCCACGTCTTTTCGTTCGCATAAAGCGGGATGTTGTACTTCCGCGCCATGATGCCGACGCCTTTGATATGATCCGAATGTTCATGGGTGACGAACAAACCGTCAATCTGATCCGGCGACCGGTGAATCTGGTCGAACAGGGCGAGCATCGCTTTGCCGGTCAGACCGGCGTCGACGAGCAGGCGGGTCTGTTCACTTTCGATATAGAGGGCATTCCCCGTCGAGCCACTGGCAAGGACGCTGTAGTGTAGGCTCATCGTGCATTCCTCATTTCTCTGAAACGGTATCAAGCCGTTCGATGGTCTGGACTCCGCCGTCAATCGCATTGACGAAATACAGTTCTTCTCCGTTCAGTTCAATCTGCCACGTCGGCGGTAAAATCTGCACCGATTTCGTTCCTTCCGTCACAAGACAGAAGTAGCCGAGCTTTTGACTCGTCATTCGTTTCGAAGCGGGGAACAAGCCCTGCTCCGACAGTTGAATGACGGACTCACTCGCCGATAATAACGTGACATCCTGTGCCTGACGGACGACTTTGTTTAAGTGACGTTGTTTGTAGCTGACGACTTCCTTTTGCTCGTTCAACTGAAGCACAAGTAACGACGGACCAATCATCGCATCATCCTCACGCGACTGTTGCGGTGTCGAGTATAACGGCTGTTCTTTATACGTCTGAACAAATGTCATCTCATTGTGTTTGCTGTCATACTTCCAAAATGTGTAGTCGGTCCCGTATGCAGCCGACGATTGGACAAACGATGTTGCCGAATCCCGCATCGATTTCGCTTCGAGCGGGAACGGCTTCGTCAGACGAACCGACCACTCGATTTGATTTTTGACGGATGTGACGGCATCTTGGATCGAAGAGCCTGGTTTAGGAGCCAATGAACTCGTATCGACTTCCGCCGTCAAATAACCAATTTCCTTTGAGACCGTCTGCAGTTTCTTTTCATCAATTTTTCGTTCTTTCAAAACAGTTTTTCCGTCCGCATTCGTCGTGACGATTCGGGGATCAATCATTCGGTCCATCAACTGAACGGCAAGATAGGCGTTCAGGATCAGGAACGTTAAAATCAGTAACGTTTTTGCTTTACTCCAATCCATGAAACATTATCCCTCTTTTCCGATAGCTTGATCGACCGTGGTCCATTTCCCGTTTCGTTTGATGAACCAATTTGGCTTAAACAAGGCATAGCGACTTGTTTCAATTTCATAAGTCATCTCATATCCCATCCGGATAGCGGACATCTCATCCAACATGTCGGCGGATTGAAGCTGCTTTTCGATCTGATCGATGGATGGCAATGTCGTTTCCCGGAGCAACAGCTTCCGATCCGCCCGAATCATACTGCGGCTGAGCGAACGGATTTGATTTTCTTCGAACGTTACTTTGATGGTCGCGAGATCAAAGTCCGGTTGTTCAAGTAACGGTCCTGTTTCACCAAAAATTGGGTATCGGTTCAAATACAATCGGAACGTCGCCGCCTGTTCCTCTTCCGCTTTCGACATCTGATCAAAGTAATAGCGGAAACCGCTGCGTTGTGTCACAGGATCGAGCCATCCGCCATGGATGTTGATGTAACTGACGATTGTACTGTAATCGACGGACGAGGTTTGGGTGTTCGGAGACAATGTATTAAAACGGAACGCATTATAATCCCGGTCGTAGGTCGAAACACTGACACCGTCCGTCAAAACGTCCAGGTCATCCCGGCTCTTGATTTGTTGGACGTTCGAGTTTTCCGTAAAGAACGCGCTCTCGATCCGGCTGAGCGGCTTCGGATCCTGTGAAACATCATCGTAGACGAATACTTCTTCCAGTTTCGTCGCGCCGCTTGGGACATACGTGTAGTCACCGCCCTTGAGCTCGACTTTCGTCATCGGTTTTTTCTTATCATAGGCGAATAGACGTTTTAAGACCGTCTCATCCCCGATTAATTTAAAATCCTTAAATCGTCCCGTCGTCGACTCCAGTCGAAGGATCGGTCCTTCATAATCGAGCAGATAGAGCCGTTTGATCGGCTCTGACATCGCAATTTGTTTTTCCCCGAGCAACTCCTCGAGCATCTTTGAACTGATCGGCGTCGGGAAAATCATCTCGACACTCCGTTTGCTGACCGGAATATCTGACGCCTTATCGGTCAAAACCAGGACACCGACATCAAACGAGGCGCCAATCCGGTTCAGAATCGTCCGACCGATGATTTGGGTCTGATAGGCACTTTCACCGTTCGAATAGATGACCAACTCCGGATTAATCAGCTGATTTCCTTCGACCGTCTTTGAGGTATCGATTTCATTAAACGATACCTGTTCCTGTTCAATCGACTCGCTGCTCGGATGATACGTCCATAACATGGCGGTTTGCACGATTGAGGCACTGACCAGAAGAATCAAAGCGATGGATTTCAGTCGCTGTTTCGTCATCCGATATCCACCTCTTCGATCACCTCGTATGGAAGCGTAAAGTAAATCGTTGTCCCGCGTCCCCATTCGCTTTCTGCCCAAATGTCACCACCGTGTGCCGAAACGACGTCTTTGGCAATCGAAAGACCGAGTCCGGTCCCGCCAATCTTCCGTGCCCGTGCTTTATCGACCCGGTAGAAGCGTTCAAAGATTTTCTGCAGGTTCGCTTTTGGAATCCCGACTCCTTCGTCTTTGATGCTGATGACGATCCGTTTCGCCCGTAACATCGTCCGGACGGTGATCGTACCGCCTTCCGGTGAATACTTGATCGCGTTCGTTAAGATATTATCCGCGACCTGAATCAACTTATCCTGGTCCCCGCGGATGTAGACTTTCCGTTTCATGATCTTGCGGCGGAACTGAATCCGTTCCGGTTTCGTCATATCGTGGCGATCGAGAATATCATTTAAGAATTGAATATAATCAAACCGGACTTTGTTCATCTTGTATTCCTTGCTGTCCATTTTCGACAGTTGCAACAGATCGGTCACGAGGCGGATCATCCGCTCCGTTTCGTTTTGTGTCGTCTCCAGGAACCGTGGCGCCAGTTCTTCATCCTGGTACGCACCTTCCGCTAAGGCTTCGAGATAACTCCGCATCGTCGTCAGCGGTGTCCGGAGTTCATGACTGACGTTCGCGACGAACTCACGGCGGTCCTGCTCGACTTGTTCCTGCTCCGTGACGTCATGCAGGACGATAATCATACCGGTAATCGGTCCACTGTGTTTTTTGACCGGTGAGAAGAAGGCCCGGACAAGGAACAGTTCGTCCTCGCTGCTAAAATCAAGCAAACGGGGCGGCATCGTGCCGTCTTCCGGAATCATAAAGTCGTCTCCGAGCGCGAGTAGATCCTTTAAATTCGTCCCGACGATACCGGATTCATCGACACCGACGATATCCTTCGCCTGGTCGTTCATCAGGATGACACGTAGCGTCCGGTCCGTCGCAATCACACCATCCGTCATATTTTCAAGGACACTCGTCAATTTCCGCCTTTCGGCTTCCGTCGTCGCATTCGCTTCGAGTAATTCATCCGTCAGTTCATTAAAGGAACGTGCCAACTGACCAATTTCGTCATCGGAATAGACTTTAACCTTCCGCGAGAAGTTCCCGCGCCGCATCTCGATTGCCTGGCGCCGCATATCCGAAATAGGCCGTGTAATCGTCCTTGATAACAGGACACCGAGAATCGAGGTGATGACAAGTGCAATCACTGTCCCCGTTGCTAAGATGCGTGTGACTTGCTGCATCTGAGAATAAATCGACTCCATCGAAGCCCGGACGTAAATCATCCCGGTCGTTGCACCTGTCCGTTCCGAGGTAACGGGGACTGCAAAGATCCGAATCTTGTCTTCCGTCGTCGGATCGAGGACGGTATCGACACGGGAGGAACTCGTAGCTTGTGCTTTTTTAATCAGTGAATTCGTCGCCCGTTGTCCGACCGCTGACTGATTGTCCTCGTCGGACGTCGCTTGAATGATCGAGTCCTGATCAATGATTTGTACTTCGAGAATATCGTTCCTTGACGTCGAGCCACTACTAAACTCAGACAGCAGTTGTCCAAGAGATTCAGACAACTGCCGTTTGGAGGCCTCATCATCGCCTGTCTTATCGAATTCCTTCCCGACATTGTACGCAACAAGTCCGGCCCGGTCTTCAACAGATTTTGAGAAGTTCGTAATGTACTGTTTTTCAAGAGAACGAACGAAGTAAACCCCAATGACTTGCATCGCGACTAAGATCAACAACGCATAAATGACGACAAGTTTCCACTGGATCGATTTGAAGAAGTTCGTTCCTTTTAACATCGTTATTCATTCTCCCCGTCTTGGAGATAATAGCCGACACCACGGCGGGTCATGATATAGATTGGTGTACTCGGGTTATCTTCGACTTTTTCTCGCAGACGGCGCACAGTGACGTCAACGGTCCGGACGTCACCGAAGTAATCATATCCCCACACGGTTTGGAGCAGGTGTTCACGCGTCATGACTTGACCGATGTTTTTCGCCAAGTAATGCAACAGTTCAAACTCACGTTGTGTCAGTTCGATTTTTTGATCCTGTCGTGTGACGGTATGAGAATTCGTATCGATATACAGTTCTCCTACTTTCAATGGACCCGGTCCTGCATTTGCCGGTGTCGCTTCGACCGTATTGACGTTTCGTAAGTGTGCCTTCACCCTTGCCAATAATTCGCGCGAGCTGAATGGTTTCGTCACGTAATCATTTGCACCAAGCTCCAGGCCAAGGACCGTATCAATTTCAGAATCCTTTGCCGTCAACATGATGATCGGGACTTTTGATGTTTTCCGGACTTCCCGGCAAACTTCCATTCCATCCATCAAGGGCAACATGATATCGAGCAAAATCAAATCGGGCTTAAACTCTTCGACTTTCTCGAGTGCTTCCACTCCATCATTTGCTACGGCGACACTATAACCTTCTTTTTCTAATTTAAATTTTAATATATCGGCAATCGGTTGCTCGTCATCGACGACGAGGATTTTACGTTCCGTCACTGGGTGTTCCCCCTTAATAATTTCTATTCAATCTATTTTACCTGTTTTTCAGGCATATAGAAAGGTGGCGACGGAAACTCCCGACGCCACTCTGTTGACTTCATCATACGTTTACATCGTGCGTTCCACGTGAAACATTACCTTTAGTATACGCTCGTTCACTTTATTTTGTGAATGATTTCGCTTGATTAGAGATAAAAAAAAAGCAACTCCAGATTTCAAATCCGGAACTGCCACTTTTCAACCATTAAGCTTCTTCGTACAAATCACGGAGAACGACCGTTTGTTCACGACCCGGTCCAACTGAGAATGTCACGAGGGAGATGTTCGTCAAATCTGCAATCCGTTTAACGTAGTTCTGCGCATTGATCGGCAAATCCTCAAACTTGCGGATGTGCGTAATGTCTTCTTTCCAGCCCGGTAGCTCTTCATAAACCGGGACACATGCTTCGAGATCGCGGAAACTTGCCGGATACTCATCGATCTGTTTGCCGTTAAACTCATACGACGTACAGATTTTAAGCGTCTCGATACCTGTCAGGACATCGATTGAGTTCAATGAAAGATCTGTCAAACCGCTTGTCCGGCGTGAGTGACGGACGACGACTGAATCGAACCAGCCGACACGGCGTGGACGGCCTGTCGTTGTTCCGTATTCACGACCGACTTCCCGGATGTGATGACCGATTTCGTCAAACAGCTCTGTCGGGAACGGACCATCACCAACACGTGACGTGTATGCTTTACAGACACCAACGACGTGATCGATCCGGGCTGGACCGACACCAACACCTGAAGCGACACCGCCGGCTGATGCGTTGGATGATGTAACGAATGGATACGTCCCGTGGTCAAGGTCGAGTAAGACACCTTGTGCCCCTTCGAAGAGGACTTTTTCGCCCTTATCGAGGCTGTCGTTGACGACGACTGATGTATCGCAGACATATTTCGCAAACTCTTGACCGTATGCGTAGTATTCTTCGAAGATATCATCGAAAGCAATCGCTTCCGCATCATACATCTTCGTGAACATCCGGTTTTTCTGATCAAGAACGATTTTTAGTTTTTCGGCGAATGTTTCTTTGTCGAGTAAATCAGCCATCCGGATTCCGATTCGTGCTGCTTTATCCATGTAGCACGGTCCGATTCCTTTAAGTGTCGTTCCGACTTTCGCGTCGCCTTTTGCTTCTTCTTCGAGTTGATCTTGCAACTGATGATACGGCAAGATGACATGCGCCCGATTCGAAATCAGTAAGTTATCCGTTGAAACACCACGATCGTGCAGATACTTCAATTCCTTGACGAGCGATTTCGGGTTGACGACAAGGCCGTTCCCGATGACACATTTCTTGTCTGAGTAAAAAATTCCTGATGGAATCAAGTGTAACTTATACGTCTCATTATTAAATACGATTGTATGTCCGGCATTGTCTCCACCTTGATAACGAGCAACGACATCGGCTTTTTTCGAAAGAAAATCGGTAATCTTTCCTTTTCCTTCGTCGCCCCATTGTGTTCCGACTACTACTACTGATGACATATTCTCATCCACCTCCACGTACGATTCAAAACCACGACTAAGTGTAACGCGGAAAAAAACAGAAGTCAACCAAATACCGAACAATTAAATGTTACAATTCTTTTTCGTTCGTTTAAAAGACGGTTTTAATTCGTTTTTTTCCTTTCTCTTCAAGATATTCAAACATAACGATTAAAAAAACGCTTCTGTCTCAGAAGACGGAAGCGTTTTTAAGCCATTTAGGCGGGTGGTGCATAGGAATTATTCGGTTCGAGATCCACGAACTTATTAAATTCTTTCCGGAAAGCGAGTTTGACGGTACCGGTCGGACCATTCCGCTGTTTCGCGATAATGATTTCGATCGTGTTCGCATCTTCCGTTTCTTTATTGTAGTAATCGTCGCGGTATAAGAAGGCAACGATATCCGCATCCTGCTCGATTGCTCCCGATTCCCGGATATCGGACATCATCGGCCGTTTATCCTGCCGACTTTCCACGCCCCGTGACAGCTGCGATAACGCAATGACGGGGACTTCGAGTTCACGGGCGAGCGACTTCAAGGACCGGGAGATCTCGGAGACCTCCTGTTGCCGGTTATCGCTGGAACGCCCGTTTCCTTGAATCAGTTGAAGATAATCAATCATGATCATTCCAAGACCGTGCTCCTGCTTCAGACGGCGGCATTTCGCCCGGATATCGTTGACACGAATACCCGGTGTATCGTCGATATAGATCCCGGCTTGGGATAAGCTGCTCATCGCGAGGGATAACTTGCCCCAGTCCTCATCTTCGAGCTGTCCGGTCCGGAGGCGCTGCGCGTCGACATTGCCTTCCGCACACAGCATCCGCATGACAAGCTGCTCCGCTCCCATCTCAAGACTGAAGATGGCGACATTCTCATCGGCACGGGTCGCGACGTTTTGTGAGATGTTCAAGGCGAAGGCCGTCTTCCCGACAGACGGACGGGCGGCAACGATGATTAAATCGTTGCGCTGGAATCCGGCCGTCACTTTATCGAGATCACGGAAGCCGGTCGGAATCCCGGTCGTCTCGCCGCTTTGTTTATGCAACTTATCAATCGTCGCATACGCACTCGTCAAAACGTCCGAAATCGGAATGAAGCTGGCACTGCCTTTTCCTTGTGAGACTTCGAGAATCTTCCGTTCTGCTTCATTCAGTAGGACGTCAACCTCGTTTTGCCGTTCGTAACCGTCCGTGACGATTTCATTGGCGGTCCGGATCAACCGGCGCAAGGTCGACTTTTGATCAACGACATTGACGTAATAGTTGATGTTTGCGGCGGTCGGAACACCTTCCGCCAGTTCACCGAGGTACGGCAATCCGCCGACTTCCTCGAGAATACCAAGCGTACTGAGTTCCGCCGTAACGGTCACGAGGTCGATTGCTTCTCCCCGATCCGACAACACAAGCATCGTTTCAAAAATGCGTTGGTGGGCCGCACGATAAAAATCTTGTGGCAATAATCGTTCGGACGCACTGATCAGTCGATCCGCATCGATCATGATCGCCCCAAGGACGGCTTGTTCCGCCTCAATGCTCTGGGGGGGCGTATTTTGCATTACATCACTCATCACCGGTCCCCTTTTCTACTCACGCTTCTTTAACCTGGACATTTAACGTTGCTGTGACTTCATTGTGCAATTTTAATGGTATTTTCGTCACACCGAGTGTTTTGATCGGATGCTCGAGTTCGATTTTACGTTTATCAATCTTGTAACCCATCTGTTTCAACTCATCCGCGATTTGTTTGCTCGTAACGGATCCGAAGACACGACCGCCTTCACCTGTTTTCGTTGAGACGATGATCGTTTCTTTTTCAATCTTATCTTTTAACGCTTGAGCGTCCTGTAACACTTGTTTCGCTTCTTCTGCCGCTTTACGCTCATGTGCCTCATGCTGCTTAAGGTTTCCGGTTGTTGCCGGACGTGCCAATTTCTTTTTGAACAACACGTTGTTTGCATATGCGTCAGCGACGTCTTTGACGTCTCCTGTTTTACCCTGGCCTTTTACATCTTGTAAGAAAATAACTTTCATTCTGTTTCCTCTCCTTTTGTTTCATCTTCTAAATAATGGTCAATCGCTTTTCGTAATTCTATTGCGACAGTCAAGACCGACTCGGTCATCTGTGTCGCAGCATTCGTTAAATGACCGCCGCCGCCAAGCGTCTCCATAATCAGCTGGACGTTCACTTCACCGAGTGAACGGGCACTGATGGCAGTTCTGCCGTCCTGCAATTCCGCGATGACGAACGCCGCGCGGATTCCTTGGAGCGATAGCAGCTGATCCGCCGTTTGGGCGATCAGGACCTGATCATGGATGACGCCGGGCTCAGCCGTCGCAATCGCCATCCCGGCGGCGTAAACTTCCGTCCGCTCGAGGATATGCGATTGTTCGACGTATGTCTCAAGGTCCTGACTGAGGAACTCCTGAACCAAAACCGTATCCGCTCCTTGCGAACGCAGATAGGAAGCGGCGTCAAACGTCCGGGAACCGGTCCGTAGCGTAAAGCCTTTCGTATCGACGATGATTCCGGCAAGCAAGGCTGTCGCTTCAAGCATTGCCAGTTTCTGATTCGTCGGCTGATACTCGATCAGCTCTGTGACCAGTTCTGATGTCGATGACGCATACGGTTCGAGATAAACGAGAACCGGTTCTTCAATAAAGTCTTCTCCCCGTCGATGGTGGTCGATGACGACCATCCGTTCAAAACGCTCCAGCAAGGCCGGTACGACAACCAGGGAAGGTTTGTGGGTATCGACGATAATCAAGAGCGCCTGATCATCAATCAATTGATCTGCTTGGAACGCATTCACGAAACGGGTCTCGAGTTTCGGTTCCTGGCTGATTTCATTCATCATCCGCCGGATTCCTTGTCCGATTTCAGCTTCCGGAAGAACGATATGGGCTTCTTTATCGTTCATCTCGGCGAGTTTTAAAATCCCGATTGAGGCGCCCAGGGAATCCATATCCGGATTCCGGTGCCCCATGATGAGGACACGGCTCGACTCCTGCATTAAATCACGCAACGAGTTGGCAATGACGCGGGCCCGGACACGTGTCCGTTTTTCTGTCGGATTGGTTTTCCCGCCATAAAAACGAACTTTCCCGTCCCGCTTGATGACGACCTGATCACCGCCGCGGCCTAAGGCCAGATCTAAACTCGATTGGGCCATCAAACCGAGTGCCGGAATCGGATCACTGCCACATCCGATACCAATCGACAACGTCAACTGAACACCACGTTGACTTGTTTCTTCCCGGACGGTATCAAGAATCGTAAATTTTGATCGTTCCAAAATCCGTAAATTCTCTTCCGTCGTCACAATGAAATAACGGTCGGAAGCGGTCCGTTTAATGTAAGTGCCGTGATCCGCGGCCCAGTGATTTAACAACTGGGTGACCCGGCTGTTCAATTCACTGCGAAGCTGATCTTCAATCCCTTGTGTCATCTCATCATAGTTATCAAGATAAATGACACCGATGACCGTCTGATTATCGACCAGTTGCTGTTCGACCTGGGCTTCTTCTGTCATATCGAACAAATAGAAAGTCCGGTTTTCGCTGTTTGAAAAGACACGGTAAACTGATTCGCCGATTTCAAGCGTCGCCTGATCCTCATCGACGCCAATCATTTCAACGAATAAGGGATCAAGATCCGTCAGAACGTGTCCCATGGCAAGGTCCTCAAAAATCTCACGCATCGGATCATTGAACCAGGTAACACGTGCTTCTTCATCATAAAGTAAAATTCCAATTGGCATGTTCGTCAAAGCATCTTGACCGGTGTCTTCGACCTGGATCGATATACCGGCGACGTAGCTTTCCCATGACTTCCGACCACGTCGTTCCTCCAAAAGATGAAGGACAAACAGTGCCGTCGTCAAGACGGCTCCAACCGCTGCGATGATTGGGTGATCGACGGCAATGACAAAAAGTAGAGCCACGATTAATAGATACGGAACGAAGCGAAAAAAGCGCTGTTCTCGTTCAGGTGATACTTGCTGACCTAACCCCATCGCGTCCTCCTTGTATACTAAATATACTCGTATGAAAAATTCGGTAACTTGTATATTATAACCGAAAAGGCGGACCGGTTGAAAGCGAAGCGAAAAAAAGCGCCTTTCCTTCGAAAAGGAAAAGCGCTAGACCGTAATCAGTCAGCTACGTATGGAATTAAAGCCATTTGACGTGAACGTTTGATTGCGATTGTAAGTGGACGTTGGTATTTCGCTGAAGTACCAGTCACACGACGTGGAAGAATCTTACCGCGTTCCGAAATGAAACGTTTGAGAAGTTCTACGTCTTTATAATCGATATGAGTGATGTGGTTCGACGTGAAGTAACATACTTTACGACGACGTTTTCCACCTGGACGACGTGCCATGTGATTAACCTCCTTTTTAGAGTAAATTTTTCAGTCCGACGTTCCCATTAGAATGGAAGGTCGTCGTCTGAAAGATCGATCGAACTGCCGCCGCTGAACGGATCAGCGCCGAAGCCCGAATTCGATGAAGATGAAGCGGGTGCTGGCGAGGAAGAGTTGTTCTGCTGTTGCTGTGAACCCCATCCTGCAGCATTTCCGTTTCCACCTGTATTTGAATTTGAAGAGTAGCTATCACTATCGGAAGAACGGCTTGCATTGCGTGATTCTAGGAATCGAACACTATCCGCGACGACTTCTGCACGATAACGACGTTGACCATCTTTATCGTCATAGCTACTAATCTGAAGGCGACCCTCAACTCCTGCGAGGCTCCCTTTTTTCAAATACTGAGCAACGTTCTCTGCCTGCTTGCGCCAAACGACGCAATCGATGAAGTCAGCTTCTCGCTTCCCATCTTGTCCTGTAAACGGACGGTCACAAGCGAGTGTGAATCGCGTTACCGCAATCCCGCTCTGCGTATAACGCATTTCAGGGTCACGAGTTAACCGACCGACTAAAACGACGCGGTTAATCATCAGAATCACTCTCCTGTTTCAGCTTATTTCTCGTCTTTTGTGATCATTAAGCGAACGATATCGTCACTGATCTTCATGAGACGGTCAAGTTCTTTTGTAGCTGCTGGTTCAGCAGTCACGTTAAGAAGAACGTAGAAACCTTCACGCATATCATTGATTTCGTAAGCAAAACGACGTTTACCCATTTCAGTTGTTTTTTCAACTGTACCACCGTTGTCAGTGAGGACTTTGTTGAAACGCTCAACTAGAGCTTTTCGTGCTTCCTCATCAACTTCCGGACGGATGATGTAAAGTACTTCGTATTTACGCATATCTGTCACCTCCTCTTGGACTGGCGGCTCAATTCATCGAGCAAGGAGCAATAATTCATTACTCACATTTGTTAATACTATCAAAGTATTTTGGTTTATGCAATAACGATTCGTTCGCTTCTCTTAAACGTTGAAGCGGAATGTGACGACATCGCCGTCTTGGAAGACATATTCTTTCCCTTCAGAACGGTAACGGCCTTGTTCTTTCACGGTCGCCATGTTTCCAGCAGCTGCTAAATCTTCGTAAGCAACAACTTCCGCACGAATGAAACCGCGTTCGAAGTCCGAGTGGATGACACCCGCACATTGTGGTGCTTTCATGCCTTTTTTGAACGTCCAGGCACGAACTTCTTTTTCACCGGCTGTGAAGTACGTCGCAAGACCAAGCGTGTTGTACGCTGCGTGAATCAACTGATCCAGACCGGATTCTTCGATTCCGAGGTCAACGAGGAACTCTTGGCGTTCTTCCGGTTCAAGCTCAGCAATCTCTTCTTCGATCCGGGCACAGATGATGATGACTTCTGCGCCTTCTTTCGCTGCAAATTCACGAACTAACCGCACATTTTCATTGCTGTCTGCGTCCGCGACTTCGTCTTCACCGACGTTTGCAACATAAAGCATCGGTTTCATCGTCAACAATTGGAAATGCTTGACGATCGCTGCCTGATCTTCATTTAACTCAGCAAGACGTGCCGGTTTTTCGTCTTCCAGTAACGCCAAGACGATTTCAAGTGCTTCCAGTTCGCCCGCTGCATTTTTATCGCGTGACTTCACTTGTTTTTGGACACGCTGGATCCGTTTTTCAACCAATTCGAGATCGGCAAGGATCAATTCAAGATTGATTGTTTCGATATCGTCGATTGGTGAGACTTTTCCTGAAACGTGTGTAATGTTCTCGTCGATGAAACAGCGGACCACCTGACAGATGGCGTCGACTTCACGAATGTTGGCTAAGAATTTGTTTCCCAGCCCTTCTCCTTTTGAAGCTCCCTTGACGATTCCGGCGATATCCGTGAATTCGAATGCGGTCGGGATTGTTTTCTTCGGATTAACGAGTTCTGTCAATTTACGAAGACGTGCATCAGGCACCTCGACGACACCGACGTTTGGATCGATGGTTGCGAACGGATAGTTCGCCGCCTCGACGCCTGCTTGTGTAATTGCGTTAAAAAGTGTTGATTTTCCTACGTTTGGTAAGCCAACGATTCCGGCTGTTAATCCCACTTGGAATTCCTCCTTTTCGGTATTTCCTAGGAAATCCGTGCTAGCGGCCGCAGTGGGTAGAATGATTACACCACGTCAGCACATCTTTCACAATTATAGATAGTTCAATTTTTTTAAGCAAGGAGATGCGTCTTCTTTTTTTAAGACAAGATTGTTTCATGTACGTTTTGCTGTAGTTTAAAGCAGTCTTGTATTTGATTAAAGGAACAGCAACAAACCCCCGAAGACCTTTTCCGGTCGCCAGGGGTTTGCTCGTATTCATTCAGGTAAGACTTTTTTCAAACGCTTATCGAAGTCGCGGCGCGGCATCAGGATACTCGCTCCGCATCCTTGACATTTAATGCGGATGTCCATCCCGACACGAATGATTTGCCAACGGTTCGTTCCGCAAGGATGTTGTTTTTTCATTTCGACATAATCATGAAGATTGTACGTTTTTGGCATCATCGGCTTGACCACCATTCCCTTGTTCTGTATTCATCATGACCATCCGTGGATACGGAATCTTAATTCCTTCCAGTTCGAGTCCCTGCTTGAGTTCTTTCCGGATCAAACGACCGGCCTGGAAATGTTGCATCGGTGGCACTTCTGCCATCAGGCGGTAGACGACTTCTGACGGTCCAAGTGTCTGGACACCAAGCATTTGGATCGGCTCGATAAACATGTCGGTATATTTTTCCGTCGTCGTGTTAGCAATTTGATGCAAGACCTGTTCGACCCGTTCCAAATCTTCTTCATACGATACTTGCACATCGACTAAAGCAAAACTGTTGTCGACGGAAAAGTTCGTCACCTGTAAGATTTGTCCGTTCGGAATGATGTGGATTTCTCCATTCAATCCTTTTAACTTCGTCGTCCGGATTCCGAGTTCTGTGACGACCCCTTCAATCAAACCGACACGGACGAAGTCACCGACTTTAAACTGTCGCTCAAAGATGATGAAGGCCCCGGTAATGATATCCTGAACCAGGTTCTTTGCCCCAAACGAAATGGCAAGACCGGCGATACCGGCACTGGCGACAAGACCTGTAATGTTGATTCCGAACTGACTGAGGACCGTCAAGAGCATGACGATTCCAAGAACATAACGGATAGCATTTTGGAGCAGTTTCAACAACGTTTCATTTTGGCGTTGCGCCAATGAATCATGCTCATTGATTTTTCGAATCGTAAATAATCGCGAAACCGCACCTGTTAAAATACGCATCAGTACATAAAAACCGGCGATGATAATCAGGGCGATCAATAACTTCAATCCAAAGCGGATCCACATGTCTGCGTCCATGACTTGGTCTAGAATCCGGTCAACCTGGGCGACTGAATCCTGTACGTCTTTATTGGTAGCCATTCTCTCCATCCTTTCGACTTCTCTCTATCTTCTCTCTATTACGACAGTATACGTGATTTTAAATGACTTTCAACCAAAGAACCGATTTTGACGTTAGATTTTCACAAAAACCGGGAAAGGAAAATCATTACAGAACGCCTTCACTCTCACCACGACACCAGGATGCTGACATCAGGAGAAGAAAGGATGATCCAGATGAATTTCCGTTTTCATTCTCACGAAAAAAAGCCCTATTCTTTCTTTCTAGAATATACGGAACCATTCGCTAAGGAACGACTGGCGGAACAATTACATGAACAGGTCAATGCCATGAAGGAAAACCGTCCCGTCGTCCTTGTCTGTATCGGTTCCGACCGGTCAACCGGCGACTCACTCGGACCGCTCGTCGGAACCTTTTTGGAAAAAAATCGACCGGCGAACATGCATGTCTATGGGACATTAGCCAAACCGGTCCATGCATTGAATCTGGCCGAAACCATTCATTCGATTCAAACGACACATTACCGTCCGCTCGTCATCGCCATCGATGCCTGTCTCGGTCGCCTTTCAAGTGTCGGTCATGTCTTCTTCTCGGAAGGTCCGCTTGCTCCTGGTGCCGGTGTCCAAAAAGAATTACCGGCTGTCGGTGATTTTAATATTAAAGCTGTCGTCAATGTCAGTGGCTTTATGGAAATGATGATCCTTCAAAATACACGCCTCCATCTTGTTTATGCGTTGGCTGAACTCGTCGCTGATAGTTTTGCCTTGCTCGATACGAAATTAGCAGCTGAGACAACACGTACGACCATCTCCTTCACACCACGTTCAATTTAAGGGCAGTGTTTCTCCTTTCCTTTATCCTGTAAGTTTCAAAAAAAGGATCCATTCCAAGTACCATACTGGAATGGATCCTTTGCTGTTAATCTTCTTCAGGTAAAAGCAGTTCGAGAATTCGATTTAAATCGTCCTCGTCCGTAAAATCAATTTCGAGTTTTCCAGCTTGTTTCGTCATCTTAATGCGGACAGTCGCCCCAATCCGTTCCCGTAACGTTTCTTCGATGAAATCCAGTTCCGTTGACTGTTTGGCTGCCGGACGCACCTGTTTTTTTTCACGCAACTCCTGTTCGAGGCGCCGGACATTCCAATTTTCACGCATGACACGTTCCGCCATCCGTTCGATCTTCAGTGGATGCTTTAAGGACAATAAAGCCCGTGCATGTCCCATCGATAACCGTTCTTCCATAACGGCTTGTTGGACCTCAACCGGTAACTGTAATAAACGGAGACTGTTCGTAATATGGGAACGGCTTTTTCCGACACGGTTCGCAAGCTCTGCCTGTGTGATGTTAAATTCCTCTAACATCTCGGCATAGGCCATGGCTTCTTCAATTGCACTCAAATCCGCACGCTGAATGTTTTCAATCAGTGCCAGTTCCATGACACGGGTTTCGTTCGCTTCAATAATCAAGACCGGAACACGACTGAATCCAGCTTGTTTTGCTGCCTGATAACGACGCTCCCCGGCAATGATTTCGTAAAATCCCTCGCGCGGGCGGACGACAATCGGTTGAATCATTCCGTGCCGCGTCAAGGAATTGGCCAGTTCAGTCAGTGCCTTCTCGTGGAACTGTTTGCGTGGCTGCCCCGGGTTCGGCCGGATGGCTCCAATCGGTATTTCATTCATACGTATCTCTCCTAAACGTAGCGGAAGGCACGACCGCTAGTTTACGGACGTGCCTTCACGATGCGGATCCGCACCTCGACATATTCTTCACAATCAACTTCTTCTTTTTCGACCGTCAAACCGGTCCGTTCAATCATATCGACAGAATCACGGATCGTATTTAAAGCGATCCGTGTATCCCGGGCAAAACTTTTATGACGCTTTTTCGGAACTTTTGGGGTCAATAACCGTTCGACACGTTGTTCCGTCTCTTTGACATTCCATTCGCGTTCGATGATTTCAACCAAAACCTGAAGCTGTAAATCAGCTGCTTTTAACGGCAGGAGAGCCCGGGCATGGCGTTCCGTGATTTTCCGTTGTTTCAGGGCCTCCCGGACCGTTTCCGGTAACCGCAGCAAACGAAGCTTGTTCGCAATCGTTGACTGGCTCCGTCCGAGTCTGCGTGCCAACACTTCCTGTGTGATTTCCTGCATCGCAAGCAACCGCGCGTACGCTTCCGCTTCTTCGATTGGTGTCAGTTCTTCACGTTGTAGATTTTCGATGAGTGCGAGGGCAGCCGTCGTCTCGTCTGTCATCTCTTTAATGATAGCGGGAATTGTCTCCCATCCGAGCGATTGAACTGCCCGAAAACGGCGTTCGCCGGCGATGATTTCATATCCTTCGCCTTGTTTTCGGACGACAATCGGTTGCAGTAAACCATGTTCTTCAATCGTGGTCGCTAGTTCGGTAATCCGTTCCCCGTCAAAGACGGTCCGCGGTTGGAACCGGTTGGCGACCAGTTCCGTTAACTTCAACTCACGGACAGTATCTTGTGGATCTAGCTCTAGGGAAACGGGTTGTCCTCCCTTACCGAGCAGTTTGGCAATTGCATTCTTCACGTTGGTGTACCTCGCCTTCATCAGTCATCGTTTCACGTGAAACGGTGTTTAACCCAGTGGATCTTTTGCCGGTGTCCCCGCTTTACGCGGATATTTCCCGGGTGTTAATCGTTTTTTATCGACAATTACGATATTACGCTCACTTTCTTCCCCTGGCAATTGGAATTGGAAACTTTCCCGCAAATTTCCACCTAACACCTTCAAGGCTGTCGCGCCTTCTTCGAGTTCTTCACCGAGCTTCGCTGCTTTTAACGCGACGAATTGGCCGCCGACTCGGGCAAGCGGTAAACAGTATTCCGCAAGAACGGACATCCGGGCAACGGCACGCGCCGTCACGACATCAAAATGTTCCCGGAACTGTTTATTTTTCCCGAATTCTTCGGCACGTCCGTGGTGGAAAGCGACACCTTCGAGTCCAAGCTCTGTCGCGAGCATGTTCAGGAACCCGATTCGTTTGTTGAGTGAGTCAATAATCGTCACTTTCAGATGCGGGAACATGATTTTAATCGGCAGACTCGGGAAACCGGCGCCGGCACCGACATCACAAACAGTTTCGACTTTTGTAAAATCAAAATAGAATGCTGCCGTGATTGAATCATAAAAGTGTTTCAGGTAAACACCTTCCTCATCCGTGATGGCCGTCAAGTTCATTTTTTCGTTCCATTCGACAAGCAGTTCATAATACTTCCGGAACTGTTGCAATTGATGGTCCGATACTTCTAATCCTTGCTCCGCTAATGCGGTTACGAATTGCTGTTGGTTCATTCTCTTCACTCCGCAGTCAATGCGTATTGGCCTTGCTCGATATAAACAAGCAAAATCGAGATATCAGATGGATTGACCCCTGAAATCCGTGATGCTTGTCCGATCGAAAGCGGACGCACTTGGTTTAGTTTTTGTTTGGCTTCAATTGCGAGACCACTGATGACATCGTAATCGAGACGTTCCGGAATCCGTTTTTTCTCCATACGCATCATCCGTTCGACTTGATCAAGCTGTTTGTCGATGTAACCGGCATATTTGACCTGGATTTCGACCTGCTCCGCTGCTTCCGCAGACAAAGCGACCGGCGGCGGTGTCATGTCGGCAATCATCGCATAGGTGATTTCCGGACGTTTCAGTAACGTGATGGCATGTAGTGCCTCTTTCAACGGCGAAACACCGATTTCCGTCAAGCGCTCGTTGACTTCACTCGTTGCTTTAATGACGACTTTTTCGAGTCGTTTCATTTCCCGTTGGATGTCTTCTTTTTTCTCAGCCAGTTTTGCATGGCGTGTCTCGTTGATCAATCCGAGATCGTATCCGATATCCGATAAACGCAAATCGGCATTGTCATGACGCAACAATAACCGGTATTCGGCACGTGACGTCAACAAACGGTACGGTTCGTTTGTTCCTTTTGTGACGAGGTCATCGATCATGACACCGATATACCCTTGTGAACGGGACAGAATGAGCGGATCTCGTTCCTGGACTTTCAGGGCCGCGTTGATTCCGGCCATGATGCCTTGTCCGGCTGCTTCTTCGTAGCCGCTTGTACCGTTGATTTGTCCGGCTGTGAACAGTCCGGCGATCCGTTTTGTTTCCAATGTCGGCCAGAGCTGTGTCGGAACGACGGCATCGTATTCAATCGCATAACCGGGACGCATCATTTCTGATTTTTCAAGTCCTGGAATCGACCGTAAAATATCGTGTTGAACGTCTTCCGGCAGACTTGTTGACAGTCCTTGGACGTAGACTTCTTCCGTGTCGCGGCCTTCCGGCTCAAGGAAAATCTGGTGACGCGGTTTATCACTGAAGCGGACGACCTTATCTTCGATCGACGGGCAATAACGGGGACCCGTTCCTTTAATCATTCCGGAGAACATCGGGGAGCGATGGAGATTCGCGTCGATCAATTGGTGCGTATATTCAGTCGTATACGTCAACCAGCACGGAATCTGTTCCGTAATCATCTGTGTTGTTTCATGACTGAACGGCAATGCGACAGCATCACCCGGTTGAATTTCCGTTTTTGAATAATCAATCGTTTTCCCGTCGATCCGGGGTGGTGTACCGGTTTTGAAACGGGCGAGCTCGAAACCGAGTTCTTCCAGGTGTTTAGACAAGTTGACTGACGGCATCTGGTTATTCGGACCGCTCTCATACGACAATTCACCGATGATGATTTTCCCGCGCATGAAAGTTCCGGTCGTGATGATGACCGCTTTTGCCCGGTACTCGGCTCCTGTATTCGTGACGACGCCGACACATGTATCGTCTTCGATGATTAACCGCTCGACGAGTGCTTGACGTAACAACAGATTCGGTTCATCTTCAAGTGCTTTTTTCATCCGGTTTTGGTATTCGAATTTATCCGCCTGTGCCCGAAGTGCACGAACAGCCGGACCTTTTGATGTGTTGAGCATTTTCATTTGAATATAAGTCGCGTCAATCGCCCGTGCCATTTCTCCGCCAAGGGCATCGATTTCGCGGACGACGATTCCTTTTGCCGGTCCGCCGATGGACGGATTACAATACATGAATCCGACCATGTCCGGATTCATCGTCAACATGACGGTTTTTGAACCCATACGGGCGGCTGCAAGAGATGCTTCAATCCCTGCATGACCGGCTCCGATGACGATAACATCGAATTCGCCTGCTTGATAAGCCATAACTGTGGTTCCTCCTTTTAAAAATCAACAACCTGACAACATTTATTTCCCTAAACAAAATTGTGAGAATAATTTATCGAGTAAACTGTCCTGCGCTGTGTCCCCGTTGATTTCACCGAGTGTATCCCACGCCCGGCGTAAATCGATTTGGACCATATCGATCGGCATCGACGCTTCCGCCGCTCCGAGTGCATCTTCAATCATTTGACTTGCCTGTTTGATCAATTGAATATGACGGGCATTCGAGACGTATGTCATATCTTGCCCTTCAACCCCTTGTTCAAAGAAGAGGGATGCAATCGCAGCTTCAAGATCCGTGACGCCCGCTTCTTCGAGCAGGGAGGTTGTCACGACGGGACGTCCGTCCGCAAGCTCATTGACACGCGTCAGATCGATTGCTTGTGTTAAGTCACTTTTATTGACGATGATGATTGCATTCATGCCCCGGATCGCTTCAAATAACAGGACGTCTTCTTCCGTCAATGCATCATTTCCGTTTAAGACGAGTAAAATCAAATCGGCGGAGTTTAAGGCTTGCCGCGATTTCTCAACACCCATCCGTTCAACGATATCTTCCGTCTCCCGGATGCCGGCCGTATCAATCAATTTCAGCGGCACACCGCGGACATTGACGTATTCTTCGATCGTATCCCGCGTCGTCCCGGCGATATCCGTGACGATTGCTTTTGCTTCTTGCACCAATGTGTTGAGCAAAGACGATTTTCCGACGTTCGGACGTCCGATAATGGCAGTCGACAAGCCTTCCCGGAGGATTTTCCCTTGTCGTGCCGTCGCCAGAAGTTCCGTTAGAATCCGGCGGACTTCGCCTGCATCTTTCTGGACGATTTGTTGCGTCATTTCTTCCGCATCGTATTCCGGATAATCGATGTTGACTTCAATCGAAGCAATCGTCTGCAACAATTGTTCGCGTAAATCCTGGACCAGTTTTGATAACCGTCCTTCGATTTGACCGACTGCGACTGTCATCGCCCGGTCTGTTTTCGCACGAATCAAATCCATGACGGCTTCTGCTTGTGACAGGTCAATCCGACCGTTCAAAAAGGCCCGTTTCGTAAATTCACCCGGTTCTGCGAGACGAACGTCCGGCTGTTCGAGAATCAGTTCGAGCACGCGATTGACGGCAACGATTCCGCCGTGACAATTCAGTTCGACGACATCTTCCCGCGTAAACGTTTTTGGTGCCCGCATGACACTGACCATGACTTCATCGACGACTTGTTCTGTCGTCTGTTCAACCAATTTTCCATAATGAATCGTATGTGTCGGGACGTCAGTCAACCGGTTGGCGCCGCGGTAGACGCGATCGGCCGTTTCGACTGCTTTTGGACCGGATAAACGGACAATTGCGATTGCGCCTTCACCCATCGGTGTTGAAATGGCGGCTATCGTATCAAATTCCATCATCAGTTGTTCACACCTCGTTTTCTGCAATCTTTTCTTACAATCTTTTCTATAGTGAATGTTCAGGAATATATAAATGGGTATAACGTGACAACTATACACGAAATAGCGCAAAAGAAAAAGAGCGACACTCTGTAAAACGGAGTATCGCTCTCACTTATTGTTAACGTTTCTTTTTCGGTTTTTTCGGAGCAGGAGCAGCATTCGCCGCTTCTTGTTCGCGTTTTGAAGCAATCGTTGCTTCCGTCTGCGCTTTGATTTTCTCACGCATTGGCTTCATGATTGCAATCGTGACGATGATCGAGAAGATGTAACCGACGACCCAGTACAGCGACAAGGCAGATGGTAACGTTACACCCATGACGAAGATCATGATCGGGAAGACGTACAACATGATTTTCATCTGTGGATTGTCATCTTGTCCAGCCATTGAGAGTTTTTGCTGCAAGTACGTAAAGATAGCAGACAAAATCGGTAAGATGAAATACGGATCCGGTTTTCCAAGATCGAACCAGAGGAACGTGTGTTGGAAAATTGCCGGTGTATAGATGATTGCGTTATAGAAAGCAATCAAAATCGGCATTTGAATCAAGATCGGTAAACAGCCGGCAAGCGGATTGACATTGTGCTCTTGGTACAGCTTCATCATTTCCTGTTGCAGTTTCTGCTGTGTTTCCTGATCTTTCGAACTGTACTTCTCACGAAGCTTCATCATTTCTGGCTGGATAACTTGCATACCACCCATACTTTTCGTTTGTTTGATCATCAACGGCAAGATGACGAGACGAACAAGTAACGTCGTGACGATGATTCCGATTCCGTAATCCCCATTAAAGAAATGCGAAATTTCACGAATGAGCCAAGCCATCGGCCAAACAAAGTAATGTTTCCAGAAGCCTTCTGTGTCACCAGTAATCGGTTCACCTGTTCCGTATGTCCCAGGTGTACAACCGGATAGAACGACCGCGAGTACGGACATCAATCCGAGAGTCAGCCAAATCTTAGTTCTCTTGTTCATAATTCCTCCTAGTAATGTTTACACGTGGTCGGTCCTCGAAGTTCTATCTATATATAGAAGCAGGCGAGTGGCCGCTACAAATCAACAGGATATACTACACGTTTATTTTACCTGTCGCTTCCATACACCGGATCGTTTAAAGACATGGCGTAAACTGTCAGCAACTTCTTGAGCAGTCATCTTCGCAGCCGGATTGCGTGCGATGATCACAAAATCATAATTCGGGGCCAGCGAGGCTTCATGAAGCTGGCATGCTTCACGTACATACCGTTTAACCTGGTTACGGACAACGGCATTCCCGATTTTCTTACTCACCGATAAACCAATCCGAAAGTGAGTTTGCTGCTCTTTCTTTAGTGCATATACGACAAATTGCCGATTTGCGACAGAGGCTCCCCGAGTAAACACCGCTTGGAACTCCTTGTCTTTCTTGACGCGGTATTCCTTCTTCACCTTGATCACACTCCATCCTGTCATCACGAAAATTCGTCGTCTTTCATCATATCATAGAACAAACCCGCTCTGCGAGAGGGGTCTTGTGACAAAAGCACGAACATCCCTTAAAACTACAAAAAAAAGATCACTTCAGGCAGCGCCAGAAGTGATCTCATCATCGCTCGATTATACAGTCAAGGCTTTGCGGCCTTTAAGACGGCGAGCAGCCAAGATCCGGCGGCCACTCTTCGTTGCCATGCGCGCACGGAATCCGTGAACTTTTTTGCGCTTACGGTTGTTTGGGTTGAAAGTTGGTTTCATTAGTCTGCACCTCCTTTAAAAATTACTCTATAAAAATCATCGTTTTCTACTTTAAGGCAGTCTTGTATATTATATAAAGCAAAAGTGACCTTGTCAATGAAAGTTCAGAAGAATTATCACAAGCATTTTCAGCAAAAAATGACAGGATTCGTGAAAATAGGATTCCCCAGTCGGTTTCATATCATACGATACGATTTGTCGATCGGATGGAATGGAAAACGAATCAAACAATCCCTTTTTCAAACTATCCACAGACTTATCCACACTATCCACACTTTCCGTGGATAACTCATCACTTTGTCTACAATAGTATTTTTTAAAATCAACGTCAAGGTTTGTTTTTATAATTTTTAACGCCACTTTTTTCATTTTGTGCATAACTATTTCTGAACGCTTCCTCTTTCGAAAAGTTATACACACCTTATCCACAGTTTATCCACACTGTCCACAGCCTGTGGGTAACTACCTGTGTATATGTGGATTTACTTGTGGATAAATCGTTCTAAGCATTGCCAGACCTCATTTCATTTGATACACTAATTGTGCATAACAAGAACGTAAGACAAATTGATTCTTCAAGTTATACACAACATGTGGATAACTTTATACACTGAAATCAGCCCCTGTGGATAACGTTATCCACAGTTTTTATGTTCTGGGGATAAGTCGTGTTCCTTCATTAACCTTGTCCTGTGCATAAAGCTGTGTATAGTTTTTTATATCATGATAGAAAAAGGGGGGTATTTATGAAAAACGCTGCCGAACTTTGGCACAATGTATTATCTGTAATCGAGGAAGAACAACGTACCCCAAAAGCGAGTTACGACATGTGGTTAAAGTCTACCGAAGGGGTCACGCTCAACGGCACGACGTTAATCGTCTCGGCACCAGCCGCATTTACCGTCACCTGGTTGGAACGTCAGTACTTATCTCTATTAGAAGATACCGTCGAAGAAGTGACAGGAAGCCGGCTTGATATTCAGTTTATCGAGGAAGGTCAGGCAAAACATATGCTCGATCGTCAAAATGAGGAAGAAGAAGTGATCGAAGCTGCACCACCGAAGACTAAAACACCAAAGACCCGTAAGTCCTCCGATGATTTGGTCATGAGTGAACTCGGACAGTTGAATGAAAAATATACGTTCGATACGTTTGTCATCGGATCGGGGAATCGTTTTGCACACGCTGCTTCGTTAGCTGTAGCGGAAGCCCCGGCTAAAGCGTATAATCCGCTTTTCATCTATGGTGGCGTCGGACTGGGGAAAACGCACTTGATGCATGCGATTGGTCAATATGTTCAGGACCAGAAGCTGGGGACAAAAATCGCGTACGTTTCCTCTGAACAGTTTACGAACGACTTCATCAACTCTATTCGGGATAACAAAACGGTTCAGTTCCGCAATAAATACCGCAACATCGACGTTCTGTTAATCGATGATATTCAGTTCCTCGCCGGAAAAGAACAGACGCAGGAAGAGTTTTTCCACACCTTTAATGCCTTGCATAACGATCAGAAACAAATCATCATCTCGAGTGACCGTCCACCTAAAGAAATTCCGACGCTTGAAGACCGGTTGCGTTCCCGTTTCGAGTGGGGTTTGATTACAGACATCACACCACCGGATCTTGAAACACGAATTGCCATCCTTCGTAAAAAAGCGAATGCGGAACAACTGGATGTTTCCAATGAAGTCATGCTCTACATCGCGAGCCAGATCGATACGAACATTCGCGAACTCGAAGGGGCCTTAACCCGCGTCATTGCTTACGCCAACCTGGTCGGACGCACCATTGATCCGAATGTTGCCGCTGAAGCGTTGCATAACATCATGCCGGCGAGTGAACCGCGCAAGGTCACGATTCGTGATATTCAGGAATCGGTCAGTAAACACTTTAATCTGCCGTTTGATGACTTAAAAGCTAAAAAACGGACGAAGTCGATTGCTTTTCCACGCCAGATTGCCATGTACCTGTCGCGGGAGATGACAGAAAGCTCATTACCGAAGATTGGTGAGGAGTTTGGGGGACGTGATCACACGACCGTCATTCATGCACACGAAAAAATCAGTACACTTGTCAAATCGGATGGAGAAACGGGAAAAGTCATCGAACAAATTAAGCATGAATTGAAACATTCGTAAACCTGTGGATAAGCTGTGGATAAAAGAGGCTAGTTATCCACAAGTTATCCACACGCGTTTTGGCTCTATACCAAGTTATCCACCGACTTATCCACACTATCCACAGCCCCTAATACTATTATTAAAAAAATATATTATTATGTTATGATGATGTAACGCCCATTTTGAGAGGAGCTTAACGACAATATGCATATTACAATTCAACGGGATACTTTAATCCAAGCAATTCAAGATGTAGCAAAAGCTGTTTCATCCCGGACAACGATTCCGATCTTAACGGGAATCAAACTCGAAGCCCACGGAGACGGTATGACGCTGACAGGAAGCGATACGGAAATCTCAATCGAACGGACCATCTATGCAGAAGAGAACGGTACTTCCTATGTTACGGTCCATCGTGCAGGCAGTGTCGTCTTGAATGCCCGCTTCTTTGGGGATATCGTCAAGAAGTTACCCACAGACGAAGTAATCCTTGAAGTTTCACCCAACTTCATGACACGGATTCAATCAGGTACGGCAGAATTTCACTTGAACGGACTTGATCCGGATGAATTCCCGCGCTTACCGCAAGTCGACGGCGGACAACAGTTCCGTTTACCGGCTGATTTGTTACGGTCAATGATCCGTCAAACGAGCTTTGCCGTCGCCGTACAGGAAACACGTCCTGTATTGACGGGTGTTAACTTCTCGGCGGACAAGGACATCCTGACATGCGTCTCGACAGACAGTCACCGACTGGCGTTACGACGGGCCCAGTTTGAGACGGACAATGAGATTTCGTTCCAAAACGTCATCGTACCGGGAAAAAGCTTAAACGAATTATCCAAATTACTTAGTGATGGTCACGTCGACATTACGATTACGAATCAACAGATCCTGTTTAAGATGAAACACGTCTTATTCTTCTCGCGTCTGCTTGACGGCAACTATCCAGATACATCCCGTTTGATTCCGGAAGAGTACCGGACAGCAGTCCGCATGAATGCGAAGGAATTACTTCAAGCAATCGACCGTGCGTCACTGCTTGCACGGGAAGACCGCAACAATGTCATCAAGTTCGCAGCAGAAGGCACGACGGCAGTCGAAATTTCTTCGCACTCACCGGAAGTCGGTAAAGTGTCGGAACAAGTCAGTATCTTATCGCTTGAAGGAGAAGAGCTGAAAATCTCGTTCAACTCGAAGTATATGATGGATGCGTTAAAGGCACTCGACGCAACGGATATCGAAATCCAGTTCACCGGTTCGATCCGACCGTTCATCCTGCATCCGGTTGACCAAGACAACGTCCTGCAACTGATTCTTCCTGTTCGAACAGCATGATTCATACCCAAGGAACCCTCTATGTTCCTTGGGCTTTTTTTGAAATCCGTATATACGTTCGTTCATTTTGCCAAATCGTAAGTTTTTTAGTACAATAAAGAGTACGTCATTTATAATATGTAGGTAGGAGGAGTCAAACCATGAATCAAATCAAGATTTCAACAGAATATGTCACATTAGGTCAGTTCCTGAAACTTTCTGATATCATCTCGAGCGGTGGACAAGCTAAACCGTTCCTCGCCGAGGTACCCATTCTTGTCAACGGTGAAGTCGATCAGCGACGCGGTCGTAAATTACGGGATGGAGATGTGATTGACGTAGAAGATTACGGTCAGTTCATCATTAAGAACGAGGGAAACTAACGTGCGACTAGATTCGGTCCGGCTCAGTCACTATCGCAACTATGAGTCGTTGGAATTATCTTTTTCCGAAAAGACGAATGTGCTGATTGGGGAGAATGCGCAAGGGAAGACGAATCTCCTGGAAGCGATCTATGTTCTTGCCCTTGCGAAGTCTCACCGGACGACGCATGACAAAGAATTGATCCAGTGGGATGCCGAGACAGCTCGTGTCGAAGGACGGATTCATAAAAAAAGAGGATCTCACTCGCAGGAAATCGCGATTTCGAGTCGCGGTAAAAAAGCGAAGCTGAATCATCTCGAACAGCGCCGGCTCAGTGATTATGTCGGTGCGTTGAATATCGTGCTGTTTGCACCAGAAGACTTACACATCGTCAAAGGCAGTCCACAAATCAGACGTCGCTTTTTGGATATGGAAATTGGTCAGGTCAGTCCGGTCTATCTACATGAACTCAGTCAGTATTTAAAAGTTCTCAAACAGCGGAATGCATTGCTGAAACAGTTATCGATCAAAGGTGGAGATGAGACGTTCCTCGATGTCTTGACGGAGCAGATGATTACGCTTGCCGTTAAAATCGTTCAGCGCCGTCATCGCTTCATTGCCCAGCTCGAAAAGTGGGCACGTCCGATTCATGAAGGAATCAGTCGTGGACAGGAACAGCTCGTCCTTATTTACCGTTCGGATACATTTAGCAATGATTTGCTCGATGTTGAAGGAATGACTGCTTCTTACATGCAGAAGTTTGGTAAAATAAAGACAAACGAAATCCGAAGAGGTGTGACCCTGTTCGGTCCGCATCGGGATGACTTCGAAATGGAAGTCAACGGTCGGAATGTCCAGACCTATGGTTCACAAGGACAACAACGGACAGCAGCACTCTCTTTGAAATTAGCAGAGATTGAATTGATTCATGAAGAAGTGGGGGAATATCCGTTGCTACTTCTCGACGATGTCTTATCCGAGCTCGATGATCATCGTCAAACCCATTTGCTCGATACGATGCAACAAAAAGTGCAAACCATTCTGACGACCACGAGTGTCGATGGAATCGCACATGAAACGATCAAACAGGCGAAGTTGTTCCACGTGAAACAGGGGGCCGTCATTTTGGAAGAGACATCATACAAAGAAATAGTAGGTGAGAAAACCGATGAGTAATCATGAAGATATGGAATTAGAACAAGGGTACGGTGCCGATCAGATTCAGGTGCTTGAAGGTCTAGAAGCCGTTCGGAAACGTCCGGGTATGTATATCGGATCGACTGCATCGAAGGGGCTTCACCATTTAGTATGGGAAATCGTCGATAACTCGATCGATGAAGCACTTGCAGGGTATTGCGATACGATCAAAGTTACGATTGAACCGGGTAATTCGATTCTGGTTGAAGATAACGGACGGGGAATCCCGGTCGATATCCAGGAAAAAATGGGACGTCCGGCAGTCGAAGTTATCCTGACAGTCCTTCACGCCGGCGGTAAATTCGGCGGCGGCGGATACAAAGTATCCGGTGGTCTTCACGGTGTTGGGGCATCTGTCGTTAACGCACTCTCGACGAAACTTGAAGTTTTCGTCAAACGGAATGAAAAACTGTATTACCAGGCGTATCACCGCGGTGTACCTGCTGCGGATTTAGATATCATTGGCACGTCGGAAGAAACCGGGACGATGATCCGTTTCTTCCCGGATGATGAAATCTTCCAGGAAACACTCGAATACGATTATGATCTGCTTGCGACACGACTTCGTGAGCTGGCATTCTTAAATAAAGGACTGACGATCGAAATTACGGATGATCGTGCGGATGAACCGATTACGCGCAGTTTCCATTACGAAGGCGGAATCAAGTCGTACGTCGAGCATTTAAACCGTTCGAAAGAAGTCGTCCACGAAGAACCGGTTTATGTACACGGTAACCGGGACGGGATTGAAGTTGAAGTGGCGTTGCAATATAACGATGGTTTTGCAGCCAACATCTACTCGTTCACGAACAATATCCCGACACATGAAGGTGGAACACACGAAACCGGTTTTAAAACGGCTTTGACACGTGTCATCAATGATTACGCGAAAAAATTCGGTCTGATGAAAGAAGCCGACGGTACGTTGTCCGGGGAAGATGTGCGTGAAGGGATGACGGCAATCGTCTCGATCAAACACCCGAATCCACAGTTCGAAGGACAGACGAAAACGAAACTCGGGAACTCGGATGCACGGACGGCAACGGATACGTTGTTCTCGTCCGCGTTTGAACAGTTCATGATGGAGAACCCGACAAGTGCCCGTGCCATCGTTGAAAAAGGAATGATGGCGTCCCGTGCCCGGATGGCTGCGAAACGTGCCCGTGAATTAACACGACGCAAAGGGGTCCTTGAAGTCAGTTCACTTCCAGGGAAACTTGCCGACTGTTCATCACGTGATGCGACGATTTCCGAAATCTACATCGTTGAGGGTGACTCGGCGGGTGGTTCAGCGAAATCTGGACGTGATCGTCATTTCCAAGCCATCTTACCGATTCGAGGTAAAATCTTGAACGTCGAAAAAGCACGCCTGGATAAGATTCTCGGCAGTAACGAAATCCGGACGATCATTACGGCGCTCGGAACAAGTATCGGTTCTGAATTCAATATCGAAAAAGCCCGGTATCACAAAGTCATCATCATGACCGATGCCGACGTCGATGGTGCCCACATCCGGACACTGTTATTGACATTCTTCTACCGTTACATGCGTCCGCTGGTCGAGCACGGTTACGTCTACATTGCCCAACCGCCGCTTTATGGAATCAAACAAGGGAAAAACATCACGTACGTGCACAACGAACGTGAGTTGAACGAAGCATTAGCAGCACTTCCGGAAAACGCACGATACGACATTCAGCGTTATAAAGGTCTCGGTGAGATGGATCCGGAGCAACTGTGGGAAACCACGATGGATCCGAGTGGTCGTCAAATGCTGCGTGTCGAATTACAGGACGCGATCGAAGCAGATGAGGTCTTTGACATTTTGATGGGAGACCAGGTAGAACCACGTCGTGACTTTATCCAGTCGCACGCCCACTATGTGAAGAACTTGGATATTTAACGTTGAATAGAGAGGGTGGCCATACGAATGTCCGATCAACAAGGGATCATTAAAGATATCAACATCAGTCAAGAAATGCGTACATCCTTCATGGATTATGCGATGAGCGTTATCGTCGCACGTGCTTTACCGGATGTCCGTGACGGTTTAAAACCGGGTCATCGTCGTATTTTATATGCGATGAATGACCTTGGTATCCGCGCGGATAAACCGCATAAGAAGTCTGCCCGTATCGTCGGTGAAGTCATCGGTAAGTATCACCCGCACGGTGACTCTGCTGTTTACGACACGATGGTTCGGATGGCGCAGGACTTCAGTTACCGGTATGAACTCGTCGACGGTCACGGAAACTTTGGTTCTGTCGACGGCGATTCAGCCGCTGCCATGCGATATACGGAAGCCCGTATGTCAAAAATCGCGATGGAAATCATTCGCGATATCAATAAAAATACCGTCAATTTCAAAGATAACTACGATGGATCGGAACGGGAACCGGAAGTGTTACCATCCCGCTTCCCGAACTTACTTGTCAACGGTTCGAGCGGGATTGCGGTCGGGATGGCGACGAACATTCCGCCTCACCAACTCGGTGAAGTCATCGATGGTGTCCTTGCCTTGTCGCATAATCCGGACATCACGATTTCCGAACTGATGCAGCATATTCCAGGACCAGATTTCCCGACAGCCGGTGAGATCTTGGGACGCAGCGGAATCCGACGTGCTTATGAAACCGGACGCGGATCGATCATCGTTCGGGCAAAAGCCGAAATCGAGCAGACGAAAAAAGATCGTGAACGGATCATCGTGACGGAGTTGCCGTACCAGGTCAACAAAGCCCGTCTCGTTGAAAAGATTGCCGATCTCGTCCGTGAGAAGAAAATCGAAGGTATCACTGATTTACGTGATGAATCCGATCGCCGCGGTATGCGTATCGTCATGGAGATTCGCCGTGATGCCAACGCGAGTGTCATTCTTAACAACCTCTATAAACAAACGTCGATGCAGACGACATTTGGTGTGAACATGCTGGCAATCGTCAGTGGCCGTCCGCGTACATTGACGCTGAAAGAAATGTTGTATCACTATCTCGAGCACCAAAAAGAAATCGTCCGTCGCCGGACGCAGTTTGATCTCGAGAAAGCAGAAGCACGGGAACATCTCTTAGCTGGTTTACGGATTGCCCTTGATCATCTCGATGAAGTCATCAAGATCATCCGTGCCAATCGGACAGCGGATGCTGCCCGGGAACAGTTGATGGACCGGTTTGCCTTATCCGAGAAACAATCACAGGCGATTCTTGATATGCGCCTGCAGCGGTTAACGGGACTTGAACGTGAGAAGATTGATGCGGAGTATGACGAAATCATGCAATTGATTACGGAACTTAAAACAATTCTCGAAAGCGATGAAGTTTTGCTTGAATTAATCCGGACAGAACTCGAAGAAGTGAAAGAACGCTTCAACGATCAACGCCGGACTGAAATTCGGATGGACCACATCGAATTCGAAGATGAAGATTTGATTCCGGAAAAAGATATCATCATTACGTTGACGAGCAGCGGCTACATCAAACGCTTGACGACGGATTCGTACCGCGCGCAGCGCCGCGGCGGACGCGGTGTCCAAGGAATCGGCACGAACGATACGGATTATGTAACCCGTCTGTTGTCGTGTTCGACACATGATACGATTCTCTTCTTTACGAATCGTGGAAAAGTCTACCGGATTCGCGGGTATGAAGTACCGGAGATGAGCCGGACTTCGAAAGGTGTACCAATCATCAACTTGATTCAAATCGAACGCGATGAGAAGGTCGAAACGATGATTCCGGTCAACTTCAAACGTTACCTTGAAGAACAAGAGGCAGCGGAAGCGACCGAGAACATCATTGATGTCGAAGTCACTTCGGAAGAGGCACCGGACAGTCTTGAAGAACCGGAAGAAGCGCTCGATGCAGAAGAAGTGATGCAGGATGAACAGAAATCGTTGATCTTTATGACACGCAAAGGTCGGGTCAAACGTTCACCGTTATCTGCTTACGCCCGGATCAATAAAAATGGATTGATTGCGATTCGTCTGTTTGAAGATGATGAATTGACATCGGTTCGTCTTGCTTCGACGGAAGATGAGGTCTTTACTGTCTCGAATACCGGAAAAGCTATCCGCTTCCCAATTACGAACGTTCGCTCAATGGGACGTGGTGCTCGAGGCGTCAAAGCGATGAACTTATCGGCAGACGCTATCGTCATCGGAATGGAACTGGCCCGTGATGAGCAGGATGTACTCGTCATTACGGAAAAAGGTTTCGGGAAACGGACACCAATGACAGAGTTCCGCACCCAGTCACGTGGTGGTAAAGGATTGATTGCCAGTAAAGTGACAGACCGTGTCGGACAAATTGTTGCGCTCCGGATTGTTGATGTCGATGATGACATCATGATCATGACGGAAAGCGGCATCGTCATTCGGACCGATTCACAAAACATCTCAAGTGTCGGACGTAACGCACAAGGGGTCAAAGTGATTCGAATCGAAGAAGGCGATCGTGTCGCGACAGTTGCAAAACTGAAAAAAGAAGATGCTGTCGAGGAAGAAAATGCTGTATTAGAAGAAGGCGAAACGAGTTTGGAAGAACAGACCGTTTCAACTTCTGAGATGAACAGCGATGCTGAGCAGACAGAAGAATAAAACAAAGTAGAACGACGTACAGCAGAGTGGGGACAATCTTGTCTTTACTCTGCTGTTTTTCTAAAAAATCACTCAAGGGAAGGAACGAGACAACGATGCGCGTGGCAAGTGAGCGACTTATTCTTGGTGACCGGATAACCGAGTCTCTGTTTTTACATACGGATATTCCAATCGTTGAAGCTGGAAAAAAGATTGGAGCAGATGAATTACGACGAATCAAACGATTTTTGATTAAAGAAGTAGATATCGAGGAACGGCCTGAAGGGATGATGGAAGCATCGATGACCGATCAGGCACTGGAAGAGATAGCAGAAGACAGTCTATTTGATTCGTTGATTGAAACCTACAATCAGGTATTCACTTCCTGGGAACAAGGATTAGTTCCAAATGTCTATGATGCGTTGAGATGGGTGAAGGAATCCATGCCGGACCTGGTGCGACGGGAAGATATCTTACCGTACTTCCTGGAGCGAGGAACAGAAGCGTACACCGTGCGACATGCAATTTACCGGGGAGCGATTGCTCAATTACTTGCGGAAGCAGCCGGAAAAGAGCGCAAGATGATTCATGATTTATGGGTGGCGTCCTATTTTGCGGACTGTGGATTGGCCCGTATCATGGAATGGCGTCACACAAAGCGGTATGAAGCGATGCAACAAGAAATCTTTCACCGTCATCCTGCGATGGCGTTCCAAGCCTTACAAAAAGAGAACATCATCTCCGATACAGTGAAACGCTTGATCGTTCAACATCATGAGCGGCTGGACGGTTCCGGATATCCTTTGAAAGTTAAAGGGGATAAAATCATGGATCATACGAGACTGTTCATCGTAGCGGATGTCTTTGCAGCCATGACCAGTTGGCGCCCGTATCGTGAAGCTTATAAGGTCTATGATGCGTACTGTCATTTAAAAGCGCGACCTATGCAGTACGATTCGAAGTATGTCATGCTTCTTGGACAGTTATTATTACCGATAGAATCAGGTGATCGCGTCTTGATGAGTAACGGGAAGATTGCAACGGTCCTCCGAAAAAACAGTGTATTTGACCGCCCGGTGATTACGTATGAAGAACATAATCAGCGTATTGTTAAAGACTTGATGGAGGAACGGCAACTGAACATCATTCAGCTTATGGATTAAAGGCCAGCTTCATGTGTACTATATATAGAAGAAACGCTCTCTTTTTCGTCATAAATTCGATGGAAAAAAGAGTTTTTCTTTTTTTATAAAAAAACACTTGTACAATAATAAATCCCATGGTATATTATTTCTTGTCCTTAAGTGGACGAGCGCACTGCCGGAAACAAGAGAAAAACTTCTTTCAAAAAGTTGTTGACTTGTTGTTTCAGACTTGGTATTCTAATTGAGTCGCCAAAACAGGCGCGGACGAACTTTGAAAACTGAACGATGAGGCAAAAAACGTATCTTCGGATACAAACAATGAATGAAGCGCAAGCTTCGTCAACGTGACTTCGGTCACACAACGAGCAAGTCAAACACTTT
>NZ_JACSMU010000022.1:0-202 GCF_018618855.1 Exiguobacterium sp. s166 | reverse complement strand
AGGTAGCCGTATCGGAAGGTGCGGCTGGATCACCTCCTTTCTAAGGAAAACGTCCCTTACGGGACATGCCCATCGTTCAGTTTTGAGAGCTCGTCTCTCAGTCTCGCAAGAGACACTCGCACCTTGAAAACTGAAGACATCAACAAGACATCAAATTTTTATAACCATGTCATTAGACGTGTGTTCTTAGAATACCAAAATG
>NZ_JACSMU010000021.1:0-279 GCF_018618855.1 Exiguobacterium sp. s166 | reverse complement strand
GGTGCACTTTTCGGGAAGTAGCTCAGCTTGGTAGAGCACTTGGTTTGGGACCAAGGGGTCGCAGGTTCGAATCCTGTCTTCCCGACCATCTTCAATTTAATCCCTTAATGGGGCCTTAGCTCAGCTGGGAGAGCGCCTGCCTTGCACGCAGGAGGTCAGCGGTTCGATCCCGCTAGGCTCCACCATTTTTATGACGAACTTTGAAAACTGAACGATGAGGCAAAAAACGTATCTTCGGATACAAACAATGAATGAAGCGCAAGCTTCGTCAACGTGACT
>NZ_JACSMU010000003.1:63775-406981 GCF_018618855.1 Exiguobacterium sp. s166 | reverse complement strand
TATCGAGTACTATAACCATCGTCGTATTAAGAGACGACTAAAAAACCTGAGCCCGGTGGAATACCGGACTCAGGTCCTCAAGGTCGCCTTACGAATTATTTATTGTCTAACTTTTTTGGTTCAGTTCAAAAAGTAGACATTTTTTATTTCGACCGTCTACTTTTAAGGGGTGCTTATCATTTATGTTGTAATGGCTATAAAAAGAGTTGTTTTGGAGTATCAACCAAAAGTTTAGACACGATTTTTATTCGTTACTAAAAATTGAGTTTTTCGTTTTGTGAAACTGAGTTACATCCTAATTTTTTTGTTCAAAGATGAAGATTGATAAACAGATATTAGGTAAAAATTAATTTATTTTATTTAGCTGACCAGTCGGGAAGTTGTTCTTCTCGGTGACGGTCTCCAGCTGCAATCCCTTTAGGTGAGACTTCCTCAATGCGGGCTATTTCAGCTGGTGTCAGCTCAATTTCACTAGAATATACATTTTCTTCTAAATATTCAACTCTTTTGGTACCTGGAATCGGCGTTACTCCCTGGGCCATTATCCAGGCTAACGCAAGTTGGGAAGGAGTAACACCTTTTTGATGAGCTAAAGATTCGATATGCTTAACTAAATCGACATTACGTTGGAAGTTTTCACCGTTAAAGCGGGGAAGATAACGCCGGGCATCATCTTCGGCTAAGTCTTCGAAGTGCTTAATTTGACCTGTAAGGAATCCCCTTCCTAGTGGGCTATAGGCAACAAACTCAATTTCAAGTTCTTGGCATAAAGAAAATAGGTCGTCTTCGGCCTCACGGCTCCACAAAGAGTATTCAGTCTGAAGTGCAGTAATAGGATGGATATCATGTGCCCGTTTAATCTGATTGATAGAAGCTTCGGACAACCCTAAATAACGGACTTTACCTTCCTTGACAAGTTCGCTCATAGCGCCTACCGTTTCTTCAATTGGGACGTTGGGATCAACTCGGTGTTGATAATATAAATCGATATAATCTGTACCCAAGCGTTTTAGGCTGGCTTCACAAGCTGACTTGACGTATTCAGGACGACCGTTAATTCCAAGAAATGAACCACCTTTTCCTCGCACAGAACCAAATTTTGTTGCTAGCACAATTTCAGAGCGGCGCCCTTTAAAAGCTTTTCCAATTAATTTTTCATTAGCACCCGCACCATACGTATCTGCGGTATCCCAAAAATTCACCCCAAGTTCAGCGGCACGATGCAAGGTACGAATCGACTCAGCATCCTTCCGTATGCCGTAGTATTCCGACATCCCCATGCACCCAAGCCCTAATACAGAGACTTCAAGTTCACTATTCTTTAAGCGTTTGGTCTTCATTTAAACTCACTCCTCGAGTTGATTCGATTAGATGTTTGAAATTATTGACTTTGTAGTTTAGTAAATTAAGAGTTTTCTGCATGTCTTCCATTTGCTTCTTGAACTTCTTCTGCTGCTGATCAAGAATCTCGTAACAATGTTCGTATTGTCGTTCATCAGAATAGGATAAATATTCTCTGATATTTTGAAGTGTCATACTCGTTTTCTTTAACTGCACAATAAACTGCAATCGGTGTAAATCGCTTTCGGTATAAATGCGATGGCCATTTGCTTTTTTATTTGGTATGGGCATCACCTTTTCTTTTTCATAAAAACGAATGGTGTCCGTTGTCACACCTGTAAGTTCGCCCAACTGTTTAATGGAATAATTGGATTTTTGATTCATCTTCAGTTCTCTACTTTCTAGAAAGAGTAATAAGTTAAAAGTCCCTGCGCATTGGGATGGTTTCATCCTACTACTTGGAGAAGACTCCAAGTCAAGCTTTTAATGAGAAGGTTATTTAAAAATTCAGTGAGTTGTCATAGATGGCTTCCTCTTGACTAGACCTATATATAATTCCTCTTTTTTTCTCTAGTAATGAGTAAAGAAAGAAACTGGGATAGCCATCAAGAAAAAGCGAACACGTCTTCGCAGACGTGAAGTAGAAATGTGGCAGGAGATAACCCGATCATAGTGTCCTCAAAAAACATTAGTCCAATTGATGCTTACTTTCATTTATTTAAAGTTAATTTTTTTCGTCTCTTACATTAAAGGAAGAAGGGAAAATAACGTGAATGTCGAATTTTATTTCAAATGCATATTTTAAAAAATAAGGAGTTTTCTAATGAATAACATTTTTGATCTTATTCATGCAAAGGAAATAATGCAACGTATTGACAAATTAAATGTAAATTCACGACCCCAATGGGGAGAAATGGATGCCGCTCAAATGTTAGCGCATTGCTCTGCCTTTCAAGATATCGCCATGGGAAATTCTTTTCCTCCACGAAGTTTGTTAGGTGTTTTTGTAGGAAGAATGGCAAAATCGGTTTTTTATAATGACAAGCCCCTGCCAATAAATATGTCTACAATTCAAAGCGTTTTAATTGAAGATAAAAAAGAGTTTGAAAGAGAAAGAGCAAATCTCATCCAAAAGATTAAGACTTTTCAAAAGAATGGACCAGAAAATTGTACAACGCACCCACATCCTTTTTTTGGTAAGCTCACTCCCGAACAATGGGGAAAAGGAATCTTTAAACATCTTGACCATCATTTAAAACAGTTTGATGTGTAGTCATTATTAACTGAAATAATTTTTGAACTGCCTCCACTTCTAGGTGAAACTTAAGTGGAGGCAGTTTAATTTCCCCTCATCCATTCTGATTGAAGAAACGAATACATGTACAAATCATCAAAATGACCGCGTGTTTTCTCATATTGACGCAATAGTCCTTCCCGCTGGAAACCAAGCCGTTCGAGTAACCGTTGAGAGGCCGTGTTGTTCGGCAGAACGAGCGCTTCGATCCGGTTTAGGTCCCATTCATTAAAACCGTGAGCGAGTACGGCCCGAACGGCTTCTTGTGCCAGTCCTTTGCCCCAGTGAGCAGGACTCAGTTCAAAGCCGAGTTCCGCCCGCTGATGCCGGGAAGAACGGTTCAGGAAACCGCAACTGCCGATGATGTCAGAAGTCGCATGTTCGGTGATGCCCCAGCGGAGACCGGTCTGTTCTGTTCGGATGGAGTGATACCAGTTGATTTCGTCCAACGCATCAGCTTCCGTTTGGAACGGGTCGAGTCCCATTTGTGTGACGACCTGTTCGTCCGCGAGATACGTCAGCAGACTCGGAGCGTCAAGCGGCGTGACTTCGCGTAAGGTCAGCCTTTTTGTTGTGAGTACAGGAAATGCAAGTGTCGTCAAAGTCATCCCTTCTTTCTAAACATTTAATACAGTCCGGTCATCGTCAGTTTCAACAGCATCGAGATGATGTAGGTTTTTGCCGTTCGCGTATCTGTAAACTGTTGCTCGTCAAACGTTTTCCCCCGTTCACGGAAGAATGTATGCCATACACCCTGTTCCTGGTAGTAATAGAATCCGTCCGCCAGCCGGTCGCCTGAGGGTGAATCTGGAAAACCGTGTTTTTCGGTATAAGCGAAGACATCTGCTTCGGTGACGGTAAACACATCCAAATAGGAATGATTCCGCATGTCAGAGACATTCAGTGTGTCGCAGGCAAACTGATACGGATTGCCGTACAGGAGAACTCTGATTTGTGTATCGTGGTCAATCATATCCTTCGACTCCTGTCCTTAAAAAATGGTGATATCGACGTTCGAAATGTATTTCCATCATTTTAACATTTGGATTATTGTAAAACCAGATGATGGTAAAATAGAAGGAGAAAGTTGGCATTCGTTCAGAAGCTTCAAGGTTGTTATAGCACCGTCTCTGGATAGGTTATGTACGATATAAAATGGAAAGCAGGAACAAAATAATGAACTATATCATGGAACTCCGAAAATTTGTCGGTACACGTCCGCTCGTCGTACCCGGCGCTTGTGTCATCGTCCTGAATGAACAAAAGGAAGTGTTATTACAACTGCGCCGCGATAATCACTGTTGGGGACTTGCCGGCGGAGCACTCGATCCGGGTGAAACGCTGGAGCAGGCAGCGGCCCGTGAACTGTTTGAAGAAACCGGACTGACGGCAAATCGGCTTGAGTTATTCAACGTCTACTCCGGCAACGACTTTTACTATAAATATCCGCACGGGGATGAGGTCTACAATGTCATCTCGGCCTATATCTGCCGCAACTATCAGGGGACATTGGTACAGGACGATAAAGAAGTCGCGGACTTACGGTTCTTCCGTTTAGACGACTTACCGGACAAAATCAATCCGCCGGAACATCCGATTTTGCTTGAGTTCATTGCAATGTATCAATCATAAAGCGGCAACGCGACACGAGACACGTTCACAAGTTCTGTCTCTGTAAAGAAAGTAGCCGGAAGGAGAGAGCTCATGAAGAGCATTGAAATAGTCGTCACCACGGTTCAATCAGCAGGCGAACTGCATCGTCTCTTAAAACAGAAACTGGACTTTCCGGCATATTACGGTGAGAACTGGGATGCATTTTGGGATCTTATCAGCGATCCGGAGGATTACGGTTTACCGGACGAAATCATATGGATTGGTTTTGCAGCACTCCAACGAAAGCTGCCGAAAGAAGCAGGGCAATTATTAGCGTGTCTGGATGATTATCATCAGGAAATGGAACTTCAGCCATGTATGTCGACTTTCTTGGAAAATACGGATTGAGGTCGATTACCCGTAATAGGGGGTTGCTCTGGGATGCGTTTCAGAATCTATACTGAAGATGAACAGTACATTATCCCGTGAGGAGGACACCATGCGCTTATTTGCCATTGATTTAGACGGCACCTTGTTACACTCAACTCATATGATTTCAGAACGAAATGTAACAGCCGTCAAGCGATGTCAGGAGAACGGAGATATCGTCGTGATCGCGACAGGGCGAGCGGCGTTTGATGCAGCGCATTTGTTACGGCTCCACCGGTTGGATTGTCCAATTATCGGTTCAAACGGAGCAGAAATCCGGGCAGAATGCGAAGGGATAACGATACGGAAAAATACTTATGTCCCCTCTGATGAGAGTGAAGCCATCTTGAACTGCTTGCTGAAGAAGAACGTTTATCTTCAAATTTACTTGGAAGACGAAATTCTGTTGACGTTTGATGCGACGGATCGACTGATGAAACAAATCAATGACGAACAGAGGATTAATCCATCGTTTCAAGCTGACGAATTTCTTCAATCCGTGCAACCACAATTGAAACAATACGGTGTCCGGGAAGTAACGGGTTTCTTAAATGTCGATTTCGCGAAAGTCATGAAATATATGGTCGTCAGTCCGAACGCAATCGTACTGAAACAAATTCAAAACGACTTATCATCGCAAAACTGTACCGTTACCAGTTCCGGCCCATTTAACCTCGAGGTAACGGCGAACGGAAGAGATAAAGGCATGGCATTGCAACAATTTGCTGAACGGTTGGGGATTTCACTGACAGCAACGATAGCGATTGGCGATCATCACAATGACCTGCCGATGTTTCGGGTCGCCGGGACAAGTATTGCAATGGGGAATGCGGAAGACATCGTTAAACGACTGGCGACTTACAAGACAGGACATCATGATGAAGACGGGGTTGCCATGGCGTTGGAAATGTTTTGTTCGATTCCGTTCGATTTGGGAGGAGGACAGGATGGCAAATATTACTGAAATTGCAAAAACCGCCGGCGTTTCCCGCTCGATGGTTTCCCGTGTATTGAACAATCAACCGTATGTCGTCGCGGAAAAGCGTGCGGCGGTTCTCCGGGCGATGGAGCAACTGGATTACCGGCCGAACCAAAACGCGGTTCATTTATCGCGTGGCAAAACAAATGTCATCGGTGTGATGGTCCCGCAAATCAATCATCCGTTTTTTAGTCAACTGATCGAGGGCATCGGTATTGCCTGTGCCGAACAGAACATTTCGATGCTGATCCATCAAACGTTTAATGACAGGCAACAGGAACAGCTGTCGTTTACACAACTGAGGCGTAAACAAATCGACGGACTGATCATCGGCTCGTCGGTCAGTCCGCCTGACGTGCTCGAGCGTGTCCGACGCGATGGTCCGGTCGTAATCTGCGAACAGCGGGAAGAAAGTCTCGCGCAGGTCGCTGTTGATCATCAAAGTGGAGTCTTAGCAGTGTTATCTCATTTAGTGGAACGGGGACATTCTTCTCTTGGACTGTGTCTCGGAAATCCGGCGAGCGGTGTTGGACTAATTCGTCGCAACACCTTCGATGCGTTCGTTCAAGAACACGATATATCCGTTTCGCCGGACTGGTATTTTGAGGAGAACTATTCCTTTGTGGATGGACAGGACGTGATGAAACGCTTGCTGAAACTGACGGACAGACCAACTGCCATCATCGTCGGGAATGATTACGTTGCTGCCGGCATCATTCATCAGGCGAAACAAGGAGGGATTAACATTCCGGAGATGCTTGCTGTGACCGGTTTTGACAATCATCCGATTGCTGAAGCGATGGGGATGACGACCGTTGCTCAACCGATTGAACGTCTCGGGAAAGAAGCAGTCCAACTGCTCGATCGATTGGCTGCGGGAAAAGAGCTTCCCATCTGTCAGCCGATTCCACTCGAGCTGATTGTGCGTGAAACGACATGATACTTGAAAGTTGTAAAGCTTGTAAACGTAGCGGTTTATCTTCGCAAAGCGGTTGGTCAGGAGAGGATTATATGGAAATCTATCAATTTAAAAAAGAAGTGGGTAAGAAAATTACAAAGTTCGACTCAGATTTTGTGATGTCACGTATTACACAGACAGACAAAGTAGCACATATAGGATGTGTGCATTTAGATGAGGATGGGTTAATTGGTTATTATCCAGCTGTTGTTCCTCAACTTCTTTTAGTTGTAAGCGGAGAAGGCTGGGTCAGAGGTGAAACGGATGAATACATCAAAGTTCATAGTGGGGAAGCAGTGTTCTGGGATAAAGATGAATGGCATGAAACCAAAACAGATACGGGATTGACTGCAATCGTTATAGAAAGCGAAGAGCTGACCACTTCATCATTAATATCTTTGGAAAAAGTTTAAGTGTTAATACATATGAGAAACTAAAAAAATATCCTAATTAAGCTGCCGTTACAGCTTATTCATTCGGTGCAATAATTGTAAAGAGGATTTCTTTGTCTTGCCAGATTTGATATAGATAGCCTGCTTTCAGGTGTGAACGAAAAAACGCAGATGCTCTGTTCTTCCGTGAACAGGAGGATCTGCGTTTTTCACATGAAAGTCTTTCGTTTGTACATTTTCTCTTCGATTCGATTCCAAATACGTGTTGCGATATAAATATTACATACTGAAACGATAGCTGCGATGACAATCATACTGATACCGGTATCATCTGCTAAAACAAGCGGTTTAAAGATCGTGAACACGATAGACAGAAGAATCGGAATGGTAATGCCGATCCATACAGAAAAGAATAATAGTGCTTTCCACATCAAGCTCATCCTTTCAAGGTGAATCTATAATGTAGTATATCAAAAAATAGACTTTATATTAGAAAAAATGGAAACCTTATACATGTTTAGTTATTCTTTATAGGTAGTACAACATTATTTTCCGGTAAGGAGCATAAAATGACAGAACTCCTGATTATAGAAGAACCTGTTACCACAAATTTAATAGAAGATTTAGTGTATCCCCATCGGTTTGACGGAGGTTTACCTGTTGTGCATCGTTTAAGCGGAGAAGGAGACGTCGAAGAAGGTCGAGAATTTTTAATGGCATTTTTAACACATCAAGCGGTCTTTTCGTTGTATGTGCATTTTGTCGACGAGTATGAACTGTCTGAAGACTTTACAACTTTTTTTCAACAAAATCAGATTGACTATACGGTCGACGACTGTGACGGTAACTTGAAATCTTACGGGTACAGACGGTACCACTACTACTCTTGTCTTACGGTAAAAATTAAAAATCCTGATGATTTACAGCTTTTACTAAACAAAACGTACTGGCTCGCATCTGAAAATGTATTCTACTGCATCAGTCATTCAAATTCTTTAACGTTCGAATGGGGAGACTTCTTAGAGCGAGGAGTCAAAAGAAGACGATCCATCGCTGTATTTGATTTTAATGCGTTAAAGACCTACATCACCACTGATTATGACGGGTTAGGATTTTGTTTACTCAGCCGGGATACGTAGTACACTTCGCTTGCTGGATTGATTGCCAGTCTGCCGGATCAGATGGTCGTTACGCAAATTAATGATGAAGTCATAGAGGAAGGCGATGATTTCTTTCTTCTATAGTACTTGTGATGTTTGCTGCGTTAGGACCGATGCGATGAATGCTTAAAAAATGCTTAATCGTACGATGCAATAGCTTCTCGTAAAAATTCCAAATAGTTATCTATGAAATGTTGTGGACTTAGAATTTTAACCATGTTTCCCAAACCGGCTAAGAACTGATAGGAAAACGGGCTCTCAGGCAATTCAATGTTCGCCAAATAGTGATGAATCGTCACTTCCGTAACAGATTTTTTTCCATATCTCTCGATGAATTGATCTCGTACGCGAGCATCAATTAATAGTTGCACCGTGACCATATCTAATTTTGTTGCCTTGTCATGGCTTTTTATTAGGTCTGCTTCAGATCTCGGTTTAAAAAACCCTGCTTTTTGAATGTCTAACATTCTTGTCAACTTAAACGTACGGTAGTCGTTTCGTTCCCGGCTGTAAGCCACCAGATACCAATGCCTCTCGATGAACTGCAGTTTATATGGTTCTACGATCCGACACGTCCTTTGTCCAACTTGATCGATATAGTCAAACTTCAATAACCAATGATGTTCAATTGCCTGATTCATGAATGCAATGTCTTCTTTGATTTCGTCTCTTCCCGACCAATCATAGAAGGTCAGGTCAAGCTTTGATGGGATATGCGTTTTAGACATGGCTTTAATTTTTTGAATCGTCATCTGAATGTTGGGATTCGTTATTAATTGATCGTATCCGGCCAACGAAATCAGGATATTTTCTAAATCATTATGATTTACTAACCGTTTATCGAATTTGTATTCGTCCATCAATGCATATCCACCTTCAGCACCATGTTGCGCATAGATGGGGATGTTTGCATAACTCAATGCTTCCATGTCTCGTTGAATCGTCCGTTTCGAGACATTGAATAGCCGGCTGAATTCTGAAGCGGAGATTATTTCTTTTTGCAGTAGAATCATTACGATGGAGATAAGCCGTTCAATTTTTTTCATGGAGTCCTCCTATATACGACACCTAGTTGTCACCTATAGCCTATTATACTTGGATTAAACAAAGGAGGAGATAAAAAATGAAAACGGTAGCTTATTTACAATTCGATGGTCAAGCAGAAGAAGCATTGATGTTCTATGAGAAGGCATTAAAGGCAACAGATGTTAAGAAAGTACGATTCAATGCTTTAGGAGAGAACCCTAATATGCCGCTTGGAAAAGAGGATCAAGAGTTAATCATGGAGTCACGTATTGAATTTGCGGGGAATACCTTAATGCTTTCAGATGTTCCTTCTGGAATGCAAACGGTGACAGGAGGAATTCATAAAGGGAATTCTCTTCTGATCAGTATTGTCGATGCGACACCGGAAGTGAATTCCTCTCTTTTTAACGGTCTCTCTGAAGGAGGCACTGTCATCATGCCTTTATCAAACACCCCTTGGTCGGCCAGTTTCGGAATGCTGATTGATCAATTTGGTGTGACATGGAAATTTAACAGTGAAGCGAGTAAGTTTCTTGAGAGCTTTACAAAGTAAAAATGAGAAGAGTCATCAAAAAAGGAATGTATGACATGCAAAGAGCTGGTTCTCCAGATTTATGGAGGCTGGCTTTTTCTATATTCACAAATTAATGACGACCGGTTGTTTGAAGGCGAAACCGATTAACCTTGAAATACGTAAAAGAAATATCGAACGGAGATGGAGGAATGAAAGTGGAGCTTGTTTTATATAGTTTGTGTCTGATTGTCTGTATCGGAACGGTCGTGGCTTTTCTGTTTAATCGGTTGCAACCGGGCAGTCGTGTCTGGACAATCAGTATCAGCGTGACCGTTTTGTTGTTGGTCCTGGTGAGTGTAACCGCGTGGATTGGGTGGGATGCTGCAGAGGAAAAGCTGTACCGGTCTTTTGGCTTGCTAGTCATGAATATCTTTCCGCTTTGGTATGTAAGAATTGAAGGGAACAATAGGAAAACCATCGTCTGGTCGCTGACGATGGCCTTAGTTGTGGTGTTGTTCGGAACAGTTTTAGGATGACATATGGTAGAAATCATACATAGACGTTAAATAGGAGCTGTTCATATTGAAGAAAAAAATGTTAATCATCTCCATTCTGTTGATGGGAGGCGGTGTTTTTGGAAACGTGTTTTTCAACCGACTCGGTTATTTTCCGAATGCAGATTTCCGGATTTTGAGTATTCCGTTAGCAGCGGGAGCGCATTACTTTAATCTAGGACTGGTATTGCTTGCCATGACGCTAGTCGGACTGGTGTTATTGCCATGGTGTCTGGAGAAAAACAATTTTCGAAAACGGTACTGGCACTTATATTAATTATTTGGTTGCCTGAAGCCGTCTAAACACCATGAACAGGAGCGATGATATCGTGAGCAAACTCATTAAACACCTCCATCCCGATTCAAAAATGCCCGGGGTATCAGCCGTTGACCTGAAAAAAGCGGAACGTGTCTTAGGTATTTTGTTTCCGAATGAATACAAAGACCTGTTCTTGCAGACGAACGGTGCACAGTTTGGCGAGTGGACCTTGTATCCTCTACCAACCAAACGAACAGTTTCGATCGATCTTGTTCGTCACAATGAGAAGCGTCCGGCTGGCTTGCCCGATGACTTGATCTGTATCGGTGAAAATCTAACGGGTGACAAGCTGTGTTACCGGATTCGAAAACGTTTCCTGCAGGAACTCGTCTTTAGATGGAATGAAAAGACGGGAATTGCAAAATATCCGTCGTCTTCTTTGGAAGAGTTCGTCGACTGGCATGTCCCGAAACGAAAAACGAATCAGACGTACCGACTTGGTCGTTTCACGGTAGAGAGCAACGAGCTGATTGTGACAGATCCTTATTACGGATTAGAGGAAGATACCGATTTACAACTGATTTTGTCGAATGTGAAATCAGGAAGTTGGACCGCAGTTATTATTTACACGGAAGACGAATGGGTTAAGCAATTGCTTGTTTTTGAAGGGGATAAAAAGCGGAGTGGCAAATGGCACCGGCAGGATCAACCAATCGGCGTGGACTCGGTACTGGCCGGTATCTTTGATGGGACAGCTTATCGTCAGAATCAAGCGATGGAATTTGAGACAATTGTTTCGTCCGACGACCAGGCCGGCATTGTCTCGTTTGGAGCTGTCTCGACGTCAGGTTTTGGAGACGGACTGTATGATGTTGACATACAGTATGATGTCTCGAAGCAAATCGTCGGCGTACGAATTGACTTCACAGATGACGAATGAAGGAGTCGGGATAATGGAATTGGATAGTATGTTGGTCGGTGAAGGAACTGCTTTTGTTTTTCCATCCGAGAATAAAGGGAAAGTTCGTTTTCACTGTCATGAGGATGATGAAGAATACGCAGATATCGATATGGATCAGCTGTTGGAAGAGTCGTGGCAAGACGGGATGGCTCTTTACAGCAAGAATATTCGAGAATTTTTACTGGAGTTGAATCATTATCCACTGTACGTTCATAGTATGAGTGGTTCGGGCAAAATCAATCTTTCACCTGACGCTGACAGCAGCACAAGATTTGACCGGAGGAATATCTATCATCGATTGACCATCACTTCAGAAGAAGCATTTCTTCATTATTTTCCTAAAGCCTATCAAGATGCATACAATAACGAGAGTGTATTGTTTTCAAGCGAGAAAACGATTGAAATCGATGAGACAAAAAATGATTTTTATTTTAAAAAGTTCAGGTTAAATTTTTCGGATGACGAGCGGAAATGTTTCTTCCTATGGGTGAATTATGATGGCAATGGATTTGACTTTGTTGTGAACTTTTCAGATCATCCGTATCAACACGAGACGATTAAAATCGCGGACGTTGAATGAACGTCATAGTGAACTACGGTAAAAGGAGTGCAACCAGGCGATGGAAAAAGACCCGGTTACACTCCTTTTATTATGCTTTCACTTCTGCAATCGTCTTGAAAATCCGTGAATAGACATCTTTGATCTTTTTATCGTTCTTTTGATTGTTGTTTAATCCGTATTCCCAGAAGCGATAGCTATCTTTTGTCTCTTGCAGATAACCGGATACATAGGCATCATTCACTTCGCTCGCATTGGCATACGACAAATCTTCAAATACGAAGGGGAGAAACCCCTTTGTTGTCTCTAAGAAGAAGGTCGGAACATCGAGTTTCCGGTACACCGTCACATACTTCTCTTCATCTGCCTGTTTTAGGTTATCTTTTGTGATGAACACCGCATCAAACTTTGAGGAAATCTGATTCGTGTCCTCCAATTCTTCAAATGAGAGTGTTGAAAACTTTACATTTTTCTCTTGGAGATCAGGCTGTTCTCCAATTACACCGATTTTTAAGTATGCTCCATCATAGGAAGTATTTTTAACTTGTGTTGATGCGTCTACACCACAACCTGCTAGTGCAGTAGCGGCAATGAGTGAACCAAACAACAATTTTTTCATGTACAAACTCCTTTCACATTCATTTAATAATGATGTTATTATACCAATAATTTGGGAAATATAGTTGAGGTGAAGATAGAAAAACAGAAGTTAACAATTAAAAATAAAAATTCCCAATAATGTTATCTGATTATATAATATGAAGTGTAAATGGAAATTCATTTAGACATTGTTTAGACGGTGAAGAAAGAAAATGAAAATTACATATGAATTATATTGTGAATTTGTAAAAATAACGTAGTGATTACTTCAGAAAATAAACGACATGCTCAACAGGAACTGATGGTTTCGGTCAAGAAGCTGAAAACGATTATTTCAAAGAAATATACGCGCAATCATACGTTGCTGAAGAGAGGGAGAAAGCAACATGTTAGTCGATCACTACAAACAGGTTCATCATCTAGAAGTCAATATACCGAAGGATGAGCGTTTTCAAAAGTATGAACATCTCAATATTTATTTTGAGTGGGGATTCGCGATTAACCAATCAACCGAAGAAGTTGCCAGCGAGGATGCGATGTGGTTACTCGGACAAACGAATGCATTTCCAATCTGTATGGTCTTTGATGTGTTTGATTTTTCTATGGAGGAAACGATTGCGGTTCTAACATCCTTCGACATACCGTATCAGACGTCAAGCAATAACGGAACAGAGCTCGTTGATGGAGGAGAATCTTCACATGAGATCAGCATACGGCTCATCGTTAATCAGGAAAAAACGTTACGGGAAATGATTCCATTTCTATACGCGTGTGGATGTCACGGTCAGAAAAATTATCTCTATTCCGTAATGACTGATGGAGAGGATGCATTATCAGCCACAGAAGATTTTCCGGCAATCGATGTCTCGTACGCCGTCGTTGCGGTCGGACCGGATGGAGAAGGTGTAGATGTCATCGGACCGAGAGAACGGATCATTCCGCTGTATCGGCAAGTCCGAAACAGGTAGATGCAGGACAGATCATGACCCTTGCCAATTTTATTATGATCGACGAGAGGTCAGGTCAAGAAGATTGATTGAGGGAATACAGGATTCAAAACAGAAAAATCTCACTTCTAAGAAATAGAGAGAACGTGAAGGAGAGGGCGACAGGATGCAAGTCATTCGAACGAAAGATGGTCGTGATCATTACTGGATGTATGTTAAGGATGGCCGGACGCTGTATACGTTACAGGGCATCGTCGGAGAGATAATGGAAGAACCGGAAAGTTGAACAGAAATTCTCCCGTTTTTTCAACATGGATGGCTATATCCGGGAGCTGGTGGAGGCAAAGGTTGCAGACGGCTACCGGTTAATCCATGAACAGGACTTTAAGGAAGTCGTCGTTCAGCTGACCTGCAACGAGGAACAGTATGATGCCGTTTGGAAGAGTCGTACGAAAATTGAGGAAGATCTCGAAGAATTTCTTGGAGTAACCGGGAACGGTTATTTCTTAGAAGATGACTATGGACCGGAAGCAATCGAATTCGTCCTCCATGTCCTCGACCCGTCTCATATCGTCGAGGCAGTCGTTGAATATTTTAAGGAACAATATGACGTAACTCAGATCCGGATGGGTCAAGCAAAAGTTCATTACGGCAGGCGCTTGATTGGACTTTATCCTGCAGGAAAGAACTTTAATCGGTAAAATTGAGAAGTGACGAATCTAAAGGGAGTAAAAGGCATGAATGAGCTGACAATCTTCGAAATCCCTTTTCAGAAAAAAAGTATCCAGCGGACATTTCAGGAGTATGAGATCAACGTGATTGGTCAAACGCAAACCGTATATGAAGTCATGTGTTATGACCATGCAGTAGACAGCTACATGAGTGAACTGACAGAAAAAGTGTTATGTGACGTGCTAGTGCGTTATGATTGTTTTCCCTTATACATTACGACCAGTTTTAATGAATTGAGAGAAGATGATCTGCATATTCTGGATCGTTTAAAGCTGCGACCACTAAATTGTCACGAACATCCACGATATGAAGGCAATCAGCGTCGCACGGATTTTTATTGTTGTATCGAGGTGTTGAATGCGAATGATTTACATTTCGTGTTAGCCGAGACATTTTTTCGAGCCGCTTGGAATGAAACGTTTATCATCACATTTACGCGACCCATGTATCAATTAAAGATCTCTGGAAAATGGATTTTCAAAGAAGCGGAATATACGCATGTACTCGATGCACGTGATGGGTTGCCGTTCATTCTTCCTTCGCATGACGCGCTCGGTTTCATGTGGTTCGCGAATGGAGATGTCTTCAAGACGGTAGATCAGCTAAAAACGATATTACCGGATAATTATGAGATCGATCACATCATTGATACAGAGACGTAAATGGAAGAAACGAATTTGTACATAAAGGAGTAGTGAAAATGGAACATCAGATCGGTTTACCCTTCATTACAGAAGAACGGTTGCAGGAAGTCGAGGCAGAACTCGGTTTTTCGTTGCCGTCCGAGTTGCGGGCGTACTTTAAAAAAGAAAACAAGTTCGAAGCCGGTGAGTGGCAATTTCATCCGATCAAGGACGAACAGTATATCAAGCGGACATGGGAAGACATCGTCCATGTCAACTCGACAGATGCAGAAGACTATCCGGACGGCTTTTTCCGGATTGCTACAGACGGTTCCGGGGATGAGCTCGGTTATCTCTTGCCGGACGCTGAGACGATCGTCCTGTGGGATCACGAGGAACAGGAATTGTTCCCGGTTGCCCCGGCGCTTGCAGCCTTTATGGAACAAGAGCAACAGCTATTAGAAAGTGCCATGCAAGCGGATGAATTCTTTGAAACCGTGCTCGAGACAAAAGCTGTCTACGGATTATCGAAATTGAAGCAGTCGGGCTGGGCCTATTGCCCGTCGAATCAAGAGGAAACGGATGTCTTGTTGTTCTTCTCGACGGAAGAAGGCGCACGTGCCTGTCAGACAGACGGATGGGAAAATTATCATTTGATTCGTCTCGATCTCGATGTCTTTAGAGACGGCTGGTTACCGAACATGATTCAAGACGGTTTGTACTGCGGACTCAACTGGAATGCCAGTCTGCAAGGACTCGAGCTGAACCCGGAGAACGTTCTCGAGGAACTCGAAGGGTAACGACATAGTAAGCACCACTTTTTCAAGCGGATGAGCGAAAAAGTGGCTTTTTAATGAAACCGACTTTTCAAACAAGACGTAGTTGAAATGATAAGTTAACGAATCGGGGGAAAAATGATCGTATCATTCATCGGAATCGGAGTCGTCCTTGCTTTGTTCGGACTGGGTCTGAAATGCGTCCGATCCAAACATCCAGACGAGACACCCTTTTTAGACGCGGCTAACGGAACAGATTCAATTATTGGATCGGTCGTGATGTTTCTCCTTTGTTCCTTATCCGTCAAACAGTACGGCTATCTTTGTGTTGTCGGTGGTTTTCTACTGCTGTACGGGATCAGTGCGTCATGGTAAAAAGCAAGAAAAGAGGAAATGAACGTGTGGAAAAAAATTAGAATCATCGCCAGTCTACTTGGCATACTGCTGGCGGGATATTTGGCCTGGCAAATCTACATCTCGCTCTTCGCCGTAGATATCAAATACGTACCGCAAGGTGATTTATACAAGACGGTTACTTCTCCGGACGAGCGGTATACGTTACGGTTTTACCGTTCGAGCGGTGGGGCGACGACGGGATTTGCGATGCTCGGCATCATGGAAGATCAAAAAACAAAAGAACAGCGGCGTGTCTACTGGGAATATCCGTGTAGAGAGGTAAGTGTGAAATGGCGACGGGACGTTGTCATTATTAATGACACCCGCTTAAATATCTGGACCGAGATGTATGATTTCAGATTGGATCAACCGATTTATCCAGCAAAATAGAGTTCATGAAGGGAAGATGAAATATACTGATGATCATACTTAGAAAACAAATCGGCAGCTTGATGTATTCCTGGACCATTTATCGCGACGGGCGGACAGTTCAGGCATTTTTTGGAGTCAATGAACCATGGATGCTCGATGAAGATATCGATGAAAAAACGGAAGAACGGTTTACGTTTCGTTATCAAGCTCGACGTCGCGTGAAGGAACTGATTGCCGAGAAGCAGGCAGAAGGATATCAACAGGAAATCACACCGGATCCGGTGCCGAGTCAAGAAGAACAGTTGACGTTTCACAAGAGGGCGACATGGTTTGCATATGTACTTCTCGGAGTAGGGGTGATTCCGCTTGTCACACCCTGGTCTTTATCTCCGTACGTGATGATCATCCTTGCAGTTCCCTTCCTCATCATGTCGACGAGCGGAAAAATGCTGCCGTTTTGGGTCAAAACGATGTGCTTTATCAGTTATGTCCTGATTAACATCAGTTACAGACATGTACCGGACATAAAATATCTGGACGCCGGTCTGTTACTCGCAACGGGCGTGTTCCTATGGGGCTACATGAATAAAAGCAAAAAACGTTTTAACACGTAAGCTGACAAGGAACGGGAGGGTCAGGCATGCCGACAACATTTTTAAAGCAGTTGTTGCAAGAGGAAGAGCGTTCAGACTTCTCATCATTACGTTCCGCTTATCTTGCGAAAGAACAGGGATTGCGAAACGTGTTTTTACAGCAGATGAACAAATTCATAGAGGAAGCACTCGTATGGGACATTCAGCGACAACGGCAGTTCACGGACTGGTTGCTGACCGTATGTGAACGAGAAGAAGATGTGCATGAACTGCTGATTCATCCTTTGAATGAACGATTATTGAAACCTGTCCTCAAGCAGTGGATGAATGATTTGCCGGAAGACGTACGACCGTATCGGTGGTTTGGGATTTTCTTTTTTGAAGAAGACAACCGTCTTGAATATCTACAGACGGCGATTGACCGCGGCGGTCGGCAGGAACAACTGGCAATCGAGACGATGATTCGTCATCTGTTGAATTGGCTGTGGTACGCCTTCCATCATCTCAATGAAGATTTGTATTTAAGTGAGACGGAGGACGATGCAAAGACGCTGCAGGAAACCCGTTTGTTGATGGATCAGCTCGATGATTCGATTCAAAAGATCGAGTTCATGGAGGAATGGCAGGAACACGCTCGGACGTATGAACTTTGGTTGCGCTTTTTAAAAGAAGAGACGGAAGGGTTCATGGAGTGGCGGGAACGACAAGAAAAGCAGGGAGAGAATAAGCAATGAAAACGCCATACGATCCATATAAGAATACGGAACTGTGGAACGTCATTTCGGAAGCGATTGACGAATTGGTTGAAAACGATGACTTGGAGGAAAGAACGACCCATGATCATATCGTCGGATACCTCTGTCAAAAAGTATCATCCAGCCTAACGGAGAAGAGGAACTGAGCAAATGGGAATCGTACCGGTAGGAAATCGAAAAATGATGGCTCAAGCCATTAAAAAAATTATTGTCCCTGAATTGAGGAAACAAGGATTTAAAGGGAGCTATCCACATTTCAGACGGAAACAAGATACCCATCAGGAACTCTTGATGTTTTATATTACAAAGTACAGTGAAAATTTTTATATCGAGACGGCAGTCATCCCGTTAACCGGTTATCTTAACTCTGAAGGAGACCTCATTCCTCCAAATAAAGTGACAATCTTTTCTTTAAAAGGGAAAGAACGATTTACAGTCGGGTCAGACGTTGTAGCCAATCATGATGGAATGTATTTTGTGATGAAAGGACTATCTTCTGAAGAAGAGCACGAACAACTGGCTGAAGAAGCTTTTACATATCTAAAAACGAGTGAACCGGACTGGATAGCCCGTTGCTCCGAATGGAATAAGAAATTGTATGAATCGTTTGATGAGGACGACGCGTAAAAAGAAAACAGCTATGTTTAATTCTAAGTAGAAAAATCAATTTATTGAATAATGAGGAGTGACATACGATGAAAAAACTAGGTACTTTTCATAATCAACAAGGTAATATGATCGTTTCGGACCCAGCTTTTCTCGCACCGGATCCGGAAGTTAACATCACGATTCCAGTTGCACCTGATTCGACATGGACGGTCTGGTATAACGAAGATGATCAGCCGGAAATTAATCTGGTGTACTTGACGATTGAGGATCACGCAGATATTGCAGCGGATGACTTTGATATTCTTGAAGGTTATGCGGTAGTGGAGTCCTCACAGCTCGTCGTCATGAATACAGCGGATTACGGGAAACGCGAGGCCATTGACTGGGAAATTCGGAACACGCTTGAGTTCGACGATGATATTGATCCTTTTTACATCGCGATCTCAGATGAATTGATGGAGGAGGAAATCTTTCTGTTTCCGTTTGGTGTTGCCGTCCAGTTGATGGGGGACGGTCACTACAAGGTTCGCGTACGACGAGATGCGGATCAGGTGACCGGTATTTTGCTTGTCATCGGGGAACATGAAGATTTTGAAGAGGACTTCGAATAATTCAATACCAGCGATTCAAAGCGTCTCACCTAAACTTGTTGAAGTAACCATTCAAGTGAGGGTGAGATGTTTTAGTATTCATATCCGAAAAATTGATTACAGTAGATGTTAAAAAGGATTTAAAAACAAGCTAATGCAGAGAGGACTAAGTCGATGAAAACAACGTATTCCTATGCAGAACTTCTGAAATTTGACGACCCGTTTGAATATGAATTTGGTCTTCCGTTGAAAATCAACGATCTGCCCTCATCCGTGATAGAAGAGGATATTCCGGACAGTAAATCGAAACTGCTTGAGAAGCTGGCGGAAGGTTATTCCTTGATCATTCAAAAACCGCGGATTCCAAACGAGAAAGTGTTTACTGCGCTTCAAATGTTGGATGAAAATGAGTTCATGAAACTGTATGCGGTAAACGAAACAGCCTTTACTGAAGCATTGTGGAATCTTTTGTATGAGAGTGAATACGACCTTCACTTGGCATTCTTTTTACTAAAAGAGATGAAAGGTGTCGTTTTCGAATTGCCCTATACGGGTGGAGCGACTCGCGCTCTGACGCTCTCAGGTATGAACGCAAATACCCTGATTCATCTACGGCTTGAAGTAAACGAAAGCACGACCTGTCGGTGGGATTGAATAAAGAGAGGAGTCGTGATCATGAAAATATACATAGAAGAACATGAAGATGCGACTCACGTGTACCCTTGGTTATCACACACCAAATCGGCGATTCGTTGTCTGTGCATTGTCGGTGAGATGCTTTTGTTTCCAGAAGAAATTGTGCAATTCAAACAGAAGAGCAGTGAGATGTTACGTACCGAGTTAGGGCAAAGACATGAATTAGATGCGTTTCGCTTTTATTTGGTAACACGGGTGGGAAATGATTTTCAGTCACGGAGGATATTTGATTATTACAAGTTGTGGCGGCTACTCGAACGTGAAGAAGAATTGAGGGGATTCACATCTCGCATGGAAATTCCGGTCCATATAGGAGAAGACCCCTATTACATTGGCATCGCCGAGTTTGGTATCGAGCAGCTACCGACAGCCATTGCGCTCGTCAGCGATGATCATTCAATGTATGTGATTTCTTGTGCGGAAAATAATGAGTCGTCGCACTGTCAGAAACTACTTGATCAAGTGCTAGAAATTGGTCTGAAAGAAGATGGGGACTTACCAATCTTTGAGATGGTCTCGACATTGACAGCAAAAGGATATGCGGTTTGTACGTGGGGGAGTTCTAGTGAAGAACAGGAACTGCAGTATTTTTATTCCCCGCAGCTTTGAATTCCTCATCTGGACCGATGATGATGGAATTGGTGATGGAGAAAAGGAGTTCACTATGGATCGTGATGCAACAAGACGAGAACTATCTTGTTGGTTAGAGAGACCTAGTAACTATCTCATTTTTGCTGAGCTATTTGTATTTCAAAACGGTGAGATAGAAGACGTCGGAATGACATATGAATGGTTTCAAAAAAGTGATTGCCAGATTGCGATTCTCATCTATTGTAAACAAAAGATGGATTCAAGAGCTTTCTATACAAACGCAGTGCAGCGTGGATATACCGATGTCGAGTGGGTTAAGGATGACAATAATCCAAGGACAAGTTTGGTGGTATAGAAGTAAGAATTTCTGGTAATTTATTTACATATCATTATGATTTTAAAAGGAGGACAAGAAAATGAATCAAGACATGGAAGCGTTCATTAAATCCGTCTATCAAACTGTCGTACAGGAAGGGATGGCTGATTACAAAGAACTGTATCAGGAGAACGTAAATCCCGACGGCAACGATTATACAGCTTGCATCGCACTATTTCAGAAGTCGAGCGAAGCGGATCAAAAACGAATGATGCAGATGATGGAACAGACAATCATCGACACGGTCTCTCACGTCTTTGGCATTATCGATGGAAGTTCAGGACTAAGTGGGTCCGAGCTTGAAGTGAAAATGACTCTCTTCCGAGTCGACGAAGAGGGAGAACCGCTCGAGACGATTGAAACAGATGGTGAACTGCAAGATACGTTCTTAGGCTATTTAGAGGATCATGATTTGCATGCGCTTTAACCTGAGGGGACAACGAGACTAGAGGAGGAATCACATGATACAGCTGACGAAACGGAACGGGTCAGATACGTTCTACAAAACCATTTATACTGAAGGACTCGTGATCGTCCAGCATCAAGGAATCGTTGGAGCATGGGTAAAAGAAGAAGATGTGAAAGAGATACGCGTCTCTCGCTTCAAACGCTTAGGTAGACAGATTCTGCAGCTGGTCGAGGATTTAGAACGTCAAGGATATCGAGAGTTACAGGAAATTGATTATACAGAACTGGTCGTCCAGTTTCGATATGACACTGGTCAGGAAGAAGAAGCGCTGGAACGACGTCATATGATGGAAGAGATGATTGATGAAGGTCTGCTTCACACGGGAAACGGATCCTGCGAAGGGGGAGAGATCGGTAGCGGTACGACGAACATCTATTACCATGTCGTCGATGTTGAGGCAGCAGTCGCGTTGATCTTTGAGGGGATGAAAGAACATGATGTCCATGGCATCCCGAAAATTGCGGTCCAATCAGAAGATAGTTATACCGTCTTGTATCCTCCGGGTGCAACTTTCGAGCTGATGGAAGATAGCGTTCCAAATGAATAGTTGGAGTTGGATTCCGATGACGGGTGCAGAAGATGAACAGGTATGGAACGTCATTTGTCGTCAGTTTCACTTTTCGCCAAGCACGACCGAATTTCCGTCCTTTCAAGTGCCGCATCCATTCGTGACGTATTCGACCCGTGATGTGAAGTGGAAAGAAATCGAAACGGTGCTGTCACATATTCCGATTACGTTGACAGATGAAGGCGAGCGTATCATGGCGCTCGACTGGAATCATCAAGGCTACTGGGTCGACCCAAGACTGCCGTTTGATCGGGATGAAGAGGGCGACTGGATCATCCCGGCATTACCGGACGGAGATTATAATTTTTTCATCGCCCGAGATTTTCAATGGGGCTACCTTGGTCATCCATGGGAACAGAGCGTGACACTGTTTGGTGAGAATTTGATGACAGCGTTTGAGGAAAGTGGAGTATTTCCAAATGTAATTCGACGAGGGGAGCGACAAATGATCTTTCAACCAAACGAATCAGTTAGTGTTTACCGGCAACTGTTACCTCGTGATGACTGGAAAGAGCTTGTCCGTATTCAGCTGAATCAATACAGTTATCCGTTTGAGATCAAACTGCTAGAACGTCCCCGGAACAAAAAACAGCAGCAGGATTATGAGGAGTGGGGAATCGTATCCCATTTCATCACGACGGAATCCATACAACTGGAACGGTTTTTAGAAGGCTTGACGATTCCCCCAATGGACATGCTCTCTGAAGAATCCGATACGGTATTAAGAATTCGCAAACAAGATCAGGACATCGTCCTGGTTTCGAATCAAGAGGTGACCATGCAAGGAGTCATTTATGAGAAATTAAAGGATTCGGGAACGGAGTACGAAAACTTTTTTGATGCTGTCTTACCAAATGCGACGTTCCCGGTTGAGGTCGTCTTTTGCGGCCGTGGCGTTTTAAATGATGAGGACTCGATCCATGCGATGACATTAACCGATACGAATTGGCAAGGCGTCTTCGAAGATCGTTTGTTGCATTTGCTGAACCGAAAAGAAATCACTTCTGGATTCCTGCCAACGAATTACTCAAAGCCCTCTCGACGAACGCTCGAGAACTTCATGACAGAGTTCATGTTGTGCATGCCGTATAACTTTATTGTGACACGCGATGCAAATGGACGGTTTGGTATGCTCGATCATTTCTGTACCAATGGACAGATTGCGCACTTTGGAAATATAGAGAATGAAGAGGCAAATCCAGGTCGACACAGATAAAAAAGAAGAAGGAGGAAAAAAAGATGAGCTTAGCTTCGTATATTTGTATGGATAGGCAGATACCTGATAAGTATCTAGATTTGGATGACGAAGATGAAACACTTCCATTTTATATAGGGCGGTGTTTTGCAGATGAGAATTGTCTCTACCATGTTAAAACTTCACAGTTTCATAAATGGTATGTATATGAGATTTCAAGTCACTGGGGCATCGAAATCGTAGAACCTTTCGATTCCGTTGTTTCAGTGAAGTCAAAAGAAAAATTGCAGTATTTGTTTACACTCATGAACGAGTTCTTAGACGAGGGGGAATCCTTTGAACTATATACATGTTGGCTTGGAGAAGAGTCCTATCCTAAAGAAAAAAGTATGACGCTCTCTTTAGAACTTGAACAGTTGGAGGATATTGAGATTCCTGAAAGAACTCATATCTTAATCACAAAAACTCGTGGGAACTAAAACTGTTAATTAACAGAGATGATGATTCAAGTGATTCGCTTTCCCCTACAGACGATGTTTGTGATGGGATGGATTGTCTCATCGCAGCTATCTCTTAAACGAAATAGATAGGTCTCACTGTCAAACATAAGTGAAGTTTATAGAGGTAGTTCATCATCGCTTAGCAGGCAATCCAGCGAAAGTGAGAGAAGCAACATGCACATCTATATCGAAGAAAAACCGGATCACGCGAAAATAATCAAAGAGTACCATGTAGTGATGAAAGGACAAGAACGACTGAAAACCATTTTTTTAGTCGAGTATTATAGCGAGGACTCGAATGAAAATGAAATCATCTCAGATGAGAAAGTTTTAACGCAATTATTCACGCGTTTGAATCGTTTTCCCGTCTATCTATCCTTTGGGTTGTATGAACTGACTGATTCAGAAATAGAAGATGTGATATCTACGGTTAAGCAAAGAAAGTTACCTTATACGCAGACTTCGATTAATAAACGTGAGACTTATATGATCATTGAAGTAAATCAACCAGAAGACTTGCTTCAAGTGCTAGAGAAGTCACTTTCATTGGCTAGTTACAATGGCTACTATTTGATTTCTTTGACGAATCTATTGAAATTTGAAACGCGGAGTACAAGACGGTGGTTCGTCAAAAAAGAAAGACTCGTACCAGTGGTCGATATGACGGAACCGACGACGTTTTTGAAAATCGGATTTGATTTCGAGAATGTCCTGATCTTCTCAAACGAAGCATGTTTCGATGCATTAGAAAAGATAGAAGCATTCTTTCCTGAAGATGAAATCGAACAGTAGGCAGATGGATTGATTGAGAAAGAGGAGGAAAAATCATACTGAATGTCTATTTTGAGAAACATATGGATCACGCAAAAGTCATCAAAGACAGATACTTGTACATCGATCAACCAGAGCGTATCGACTTCATCTATTCGATGGACGGTACTCCAGATGACGAAAAAAGTAGCTATCAAATTGCTTCAAATCGAGTCTTGAAGCAATTTTTGATGCGGCTGAATCGCTTTCCAATCTTTATTACGTTCGGTGAAGTTTTTACGGAGGATGAGGTCGAACCGTTTTTTCATGAGAACAATTTATCGTATACAAAGTTTCGACCAAACAAGCGCCTTTATTATAGCGTTCAAGTGAATCATGCTAGAGAGTTTGAGCTTTTGCTAGATGAGACCTATTGGTATGCGGCTCAAAACGATTTTTACTTCCTATCTTTTACGAATCTCCTGACGTTTGAGCTGAGAATGGTCAAAGGATGGTTTTTCAAAAAAGAACGTATCGTTCCTGTCATTCATACGACGGAAGAGATGTCCTTCATCACGATTGAAGGTGATTTCATGGGCTATTATCTGTTCTCGAACGAAGCGTGTTTTGATACCGAGGACAAGGTGAAATCAGTGTTTCCTGACGATGGTACCATTGAATTCTATGACTGAGAAAGTAGTAGCTATATTCATAACTGAACCACGATCTATAGGGGATTTTCGTTTAATGAATGTAGAACAAACAGGATACGTGGAGGGAGGACTTATGCTATATATCTATCTCGAGGAGCATAACGATCATAAAAAAGTGATCAAGGAACGCTATTTAGACATCGATGAACCAGAACACATCAAATCAATCTACTCGATGGGGTGTATCCCGAACGATGAGAAAAGAGACTACCAAGCTGATTCGAACGATGTATTAAAGCATTTTTTGATACGTCTGAATCGATTCCCAATCTTCGTGACGTTTGGTGGTGGGTTTACAGATGAGGATATAGAGTTGTTTTTTCAGCGGGAAAAATTGTCTTACACGAAGTCTTCACCGGATAAGCGCAGACCTTATTACAGTGTTCAAGTGAACGATGCCAGCGAACTGGAACTTCTGTTGGACGAGACGTACTGGTATGCTGCTGCAAACGATTTTTACTTCCTCTCGTTTACGAATCGCCTGACGTTTGAGTCTAGAATGGTCAAACGGTGGTTTTTAAAAAAAGAAATGATTGTTCCTGTTGTTAATACAACGGATGAGATGTCATTTATCAGGATCGAGCATGATTTTATGGGTTATTATCTGTTTTCGAATGAAGCCTGTTTTGATACAGAGGACAAGGTGAAAGCGTTATTACCTGAAGGTGACGGCATCGACTACTATGAGTAAGAGAAATCAAAATCTGCAAATCTTAAAGAAAGGGGAGGCAAAAATATGTTTGGTATTAGTACGAGCTTAAAAGAAGTTCCAGAAGAAGAAAAAGATATTCTCCGTTACCCGATTCGTGTCCACATTTTTTTGATTCAAGACTTCTCCAGCGTTTCTGATCGTTGTGATTTGCTGATTCATCTTGATTCCTATGCGGATCGATTGTTTTTAGCAAGAGAAGTGAACGAGTTGATTGGAATTTGTGAACTACTCATTCAACGGTATTGTACGCCGAAGGAAGCATGGTTAGTGAATCAGACACATTATTATCCAAACGAACCTTGGATGATCCATCAATCAAATAAGTTAATAATGGAACTACATCAATTTTTAGAATTGCTTAAGCGAATGTGTATCGCGTCTGTATACGAGAACACGTTGATTTGTTTTTGGGGTGACTGATTCACTAAAATGTAATCTATAAATTAATTGCTTAAAATCAGTCTCAGGATAATCCTAGGAAGAAAATCAGTCGATCTTGATAAACAGCCTGTATACACATACTTTTTAATTTTTGCAAAAAATAATGCAAATCTTGAATGAGAGGGTCTGCTGACTTCAACCTCCATGGTTCATGAGGGAAACAATGTCGATGAGAAAGAACCTCACAAATACCAAGGAGTTCAAGGACTTCAGTTGGCTTGAATAATTTATCTTCGTATTCATCCAGTTGGATGAGTAAAGCACAGCGGTGTTTAATGACCTCAGCATCCCGATATAAAAAAATCTGTAGGTGATCAGGATAAATTAACGTCTCCTCTTGATCTGAAATATCGATTAAATCGTTTCTAATCAAAAACATCTGCAAATCCTCCTTCGTATTTTAGTTATATGTAGGTTTCAATAGTAAATAACGAGGTGGTGCCCCAAATGATTGTTCTGCCTCGAAGTAAGCCAGTTCACCAGGGATGCAGGAAATGATGGAGGAAAAGCCAAATCCGACGGCATGTTCAAGTGCTTCTTTCAAAGATAATTCTTTTCCATTAATCCATTCATTCTCTGACAAACAGTAACAGGTATCTGGTGCACCATGTTGTTTTAATAAGTCATAAATATCTTCATGCCACGAATTGGGTGGGGGGATTTCAATCAAGTAGTCATTTTTGAGCATATTTTTATACAAGTGGTCCAGTCGATAAAGAGCTTGATCTCGTTTTTTAGGGGAAAACAGTTCATGGAGTACACGTTCTTGCACCCGTTTGACGAAGAATGATTTAACGATAATCGTTTCCTGTTCTTTATTCATGTGATGATTTCCTTTCTATTCAAACACTTCAGCATGAAGATTCATTAAAAGTTCAAATACTTTGTGAGTATCATAGTAATCTCGTATGAGAAGGAGACGAAAATTTGAATTACATATCAGCAGGATATTTTCTTGTTATGCCAACACCCCGTAAAGATTATATGGATGAAAAGGTTGTTCCCGAAACCGTGCTATCAGTGAGTGATTGTCTCTGTAATCAATATCCTAATACCAGTATCTTATGGGGGAATTCTGAAGTGAATAGAGAACGCTAAATGGATCAACTTGGTCTTTCGCTTAACAACTTTCAGTTATTCGAACATTGGATAGAAGAACATAGGAATACTGGTGATGTTTTGTTCCCTCAAGTCTTTTCTGATTTACATACTGCGGAAGAATTTTTAAAGCGTTTTTTGATTCATCTACCTGATATACGCATCATCAGCATCGGATTACCTGAACAGTATATAGTAGATTTTCTTAAAGATGTAGAATTATTCAGCAGTAAAAATCCTGAACCATATGGAGTGGAAAAAATGTTGTCACAGCACCACCCACCTGGGATAGAGGGAGCAAAAAAAGTAGGATACGAAGTTTTGGGATTTGACTCTGGCTCGTTTCATTCCTATTTATGTAATGGATTAGAGCGTGATTTGCATCAGCATTTTAATTTTTCACTAAATCGTTATGGGTTGATTGATTCGATAGAAGAAGCTGATCGTTATTCAGATTATTGTAATGCATTGGGTGAGGACACAGAATCCGTACTATGGTCTCCGTGAGCTATTTTTGAATACAAGAAAAGAAGAGCAAATAAGAATCAACGATCAATACAACTGAGGTGACATATGAATAAATCAGTATTAATAAGATCTTTCATCGCAGCATTTGTGATTAACATAGGCTTGTGGATCGTCATAAGATTTTCAATCGATGAGTTAGTTTCGGATAAACGTATTTTATCTGCTTTTTTTATGGTTACCATTTGGTTAATATTTATCTTGCCGATCAAGAGACTGGATGTTTATAAGAATCAATCAATACCCTATTGGACGTTTAACCTAACTATGACGCTTGGGATGATTTTAATCACCATTGCTTGCTTTTCTGTACTTATAGTCGTATTTCCGTAAAAATATTTAAATTCGAAAATCTATTATTCGACATGGATGAATTAGTAGACTTCAATTGTAAGCCTTTCGTATAAGAGGTTTTAAAACTTCATAATTAATTGTTGCGATCAAGAGAAGTACGGTCAATCTATTAAAACTCACGATAATCAAACGAAGCCTACATCCAATCAGCGATGTCGGCTTTTTCTGTATGTGGTATTTCTAAACATCTTGTCGATATCCGACTAGGAAAATCACGTTCCTCGATTACTATCTCTAAACATTTAATTTGGGATTTTTTTCATGAATGAAACTTAATAAAGGAAAATATCGTATTTATTAGTTATAATATCTTTGTCAAAATAAACTTGCTATCTAATGAAAATGAATACATATCTTGGAGGGATCGTTCGTGATCTTACCATTCATCGGTCTTGTTGCCGGACTCTTTTTGCTGATGTTAGGAACGTACTTCATCCGATGTAAGTACGCAAACAAAACGCCGCTATCCGGACATGGAGACGGGGTCGATCATGTCGATTCGTTTGTGCTCAGTCTCCTCTTATCAATTGGTGTCATCCTCTTTAGTTCATTATCCATCAGACAATACGGTTTTTTCTGCTTAGCAGGAGGAGTGCTTTTACTGTATGGTGTCAATGCAGTTTGGTAAGGAAAAGAGAAGAAACAGGAGGCTGGAATCATTCATCAGATACGGCTGAACGTCTGAAGCCGATCAATGGTATTAATTCATATAGAGCAGAATAAAGGGAGCTACCAGCATGATTCAATTGTTAAAACAAATCGACGATGAAGTCTATCATGTCGTCTATCACCAAGAAGGACGCACGTTATTCGTCAGGGAAGGTGTTGCCCGGAAAGAACCGGCCCTGAATAGTGAGGACATGATTGAAATTAACGAGGAGACGGCGACTGTTCGAATTCCTTTTAAAAATACATTTGCCGCCTATCGTCAGAAAAAAGAATGGATGCGTCAAAAGATGGAGGAGGGGTACTTGAAAGCACCTTTTTCTCAATCTGAGGCGATGAACTACCGCGCAGATCGGCGCAACATCAAATTACGTCTCCTGAGTGCTCTCTTGCTCATGCTGTGCGGATTATCGACATTGACCGGTCTGTTACCGATCCTGGGATATATTCCGCTTGTGTTCTTATCTTTCTTTTATCCGATCTATATTGAAGGGAAAACAGCCCGTGCCCGTTTTTATCGTTGGTCGGGAGGCGTATTCTTTTTTGTATTGGCCGGTTCATCAAAAGATTATTTAGAACCATTTAATCTTTCTGCCAACGGAACCGTCTGCCTTATCGCAGGATTCATCCTCTTGCTGTACACGACTCAACAATTAAAGGAACTTACGACGAAGGAGATCACACCGCATGAAGGATAAACAAGAATCACTGATTCAATTAAAACGAGAGATCAGTCAAACCGTCGATTACTGGGTCTGTTACCGGGTGGGGCGGACGCTTTATCAGGTCTCCGTCCAAGAGCAGGCCAATGGTCAAACGAACGAAGGGGAGGTCACGACAGAGCGGTTCCCGTTCTATTTTGGCATGAAACAGCGGATGCGTCAGTTGGCCGAAGAAAAAGAAGCACTCGGCTTTCGACCGCTGACAGAGGCAGAACAGGCAGCGCACGTCATTGATGAACCGGAAGAACCACCTCTTGATCCTGGCTTTTTTGAGCCGGCCATTCGTTTGGCGTGGCTGCTCCTTGGACTCGGGATTCTCTTGTTCGTCCTTCCTTACGAGAGGCTTAATAATTTTGCATTCGGTTTAGGACTTTACGTCTGGTATGAGACATTTGGTCAGGTTGGTCTGCCGAAATTTTTCCGGTGGTATTTTCACGGAATGTTTGGTGCATTGATGGTATTGCAAGTCTTGTCCGCTTTTGGACTGGAGCGGGAAGTACAGCCATACTACGCCAGTTTATCTGTTTTGTCCGCGGTCATGTTGGTGTTACTTGTCGTGCAGTACCATTTGAAAGAAACGGATCAAATCGGACAAGATAAACGTGTCAGTAGACGCAAAATTACAGAGTATCCGGATTTCGATGAGTGAAACTTAACATCCTGTTTGCGTAACTTTAGGAAGAAAGAATAAGGTGTTCAACATCAATCGATACACCTTACAAGTCATTCAACGACAAGAGATACCGATGATTACAGACTACTGGGTCCAAAACTTTACAGGTCGAATTGCGAATCATCCGAAGTTCAAGCGGACGATTACCAGCCTTGCGGTTTCAAACAATTGAAATCATAAAGTGAAGCGTCATGCGTCATGTACGCTATTTTCGATGTATCTAATATACGATAAAAAGTTTTTAATGATGAAACGCTTTTTGACGCGACTTGCAAAAAAAAGAAGGTAACGATGTAAGTCGTCTCCTTCTTTTTCTATACATTAATTTAAATTGTCAAACGTCAGTCAATAGTTTAAATATCAACTCCGACTAATTTAAGAATCGCAATGATTACGATGATAGATAACGCGAATGAACCGGCATAAGCCAATTGCTTTTTCATTGGTTATGTCCCTCCCACTATGTTTCGACATTAAAGTTGCTTGGAGCAAGTATGTACTCAAGCGCTTCTTGTTCATACTGTTATCTTAACATGAGTGATTTTAATTGTAAATAATATCCATACGAGAAAATTCTCGTTGAAAGGGGAGTGTAATATGCCTAAAAAATCCATTCAAGATTATGCTTTTTTCGGAAATATCAAAAAGATGAAGACATGTATCGCGCGCGGAGATGATTTGAATGCGCTCGATGAAGAAGGATCTGCCGCACTGCACTGGGCAATCGAGGAAGGGTACGACGAAATCGTCACGCTGTTGCTTAATAATGGAGCGGATATCAACCAACGCGATAAGGATGGTCTGACACCGTTGCATCTCGCCTTGTATGAAAAGCAGGGTGAAATCGCAATCCAACTGATTGACCGCGGTGCTGCCCTTGATTTTGACGGGTACGGCTTTACGGCACTGCATTTTATCGCTGCCCGTTCCGGGAATAAACGGGTTCTCCGGCGATTACTCGAAGACCGGACACGTGTGGATTGGCAGACAGATAGTGGAGAAGGGCATACACCGCTGCATTATGCAGCTCAAGAAGGAAAAATAAAGAAAATTCGTATGCTGGCGGAAGCGGGAGCCGATGTCAACCGGATGGAAAGGAACGGCTTCGCACCGCTCCATCTGGCTGTCGGGGAAGGACATGTCAAAGCGATACAGGCATTACTGGCAGCAGGAGCTGACATTGAAATCGAAAATCCGTTAAATGAGAACAATACCCCTTTGATGCTGGCGAGTCAGTACGGTTTAACCGAAATCACCAAATTATTGTTGGAACACGGTGCCAATCGACAGCATCCAGACGCGGAAGGAAGAACGGCACTCGACTTTGCCGTCAAACACCGTTATCCGGAAATCGTAGCTTTATTACAAACTTAAGCAGGAGGAAATCGATGTGAAGAAATGGATTGGGGTCTTGATTATCGTCCAGACGGTTTTGTTTAGTATGCTGATCATCCAGCTCAATAAAATGACGGAGACGATTGCGGCTGTGGGATCTATGATCGTCACGAAAGATGGGGATATTGCCTGGGGAGGGGCTTACCGACAACAGATTATATCCTGTTCGGAATTTTGATTATTTTAGGAATCTATCTCGTCATTCCGGCAGACAAAATAAAGTGGTAATCCATATGAATTCTGTTCAACAACAGCATCCGGACATGATAAACTGAAGGTATGGAATATATTTACTTATTTCCTTGGAATAGAAACTAACTGGAACACAACCCACATAAAAAAGGACGTGACAGGATGAAAAAAGTAACGGTTCGTAAAGCGGTGGCAAGTACGCTTGTAACGGCTCTTGTATTGACGGGTGTCGGAGTAAACAGTGGTGTAGCGGACGCTTCGACCAAGACGACTCAAGTCGCCAAGAAAAAATTCGACTACAAAAAGTATCGCGCCAAACAAACGAAAGTCGTAGCATCGTACGGCAGCACACTCTTCCATATGGGGAATCTGGGTGGAATCAAAGTACCGGACTACATCACGGATTCTGTGTACCGCGCTAAAGTGGAAGCGTATAACAAAAAATCAAAACAGTATATGACGGACCGTAAGAAGGCACGAAAAGAAGCGGAAGCCTTGAAAAAGCTGATTAAAGAAGTGAACACGCAGAAGGAAAAAAAGGTTGCGGATAAGCAGATTGCAGCGTTGAAAAAAGAAACCATTCGTTTGACGAAGGCGGAAAAGGTGTTGACCAAAGAAGGACAGGCTCTCTATAAAGTGATTGTTGAATACGAAAATAAGCAAATTAAGTTATTTGAAAGCCAATATGGATCGATTACAAAAGACTTAACGGTTCTCGACTATAAGGACTACGCCAATCGTTTGAAAGCTTACCTGGATGCCAATAACTTCAGTACAGACGAGAAAATCGAAATCATGGATCAAGCATATGATCGGCTTCTGTATGCTCGTGAAGACGCATCGGAAGTCGTCGGAGACAAACGCGGTGCAATCAGACTGCTCGTTTACGCCGGGAAATTTGAAGAAGCGAATCAACTGTTTGTGAATACAAAAGAAACGATCTTGGTCGAAGAAAACGCGAAATTAGATGCGTTATACACAAAAATCATTGGAGTCTACATGACGAAAAAGTAACAACAAAATTGGTTTACGAATAACAGCATCCTTTTCGGATGCTGTTATTGTTTTACTTTAAGCTCTATTTTGCTGGGGCGGAGAAGAGAAGGATTTAAAGATTACGTTAGAGATAAAACGTTTGAACATTGATAAGCTCGAAGTTCCCGGGAAAATAGATGTCTTGATTAAAAAATGAAGCAAGGAGTGTACGCGGAATGAAAAAACGGTTTACCGTGAAGTCCAAACAACATCTGAGCGGAGGAATCATTAAAATCATTGTCGATACAGAGACCGGTGTGAATTATATAATGACAAGCGGTCTTGGTCTCAGTGGGATGACGCCCTTATTAGACAAAGAAGGAAATGTAGTCGTTGATAAAAGTTAAATCAATAAACGTATTTTGATACGTCTTTTAAAACGTTTATCTATACGTTTTTTAAAACATATGATACGATGGATATAGTTATTAAAGCAAACAAATTGTTTACTATATCATATTTAAAACTATCCACGTGCTTTTCACTCATCCATCTCAACGTTTCAATGGCATGGTGCCTATCTATGAAAACTGAGATTACTGTAACGAGGTGAAGAGCAGAGTGGGATTGAGGAGGAGTTTTATATGATTTCGAAATCAAAAGAACGGTCGGTTGTGACGCTTACTGCGGATCAAATTATCTCAACGACTGCTGTCTCACGTTCTTTCAAACAAACAAGAGAAAAAGCACAAGAGGTGCCACTCTTCGTCACTAATGCGCAAGGAGAAATTGATACGGTCGTTGTAGGTTTTCATCAATTCGAAGAAATGAGCGAGATGATTATCAAACAAGCAGCTTTAATTGAAGAATTTGAGCTTCTTTCTCGTCTACGAGATGCGGAAAATTCGCCGGAAACATTCATTGATGCTGACGACGTATTTGCTTCTCTGAGCATTGACTAAAAATCAATGTTGAAAGTGTGGAATGCTTGTGTATAAAGTTAATTTTCACCCTAAAGCTGTTAAAGAACTTAAAAAACTTGATCGACAAATCATTCGAATTATTCAGCGGGATGTACAGGAAAAATTAGCAGTTGATCCAAAAAATCATGGTGAACCGCTACGTGCTCCATTAACTGGTTGTTATAAGCTAAAGTACAAATCATTGAATCTTCGGCTCGTTTACACGATTCGTGACGAGCAATTAACGATTATAAAAATATCGGATAATCAGGAAATTCAGCAAGAGATTGAAGGGATTGTTAGTATTTTAGCAATTGGTGAGCGTACGAGAGAACGCGTGTATAAAGATGCGTTAAATCGAAAAGAAAAGTAAGTACAATTTGTGATAATTAAAGAAGACGATTCCTGTATTGAACGAGGAATCGTCTTTTTGTATGTCGTTAAAATCGATTAGTTTTGATTTCTATTTCGTAAGAACAAGTTCCTTAAAGAGTACTTCTCCTTCTTAATAATGCAATCGATTGCATACCGATTCTTTTATCACCTCGTCTTAAATGAATCGGATTTCTTACAAAAAACTAGTTTTTATTTCACCGGATTTATGTAAAAATAGAACACAACAAACTGAGAGAATTTTTAGAAAAATGAACGAGTAAACTATCTGTCTTTTGGATAGGAGAGAGAATCGTTGTTTTTCAAATTCTAAATAACTTATTCGTTTTGAACCTGGAGGGGAACGTATGAAAGTGTTGAAGATGTGGAACCAAATCAGTTTAGTGAAACAAATTGCAGTCGGTTTGATTATTGGTATTATTTTAGCTGTATCGATTCCTGAAGCTGCCCAGTCCATCACCATCTTTGGAACACTGTTTGTTTCCGCGCTGAAAGCCGTTGCGCCGGTTTTAGTCTTTTTCCTGGTCATGGCAGCAATCGTCCAGCATAAAAAAGGACAACAGACGAACATGAAGTCGATTGTCTTCCTGTATCTCCTCGGAACGTTTTTAGCGGGAGCCGTTGCTGTCGTCTTCAGTTTCCTGTTCCCTGTCAACATCGCGCTGACGGAGAGCACGGAGAAATTAGCTGCGCCTGGTAATGCAGTTGAAGTCATCCGGACACTCGTCCTGAATATGGTGGACAATCCGGTCAATGCGTTAGTCCAAGGTAATTACATCGGGATTTTAACGTGGGCCATCGTATTGGGCTTAGCACTGAAAAATGCATCGGACACAACAAAAACGTTCATTTCTAATTTCTCGGATGCGATTGCGAAGATGGTCGGGTGGATCATTAAACTCGCACCGCTTGGTATCATGGGGATTGTCATTGAGTCGATTACGAAAAATGGTCTTGGATCCCTTCTCAACTATGGTCAACTGCTTGTCCTGTTGATCGGGACGATGCTGTTTGTTGCACTTGTCGTCAATCCACTGATTGTCTTCATCAACGTTCGTCAAAATCCGTATCCGCTCGTCTTCAGATGTATCCGCGAGAGCGGGATCACGGCCTTCTTCACACGGAGTTCGGCTGCGAATATTCCCGTTAACATGGAACTGTGTAAAAAACTTGGTCTTGATAAAGAGACGTATGCGATTTCGATTCCGCTTGGTGCGACCGTCAACATGGCGGGAGCTGCCGTAACGATTTCGGTTTTAACACTTGCCGCGGTCAACACCCTTAACATCCCGGTCGATCTTCCGACAGCCATCATCTTGAGCGTGTTAGCTGCTGTCTGTGCCTGCGGGGCTTCCGGTGTCGCGGGTGGATCACTCCTGTTGATTCCGCTTGCCTGCAGCCTGTTCGGCATTCCGAATGAGATTGCGATGCAGGTCATCGCTGTCGGATTCATCATCAGTGTCTTGCAGGATTCGTTTGAAACAGGACTCAACTCTTCAACGGATGTGTTGTTTACAGCGACAGCCGAATTCAAAAAGCGGTTAAAAGACGGCGAACAACTGTCAATCAATCGGCCGATTATGGCGGAAGAACCAACTGAACGAGTCGTCAACAGCTGATTCGTGTTGATGAAATCAAAAAAAGGTGAAAGGCATCCAGGCTGACGGATGGGCTTTCACCTTTTTTCGTGGTAAGAGAACAAAAAACCAGGAGAGAATCCGTGATTCCCTCCTGGTCTGCGGTTAACCGAAGTTACTTTTGTGCTTTTGTCTTTTTAAAGCTGTAAATGACACTGATCAGGATGACGAGGACGATCGTTCCGAGCGACATCCAGATTGGCATTTTGTAGACATCACTGAGAATCATCTTCGCTCCGATGAAGACGAGCATGAAGCTGAGACCGTGTTTCAGGTAGTAGAAGCGGTCAATCAGGTTCGCAAGGACGAAGTAGAGACTGCGCAGTCCGAGAATCGCCATGATGTTTGCGTAGAAGATGATGAACGGATCACGCGAGTAGGCGAAGCTTGCTGCGACCGAGTCGACGGCGAAGACGATATCCGAGACTTCGATGAAGATCAACGCGATTAACAGCGGTGTGAAGAACAATTTACCGTTAATCCGCTGCGTAAACTTACCGGACGAGATGTCCTGCGTGATCGGCAAGCGTTTCTCGAGCCAACGGATCGTTTTATTTTCTTCAAGCGACGTTTCCTGACCGATGTTCTTAAACATCATGTAACCCGTGTAGACGAGGAATGCACCGAAGATGTAGTACACCCATGCGAAGTTCTCAAGAAGCGATACTCCGGCGACGATGAAGATGACGCGGAAGAGAATGGCACCGAGAATTCCCCAGAACAAGACTTTGTGCTGGTACTTCAACGGAATCGCGAAGTACGCAAAGACGAGTGAGAAGACGAAGACGTTATCAATCGCGAGTGCCTTCTCGATGAAATAAACGCTCGTGTATTCAATAGCAGCGTCACTACCTTGTGCGTAGAACAACCAACCGCCAAAGGCGACGGCGAGTCCGATCCAGACGAACGTCCACGTCCAGGCTTCGCGGAGCGAGACCTCATGGGCTTTCCTGTGAAACACGCCAAGGTCCAGTGCGAGCATGATGAAGACGATGGCTAAAAATACAATCAATAGTGTCAACAGCGCTTCCTCCTTTGAAGTGATGTGCTTTTCATATTTTGATTATAAGTTCATAAGAACTCAAAGTAAAGAGATAAGTGTGCTGCTTTTTTATTTGGATGTGCGATCGATCGATTTGTGGATTCGAAAGAAGTGGCGGGGCTAAGGCAAGCGGGTGCACAAAAATGCCCTGTCTTCTACCGGAAAAAGTTTCCGTAAAAAGACAGGGCAATCCGTTAGAGGGCTGAAGGGAGATCAGTTCAATTCACCGGCATGTTTTCGAGAAGGTACTCGGAAAATGTTTTGATCTTTCGATGGCTCCTAGTTAATCAGACGTCATATTACAGACGTTCCAGACGACGGGAAACAGCAGTCAGGATGACGGCGAGGATGACCATGATTCCGCCGACCCACGGTGTGTGGACAAGGCCAATCGTGTCGGCGACGAGTCCGCCGATCGTTGCCCCGAGGGCGATCCCAATATTGAAGGCGGAAATGTTCAACGCGGAAGCGACATCAACGGCTGCCGGGACATATTTTTCCGCCAGTTGGACGATATAGAGCTGAAGCCCCGGGACATTCATGAAGGCGAGTAAGCCCATCAGGATGATGCCGATGATACCGGCGACTTTAAATGGAATCATGAACGACAGGGCAATCATGACGATAGCATGCAGAATGAACATATAGAATAACGCTTTGATTGGATTACCGTTGGCGAGTTTTCCGCCGACTGCGTTACCGATGGCGACAGCAATTCCGTAGACGAGCAGGATGATACTGATCAGGCTCGGGCTGATTTTCGTGACGTCCTGCATGATCGGTGTCAGGTAGGTGAAGGCGACGAACGTTCCGCCGTAACCGAGCGCTGTAATCAGGAATCCGAGAATCAAGCGTCCATTCGTCAACAGTTTAAACATGTCGGAAAATTTCGCCGGTGGAGATTGTTTTAAGTCTTTTGGAATCAGGAAGAAACTGGCGATGATCGAGACAAGACCAAGTGCCGCGACGGCGAAGAATGTCGCGCGCCAGCCGAATGCTTGACCGATGAATGTGCCGAGCGGAACTCCGGTCACGGTTGCAACCGTCAGTCCGGTAAACATCAAAGCGATGGCACTGGCTTTTTTATCGGCCGGTACGAGCTGGACGGCAATCGTTGCGCCGATCGAGAAGAAGACGCCGTGCGAGAACGCCGTGATGAAGCGGGCGACGATCAACAGTTCAAAACTCGGAGCGACGGCAGAGACGAGATTACCGGCGATAAAGACGACCATCAACGACATGAGAAGCGTTTTCCGGTTCATCCGGTTCGTCAGAGCGGTTAAGATCGGCGCACCGACGGCGACGCCGATCGCATATCCGGAAATAATCAGTCCGGCCAGAGTGATACCGATATTTAAATCACCGGCAATCGCTGCGAGCAAGCCGACGGGGACAAATTCGGTTGTTCCGATTCCAAAGGCGCTGATGGCAAGTGCGAGCAGGGCAAGGCGGCCGTTTTGCGGGACCTGTTCCTGTTCGGCACGCGGGTTTAATTGATTCATGATGATTCCTCCTGAATTAGTGAAATAGATAATAGTAGACAACGCAACGGCTGCTCTGAACGACCGGGCCCGGATCGTTTGGATGAAGGGAGAACGCTTCTGCGTGATCCCATCATAGAGCGGCGTTGCTTTTCATGGAAGTACGCACTTTCAAGTACCATAGGCACTAAAAAGTACCTTACCCTCCAAGATCGAAGTAACAGACGAAGGTGGCTTGTACTTTCTATTGACAGTTGTTATCATAAACCCATCAAATCTACCTGAGAAGTACGCACTTTCAAGTGCGATAGGCACTAAAAAGTACCTGTCCCCGTACTTCGGGAAACGAAAGGAAGAATCAGCATGGCCTATAACATTCCGGTCGAAGCAACCCTGCAAGTCATCGGAGGCAAATGGAAAGTTGTCATCATGTGTCACCTCATCAAAGGCGAACGCCGGACGAGCGAATTGAAAAAGCTGATGCCGAACATCACACAGAAAATGTTGACGCAGCAACTGCGGGAACTCGAACAGGACGGTGTCATCATCCGGACGGTCTACGAACAGGTGCCGCCGAAAGTCATCTATTCGTTATCCGACTACGGTTGGTCATTGCGCCCAATCTTAGACGCCATGTGTGCCTGGGGCGAAGGGCATATCGATCTGACGGGCGAGGAAGTCGTGTCTTCTTAAATCGTAACAATCGAATAGCACAGCAAAACGACCGCCTGTCATCAGGACGGTCGTTTTTTCAGGTTTCCATTATTTAACGAAGGAAGCGGCTTCGCGGAGGAAGAAGTGTTTGATGGCATCGTAAACAGTCTGCTGTTCTTCGGTCAGGCCACGGCTTAAGCGTGACAGATAGATTTTTGAGACAATCGTCAGGTTAGCCTTGGAGACGTACGGAAGCTGCAGTTCACGGCAGACGGAGACGGGAACGAAACTGAAATACCGTTGCTGACGCAGGGCGACTTGCAGGGAAACGTCATCAATGTAACGAATCGAATCCGCGTATAAACTGAATTCAGTCATCTTTAATTTGATGAAACTGTTGTAATCCTTATTGTGTGACGGGAACAGGAACGATTTTGCCGTCTCGTTGTCATAAAGCACACGCATTACTTCCTGCTCCGTATAATGATCGGGGTAAGTCAAAACAATCTCTTCTTCGATGACCGGTTCACTCGTGACTTCGGGATGTTTGATTTCCATAAAGCTGATCGAGAAATGGATTTCATCGGTCAAAAGTTGCGACAGGATTTCACGGTTCGACAAAATCTCTGTATTGAACAGCGTCGCTGACGGGTTAACCAAAAATTCCGCCAGCAGAATTTGAATAAAGCGACCGTGTGAACTGGCGAGGCTGATCGTCACGTCCTGTTCCGAATGCGACAGCCGTTCTTTGACGAGTTCGAGTTCATTTTCGATTTTTTCGACGGACTGCAACAGGATCCGTCCCTGATTCGTCAAGGTGATCGTCCGACCGTTCCGGTTAAATAATTCGGTATCCAATTCCCGTTCGAGTTTTTTGATCGTCATGCTGAGTGCCGGCTGACTGATGAACAGACGTTTCGCGGCATGAGTAAAATTCAGTTCTTCTGCGACGGTTCTGAAATAATGTAAATGAAGCAATTCCACCTCTCACACCTCCTATAAGTAATCGTTTATAGTAGTATACATCATTATATATTTTTGTTTATGTGGAAACCGGTATATGCTGAGTGCAGAGGTGATGGAAATGAATATCGCAATTTATGGAGCAGGATCACTCGGTACCATCATGGGTGCGTATTTGAGTGAAACATATCCTGTCGTTGACTTGATTGATACGAACAAAGAACATGTCGCGCGACTAAACGAGAACGGGGCACACGTCGTCGGACCCGATATGACGCAACGCGTCACGGCTTTTCTGCCGGAAGAGATTACGAAAACGTATGATATCGTATTGTTGCTGACGAAACAGCTCTACAATCCGGAAGTCTTACCGGCCGTCAAAGCCATTTTAAAAGAAGACGGCATCCTCGTTTCCTTGCAAAACGGAGTGCCGGAAGAAATCATCCGTCAGCATATTCCGAGCGAACGGATTATCGCCGGGTCCGTGGAGTTCGGGGCGACATATGTCGGACCGGGACAATCCCGTCTGACAACAGACTACTCGTTCTTTAAAAAATATGCCTTACAAATCGGTGAACTCGACGGGGCGACGACAGACCGGATTGTTCAGTTAAAAGAAGTCCTGGATACGATCGGCGGAACGGAGATTTCCGATAACCTGCCGGGCACGAAATGGTCGAAACTGATTATTAACAGTGCGTTCAGCGGATTGTCTGCTGCGTGTAACGGGACGTATGGCGACGTGCTTGACCATCCGGTCCTGTTGCGGGCCGCGATTCACGCGATGAAGGAAGTCCTTGATGTCGGTCATGCGCATGGAATCGAATTTGCGCGGATGGGGGAAGCGGATTTGACGGTGTACAGCGAGCTCGATGATATTGATCAAAAGATGATCGAACTGCCGCAGCTGATGAACAGCTCGCGAAATCTTGAAGCGAGCATGTTGCAGGATTTACGGAAACACCAGCCGACCGAAATCGACTACATTAACGGTGTCGTCACGATGTACGGGGAAACTTACGGCATTCCGACACCGGTCAACTCCATGATTCAGGCACTCGTCCGAAATGCACAGGACAAACAGGAAGTAACCGACTTTGAACAGAGTGTCGAGCAGTTCAAGACACTTCTCGAAGTTAAATAAGGGGGATGATCAGATGAAAAAAGAGGATGTCCAAAATATCGTCGCGACACCAGTTAACGCGCCGGTCTTTCCAGCGGTCGATATTTTCTTCCGGAACCGGGAATACTTGAATATCGTCTATGAAACGGACCTGGAACAATTGCGAGCCGTCGTACCGGAACCGCTTGAGCTGATCGGTAACCAAATCAAGTTCGAAGTCATCAATATGCCGGACAGTACGGGACTCGGATCGTATCTGGAATGCGGACATGTCATCCCGGTGCGGTATAACGGAGAAATCGGGGAGTTCTACCTGTCGATGTATGTCAACAATCAGGCGGCGATCGCTTCCGGACGGGAAGTCGCCTCGTTCCCGAAAAAATATGGTTCACCGAAGCTATTTTTAGACAACGACGTTCTCGTTGGAACACTCGATTATCATTCGCTTCGTGTCGCCCAGGCGACGATGGGTTATAAGTACTATCCGATCAAGGAAGAAGAGGCGAAAGCCATCATCGGGACGCCGCAATTCATGCTGAAGCAACACCGCGGCTACGAAGGAGAGCTGATCATTTCTGAATTGACGCGCAGTCAAATCACGGATATTCAGGTGAAGGAAGCCTATCGTGGCCCGGCCCGCCTGGAATTGTTCCAGCATGTCATGGCACCACTGGCCGACTTCCCGGTCGGAAAAATCATGGATGCGCAACACATTATCGCCGATTTACGACTCGGCGGTCCGAAGAAGATGTTTGATTATATGAAGTAAGAAATGTTTGAAATCATCTTCAGTTGACGATTAAACGAGAGCCCATCCGTCATGTCCTTCCAGGACCGTGATGAATGGGCTTTTTTTTACGGACTCACCGAACGGATGATGTCTTTCTTTTCAATAACGAGTATGTGATCAAAGCTTTCTTCCGGTTCGTCATCAAATTCATCGAAAGTGCACCGTTCGTATGAACGAATATGATACTGCTCGAGGTCAGCGATATCCTGTAGATAGGCTGGAAGTGGTTCAGGATTTTTCGTTAAGGTCGGGAGTACGAACGGGAAATTGTTTCCGTTCGGATTGTTCGTATGAACAAAAACGGCGTCCGCCCCTGCGTCCAACCGTGACAGTTCAATCCACAGCTGATAAGGGTGTCCCCATGCCTTAAGAGCGTCATCAAGCTCATTCATCAGCTGAAACAGTCCCTGAACATGCGCTTTTCGGACTTTAAGATGACCATTTCCGCGTCCGTGAAAATCAAGATGAACGTGCCAAAAATCAAACCAGCTGTCGGGACTGAAATCTAGATGGTGAGCCGTCAGGTGCTGCTCAGCTTGAAGTTGTCGGAAGTAGCGGCGTTTGCCGCGGAATTTTTTCATGCAATGATTGTCTCCTTTTTAGATGTGACGATGTATTAATTGTACCGGAATTCCTATCTTTAGTCTTAAAGAGAAAAGATAATTAAAGAAACTTTGTTTCAAAATGTTTACGCTTTCAAATAAAATATTGTTTCTGATTGTTAGGCTTGTTATACTAACAGTGAACACGGGGAAGCAACAGCAATCAGGCAGGAGTCAAAACAAAAGGGGAGCTGAGCATATGGGACAGAAACTCAACTGGACGGCGACACTCGGATTGACGACGGCGTTACTTGCCGCGTCTCTGCCGGTGCAACCGGTCGCGGCCGAAACGACATCTTCCGTCACGCAACGGGTCGACGCGCAACTGGAACGGATGACACTTGAACAAAAAATCGGTCAAATGATCATGCCGGATTTCCGGTTATGGGATGGGGTCAATCATACGCAACTGGCACCGGAAGTCGGACGGGTCATCGACCGGTTTGATTTAGGCGGTGTCATCCTGTTTGCGGAAAACGTCAGCGAGACGGAACAGACGACGAAACTCGTCCATGATCTGCAGGAAGTCGTCGAGCAGGATCCAAGCAACGACATTCCGTTGTTCGTAACAATCGACCAGGAAGGCGGAATCGTGACGCGACTCGGAACGGGAACGAACTTACCGGGCAACATGGCACTCGGGGCGACCCGCAGTCCGGCTTATGCGGAAGCGGCAGGAAACATTATCGGTTCTGAACTGCATGCGCTCGGCATCAACGTCAACTTTGGTCCGGTCCTGGACGTCAACAACAATCCGGGCAATCCCGTCATCGGGGTCCGCTCATTTTCCAGTGATCCGAACCTGGTTGGGGAACTGGGTTCGGCCATGACGCGCGGTATCCAGGAACAAGGGGTCGTTGCGACGGCGAAACACTTCCCGGGACACGGCGATACGGCGGTCGATTCGCATTACGGTCTGCCGGTCGTCGATAAATCACTGGCGGAACTGAAACAGCTCGAACTGATTCCGTTCAAGCGGGCAGTGGTGGAAGGAATCGACATGGTCATGACAGGACACATCGGGATGCCGCAGATCGAGGATGAGGTCGTCGAGTCTAAACAAGGAACATTCCCGTTACCGGCGACATTGTCGGATGACGTCATTACCGGTGTCTTACGGGAAGAGCTCGGGTATCAGGGACTTGTCGTCACCGATGCGTTGAACATGCAGGCGATTGCCGACAATTTCACGGAGTCGGAAGCCGTCATCAAAACGTTTAAAGCCGGTGTCGATATCGCGTTGATGCCGACGATCCTCCGGTCCGTGAACGATGTGACGAAACTGGAGTCGATTTTTGACGACGTAATCGAAGCGGTTGAAATCGGGGAGCTTTCGGAAGCGGACATTGATCGTTCGGTCGAACGGATTCTGACACTCAAAGCGAAACGCGGTATTTGGAGTGAAGCAACTTCGAATGTGACGCTTGAGGAAAAACTGGTCGAGGCGAAGTCGGTCGTCGGCAGTCCTGAGCACAAGACGCTTGAACGGCAGATGACGGAAGCGGCAGTCACGCTCGTCAAAAATGACCGGAAGACATTGCCGTTCAAACCGAAAAAAGGGCAGACGGTCCTTTTCCTGTCACCAACAAAAGATCAGACGGACAGCATGGTCAAGACGATCCGGTCGCTTGAGAAAAATGCCGGGAACCTGAAGCAGGTCAACGTGCTGACGGAAAATTATGGAGCCTCAACGCCGCATCTCGATCAAAATCCGGCGCTTCAGGAGAAAATTAGTCAAGCAGACTATCTGATTGTCGGCTCGAACGTCAATAACAGTGCGAAGCTCGGAACATCTTCCGCAGATCATTATGTGCCGGCTGAAGTATTCCGTCAGGCAAACCGAACGGGTAAAAAATCCGTCCTGCTCAGTCTGCGGAATCCGTATGACGTCGCCGTCCAACCGGATGCTGACGCCCAATTACTCGTTTACGGCTTCAAAGGTGATCCGAACGGACCGGATTCGGAAGCGGGAAACACAAAATCAGCCGGACCGAATTTACCGGCAGGAATCCGCGCCATTTTTGGTGAATTCGTACCACAAGGGAAATTACCGGTTGATGTACCGAAGTTTAAGGACGGTACGTTCCAAACCGGCTTGTACCGCGAGTTCGGGGACGGATTCCGCAACTGGAATAAATAACAGGCTCGTTTGAGGGAGTCCAATCGACTCGATTGGGCTTTCCCTATTGACTTCTTCTGAAATTTTATTTCTAATATATCAATTTATTTTTGGATTAATGTTTCGTTATGATCAGGAAAAAAGGAGCTGTTGAGAGAGGATGAAAGTTATGTTAGAGAAATTGGCGACAGAACGCCGCAATGAACGAACGATGAGTCTAGACGATATGTCAGTCGAAGACATCCTGACGGTCATGAACGAGGAAGATCAGACGGTCGCGAGTGTCATCCGGCAGGAAATTCCGGTCATCAAACAAGTCGTCGATCGAGTCGTTCAATCGTTTCAATCAGGTGGACGGCTGATTTATATCGGAGCCGGCACGAGCGGACGACTGGGTGTGCTCGATGCGGCAGAATGTGTGCCGACGTTCGGGGTCTCACCGGACATGGTCGTCGGACTGATTGCCGGGGGCGAAAGGGCACTGATCAAAGCCGTCGAAGGGGCGGAGGACAGCAAGACGCTGGCCGTCGAAGATTTACAAGCCCTGCAGTTAAAGGCAAACGATACAGTCATCGGCATTGCGGCAAGCGGCCGGACCCCATACGTCATCGGTGGTCTCGACTATGCACGTGAAGTCGGTGCGGTAACGGCTGCCTTATCCTGTAATAAAGAAGCCATCATCAGTCAGCATGCCGACCTCCAGATTGAAGTCGAGACAGGTCCGGAAGTCTTGACCGGCTCGACCCGGCTCAAAGCCGGGACGGCACAAAAGCTCGTGTTGAACATGATTTCGACGGCGGCGATGATCGGCGTCGGGAAAGTCTACCAAAACTTGATGGTCGATGTCCAATCGACGAATGAAAAGCTTGAAGTCCGGGCCAAACGGATGATTGTGGAAGCGACAGGGGTTGATCTTGAGACAGCCGCGCGTTATTTCACATCGGCGAACGGCCACGTCAAGACGGCGATCGTCATGATTTTAGCTGACGTTTCGTATACTGAGGCAGTCGAACGATTACAACGTGCGCACGGATTCGTCCGCGACGCGCTTTAAGGGGGGACGAACATGAAGAAAGAAGAAGTGTTGGCATCCGCCATCCTCGAACATGTCGGGGGAAAAGACAACCTCCGGCAACTTGCCCACTGTATGACACGTGTCCGGTTGTCGCTGAAGGATCCGACGAAAGCCGATATACCGGCACTGAAACAAATTGACGGTGTCATGGGCGTCATCGATGACGAGACGCTGCAAATCGTCGTCGGACCGGGAACGGTCAACCGGGTCGCCGACCACTTGAGCCGCGAGACAGGGCTTGCGATCGGTGAAGAGTCGGTCGATGAGAATTTGACGTTTGAAGAACGGACCGCAATTGAACGGCAAAAAGTGAAGGACAAACAAAAATCACCGTTCAAACGCTTTTTACGCCGTTTAGGTAATATCTTCATCCCGCTCATTCCGGGACTGGTCGCGTCAGGAATCATCAACGGTGCGGCAAACTTTGCGAAAAACGCCGGAGTCGATGCGACAGAAACCTGGATGCAGATTCTATTATTGATTGGTAGTACGGTCTTCGCCTACTTAGCGATTCTCGTCGGTTGGAATACGGCGAAGGAATTCGGTGGCACGCCGGTCCTCGGGGCGATTGCCGGGGGGATTCTGTTTAATCCGTTGCTCGTCGACATCGTTATTTACGGCGAACCGCTCGTCGTCGGGCGGGGTGGCTTGTTTGGGGTCATCTTTGCCGCCTGGTTGATGACGTATCTCGAAAAACATATCCGCCGGTTCATGCCGGTCTCAATTGATATTATCTTTACGCCACTCTTCACCGTTTTGATTGTCGGCTTTACGGCACTTTATGCCATCATGCCGGTCGCCGGCGTTTTATCAGACGGCATCATGAAAGCGATTAACGTGATTCTCGAAGTCGGTGGTCCGCTTGCCGGTGCCGTCCTCGCCGGATTCTTCCTGCCGCTCGTCATGGTCGGTCTTCATCACGGATTGACACCGATTCACTTGGAGCTGTTAAATACGATTGGCAATACGGCACTGTTACCGATTCTTGCGATGGCAGGAGCCGGGCAAGTCGGAGCAGCGATGGCGATTTTCGTCAAGACACGGAATCAACGGTTGCGCAACATTATCAAGGGAGCGATTCCGGTCGGGTTCCTCGGTATCGGTGAACCGTTGCTGTACGGGGTCACGTTACCACTTGGTCGTCCGTTCTTGACGGCTTGTATGGGAGCCGCAGTCGGCGGTGCCTTCCAAGCGACGATGAAAACGGCGGCGCTTGGGGTCGGTGTATCCGGTCTGTCGTTGACACCGTTGATCGATAACGGGATGTACTTGACGTATATCGGCGGTCTCGTCATCTCGTATGCTTTTGGATTCTTGTTTACCTTCTGGTTTGGTTTCAAAGAAGAAATGGCAGATGGGATTTAATAATTTCCGATCAAAGGGGTGTCTCATATTTGAGTCATCTCTTTTGATCTTTATAAATTAACTTTCCTAACAATAATGTAAGAAAGTGTCGTTTTGTAGGCAATTCGTTGTATAACTAGAGTTCAATTTGTTGATCAGCAGATGAACTGAAATCAGTATAAAATAAGGAGATTTTTAGCCTATGAAGAAAACTATAATGAAAATTGACAAAATCGAACTGAAGTTCAAAAAAAGAAATGGTCATATCCAATCGATTGAAGAATTCTCTAAGAAGTTTGAGAATGGCTTTTATTTCGTTGAGCATCCAGATGTAATCACTGGAACAAGAGTTGTCATGCATGTCACTTCTAATTTTAAAAACGATACGTTCAGTTTTGATTTCAACAGAAAAGACATAGAGTGGGGACATTATTGGGTCGATAAATTAGTCCAGAAATGGACAATCATTTGGGAATGGTTTTATCAGGCTGATCTTGTTACGAATAAAAGTTACATATTGGATGAAGAAGATATAAAAAAAAGATTTGGTGAACATAGTCAAGAATATCGTGAATTATCATCATCCGAACCCATTCCTATCAATTTGGTTTTTGAGGAAACAAGTGATTCGGAAATAAATTACGACAATATGGACTGGGTATTGGATTTTGACGAAAGAAATTCATTTGAGCGGATGAGAACTGAAAAAATTTATTACGATCATGACTTAAACGTGTGGATTGATTTAGAGTACTCGTTACCTGCAATTAAACAAATCATCAGAGTAGTAGACTATCATGGTTAAATTGTTACGAGTAATATATGTTTCTCATCATTAAAAGCATAAATCTTTTTTTATCAGGTGATTTTGGAGGTTTTAGCATGAATAGTAGTATCTTCGAGGACATTACAATCTTTGTACAAGAATCGGAACAGCAGCCAATTCCGTTAGAGGATTACGTGGAAAAGTATAGTATTCGACTAGGCGATTTTGTGGACGATGAAACAAGAGTGGGTGAGTTTATCGTGAATTTTAAATTTAGTACAGGCATGGTCACTTGGACTGTTGATTTTCACGAACGAGAGGAAGGAACTCAATGTGACTATATTCTATACATTATCTTTAAATGGGTGGCGATTTGGGAATGGTATTCACAACGATTTTTGAAGACTCAGGTACCGTTTCGAGTGTACGCGACCATCACTGATATGGTCAAAGGAAAAATAAGACCGCAAGCAGAAATGGAAGAGAGACTGGAGGAACTAGCAGGTTATACGGAAGAGGGACGTTTATTTTATTTTGGGACAGGTCCTTTTGATGACTTCAAAAAGGCGGAGCAGCAAATAGACCTGTTTTTAGAATACGACGAAATCAATTCAAAAGAAAAAATACGTCAAGAGGGATTGTACTTTGATTCGGAGAGTAAAAGATGGATCGATATTCGAACTTCGCTCCCGATGATAGAAAAATCGATGCGAAGGTTGTTGGCGTTTCTGTAAAAATATCTAATATATAAGACTCTTCATAAAAAATCGATTATTTTTAGTAAATTTATTATCGATAATAGCAACGTGGTGCTTGTCTTAGGCATACGATTTGAAGTGAGCAAAAAAAGTGGTTCTTCTCGATCAAGAGAAAAACCACTTTTGTCTTCAAGTGAAGTGTATCCCCTGAACGAGGACAGACTTGAACCGCTCATTGAATCTTCGTATCGACGGTCTTGTCCTGTAGCATACGTTCGAAAATCAGGACATAGACCAAGGCAACAAGAACTCCCGCTGTCCCTTGCAGAACAGCAATGATTGAGTCAGACAGGTATGCTGCGGGAATCAGGTAAGTCAACAGAGACTTCACGCCATTCAACACGAGAAGGGCTGTCAGCAGGATCAAGGTCACAGTCCGCTTTTGCAGATTCCTAAAGAATTGACGGTTCGTTTTTTTTTACCTGTGTCATGCCGAACCAAGCGAACATACAGATGACCTCCATTAGTTTCTAAATAGGTGAAGATCAGTCAGCGAAAAACTGGTTGATCTTGTCTTCAGACTTCAAATGACGCTGAATCAATTTTGTGACTGCTTGTTCCTGTTCGATTGTGCTGAGTTGCGTGTTGTACCAGCCATCCAGTTTATCGCGGGTCACGGTAAAGGTATAATCCGGGAAGGTAAATGTAATCCGGTCCACGTTATCGATGAGGACAAACAGGTAGGTCGCGTTGAATAGGACCGTTTCTTTGATCTCCTGTTCGACTTGTTCCGTCTCGATGTCCTTGTAAGTCAAATGGATTCCATACGGTGTTTGTTTCGTTTCGAGGGCAATCTGATGCAACTCTTGATGGTGTGCCAGTTCTTTGACGATATTCGTGACGGCGCTGTTGTCGCCGACAACGGAATGTTTATAGTGGAACAGGTCCGTCTTTGAATCGGCATGCTGGCTGTAGCCGTTCCAGATCAATACCAGACAGGCGATCGACAGGAATGGAATCAAAATTCGTTTCATACAATCTCTCCTTTATGGATCTCGTACTAATGGTATCATAATTCATGAAGTATATCCTAAAAAATTCTTATATTGGAACTTTAGTAACAATTAATGGTCTTTGAACACTATGCTGACAAGAAGGAGTGGAACAGATGAAAGGACTTGCCGTTTATTTGAGTGAACCACTGACAGATGAGGCGAAAGACAGCATCCGACAGATGCGGACGATTGGTTTTACATCGATCTTTACGTCGTTACATATTCCGGAAGACGATCCGTCATTGTATACGGAACGATTGCGGAATTTAGGTGAGTTGGCCGGAGAACTCAAGATGGAGCTTGTCGCGGATATCGCCCCGACGTCACTTGCTGCGCTCGGTAAGACGTGGGATGATGCCGAAACGTTGACCGAATGGGGCGTGACCGGATTGCGGGTCGATTACGGGGTGACACCGAAGCAGGTCGCTAATTTGTCCAAACAACTGATGATTGCTTTGAACGCCAGTACGGTAACGGCGGAGGAACTTGACGCGATGAAAGCGGAGGGGCTTATCTTGGAGCACGTCGAAGCGTGGCATAATTTTTATCCGCGACCGGAAACGGGACTCGACCGGAACTGGTTCAACGATAAAAATGCATGGCTTCACGGGCAAGGAATCCGGGTTCAGGCGTTCATCCCGGGAGACGGGCCATTACGCGGTCCGTTGCATGCCACGTTACCGACGCTCGAAGATCACCGGGGACAGTCACCATTTGCCTGCTATCTCGAGTTGGAATCGTCCGTCGACCGGATTCTGATTGGCGATCCCGGTATTTCGGAAAGAACGATGCACCAGTTCGCCGCGTATCAGGAGGGCGTCATTGTTCTCCGGGCAACCGGTACCGTTGATGATCCGCTTTTAAAGAGTATCCAGACAAACCGGATGGATCCGGCGCGGGACGTCATCCGGTCGGTGGAGTCACGTGCTTACGGCCGACCTGGAAACGGATTACTTGAATCCGTCGTCCTGGCAGACCGACTGGTTGGATCAATCACGATCGACAATCTGAATTACGGACGGTATGCCGGTGAATTACAAATCACAAAACGGGATCTAACGGCCGACGAACGGGTCAACGTCATCGGTCGTGTGATTGAAGCAGACCGGCCGTTGGTGCAACAGATTGGTCCCGGCGGGCGGTTCTTGCTGGAGTGGGTGGAAACGCAGGAGGAAACGGAATGAAAAAAATCATGCTAATCGGTTCCGGCGGATCGGGCAAGTCGACGTTAGCCCGTCAACTCGGTCAACGACTGGGCATCCGTGTCCACCATCTCGACAGTTTATTATGGCGGGCAGACTGGCAGGCGGTGCCGCGCGAGGAACAACGACAGATTCAAACGAATTTGATCAGCCGGGACGACTGGATCATTGACGGGAACTACGGCGGGACGATGGATCTCCGGTTGAACGTTGCGGATACGATCATCTTTCTTGATCTGCCGCGAACGACCTGCGTCTACCGGATTCTGAAACGGTCAATCCGGTACCGGCACAAGTCACGACCGGATATGGCAGCAGGGTGTCCGGAAAAAATTGATGTTGCCTTTTTGAAGTGGGTGTGGCGATATCCGGATGAACAGCGGCCAGGCATTCAAGCGAGACTCGCTCAAGTCGAAGCGACGAAGACAATTATCGTGTTAAAGTCACGGAAAGAAGTCCGGCGCTTCATCGAAAACGTCGCCTGATCGAAGAATAGACAAAGCAAACGACTCCTCATGAGTAGGGAGTCGTTTTTTAATCAGTCCATCTTTTCAAATGTTAGTGTGTTGTTCGTTGACGGCAAGGGAGTTCGTCCAGTATTCCCGAATGACCTGCAGTACGAATTCCGGATCATCCCAGTGAATGATATGGGACGTCGATGGAGCAGACACGACGGTTCCACCGGTTTTCTCCTGCCATAGGGTAATCGCTTCTTGCCGGAACGGCTCATCGGAGACAGGTAACGTCGCACGGAGTAACACCAGGTTGTCACCGGGGACGTCGTCGAGGAAATCGAGAATTTCGTCCTGGTACATCGCGGTCAGAATCGCACGCGCCGTCTTTGCCCGGGCATGCCAGTAGTATCGCCCGTCCTGCATCCGGACGAAATCCTTTCCGGCTAAGTCAAGCAGCGGTGACCGGCGCATCTTGGGTCCGTAAACGGCAACGTCCCGGAATTCTTCCCAGGTCGCGACGGATTCTTCAAAATCCGTCTCGTAAAACGCAGATTCCTGTTCGAGTGGTGTCCCGCGTAACCGTTTGCTCTGATATCCACCGTCAAGCAGGATGGATCCGAGGACCCGCTCTCGCTGTTCCTTCTGATAAAAAAGTGCGATGAAGCTGCCCCAAGAGTGCGAGAGGAAATAAAAGTCCTCGATGTGCAGCTGGTCAAACAGCCGGTTCAGCCAATCGTAGAACCGGGCGAACCGATAGTCGCGCTCGTCCGGAAACGGTTCGGTTTTTCCATGACCGGGTGCATCAATCGAGACGATCCGGTACGTATCTTGTAAGGCGTCCGCTAGTTCAATGAAGCTGAGGCTCGTTCCGCCGAGACCATGCAGGCAAAAAATGACCGGGCGGTCCGCTTCGCCCCATTCGGTAATCTGTGTTGAAATACCGCCGCATTCCAGTGTATAACGTTTCATCTTTCTGCCTCCGTTTCTAAATAGGTATGTACTTACTTTTTAACCAGTATTATACATCATTTATTGTATACTAAAGCTAATCAATTTAAAGTGATGACGAAGGAGAAGGAAGATGAAAATTACAGTAGCGACACTTTGGACGAATGAGTTAAAACCGATGCAGGACTTTTACACGACGACACTCGGTTTTCCACTCGTCGAAGAGACGAAAACGACATTTGCGGTGCAAATCGGAACGAGTCAGCTTCGCTTCGAGCTCGATACGACACAGCAACCGAAACAATACCACTTTGCGTTTAATGTTCCGGGGGATGCCTTCCAACTTGCGAAAGACTGGTTGCAACAACGTGTCCCGTTACTGATCGAGGATGGAAAAAACGAAATCTATTTTGAAAATATCAATGCCCATTCCGTTTACTTTTATGATCCGGACGAAAACGTCGTCGAACTGATTGCCCGGCATGATGTCAATCCGGACAAGTCGCTTGAAACGTTTACCGAACAGAACATTCTTGACATCGGTGAAATGAACGTCACGACGCCGGACGTAGCTGGTGTCGGAGCAAAATTCGCCGAGCTTGGTGTCTTTCACCGCTACCATCAACCGATTAACATCGACTTCCTGAACTTCCTCGGAGCACCGGAAGACGGGACCCATCTGTTGCTCGGGCGAGAAGACCGGACATGGTTGTTCTCACCGAAACCGGCCATTACGAGTCCGCTCATTCTCGAACTTGACGGAAATCTGCACGTCCGGCTGGATGCAGAGGGGATCTTGCACCACGAAAAATAAACCCGTTCGGAGACGGGTTAAGGGGTTAAGCGATGAGCTGTAAAATCCCGAACGTCGTCAAGACGACATAAGAAACCGAGACAAAAATCAAGACGGGCTGAAACAGCGAGTCTTTGGCTTGACGCGTGATTCCTTCGACGAAACAGCTGAGGAGGAAGACAAAAATCGCCAGGCCGATGTACATCAGGACAATCGCCAGGACACTTTGGATGATTCCGAACGTGACGAGCGAAAAGACGGTGAAAAACAGATAGCCGAACGCTGCCAGGAGAACGAGACCAAGCAAGATACCAAGCGCCGGATGAATCCTGTTGACGCGGGCCGTCCAGTTCGGAATACGTGGGCTGAGTAACGTCCAGGCCGTATGTAGTGACAGACAGATTGAGATGAATAACATCAGGAAAAAGAGTGCCTGTAAGAGCGGCGAAAGTTGACCGGCCCAAAGCGGAACGATTAAAAAGACGACCGGGAAACAGAGGCTCAGAAGATGTTTTTTCAAGTGAATCACTTCTTTCGTAAGAGTAGGAACTTGCATTAACAATATCTTCCTTATTCGTACCGTATCATACGTAGAGACAGGAGGAAAGAAGAGCCGATGACGAACTTTTGGAAAGCAAACGGCAAATGGCGGATTGGGCGGTTGATCTTACTTAGCATTCTTCTTGCTTTTATATCTTGCTTTTTGTTTATCTATCATCAAAAGGTGTTGCACCAACTGTATTTAGAAGGCCAGCTGAAACAAGAATTTGGTTTAGAAAAAGAAGATTATCAAATAAAAGGTCAGTATTGGAAATTCGGATACGCATATGACATAATTTTAGAGGACGAACCAAAAACATCTTATCTATTCAATGTAAAGAAAAAAGACGGCAAATACACAGCAGCATATTGGGGACACGGTTTTTTGGATTCATCCAATGATGGGTCGCCTGAGCATCTAGAGTTCGAACGTATGAGAAATGACTAGCGAGTTATAGCGCGCTAACCTGTAAAAATAGGAGGAATCACCATGTGGCAAGATTACGAATGGCTCAACCAACCGTCTGCAATCGACAATCAACAACAATTGAAGTTCACGACAGAGGGCGATACCGACTTTTGGCGCAACACGTACTATCAATTTAACCGGATGACGGGACATGCCTTACTTAAACCGATTCCGGCAGTATCTTTTTCCTGCCGGATCGAAGTGAAGCTGCACTCGCGTCTAACGTATGATCAGGCGGGGATCCTTCTCTATTTAAACGATGACAACTGGTTAAAAGTTTCAGCGGAATTCATTCCGGATGGAAAATCGCATCTCGGAGCCGTTGTCACATCATTCGGTTATTCCGACTGGTCATCGCGGGATATCGACAACACGGTCTTTGATCATCCGTTGACGTTTGAGTTGGTCTGCAATCAGCAGGACGTCGAACTGTACTTCGTTGACGGTGAGACGAAGGAGCAGCTACGGATTGCCCATCTGCATGCGGAAGGGGACTGGAAAGTCGGACCGTATGCCTGCAGTCCGAATCTTGAGGGGCAAGGCTGTGACGTCGAAGTATTGGCGTTTGACTGCCGGACCAAATGAAAAGAATTAGAACCGTTCAGCACTCATGCCATTTGATGAGTGCTTTCTTTTATGGATGATCAGATTAAAACGTCTTAAAACACAGCAAAATCAACACTTTCACCGATTATCCATTGACAATTCTTAGCACGGACTCTTACAATTGAAAATGATTATCAATACGAATGGGAGTTTTGTTTACTATGAACGTTTCACGCCGTAAGAAATCCATTATTCAAGCTGTTTCCATCCTCTCGATTACGACACTGTTGTTCGGCTGTTCGAACCCGAACGAAGGTTCTGACAATAAGAAAAATAAAGATACGTTAACGATGGCCTGGCCGCGTGACATCGGCGAGATGAATCCGCATGTCTATAACCCGTCGCAACTGTTTGCCCAGTCGATGGTCTATGAGCCGCTCGTCCATTACGCGGAAGGCGGAAAGCTCGAACCGTTCCTCGCGAAATCATGGGACATTTCAAAAGACGGCAAAACGTATACGTTCACGTTGCGTGACGATGTGAAGTTCTCGGACGGTTCGACGTTTGATGCGACGATCGTCAAAAAGAACTTTGATGCAGTCCTTAAAAACAAAGCCTTACATAGCTGGCTTGGCTTCATCTCCAAAATCGAAAAAACGGAAGCTGTCGACAAGCAGACGTTCCGGATGACCTTATCGGAAGCGTACTATCCGACGATTCAGGAACTGGCGGTCGTCCGTCCGGTCCGATTCCTCGGCGAAGCGGGCTTCCCGAAAAACGGCGACACGTCAAAAGGTGTCGAACAAGAAGTCGGAACCGGTCCCTGGGTGCTCGACGAGTATAAGGTGGATCAATATGCGACGTTTAAGGTCAACAAAAACTACTGGGGACCGAAGCCGAAAGTGAAAAAAATCAAGGTCGACATCATTCCGGATGCCGAAAGCCGCGTACTCGCTTTTGAAAAAGGCGACATCGATTTGATTTTCGGAGAAGGGGCGATCAGTGTTGACGCCTATAATCAACTGAAAGCAACAAAATCTTACAAGACGACGATGTCGGAGCCGGTTGCGACACGTCTGTTGATCATGAACACGAAGAAAAAACAGCTGGCAGACGAACGCGTCCGTCAAGCCCTGCAATACGGTTTTGATAAAAAGACACTCGTTGAAGGTATTACATCCGGTCTTGAAGCACCGGCTGACTTCATCCTGCCGCCGAACCTGCCGTATACATCAAAACTGAACGTTGAAAAACGGGACTTTGATGTCGAAAAGGCTAAAACGCTACTCGACGAAGCCGGCTGGAAACTGCCGGACGGGAAAAAGGTCCGCGAAAAAGACGGTCAACCGTTACAGGTCGAGATGATGTACGATGCAGCGGAACTTGTCCAAAAAGCGATGGCGGAGACGTTACAATCGGAGTGGGCGAATATCGGCGTCGATCTGAAGATCGTCGGTGTCGAGCTGCCGGACCAGGTCCAGCGTTTCAAAGACAATAAGTTTGACATCAACATGTACAGTAACTTCGGTGCACCATATGATCCGCACACGTTCGTTAATATCATCGGGACTGACGGATTCGGCTTCAAAGAAGCAATTTCCGCTTACCCGAACAAGGATCAGTTATTGAAAGAGATGAAAGATGTCCTGAAAACGACGGATGAAACGAAACGTCAGGCGATGTATGCCGAAATTCTGCCGTCGCTGCAAGATCAAGGTGCTCTCGTCCCGATCTCGTATTTGAAGAAGATGGCGATTTACCAGTCGGATGTCACGAACTTCAAGTTTGCGGCAAACCGCGATGAAAGTCCGTTCGCACAAATCGGCATTAAATAAGGGAGGTGAACGGAATGGGCGTCTATATTCTCAAACGGGTCGGGTCGGTCATTCCGATTCTGCTCCTCGCGATTTTACTGCTGACGGCAATGATTCATTTGTCACCTGTTGATCCGGCGGAAGCCTATCTGTCTGCCGCCCATATTCAACCGACAGAAGAAGTGCTCGCCCAGAAACGGGCCGAGTTCGGACTCGATCAATCCTTTTTGACACAATACGTGACGACAGTCGCCCGGCTGGCCCGGTTTGATTTCGGAACGTCCTATGTCTCGGGAAAACCGGTACTGGACGAAGTCATTCTGCGATTGCCGGCGACATTGCAACTGGCGACGACCAGTCTATTTCTGGCGATCATCGTCAGCATTCCGCTCGGTTTTCTCGCCGGTATTCGCAAAAACGGCTTTTTTGATCATCTCAGCCGGGTGATTGCTTTCATCGGTGCGTCGATTCCGTCATTTTGGCTCGGCTATCTGCTGATTTTCTTTTTTGCCGTCCAGCTCGATTTGTTACCGGTCGGCGGCATCGGCAGTCCGAGTCACGTCATTTTACCGGCGATCACGCTTGCGTTACCGTTGATTGCCCTTTACACACGGCTGTTGCGGACAAGTGTCATCGAGACGATGCGCGAACCGTACGTCCAGTTTGCCCGGACACGCGGAATCCGTGAAACGGTCATCCTCGGGAAACACGTCTTACGGGTCGCGATTCCTCCGATGATCACCGGACTCGGCATGAATCTCGGGAAACTGTTGACGGGAACGATCATCGTCGAGACCGTCTTCTCCTGGCCAGGATTTGGCCGTTATTTCATCGAAGCGATTTTTGACCGGGATATGCCGATCATTCAAGGGTATGTGTTCCTGGCTGCTTTATTATTTATCGGCAGCAGTCTGCTCGTTGATTTGTTGCAACTGGCAATCGATCCGCGGATTGCCCGGAAAGGAGGGAACAGACGATGAATGTGCCGCTCGGACGACCACGTCTGCTGGACCGCCTGTCGAACCAACGGTTGATTTTGATCGGCTGTTCTGTTTTTTTAGGTCTGCTGTTTCTCGCGGCACTGGCCGCACCGTGGCTTGCGCCGCATGATCCGTATCTCGTCAATCTGGCGGTGAAACTGCAGGACCCGTCCTGGACGTATCCGCTCGGGACCGACCACCTCGGACGCTGTACGTTATCGCGTCTGTTATACGGCGCCCGGGTATCGCTCGGATTTGCCGTCCTGATTTTTGCGTCGTCGCTGTTGATCGGTTTGTTGATCGGTACACTGGCCGGCTACATCGGCGGCTGGGTCGACCAACTGCTGATGCGGTTTTGTGACGGTGTGATGGCGTTCCCGAGTCTGATTCTCGTCCTCGGTCTCGTCGGAATTTTCGGACCGGGACTGAAACAGGTCATCATCGCCCTGATGCTTGTCCAGTGGGTTTACTATGCCCGGATGTTCCGAGGTCTTGTCATGACGCTGAAGGAAAAGAACTTCATCGCTGCGGCACGCGTCAACGGCTCCTCGCACTGGAAAATCTTCCGGATTCATCTGTTGCCGAACATCCTGCCGCCGTTGCTCGTCATCGGCACGCTCGAGATGGGCTGGGCGATCATGGATATCTCGGCGATGTCGTTCCTCGGTCTGGGCGTCCAGTCGCCGGGAGCGGAATGGGGAGCGATGATTCACGAAGGTAAATCGTATATCCGGACGAATCCGGAACTGATGATTTACCCGGGTCTGCTGATCATGCTCGTCATTGCGAGCTTTAACCTGCTCGGTGAATCGTTATCGGAACGGTTCGGTGTGAACAAACAATCGAAATGAAAGGAGGCACCCGGATGAAACCTGTATTATCTGTCGAACACCTGACGATTGAGACGATCGCGTACGGTCAGCCGCTCGTCCAAAATATCTCGTTTCAGCTCGCAGCCGGACAAATCACCGGACTGGTCGGTGAGAGCGGATGCGGGAAGACCGTGACGAGTCTCGCTCTGTTGCGGCTGCTCGATGAAAAGGTCATCCGTCAATCGGGACGGATTCTGCTCGATGCGACCGATTTGATGACATTGTCCGACCGGACGCTTCGTCGTGTCCGCGGCGGTCAAATCGCCTTCATCATGCAAAATCCGATGAGTGCCTTCACGCCGGTCTTCACGATTGGTCATCAATTGGTGGAAACGATCCGGACACACGATCGGTGCAGTAAACGCGAAGCGAAGGAGCGGGCGATTGAAGCGCTGCTTGAAGTCAATCTTGAACAGCCGGACCGGATTTTAAAAGCCTATCCGTTCGAACTGAGCGGCGGGATGTTACAACGGGTCATGATTGCGCTTGCGGTTTGCCTGCGTCCGCATGTCCTGATTGCCGACGAACCGACGACGGCGCTTGACGTCTACAATCAAAAGCTGGTGCTGTATTATCTGGAGAAAGTCCGGGCGACATACGACACGGCGATTCTGTTGATATCTCACGACTTGAGCGTCATCGCTGAAATGGCGGATCACGTTCTCGTCATGCGGGAAGGGGAAATCGTCGAACAGGCGGATGTCTTTGATTTGTTCGACCGGCCGCAACATCCGTATACACGACGGTTGCTAGAACAGCACGGTCTTCAGGCGGGAGGAATGAACGCATGAGTCTTCTGCAGATCAAACACGTCTCGCACCGGTACGGCAATCAGCGTTTTTTGTCGCGGCAGCCGGAGCAGACCGTCTTACAGGATGTCTCGCTGACACTTGAAGCCGGGACGTGCCTCGGCCTACTCGGCCGGAGCGGTGCCGGTAAAAGTACGCTCGGACGGATTCTGCTCGGACTTGAGCGGCCGAAAGAGGGACAGGTGCTGTTTGAAGGACAGGATATCTATCAGAATCTGTCTTCACGGCAGGACATCCAGGTCGTCTTTCAGGATTCATTTGCTGCCGTCAATCCGAAACTCACAGCAGGACAAATCATTGCCGAGCCGTTGACGAACTTCCTGCGTTTGACGCCGGATGCACTCGAGCAACGGCTCATCACCTTGCTGGAACAGGTCGGACTGACTGAAGCGGATTTGAAGAAATATCCGCATCAGTTCAGCGGCGGACAGTTGCAACGGATCTGCATCGCCCGCGCGATTGCGACGAATCCGAAGCTGATTATCCTGGATGAAGCCGTCAGCAGTCTCGACATGGTCAACAAGGCGATGATTCTCGACTTGTTACGGGAGTTAAAAGCGACGCTTGGTCTCGCCTACGTCTTCATCACGCATGATGTCCAGGCGGCGCAGACGCTGAGCGACCGGTTCGTGATTTTGGATCACGGTCAGCTGGTCGGTGATTATCCGACGCTCCAATCGTTTACGGAAGCGACGGATGGACATGTCGAAGCGATCCGACATGCGGTGCTCGCGACACATCCACGGTACCGGACGATCCGGAAATAGGATTTCTGATGTGTCATTGACCATTCAATCGAGACGGTTGAGTGGTTTTTCTTTTATCTTGCCTGTAAAGGAAACTTGACACAAGGATTCACTTTACCTATTATTGGAAGCGAGAGGTGACAGGAATGAAGAATAGCGTGAAGGTGTTACGGGAAGCCCGTCAGTGGTCGCAAGGCGAACTCGCTAAAGCACTGGGTGTATCAAGGCAGACGATTATCTCCATCGAAAAAGAGCGTTATAATCCGTCGCTCGAGCTGGCGTTTTCAATCGCTGCTCTGTTTGATTGTCCGATCGAAACGATTTTCAGACCAGAAGCAAAGAAAAAAGGAGATGATGTTAAATGAAACGAATGCCTTTGATTAATCGGGTACTGTTCGCCATTCTACTTGTCTACGGCACCTATCTGACTCTTGTTGATGGACCGAGCCCGCACAGTATCATCCTCATCCTCGTCGGAATCAGTCAATTGGCGATTGAATTCGTCTTTCCTTCCGCTGATACGTATGACGAGCGGCAAGAAGCGATTAAGATGAAAAGTGGTCAGGTGTCATATGCGTTGAGTATCCTCTATGTGTTTGCGGTAGTCATGCTCGTGCAGTGGGGAATCATCGAAGATGTCCTAACTGCACTATTGTGTGTGCTGTTCATTCAAGTCATGACGTTCCCGGTGACGCTGTTTATGTACAGTCGACGAAGCTGAAGGTGAACCAAAAAAGAACAGATCAAGTGACCTGTTCTTCAGTAGTATTCGGATAACTGTTCTCGTGATTCTTCCGTCAAGTAGCCGAGCGATAAAAAGCTTTTGACGAAGCGGGAGGGACCGACGCTTGAGTCAGGGTCGACGTTCCATATAACATCCTTTACTTGCTCAAGGACTTCAATGTCTGCCGCCTGCATCTTGACGAAATCGAAGTCAAGCGCAACGGTATCCGTCTCGTCCCACGTCAGTTCACCGGAAGAGCGTGTGTCATGCATCGTCTGTAACAACCGGTCACTCGGAGGGTTCAATTCGAATTGTAAGTAGTGTCCACCTGTATCCTTTACGGACAGCCCGCCGCGGGCGACGATGGCCGGTAAAAAGCGGCGGTGTGTAAAATGTCGAAGAATCATTGGAAGAGCTCCTTCCGGATTAAAAATGATTGCTTTGCATCTTATGGAGAAGACGGTCAAACGACTCATGCTCATCCATCGTAAACTGTTTGAAGTACTGTTCATGAATGACTTCGACGACAGGGGACGATTCCTGGACGATCGTTTCGCCTGACGGTGTCAAGACCAACCGTTTTTCCCGATCGATTCGTTTGCGGGTGATGAGGTGAAGTTCGAATAGTTTTTTTAAGGTTTGGGAGATGGCACCACTCGACAGTTCAAGTGTCGTCTCGAGTGATTTTTGTGTCGCACTTTGTTCCCGGTATAACGTATCAAGCATATCGAACTGTGATTTCGATAAGCCCCAATCTTTCAGGACCGCGTTGACTTCCTTCATATAGCGGTGATGCAGTTTTTGGATGGCCTGCCAATGACGGTAGGATGGAGTAGACAGGTGTGAAGTCATCAGATCCCTCTTTTCTGTCACCGAATAAACGGTAAAATAATGAAAGCCGCTGTTGATTATCAAGCGGTTTCATATATTCAAATTAACACAAAATCGGTTGATCTCCTACCACTTGCGCCTGATAAAAAAGCATCCTTCGTTTGACCCGACAACCGGGTGGACGAAGGATGCTTTTTTAGTTGACACGCGATGCTATTTTCGGTGTCGGGACATGCCGTCCCCAAACCAAATAGAAAATCGGTCCAAGATAATTAACGAGAAAAATCAGGATGCCCCAAAGCCATTTGGGACCGCGTGTCTTCGGACGTTTCCATAAGTCTCGATAAGCCGTGACCATTAAAAAGAATCCAAGCATGTGGACAATATTGTTGAACCACTTTCGGTTGATTAAATCCAAACCAGTTACCTCCTGAGCCATGATTAGCTGACGAACAGTCGGTCATGAAAATTTTTTAAAATCAACCGATCCTGTTCAATTGTAAAGCCGTAACGGGTAAAGCATTCGGCAGAGACGCGTCCACCGTAAGAAATGGCGGTAAAGTCTCCGCTGACCCGATAATGGGTATATTTATGTTGAATATCATGAATTAGCGATTCGAGCAGTAAACCACGTTCGCCAAGACCTTCCTCGCGGACATGGATGTCGAGCAAGCTGAATTCAGCAAATTCATTCGAGTCGAATAGACGTGTCGACAAGTGTTGAATCGTCATATGCGACCGTTTCGATAAAACCGTTTTATGCGTGTGACGATTTTCCAGTAACGTCACGTAATAACTGAACAGCGGTGCATGAATGTTACGTGTCACTTGAACGACCTGCTGTTGATTATTGTAAGCAAGACCGACGAGTTGTTCGTTCGGATGCTGCTGGATTTGAATGGATCGTTTGGCGCAGACGGTTTGCCATTCCTGCTCCGGAATCCATGACAACTCTTTGGTCCGGTTTGTTCTAAAGAATTTCACGGGGTAGGTAGATCCTCCTTTAAACGAATAGATGATTTTAATATACACTTTTTGTCAATTGGATGAAAGGGTTTTTAACAAAATCATACAAATTAAAATATGTTGCATTTGCAACAAAAAACAATATAATAAAGTTATATAATTCTTCAGACAAAAAAAGGAGACGATATGGGAGAAATATTACGTGAAATTGGAATGATTGCGCGGGCACTCGATTCCATCAGCAATGTTGAATTCAAAGAGCTGGAACTGACAAAAGGACAATACATTTATCTTGTCCGGATTTGTGAAAATCCAGGAATCATTCAGGAAAAACTGGCTGAACTGATTCTCGTGGACCGGACGACAGCCGCCCGATCGATTCAAAAATTAGAAAAAGCCGGATTCATCGAAAAACGACCGGATGTCGTGAACAAAAAAATCAAAAAACTGTATGCAACTGCAAAAGGACAGGCAACGTGTCCGGTGATTCTTCAGGAACACGCTTATTCGAAAGGGGTTGCTTTAGCTGGTTTGAGTGAAGAAGAACAAGCCCGGTTACTGGAGTTGACGGAGCGCGTCCGTGAAAATATCGAGCGGGAATGGGACTTTGTCAAAAAAGGTGGAACTCGACATTATTTGAAGGAGTGAACAGGGTGAAAGAAACGATTGAGTTTGTCCGCTGTGACGTCAAGGATGTCAGAACGTTACAGGCGATTAGCATAGAAACCTTTTCGGAGACGTTTGGTTCCCAAAATGATCCGCAACATCTAGAGGATTATCTCAACCAATCCTATAAACTCGAAAAATTAACAGGGGAGCTTGAACGTTCAGATTCGTTTTTCTATTTTATTAAAAGTGATGAGGAAATTGCCGGCTATTTAAAGCTGAACATCGGAGAAGCTCAAACTGAGCCGACGAAAGGGAAGTCGTTGGAACTCGAACGGATTTATATCCGTTCAGCATATCAGGGGACAGGTCTTGGAAAGCAGTTGCTTGAGAAAACATTCGAGATTGCTCAAGCACAGGGGATGGAGCAAGTCTGGTTAGGGGTGTGGGAAGAAAATCACCGGGCGTTACGCTTTTATCGACGTTTTGGTTTTGTCCAAACCGGAGCACACGCATTCTATATGGGAGAAGATAAACAAATCGATTTGGTCCTGACAAAGACATTGTAAAACGAAACGAACTCATATCAGTCAAAAATAGCAAGCCCTCAAAAACACCTCCCGGATCATGGCATCGGGAGGTTTTAGTATAAGACATAGTATTTATCTGACACTCCCACCACTGAAGCAGTGGGCTTCCTGGCCTTAAATACTGTGAAATAACCGTCAGCTTAGAAGAATCTGTTCCAACTCTTTTTTTTGCCGGAAGTGGTGCCGGGTGTGCATGTCGATCAGTTGATACCATTCCTGCGCATTCAACGAACCGAAACCACCGTGTCTTGTTTTCCGTTGCGGTTCGATGTGATCGAGCCGTTTCGACCAGTCTTCCATCCGTTCAATCAGTTCAAGCAGACGTTCTTTTAAGCGATTCCTTTTGTCCGTATTGTCCGGCGGGGCGTTCATTTCGTCCGGCAGTCTGATTTTGACGGGTGGAAAGGCATTTTGACGGAATAATTCTTCTCCGAACGGTGTTTTACCGTCCGCTGTATCGGTCGTCAGCGAAGCACAGATTTCGACTTCGTCCATATATTCATGGGCGACAAGTAAAATATGATCATACATTTGACCAAGCGACCAGACACCGGGTTGCGAAATGTAATGTAATTCGGTTTCGGTATACCGGTCCAGTTCGTGATGCAGATACAACAGGCAGTCGATTCCCGTCATGTAAATCCCTCCTTCAGCGGATACCCATTTTCTTGACTATAGCATGTCCGGTTGTCGCCTGGACGAAAAAACAGAGCAACAAGGAATCATTCCCCGTTGACCTGTCCGGTTCAAGATGCTTTGATTTCGTCGTCGACCGTCATCGCATACAGCGTTTGTTTGGTCCGTTTAAAGACGATCGGTAACGACACGAGACTAATCAGGAAAAAGCCGAGTGAGCAGACGACATAGGTTGACCGGATTGAAAACGTTTCGGCTAAAAGACCGATCGACAACGTCAGTCCGATGATCAAGATGGATTCCGCGACATTGATGACGCCGGAGAATCGTCCCATGATTGAAACGGGGACATTGTTTTGATAAAACGACAAGAATCCGGTATTCGCGAACGATAACGCAAACGTCAGCAGGAAAAAACCGATTGCCGCGAAACTGAAATCGGTCGCCGTCGCAAAGATGAGATAGCCGACCGGTGTCGCGATGGCTCCGAAGCCGATCAGGAAACGTAAACTGAGCCATTTCGTACACATCGCGTTAATGAGTGAACCGGCAATGATGCCGAGCCCGGCGATACTGACGAGAAAGCCGTATGTACTCTCGGAAAAATCAAGGACCCGGGTCGCGAACGTTGCTTCGAGTGAATCGAGCCCGGACATGAAAATCGTCATCACGCAGAACAGGGCATAAACAAGCGTAATGTAACGGTGTTTGCGTGCATAACGGAACGTTTCTTTCCAGTCGGCGACGATCATGCTGAAACTGAGCCTCTCGGCACCGGAAATCATTGCTTGTTTTTCGATATCCGGCAGGGAAAACAGAATCAGTGCCGACAGACCAAGTACACCGGCATTCAGATAGATGGCGAACGTCGGGGAGCCGACGAGGAACAAGAGACCGGCAATCGTAGGTCCAAGAATGAAGCCGCAGGATTGTATGAAATTTTTTAAGGCATTAAACCGTTGCCGGTTGGTTTTCGAGACGAGTTTCGTCATGTAGATCAGAGAAGCCGATTCAAACAACGAGCTACCGATATTGATGAAGAAAACCAGTGTATACAAGACGAATAACGAGTCGATCCACGGTAAGACGGCAATCAAGATGGCCCGGGACACATCAAGCAGCACCATCAGATTTCGTTTATCGACGCGATCGATGACCGTGCCGGACCAAAAACTTGATAACAGGGCGGCAATCGGGACAAGCATGTAGAGAATCGAGACAGCGAACGCTGAATTCGTCCGTTCGAGGACAATCAGGTTCAGAGCGATAAAATACACCCATGCCCCGAGATTGGAGATGCCGACGCTCGACAACAATAAAGCAGGGTGTTTCCAGGTTCCGTGCATACATCATCATCCCCTAAATGTTTTTTTTGAATATATAGAAATTTATTACAATTGATACTAAGGGACAGTTGAATGGAAAGCAAGAAGAAAATGGAAAAAGCCATCCGGAAGATGGCTGGGGTACATCCATTACGTGAGGAAATAGTCGAGTGTCGCAAACAAACTCGTTAACAGAAAACAAATCAGCAACAGGGCTGACAAAACGACTAGGTCGAGGTGACGGCGGAGGCCGTTCACAAAAATGAAGAACAGGGTCCAGTAGCCGACAAATAAAGTAAGAATGACAGCAAGGACAGGGGCTGCAATCGGTAACGATCCTGCGATATCAGCGCGAAAGGATGGATTCGTGATGGCATAAAAGGAAAAAATGAACGTCGGAAGTGCACCGAGGTAAAGGAGCCATTTGGGGAATTTCATAGAGAACATTACTCCTTTTTTGTATACGGTTAGAATACATCCAGTATAAAGGACAGGAATTGTAAATAAAACGTACAAAATTGTAAGGAAGTGTCATTTTTGATTTGCATGTCTTGTATAATGGATAAGGACAAGTCCTCATCTGTTACGGCTTAAAGAAGACGGACGTTCAAAAATGAGTTCGTAATAGGTTCCGACACCGACACCGGACGTCACGAAATCCGGAGCGATAAGCTGAACGAACCGCCAACCCTTTTCCGCCTGTTGATTGATGACTTCCCGGTAATCTTCTTTTGGATTTCCGGACAATCGTTTGAAGTCAATCCGGATATATTGATATTCATACATACTATCTCCTCCTGAAAGTGCGTTATCATTCCTTACGTCCGGAAAAAGGAAAAGGTTCCCAGGAATCGGTTAGTTTGAGGCTAAAAAAGAATGATAAGGAGAAACTGATGATTCATTTAACAATAAAACCAACCTTAGTAGGAACCACGACCATCCTCCGGCCGTTTGCAGCAAAAGATCTCCCTTTGATCGAACAATGTTTGCGAGATCCGGAAGTCCTTAAACTGACCAGAAGTGAAGCAGATTTTGACCGGGAGACACTTAAAACCTGGTATGGAACGAGACATGACCAGCCGGATCGTCTGGATTTGGCAGTCATCGACAAAGCAACCGGCACGCTGGTCGGAGAGGTCGTCGTCAATGAGTATCAGTCAAGCGACCACAGCATGAACTTCCGGATTCTGATTGGGGAAGCCGGCAGAAACCGCGGGATTGGAACGGAAGCGACCCGGTTGCTGATTGATTACCTGTTCCAACAGACATCGCTTGATCGCTTGACGTTAAGCGTTTTTGACTTTAATCCGCGGGCGCGGCACGTCTATGAAAAATTGGGTTTTCAAGTGTCCGGTGTAGAAGAGGACGATTTCGAAGTTGACGGACGACGAGTCGAGTCGATTCTGATGGTCTTGACGCGGGAACGTTATTTAGAGCAGTGAATGAACAACAGCCCGGTCTTTCTCCTGAACAAGCGGAGAAGCCGGGCTGTTGTTTGATTTGCGTTATTTTTGTTCGGACTTGCGTGCTTCTTCTTCCTCCACCCAGTTAAAACTCAAATCGACCCGTCTGCCAATAAACGAACGTAAAAATAATACGAATGTTACTGCTGGCAAGATCCACCATGCAGAATCGACCGCACCGAAGTATTGGATCACATATATCCACATGAATAGGCTACTGACAAAAAGAATCGTTTCCGAAGTCGTGATGAACTCCCGTTTTGGTTCGTACATTAAGTAAAACCTCCAATAGTATGTAGTTAAGTCCTTGTTTCCGTTGAGGAGTGTGACGCAGCAATACTCTGCTGATCGAGCTGATTGAACAGGATCGCCCGATTTCTTCCTTGCTGTTTCGCCGTATACAAGGCTTCGTCCGCTAGTCCGTTCATGTGCTGGATGTGAATCTGTTTTCCGTGAGCAATTCCGATGGAAGCTGTGACCGTGATGGCAGGAAATCCGTCCAGTTGGAACCGTTCATTCGCAATTCGTTCCCGAATCCGGTTCGCGACTTTGATGACTTTGGACGGAGTCAGGTCATAGACCAGAAGCATGAATTCCTCTCCGCCGATCCGTGCCGTGATATCGTGGGGACGCGTTTCCTCCATTAGGATATTCGCGAACTGTTGCAACACGAGATCCCCGTTTCCATGACCGTATGTATCGTTGACATGTTTAAAGTGGTCGATGTCGAGGGCAAGCACGTTATAAATGCGACCTTCCTGTTCCAGTCCTGCTGTCCTGCTGTCCCAGACCCGTCGGTTATACAGTCCAGTCAGATGATCAAGTTCTGAAGACTGTTTGTACAGTTCGACTTGGCGGTTCAATGTCTGGAAATCAAGCGTCAGCATACTCGACAGGACACCAACGGCAAGACCGATCGTCCAGGTCGCAAGTAACAGACGAATCGAGGCATCGTTAAAGCCCAAATTAATCAGAACGGCGAATGTAATCATCAACAGCGCCCAGACATTGAGGGCGAGATTCTGCCGAAACGGCTGATTCAGGAGTTGGCGATGAATCCAAATCATCCCGGTACTGATGGCAATGATGGCGATAAAGGCAATAAATGCTTGCGGGGTCACACCAAACAAAAACCGGGAACCGGCGATGATCAAGGTGGCAATGACAAGCGGGAAGCGGCTGCCGTAAAAAGCGAGCAGGACGAGCGGCAAATGACGTAAATCCATCCGTAACGACTCATTGACCTGGATGCCCTTGAACATCAGTATTACCCCGAGTAATCCGGTCGCAAGACCAATGATCAGCGACTTAACGGTATAGGATGAGAATCGGGTGGAATGAATGATTTTTGATATCATATAAAACCCGGTAAACGCGATGCAGGCGTTGACGAGCAGCTCGACGATGAATATGATTTTCCACATCCTTGAACGTGATACTTTTACGATACCATTTTGACAAAAGTTGTCAATCTGGAAGGGAGCCGGGCTTTCTATTGTGAAAGGAAACAGAAACGAAGATTGAGTAGTTGTACGAAATCATGTACAATAAAAATAGAGAAAACCACGTAAGGAGGAACTAATGATGTCGATTGTCACATACAGTGATGCCCGGAAAAATTTTAAACAGATTTTAGATCAAGTGCATGATGATAAGGAAGCTGTCATCATTTCACGAAAAAATAACGAAAATGCCGTTTTACTTTCTGAAGAAGAATATAATCGTTTGATGGAGACCATCTATTTAATGCGAAGTCCTCAAAATTCAGTCCGTCTACTGGAGTCAATCGAACAGCTGGAACAAAAAAAGCTGACAGAAAGAACGTTGATTGATGAGTAAAGTCCGTCTACTTTTTACGGATCATGGATGGGAAGATTATCTATATTGGAAACAAGAAGACAGAAAAAAATTGAAGCGGATCAATACACTGATTGAAGACGTAAAACGAAACGGCAATTTGACTGTCATAGGCAAACCGGAAGCATTAAAAGGAAATTTACAAGGCTTTTACAGCCGGCGAATTGACTCGGAACATCGTCTCGTTTACAGGTCGACGAGTGAACAAGTGGAAATCCTTCAATGCCGTTATCATTATTAAACGAAAAACTCCCGAACAAAACGCACCGCTCCAACCGGAACGTGACGTATGTCGGGAGTTTTTCATTCTTCTCTACTGGAATTATACCGCGAATCTGTAGACGAAAACAGACTACTTTTACGTTTCGTTCTGTTCTACACTACAAACAAGATTGTAGTAAAGGATGTGAACAGTAATGACCGGACAAACCAAAGTGCTCGACCAGGGACCGTTTCTGCATGGGACAAAAGCCGTATTACGAGTCGGAGATGAATTACAAATTAATTACCTGTCTAACTATCAGGAAAAACGCTCGAATTATATTTATTTCACCGCAACGCTTGAAGCTGCAAAGTGGGGAGCCGAGCTTGCCAAAGGTGACGAACGGGAACGGATTTATCTCGTCGAACCGCTTGGACCGTTTGAAGATGATCCGAACTTAACGGATCAGCGCTTTCCCGGCAATCCGACACGGTCCTACCGGTCGAAGGAACCGCTTCTCATCGTCGCAGAGCTCGCCGTTTGGGAACGGCACTCGGAAGAGACGATTCTTCAAATGAAGGATTCCTTAGCCCAGTTAACGAAGGAAGAGAAAAATGTCATTTTGGATTAAATAAAAGGAGTGAGGAAATTTGCCGATCACGGTACACGCCGTTAAGCATGATGGAATACTTCATTTTGAATGGCAAACGACCTTGTTGCAGGAAACGCATCAGTATGTCCTGGTCTACGGACAACCGGGACGTTCGCTAGTCCATCAAACACGCCAGAAATCCTTTAGCTGCGCCACACCATCGCTTGAATGTTACGATTTACAGGAAGGGTATACCGTCAATTTGTATCTCGAACCAGACGGTGAACGATATTACTGTAATAACGACAGGCCTTTCCGTTTGACGGGTTTCTGGAAAGTTGGCTGAATCGAGTACGGCACGACAGTAAGACAACTCCACTTCCTTAAAACGACACTGAGTCTGCTTTCAATTAGGGTGTTTCGTTTGACACTCCGCAGCCAGCCGCCGAATTGCAGCAGCCATCGAGGAATTGACCGGCAGAATCTGTTCGAGCCAGTCAAGCAGTGCAAGCGCCGATTCCGGGACGCGGGCGTATCCTTGCAGGACATCGGTGAACCGTTCCTGCGCCTGGGGGAACCGTTGCTCGGCCCGGCGTTCATTGCCGTAGGCGTCGGGATAATAGACGACTTCCGGCTCGATTAAATGCAGAATCGACAACAAGTTTGAAAAAGCATGCTGTTCGACCAGCTGGAGACCGGACAACCGTTCGCCGCGGGCATAGCGGCACAGTCCAACATAGAGATTCGTCAAGGCTTCGTTCAGTGCAAAGTCGAGTGTATCGCGCCGGATCGGTGGAGGTGATTGTTTTGAAACCGTCAAGTCGACGCCCGGAAATGTTGGATCCTGCCAGACAATCCGTCCCGGGGAAAAAGCGATGTCCGGCATCTCATCGAGTTCGAAAATCGCACACTCCCCGTAGATCCCGTCCGCGAACAATAACTTAAACCCGTCGACGGTATTTTGAAAGATAAAGCTGAGCGGATGAACGGATTCCAGCCAGTCGAGCCGGTCGAGGAACCGTTGTTTTTGACCCGGTTTCGTAATGACGAAAAAATCGAGGTCGGAATAGGCATCAAGCCGTTCCAGCTCCCGACCGACGGAACCGAGTCCGAGCAATAACCAGGCGTCATTTGTTTGTTCCAGCTGTTGGCCAATCTGGTCGAGACGTGTGAGCAGGGTCTGTTGGCGTGACATTAGAAAAACTCCTTTTATATGGTGTAAGCGTTCTCTTGTTCAGTCTAGCAAGCTTAAACGGTCCGTCAAGGAAAAATCGTCTAATTCAAGATAAAATAATTACTTAGAACAGGAAAGGGTGATTGATATGGAAGTGCTGATTCTCCTGATAGGCTCATGTCTCTTGAGTGGATTAATGATCTGGACGATTGTCAAAGCTGTCATGTTGTCTTATCGAAAACAACAGCTATCAATCTCAAAAGCAATCTTCGTCATCCTGGGTATGGTCGTCTTCAGCATCCTGCTCGCCGGTGTACTGCCGTATTTGTATTTCAGATTCCTCTAACCGTCAGGCACGATTTTTTCGGAACAGTCGCTTCCGATCAAGTCGTGCCTGTTTGTTGTCTAAAAAAATCCGAACAACCAAGTGATTCGTCCTGTTATTTCTTGATAGAAAGGAGGAAATTCCTCCTGAATCTAAAGGGGGACAAATTTATGCAACCTTACTTACGTGTCGAGCATCAATTGTTACGCGACGGAGCCGCTTTTTCCTCCGTCCATGAAAAAATGGTCTATCTGCTGCTGCAAAGTTATGCCGGACGGGACGGACTCGCGTTCCCGTCGCATCAGACGCTCGCGGACGCCGTTCCGTGCGGCAAGACGACCGTCAAAAACTGTCTCCAGACACTCGTCGAAAAAGGATGGATTGAAAAGGTCGAACGGTTTGACCGGCACGGCGGACAAACGTCAAACGGCTACCGGATCCGGGCGGGGTCCCCGGGTGCTTCCGGACAGGTCCCTAGTCATGAGACGACTTCCGGGGAGACATCTGTCGCCTCCAAAGAAAAAGGGGTTAAAAAACCGTCTTTTAAAAAAGAACCATCATCACCCGGAGTCAAGGAAATCATCACTCATTTTGAGAGGGAAATCGGTCGTGTCACCCCGTCGATTGGCAGGCAACTTGAACGTTTGTTAAAAGAAACGAGTCCGGTTGTCCTGCACCATGCGATCGAACAGGCATCGGCGGCGAACATCCGCAACTTCAACTACATTAAGGTCATCATCGACAGTCTGAAACAGCGGAATTTGTTGACGCAGGAACAGATTGACCGTCATGAACAACACCGCCGTGCATCTTCCCGGAAGCGAACGTCCCGCCTGACAGACCGCGGTCGGTTGCCGGATTGGGTCGAACGGGAACGCCGGCAACAGCAGCAGGCAGAAGCGGAGCAAAAACAACGGCTTGAACAAGCTGTTCCCGATCAAGGGGAACTGGCATTACTGCTCGCAGAACTTATCTGATCAAGGAGGACTTTATGACACCATCACTTGACTGGCTACTCGTACAAGCGAACCGAAAACTGACAAGAGAAATGGATCCGGACGTCGTCGCGATTACCCGCGCCGTCATTACGGAACTGGCGGCAGAAGGACTGCCGATCGGTATTGCACAAGCTTACCGGACAAAACAGGAACAGGATGCCTTGTATGCCAACGGGCGAACCCGTCCGGGAAAAATCGTCACTTATGCGAAAGGGGGAAGATCAAACCATAACTTCGGGGTGGCCGTTGATCTTTTTGTCTATGCGGACGGCGGCAAACGGGCGGATTTTCTCGCACCGCCAGATCCGCGGCTGAAACGGCTCGTCGCCGCGATGAAACGTTATCAGATGCAGTGGGGCGGTGACTGGGGCAATTTTCCCGATTATCCGCATTTTCAATTGTATGATGCGGTCAACGGTCAAGCGAAACCGTTACTCGGACCGCGTTATCCCGGTCGACCGCTATATGCAGGAGCAAAGCGGATGGACCGGACGCTGATCCGGCTGATTCAAAAACGGCTCCGGTTGCCGTTGACCGGTCAATTCGATCGGAAATTAACGCAACTCATTGAGCAGTTTCAACGGCAGCACCGGTTAACGGCAGACGGTGTCATTGGTCCGGTCACGTGGCGTCATCTGTTTGGACTTCAACGATGAAGGAACGTTCAATCGCCCTGATCCGACTGATCGTGCCGCTCTACAGTTTCGTGAATTTGACGTTACTTGCACTCGGCTATACACCGCTGCCGTTTGAGACGAATCAAATCGAAACCGCTTTGACGGCGCTCCTCGGAGCAGGCGGTCTGATGTATGCGTGGTGGAAAAATAACAATATGACCGAGGCGGCGCAACATGCGCAAGTCGTTTTAACGGAATGGAAAAATCATGTCCAGCGAGACGGACAGGAAAAACCAGGATGAATGTGCAACTTGAACTGGTAATTTGTTTGAAATGTGCAGGCAACGGGCAATATTTCGAGTAGAGCGCTAATGGTTTGATCCCAAGATACCGATAATAAGGTAGCGTCCCGTATCGCCAGCATTCCTCAGTTGCTGCCGACGGAAAAGAAAGAGGTCAGACTGAACTTGAAATTATCGACGTTACAATTTTACCTGTTACTCGCATTGTTTTCATTGATGTTTACAAGTATCTGGAGTTACAATGCTTTCCTGAAAGTTGAACAAGAAAACAATCGGATTATGATGGAAGCGATCCCGATTTCGAATGCTGCTTCGCAACTGTTCCCATTGCTGCTCGATCAGGAGTTGACAGTGCGCAGTTATTTGCTTGACCAAAATGATCAGACGTTCCAGCAATTCAAAAATACGAATGCCGAACTGAAAGAGACGATTGCCACATTGAAGATGCTCGATCAACGCCATCCGATTCTCAAGCAATTGCTGGCAGATGAGGCGATTCCACTGATTTTACGAACGGACGGTTTTTATGAACAGCAGATTCAATGGATTCAAAGCAATCAAATCGAACGGGCGACACTGAAACGTTACAGCGGCATGGACTATATCAATCAGTTCCGGCCGATCAATGCAAAAATCAATCAGGACATCGATAAAATCATCCAGGAAGCTACGGACCGTTCCAAACAGGCGTCGGCGTCTGCCAAGTGGGTCATCGTCATCGTCGTCAGTGTCGCTGTCCTGCTGTTGATGGCCTTCCTGCAGACGTTCCGCCTCGAGCGGAGTCAACAGGCGTTGATCCACCGCTCGTTACATGATGCCTTAACCTCGATTCCCAACCGGCGCGCGTTCGACGAGCATCTGGAAGCATGCTTTACGACCGCCCGGGAACAGCAGACGGACGTCGGCTTGATTTTGATTGATGTCGACGAGTTCAAACTGTACAACGATACGTACGGTCACTTGAAAGGCGACTGGTGTCTGCAGAAAGTCGCCGCTACATTAAAAAAACAGGCGGGTGAGTTTGGACTGGTCTCGCGGTACGGAGGAGAAGAATTCGCCGTCATCTTGACGGAGCATGTCGAGCAGATTACGCATGTCGCCGAACGGATCCGCAGTGAAATCCTCCGGTTGAAGATTGAACACAGTGCGTACGAACCGCTTTGCCAGCTCAGTGTCAGTATCGGACTTGCCGTCGTCCGGCCGAGCGAGACGTTGACGGAAGGCGACTTAATCGTCCTGGCCGACCAAGCCCTGTACCGGGCGAAGTCAAGCGGACGCAATCAAATTTCAAGCCATGAGGCCAGCTGATATGCTCTCCCAAAAAAGCTCCGACTCCATTCGAAAATGGAGTCGGAGCTTTTTTTTTCAATCAATAAATAGTCTGTCAGATCATTGCAAAATCACACAATAGGAACGGTCGGAAATCAATGGCGCAGAAATGACGAACACCGTCTTGACGGGTGTACCGCCGACTTTCGCGTCTAATTGATGCAGCTGAGACCGAATCTTTCGACTTAGGACATACCTCGTTTCCGTACTCAATTCATCGACCTCGTCATCATGTACATGTAACAAGAGTTGAAACGGTTCGAGCGAGAAAATGGAAAAGTCGCAGTCGATTCGAGGGTCTTCAAACTGTTCGTTCAGACCATTTTTTATGAAGTACGCTTCTTGTGCTGTAATCATCTCGTTTCGCCTCGCTCTCTTTCAAAAACAGTTCAAAAAATTATAAGCTGTTAGTTAACTATATAGTCTATAATACCCAATTTTTTTGAAAAATATCAGTTTCTGTCCGGAAATGGACCGAATACTGGTGAATTAGGGAATCTTTTAACGAACAATAAAAAAATCACCTGATTCAGCAGTGCCTGGTCTGGAATCAGGCAATGCTGGATCAAATGATCGTCGAGCCGACATGACGCAAAAAGTCTTCGGTCGTTTGCTTAAAAAAGGTTAACTGGTGGACCGGAATCGAGACGTGTCCGCCATAACGGACTTCTAAGTAATGGGGATTGACCGGCGATGGAAACTTGATCCGTGCGAACCACTCGGTCATCGTCTCCTGCTCGCGCCGTTGCATCGATTGCGGAAGCCGGCGGTTAAACAGCAGCATATGTTGGCGAATATCTTCTGCCGGTAATTCATGGTGTGGATAATAAAGCACCTCGACGCGACTTTGCGTTAACAGCAGCGGTTGGAAGCGGGGCGGTCGGATGACTTTGATGTAATAGACGAGCAACAGGACGGATGCAACCATCAGGAAAATGAAGATGAACGGATACGGTGGTGCGACGACTGGAGAATCGAAACCTGTTCGTAAAAATAGCGGGTCTGCCTCTGTTGCGACGGTCTCGGCAATCGGGTCAAAGTTAACGACGAGTGGATCGGACGGAAGCGGAAGATTATGCGTGTCGCCACAGCGTGTCGTACAGGAGCTGGTCGTCCGACTGTCGAAAAGAGAAACGAACGACGTCAGAAAACGAGGAACAACGGACTGGATCGCGAACACGGCCAGTAAAACGCCGGAAAGAAACAAACCGATTTTTAATCGGAACGAAGTTTGCATGAGACCACCTCTTTGATACCGTCAAAACGGTTGATAAACAAGTCTGAACTGAGTATAGCAAATAAGACAGGAAAACGTTCTTATTTTTCAAAAATTAGTCATTATTTCCTGAAAAAAATGGAGGTTACTAGATGAATCGCTTACGCACCAGTTTTCAACAAGCAACGGGACAAATCAGCGGGCACGGGAAACGGAATGTCGGCGTGTTAAAAACAGCATTTGAAGAAACCGCGGACGAGACGGCAAGTGATCAATACGGGACGGGATCCATCATCCAACCGTTCGAAGAAAAGTTTGCCGATGTACTCGGGATGGAGGACGCCGTCTTTTTCCCGAGCGGTACGATGGCGCAACAGGTGGCCTTACGGATTTGGTCGGATGAGACGGATAATCGGATCGTCGCCTATCATCCGCTCTGTCATCTCGAAATTCATGAGCAGGACGGATTAAAGGAACTGCATCCGATTAAAACGATTCTTGTCGGAGAAGCCGACCGGTTGATGACATTCGACGAAATCAAAGCGTTGCCGGAGATTGCCTGTCTGTTGCTCGAATTACCGCAACGGGAAATCGGCGGGGTCGCTCCGGCCTTCAGTGAACTGGAAGCGATCAGCCGGTATTGCCGGGAACAGGGAATCCGTCTGCATCTTGACGGCGCCCGTCTGTTTGAAATAATGCCGTATTACGAGAAGACGGCAGCTGACATCGCCGGTCTGTTCGACAGTGTCTACATTTCATTTTATAAAGGACTCGGCGGAATTGCCGGGGCGATTCTTGCAGGACCGGCAGCGTTTTGTAAGACGGCCCGGATCTGGAAACGGCGGTATGGCGGGGACTTGATCAGCTTGTATCCGTATATCGTTTCGGCCGATTATTATTATGAATTGCGAAAGGACCGGATGGGGCAGTACTATGCGGATGCGAAACAACTGGCGGAACGGTTCAATGCGTTGCCGGGTGTGCATACGACACCGGAAGTCCCGGTCTCGAACATGTTCCACCTGCACTTTGAAGGTCAGGCGGCGGACGTATCCCCGAAACTGGAACAGGTTCAGGAAGAAACGGGACTCGGCTTCGTGGGTTATCTCGTCGACAAAGACGGGAATTGTTCAACAGAAATCAGTGTCGGTGATGCTTACGGGGAGCTGGATCCGGAAACACTCGAAACCGGATTTACCCGGCTTCGGCAAGCCTTTTCTTAAAGTGGTTCTTTGACCGTCGGATGGAGTTGTTGGTAAACGGCGATTTTTTCCGTAATCATCTGTTCCGTCCGGATGAGTTCCGCGAGCTGATTTCGGACGTTTTGCTGGTGTACTTCGAGCAGACGCAGCCGCTCAAGCGACGTGTCGTGCGTTTCGGATGAGGCGAGAAACAGTTCGACATATTCCCGAATCTGATCGATCGGCATATGTGTCGCCCGGAGGCGGAGGACAAAACGGAGCCAGGCCAGCTGGGCTTCATCATAACGTCGGACTCCGCTTGCGGTCCGGGTCGGGAACAACAACCCTTCTTTTTCGTAATAGCGGATTGTATAGGCCGTCGTTTCGGTCAGTTGGCTGATTTCTGAAATCGTATACATCGTGTCAGACCTTTCTTGCTTGACTTAGAGTTCACTCTAACTTGTAGACTTTTACTATACCAAACAGAAATGGGGAATTACAGATGAAATACACGGTCATTACAGGAGCCAGCTCAGGCATCGGATACGAAACAGCGAAAGTACTCGCACAAAAAGGGAAGTCATTGGTCCTCGTTGCCCGCCGGACGGATGAACTGGAAAAATTACGCGACGAAGTCAAAGCCCTGGCACCGGACAGTGACGTCATTCTCCGTTCCGTTGATTTGACGGAATCGGCGAATGTCCATGAACTGTATGATTCCTTACAAGACCTCGACATCGAGACGTGGATCAACAATGCCGGGTTCGGTGACTTCGACAACGTCAAGGATGTGTCAGTCCCGAAAGTAGAAAAGATGCTCCGACTGAACATCGAAGCACTGACCGTCTTAACGAGCCGTTATGTCCATGATTATCATGACGTCGAAGGAGCGACGGTCCTCAACGTCTCGTCCGGAGGCGGCTACCGGATCGTTCCGAACGCGGTCACGTATTGCGCGACGAAGTTTTATGTCAGCGCCTATACGGAAGGACTCGCACAGGAACTGAAAAATGCCGGCGCGAAACTGCGGGCGAAAGTCCTCGCACCGGCTGCGACGGAAACGGAATTCGCCGACCGGTCACGCGGGGAACAAGGATTTGATTACAGCAAAAACGTCGCCAAATATCACACGGCGGCGGAAATGGCGACATTCCTCGACCAACTGCTCGACAGTGACCAAATCGTCGGCATCGTCAATGCGGAAGATTATTCGTTTGAACTGCGCGGACCACTCTTTACGTATGTCGGTGCAAACAACTAAATTCGACAAAAAGCCAGTTTCCGGATAGCGGAAACTGGCTTTTTGTCTGAAGCGGATGAAACGTATATGTAGTTCATCTCAAATCAGCGGCATGACAAACGTCGACGTTAAGCTGACGACTAAAAACAGCGCGTAGCTGAAGAATGTAGTTTTAGGGCTGCCATCCGTCCGGCTTCCGAGAATCGAAAACAGACTGATCGCGCAAATCGTAAGCGTGGACAATAAAAACGATTGATGGGAATCGACTGACGGAATGAGCGACTGGGCGAGATGCGCCAGACCTAGCGGCAAGACGATCAATAAAAAGTAATAGCCGAGCCGTGCTTCCGATGGATGATCCGTCGATTCGTGCTGGGTAACTGTTCGTGTATGCATTCTCATGGCTCTTCACTTCCTTCTGCTTTCAGTATAGAGGACTGACGACGAAATCTTCGTTACAGTCCGATTAGAAGTCGATAACAAGATGAACTAAATATGACGAACAGATGTCGGGAACATGTAAGACTGTAAAATATGGAAAGATTTCTGTCTGAATTATGTAAAAAAGTGTAAACTGAGAAGAGAGAAAATGACGGTGAAATCCGTCTGGAGAGGAGACGTTGGCATGAACCGGCTGTTTCGTTATTTTTATGTGTCCGACCTGATTGCTGTCGTTGGCGCCAGTATCTCCTATATTGCGATTTACTGGACATGTGCCCAGCTGTTGTCGCCGGCAGCCGTCTCGTTAGTGATCGGCGCCGTGTTTGTGATTCGTTTCATCAGTTCGAGTCTGGTCGGACCGTGGATTGATCGGATTGAACCGGTCCGCCTGCTGAAAGCGACCGTCCTGATCCGTTGCTTCCTGCTTGTTGCCGTCTGGTATATCCTGACGCAGACGGATGCACAGCTTGTGCCGTTATTGTCTTTGCTCGCCGTCCAGACGTTCCTGCAAGTCATCGGCGGCAATACCGCGTTTAAAGTCGTCACCCGGATTGGCGCGTCCGAACAGCTGCCGGTCGCTAATGCTTACTTGAGTACGCTCGACCGGGTCGGAACGCTTGCCGGCTTACTGGCAGGTGGGCTGTTGATCACCGGATTTTCAATTACAGTGATTTTAGGGATGGAGGCTGTTTTGCACCTGCTTGCCTGGTTCCTGTTGTTCCCGTTACGGTCCGGGGAGGAAGCGGCGGACAAACCGAAACTGACCTATTGGGTGGATTTACGGGAAGGGTTGACGTATCTCACCCGTGACACCCGCTTAATCCGGATTTTAGTCTTCGGGATTCTCGCGAACTGGATGATTACACCGGTCAACGCGTTACTCGCGCCGTTTGCGAAAGACGTCATCCAGGGCGGGGCGAATACGTTTTCGCTGCTCGAACTGGCACTTGTCATCGGCGGAATCGGCATGTCGCTCATCTATGCCAAACTTGCGGACCGGCTCGACCTGATGCAGATGTTTTACCTGTCGATGGCGTTACAGGGAGGATTCACGTTGCTGATCGGACTGACGACGACGTTGCCGTTTGCGTTCAGCGGCATGTTATTGCTCGGGATGGCGCTCAGTCTGTTCGGAATCCCGTTCTCGACGTTACTGCAACAGACGACACCGGACGCCCTGCTCGGACGGATCCGTTCGGCGATGGTCGCCGCTTCAACCTTCAGTTCAGCGCTGTTTTTCGGATTATCGGCATATTTGACGACCGTATTTGCAATCGACACCGTGTTTCTATTCTTTTCCGGAAGCGGTCTGCTCATCCTGCTGCTCCTACGACTTCAGCGTAAATCACCGGCTGTGGAAGTGCGACGGGATGAGGTCGGATGACAAATCGGCCTTCAGGCGGAGGGCAGGAGAAACGGGAGGCGTTATACTTAAAAAAACGCTTACAGAGGAGAATGTGCAGGATGGATGGAATGACGATGCTTGCCTTGATGTTTTTGATTCCAATTGGTGGAATGACGGTCATGTTGAATGTTTTGTGGCGCCGGATTACACCGGAGCTCGAAAAGTAAGCCTGTACATACAACCGGTTCGAACGGAACCGCGCTAAAAGTAAACGACGCTGCCCGCAAGAACGGGCAGCGTCGTTTTTTTCTGACTAGACTAAAGGAAAGTTACGAAACGGCAGTCGGTGCTTCGAGCGCGAGACTTGGTCCGAAGACTTCAAAATGCAGCTTGTCCGGCTGACCGCTCCAGTGGCGGCGGACGAACTGAATCATCGCTTCCGGTCCGCAGACGAATGCGTCCGCTGTCCGGTTGATCTGCGTTACATCGTCAATCGACAAGCGTCCCGGTGTCGTGCCCGGCAACGCATTTCGTTCTGCAAAACGGAGGATTGTTGCGCCTTGTTCTTCAAATCGTGCCAATTGTTCGGCGAACGGCCGGTCAAGGTCGTCCTGGACGGCAACGTATAACGTCGTGTCGCGACCTGCCGCAAGCGCTGCTTCAGTCATTGCGAGCAGTGGCGTCAAACCGATACCGCCGGCGAGACCGACGAATGGAGTAGGCGCGTCCGGTAACGTGAACGAACCGGCCGGCGCGCTGAGCAACACGCTGTCGCCGACGGACAAACCGTGCATTTGGTTCGAGACGGACCCGTCCTGTTTGACACCGATCGTATATGACGTGCCGTTTGCGACCGTCGTTAAACTGTACTGACGGTTTTGCCAAAGACCATCCGGTGCCTGGAGGCGGACCGTAACGTATTGACCGGTTTGATACGGTGCGAGCTGTCGTCCGTCAGCCGGACGTAACGTAAACGATTGGATGTCGCTTGACTGTCGTGTGATCTGTTCGATGACGAACGGCTGATAGCCTTCAAAGGCAGTCGCTTGTTCATCCTGCTGATAGAGCTCCGCTTCGAGCGAAATGAACAGCTTGGCGATTTCCCCGTAGCCAATCGTCCAGGCTTCGATGATCTCCGGTGTCGCCGCGTCTCCGAGGACATCCTGGATTGCCCCGATCAGTTCCGTTCCGACGATGTCATACATGAAAGGTTTGATTTGCAGACTGCGGTGCTTATGGAGGACCGGCAATAACGTCGGTTTGAGCGTTTCGAGCTGATCAATGTAAGCAGCTGCCGCATAGACCGCTGTCGCTAAAGCTTGCGACTGGCGGTCACTTTTTTGATTCGATTGATTAAAGATATGTTTCATTTCCGGATGATTTTCAAACAGTCGTTGATAGAAGACACGTGTAATGCTGTGACCGTGTTCAGCGAGCACCGGGACGGTTGATTTGATGATGGCGATTGTCGATGACGTTAACATAAAGACACTTCCTTTTCGGATAATGGATGTCAGATCAGGTTCGATTTCAGTATCCGTCAAGACTTGTTTTAATGCAATAGATGAAATACTAGATTTAAAATAGTACGTGATATTTGTCACAAGTATGCCATCAATTCGTCAAGCAACCGACAAAAAACCTCCGAGGAAGGTCGGAGGTCAAGAGGAAATCCACAGTTTTGAGAAGTCCAAATAGCCGAACGAATCAATCGTAATATTTTGCAGCTCAATCGGAAACGGAATGATCCGCGTATCATCATACAGCGGAATAAAGTAGGACGAGTCGATCAAATGCCGTTCGACCGCCTGGTGCAGAACTATCCAATCTTCGAACGGGGTTTCATCATATTGGGTCAGCCAGGTCTCCATGTCCGGCATCCGGTGAAACAGCTTCGCAGGCGGTGAAAAATCATTCGTCAAAAACTGATGGAAGGCGACCGGTAAGTTCCGTTCGAATACTTCCGCATGGACGGCGAGGTCGATCGTCTCAAAGGCATGGAAATTGGTGATACTCTCCTTAAAGCCGACCGGTACAAACTCATAAGGAATACCGTGCGCATCGAGCGTCTCGCATAACCAGCGGGTCACCTTATCCGTAAAGTCGGTCAATTTTATCCGGAGCGGTTGCGTAAACGTAACGGCAGGACCATCCGGAAGCGGGTGGACAGAGCTGAACTGTTCGAGGAACCCGCGGTCGTTCGGAAAACTCCGTTCACTGACCGACTGAATCGACGGACGGATCGCGGCAATCAACCGGTGAAGGTAGTGCCGGGCTTCCGGGTGCTCGAACGGGCCGCCGGGACGCGGATTCAAAAAGACGAGGCCGAAACCGGACTGGGTCGAAATCGTATCCGTTTCACCGGAGTCCGACCGTGATGTCCGGTAGACGGGATCATAGGCATCGGGCATCTGAATGAACTCAATCCGGTCGAGCAGGGCGCGGATGCCGTAATAATTCGGGAAGGCAGATAACACCGTCTTTTTCGGATCGTTTCGGGTCAGCTGGAACGGTCCTGTTCCGACGTTGTCCTTGCCGATGCTCGTATGAATCGTCGCCAGTTTCGGTAACAGCGAATGCCGCCGTTGATCGAGTGTCAAATCGACCTGATAAGGACCGTTCGACTGAATATGTAAGACGTGCCGATATGACTTGGCATAGGCCGGATAAGCGACCAGTTTGCGGAGACTTTTCGTGACGTCCTTACTCGTTAAGAGTGATCCGTCATGGAAGCGGACGTCTTTTCGTAAATAGAGCGATAAGGTAGAGCCGTTCCAGGCGTAATGGTGGGCCAGTTCCCCTTGCAGTTTACCGTCGGCGTCAATTGCGAACAGCCGACTGAAGACGTTTTGAACAAGGTGGGCACTGTGGATATCGGCGGCTTCGAGCGGATCGGTCGTCAAAAAGGGGCGCCTTCGCGGAATCAGTAACGCATCCGAGGACTCTTGTGTATAGCCGAACTTTTGCTCAAGCTTTCGCATGAAGCGTCCCGTCTGCGCCGGTGACCAGTCCCAGCTCAGTTCTTCCGTCACGGCATCGACCGACTCGCGTTCAATCCGTTCGAGCATCTGTTTCGCATATTCGCGTTCGACATGACGGAGCCAGACAAGTACCGTCAGATGCCCGCGGCCCCGACCGCTTGTATAGTCGAGCCAACCGTCTTCCTGCCAGCGGTTCAAATACCGTTTCGTTTGTTTGGGACTTAAATGGATCGTGTCGGCGAGTTCGGCAATCGAGTACGATCCTTCCCGGCAGGATTTCCATAACGTGAACAGATAAGCGTCCATCTCATTCCTCCGTTCTAAAAGGGGACATCTTTTCTTGACGATGTCCATTTTTTAGTCACTGTGTCTTGTTTATCATACAGGTAGAGAATGGAAGGTGACAATATGAAATGGAAAGAAATGCCTCGGCCAATTAAAGTCAGATTGGTCACATCGTTTATCAACCGGACGATTTCGTTCGCCATCATGCCGTTTATGGCCCTGTTATTTGTTCAGGCGTACAGCAAAGTATTTGCCGGGATCTTTTTAATCGGGACAGTGATTATCAGCTTCCTAATCGGCTTGATTGGTGGTTACCTCGCGGATCGCTTTCCGCGCAAACGCCTGCTCGTCCTGTCGACGACGGCGACCGGATTAATGTTTTTAGTCATGACGATCAGTCTCGCCGCCAATCAAATGCTGCTCTTTACGATTGCCTATGCCGTATTTACCGTGACGAGCAACATTGGACGGCCGGCGATGAGTGCAATCATCATCGACGCAACGACACCGGAAAACCGGCGGGCCGTTTATGCGATCGACTACTGGTTGATCAATCTGTCGATTGCCCTCGGGACGGCGCTCGGCGGGTGGCTTTACGTCAGCAACCGGCTATTTTTGTTCAGCCTGCTGACGTGTACATCGCTGTTACTGCCGGTCGCCTATCATTTCCTGCTCGACGAGTCGAAACACGTCTGGCAGAAACAACCGCTCCTGAATGTGTTCCGGGATCTCGGGAAAAGTTATCAGATTGCCTGGCGTGACCGGCCGTTTGTCAAGGTTGTCTTCGGTTCGATGTGTATTCTCGCCGCCGAGTTTTCGATGGGCAGTTATGTCGCCGTCCGATTAGCGGACGAATTTGATACGGTGACAATCGGCGATCTGAGTGTCAATGGTGTCCGGATGCTCAGTCTGATCAATATCGAAAATACGATTCTTGTCGTCTGTCTGACGTTTTTCATCCAGCGTTTGTCCAACCGCTTTACAAATAAGCAGGCGCTCGTCGGCGGACTGGCCCTTTACATCATCGGTTACGCGACGGTGACGAGTGCGAATTCATTGACGCTGTTACTGACGTTCATTTTCATCGCGACGATGGGGGAGCTGCTCTATTCACCGACACTGAACGCGGAAAAAGCAAATATGATGCCGGCCGACCAACGCGGCGCCTACTCGGCCTTTGCCGGCACGTCTCACGCCGGAGCCGATTTATTGTCGCGGTCGACGCTCATCCTCGGAGCGGTCCTTGCGCCGTTCATGATGAGTGTCTACATCGGACTGATCGTCTGTCTCGGCCTCGGACTGGTTTACCTTGGCTTGTTCCGAAAAGAAAAAATCGCTGAAAAAAAGCAGGCTTCATAAAAGCGAAAGGGGATAGAAAAGTGGAAATCATTGAAACAGAACGGCACCGGTTACGGCGCTGGCAGAAAAGTGACGCCGACAGTCTTTATGCCTATGCGAAGGATCCGCGTGTCGGACCAACGCCGGCTGGGCACCGCATGCGTCGCTCGCTGAAAGTCAGGACGTCATCAACATCTTTCAAGAGGTGAACGACGGCTATGCAATCGTCGACAAGGCGACGGGACGGGTCATCGGCAGCTTCGGTTTTCATGACCGGCGTCCGGTCAAGGAACTGGCCGACTTGAAGCAGGTCGAGTTCGGATTTGTCCTTCATCCCGACTACTGGGGGCAGGGACGGATGCCGGAAATCGTCCGGACCGCCCTCGCAGTGGCATTTGAGACGATGAAAGTCGATCTTGTCTGGTGTGCGCATTTTGACTTTAACAGTCCGTCACGCCGGGTCGTCGAAAAACTGGGATTTGAACATGTGTTGGACCGACCGTTCGTCATGGAACGGATTGACGGGCGGACCGTGACGAGCCGGCTGTACCGCTGGACACGGGAACGGTATGAAGCACAGTCGAGCAGCATCACATAAAACAGTAACAGACGTCCTTCTCGAAAGAGGGACGTCTTGTTTTTGGAAAAAATCGTTGGAAAGGAAGCAGGCGTCCCGTCACCGTCTTTTACGGAACCTGTATTTAAAGAACAACAGGCTTACGGACAGACTGATGATTGTAGCCAGGACACTTTTAATCAGAGCGTGACGCGTCAGACCGTCGATTACGATTCCATTAAATTTTTGAGCGAAAGTTGCTTCCGGGACCCAGTCGATGACAGACCCGATGCCTAAGAGTGCAGGAACGCTCAGCAAAAGATAGACGCTGATGAAGCCGAGGAGAAACGTTTTAATCTTCATACTGAAGCACCTCAATTTCTGTCGTGTTGTGAAGACAGTTTTTCACATCAGACGGCTGTCATGGCTGTACAAGCGCAATGATTAAAATAATCGTAGAGATTGATCCGGCGGTCAATAAGGTCAGCATTTTGGGACGGTTAAAATCTTGAGATGATTTAGATACTTCTTTTGACAGGCTGATCCAAATGGTCAGAGAAGCGATAATGATCAAAAACAAAAAGGTTTCAGACATGATGTAGACCTCCCGGAATGAATGTTAATCTTCAGCGCGTAACCAGTTGATGTAAACATTTAAATCGGAATCAACTCCTTTTGATTCCAGGAGTCTTGCCAATTGTTCATTGGAAACGTAAACGTCCGCCCCTGTATTCAACACTAAATTCGTCAAACTTTGGGCGAAGAAGTCAAGGAGGTCCGGATCCGTCGTCGTGTTAATTCGTTTCATCATTTCGTGGACTAACCGTTCTTGTTCCAAACCAATCGTCATCCAACTACCGAATGCATATAAGACGGTATCGATATCCTCACTTTGAATAGAAAGATTAATTTCTTCCATCGAAGGATAACTGGCATAAAACGCCTCTAAATCAAGTGGTTCTAAGTCTGGTTCTTGAATCATCCACCGGGACAGAAAATCTTGAAAGGTTGGAGCCACTTCGCGTGTGGATTCATCGGAAGTGTCAAGGTACCACACGGACGGATTATTATCCTGTTGATCAAAGTTTAAGTAGTAAATATAGATTCCTTCACCGTCACCGATAGTGACATGTTTCCCTGTGATGCCCCATTCCGGCAAAACAAGTTTAGTCGACTCGGTGAACGAGTCGTAGCTGAGACCTTCGAGGTACCGAATGGGTAAGTAACTGGCTTCTCCAGGTTCCGACCACGTATTTTCAAAATCTACCGAGACAGCGTTATACAAGAGACAACCCCCGTTCTGCTTTCTTAATATGCTGAGAAAACTTTCAGGAAATGTAATCTGCAGTTCATGCTCGATTTGTTGGATGTCCTGTTCTGATAAGGGCGCGAGAATGCCATAATCGTCTTCTTGATCCCAAATATTCAATGTTCCATCTCCGATCTGTTTGGTAAACGATTCAAGTCTGATTCGTTTTTTTGGATTTTTTTTCGTAAAAAAATAGTCCGGTCATCAAAATAGAACCGCAGATATAGCCGACACCGACAGCGGATAAAGCGGACCAATCGAGCTGATAACGCAGGAAAAATTGCGGCAACAAATAAGCCAGGAGCCCAAGTGGCAAGATCCAGGTCTTCGCCCGGTACGCACTGTATCCGATGAGGAGGAAGGCGCTGAGACCAATGATCGAACTGGTCAACCAGGAAAAGTGAATCGTCGGTGACGTGACCTGTGAGTCGGTTAAAAACAGTCCCATCAGCAACAAGAAGATTACGCCTGTGGACAGACCAAAAACCAGGAATGGACGTTTCGAAGGAGTGTGCGTCGCGCTGTAGCGTAAACATCGACTCAAAACGATCAGCAAAGAACTGATCAAGATGATGAAGCCGACTAAAAAGTACAGACTGTAGGACAACGGTCCGTCGAGCAAGTCTTGAAACAACAGAAAACTGAAGACGCCTGCGAGAATTTGAAACAGCAGCCAAAACGATTCGCGGTAATCGGTCGTCATCTCTGAGGCAATGGATTGAATATAGGCGGCCGGACTGTCACCGGTGATGGCCGCAACCGACTTACCGTCCGCCTCGGCTTCCTGTAAATGATCCTCGAGTTCGGTAACGATGTCTTGCGTCGCCTGTTCGTTTTTTCCGGAGGCGAGCAAGTAGAGTGTTAAATCTTCTAGAAACCGTCTTGATTCGTCAGATAACGTCTGCATTCAGGAGTCCTCCTTTAAAATATGCTGTACGCTCGCCGCCAGTTGCTGCCAGCGCGTCGTGAACGCTACCAGTTCCTCGCGTCCGGTGTGGGTGATGGCATAATACTTTCGTTTTGGTCCGCTCGGTGAGACCCGTTGCGTCGCTTCAATCCAACCCCGTTTTTGCATCCGAATCAATAACGGATAGATCGTCCCTTCACTGACGTCCGCAAAACCGTGGGCGGCGAGTTTTGTTGCCAGTTCATAACCATATACTTCTTCCTCGGCAATCAAGGCGAGGAGACAACCGTCAAGAATGCCTTTTAACATTTGGGTTGATGACATCGCTATTCCTCGTTTCACTATCATGTAATACAAGGTAATTGTACGTCATGCTATCATGCATTGCAAGGTAATGAGGAAAGTCAGGATTATGTTTACGGGAACGAGGTAAATAAAAGGTAAAAGGAGCGGAAAACCAGTCACTCATGTAAGGAGGGGACAAAGGTGGAAAAACGGACGATCATCATCTCGGCAGCCGTCGTCTTTTTGATCATGGCGCTTGTCATGGCCGTCTCGGCATTTGGGTTCGGCATCTACTACGGGGATCCGGAATTGTTGCGGATTGCGATTTTTGGTGAAATCTTGACCGCAGTCTTTTTAGTTTGGTTCATCCGTCGCAACAGTTCGTTTGCAGCCGTCGGTTTCTCCCCGTTAAAAATCCTGGGACTCGTCTGGTACATTCCGATTTTGTTGATCGTGTTGTATCAAGTCGTGCTCGTCGTTTCATCTCTTGAATTTGATTGCTTTCATTCCGGTAAGTGCGATGATTTTTCAACTCGGCAATACGTTTTTGTTCGGATTGTTTTTTGCCTTGATTGCACTGAAGCTCAACAATCTGTGGTCGTTGATCTTTTTCCACACCTTGTGGGATTTTTCAAGTATCGCCGCGGATGTTCTGAATGTGAATCTCGCGATCCCGAATCTCGTGACGCAAGTGTTTGTTGCCTTGGCGATTCTGATTCAGCTGCTGCTTAAGCGGCATGATCTCAGTCATTTGAAACGACCGCTTGCGGCATAAGAAACAGAGCACGCCTTTAGAATGCAACTGATTTTGGTTGCTTCATTTTTTTTGGAAAAAAGACTGTACAGCCGGAATTGATATGTAATATATTAGTTGCATGAAAACTCAACCGATTAAACGACTCTCGTTAAGTGAAGAAGTCTATCAACGACTGCAACAGCAAATCATTACTTTGACGCTTGCACCGGGTCAAAAGCTGAACGACCAGGAGCTGGCCGAAGCATTTGGCGTCAGCCGGACACCGGTCCGCGAAGCGCTGAAAAAACTGGAGGAGGAGGGACTGGTCGCGATGAAACGCGGCTCGCGGACGAACGTCACGCTACTTGATGCGACACAAACCCGCCAGACGTTTCCGATTGTCGCGACGCTTCATGCGTTGGCAGCACGCCTGGCATTCCCGTTGCTGCAAGCAACAGACATCGAACAATTGATTGAGATCGAGAAAACATTTGAAGAAGCGATTGAACGTCAGGACGCGGAGTCGGCCCTACGACTGGATGATGCCTTTCATGGTCTGTTCCTCGAACGGAGTCAAAACGATCAACTGACGGAAACACTGAACCGTCTGACGCCGCTGATCCGCCGGCTCGAGTATGCACAGTTCAGCCGCCACGGTCATGATTCGGTCACGGATCACCAAACAATCATTGAAGCCTGTCAAAGCGCGAATATCGAAGCACTCGTCCGCGCAACGGAACAAAATTGGAATGGTCTAGGACGACACCTGGTCGCCGCCTTAGAGGAGGAACCACCATGCGACCAATCGTGATCGGGATATTCGCGGCGATGTTTTTTGCCGTCACCTTCATCCTGAACCAGTCGATGCAAGGGAGCGGGGGGCACTGGATATACAGTGCGGCCTTACGCTTTTATTTGATGTTGCCGTTATTGATACTAATTGTCGCCTACCGGCGTCGGCTCGGTCGTGTCTGGTCGGCACTCCGAGAAGCGCCGCGCTTTTGGCTGACCTACGGGACGATCGGCTTCGGGATTTTTTACAGCGGGATTTGTCTTGCTGCTGACTATTCGCCCGGCTGGCTGATTGCCGGGACGTGGCAGGTGACGATTCTAGCAGGACCGTTGCTGGCGCCACTCTTTAAGCAATCGATTCCCTGGGCGTCACTGCGCTATTCGTTGTTGATCGTCGCCGGTGTCTTCCTGATGCAACTGTCAGTCGCGGAAGGACTGTCGCTTAAGACGCTGTTGCTTGGGATTATTCCGGTCCTTTGTGCTGCGATTGCCTATCCGCTCGGCAACCGGAAGATGATGGAACGGTACGGCAACGAGCTGGATGTCTTTGACCGGATTCTCGGGATGACGATTGCCAGTCTGCCGTTTTGGTTCATCCTGTCCGGTATTGCCTACGTGCAGGTCGGATTACCGTCCGCGGGGCAAGTCGGACAGTCGGGGCTGGTCGCCTTATTCTCCGGCGTCATCGCGACATCACTGTTCTTTTACGCGACGACACTCGTCCGGACGGAACCGGTCCGTCTTGCAGCGGTCGAAGCGACACAGTCGTTTGAAATCCTGTTCACCGTCCTCGGGGAGATGCTGTTTTTACACGCCGTCTTTCCGACCGGTCTCGCGTTGTTCGGGATGCTGCTTGTCATGCTCGGAATGACGATTCACAGTTTAAAGCAAGCCCAGTCAAAAGAAGTACCGGATATATAATTATTTCAAATACCATATGTAAATATGATTACTTAGAAAAGAGGACGCAGGATGGTCTTAACCGGCACACTTGTCAATACAGGATTAATCGTCATCGGTACATTACTCGGTCTGCTGTTTCATAAAATTCCCGAACGGACGAAGGAAACGGTTGTTCAGGCAATCGGACTCGCTGTCGTCGTGCTTGGTGTTCAGATGGGGCTGAAGAGTGAGAACTTCCTGATCGTCATCGGCAGTCTCGTCTTAGGCGGGGCAATCGGTGAATGGTTACGAATTGATGAAAAGCTGAACCGAGTTGGCGAATGGCTTGAACTAAAAATCGGACGGGGTCATCCATCGAATATCGCAGAAGGTTTCGTCACAGCCACGTTGATTTTCGTCATCGGAGCAATGGGCGTACTCGGGGCGCTTGACGGCGGTTTACGTCAGGACCATGACGTCCTCTATACAAAAGGATTGATTGACGGCTTCACGGCACTTGTCCTCAGCTCGACTCTCGGGATCGGCGTCATCTTTTCGGCGATTCCGGTTCTCGTTTATCAAGGAGCAATTGCTCTCAGCGCAGTGGCGATTACGCAATTTGTTCCGGACGCTATCCTTCAGCAATTCATCGTGGAGATGACGGCGACCGGCGGTGTGATGATTTTAGCAATCGGCTTGAATCTAGCCGGCATCACCAAAATCCGGGTCGCGAACTTGTTACCCGGAATCGTAATGGTCGGATTGATCGTGACCGGTTTGGAACTGCTTGGTTTTAACTGAAACTTAAAAGACATCCGTTTGCACTGTTGATTTCGGTCAGCAGCAGGCAAACGGATGTCTTTTTTAACGGATGGTTTGTTCCAGTTCAGAAATATGGTGCTCAAGCAGCCGGTGCCCGTCATAGTGAAACGTGTGGAGCTGTGGTGTCGTCTGTTTTAAGACGTGCGGCAGGTAAGTCTTCAGATTACTGATGACACCGGTATTGTCCGGGTCGAGGATCCAGTCGAGTTGTTTCCAGTCGAGAATGCCTTCCCGGGTCGCGAGCGGTGTCACGAGGAGCTGATCAGGCGGAAGTTCGGCAAGGAACAAATAAATCCCGACCGTCTCGTCCGCCTGCAAAAGAATCGTCCCCGAAAACTGGACATCGGTCAGAGTCAGACCGGTTTCTTCAAACGTTTCCCGGGTGACGGATTCCGCCGGTGACTCACCGGCTTCGATTTTACCGCCGACCCCGTTCCACATCCCCATCGCCGGTTGTTTTTGCCGGTTCAGCAGCAACCACTGATCGTTCTTGCGAATCAAACAGAGTGTATAGCGATACAAGTCTCCTCATCTCCTTAAAAGAAGTCGTGTTTAAAGGCCGCGTACTGGTCGTCGGATGTTACCGGTTGAATCGTTTTCTTACCGTCGGTCCAGGTCGTCAACGCCTGTCGTGTCAGAATACAGTGTCCATCGGCCTTACGGATGGCGAGCAGACTGCGTTTGTTGAAGGGGGAAGCCTGATGCTCCTGGATGATCTGTTCCATGTCAGATAGAGCAGCCGGTTCAATCGTCTGTTGCGTGTAGAAATGGTACCCGATGACAAACTCGTCATCCTGACCGGTCCGTAACATCTCCAGCTGATAACCGGCGCCGTTCGGGGCAATCCGGTAGTTGCCGCTCGGTGATGTGATTGTTTCTCCGGTCAGAGGAATCGGGCGTAGGGCGAGATTGACACCGAATCCCGTATCGACGAGATAGGTCTGCTCCTGGTGCGACAGCAGGACGGCGACGTGGGTCGGACCGGTCGCGGACCAGACGTCATTTTCCTGATCGAAGACGGTCGCCTTGAGAAGTGAAACGTCAAACCCTTTGATTCGTAACACTTCGTACAGCAAATGGTTGAGATCATAGCAGACACCGCCCGCCTGACGTTCGATGAAGGTCTGTCGTAGTCGGTTCTGGTCAAACGGAACCGACTCTTTTTCAAGAACCGCTGCATTGTCAAACGGCAGGTGATAGGCAAAGGCTTCAAGCAGCGCGGGTAAATCGGCAAATGTTAACGTATGGCCGAGCGGATAATGGATCCGGCCGGCTACGTCTTTAATAAATGTAGACAAGACAATTCCTCCTTTAATCGATGATTCCATTATCGCATATTCCTGTTCATGACAGGATACATGTTATCTGAAAATAAGATTTGGTCTTTTGTTTCGTGATGAACTTTGTTATGCTGAAACAGGATTAATTAAGAATGATTCTCATTCCGGATGAAGAAGGAGGCTCCTCATGTTACGAAAACGAATGACCGGCGCATTAGCGCTTTTAGTAATGAGTTGTCTGATGCTTGCGGCGTGTGCCGGACAAGCGAAAGAAGAGACGACGAAAAAGACGCACGCTGTCACGCATGAAGCAGGAACAACGAACGTGCCGGACCATCCGAAACGGATCGTGGCCCTTGAGTTCTCGTTCGTCGACGCGCTCGACGAACTGGGTATTGAACCGGTCGGCATCGCACAGGAAAACAAGGATGATGTATCGGGGCTGCTCGATAAGAAGATTTCCTTTACGGAAGTCGGGACACGCCAGCAACCGAATCTCGAAGTCATCAGCTCGCTGAAACCGGACTTGATCATCGGAGATTTCAACCGGCATAAAGGCATCTACAAACAATTGCAGCAAATCGCACCGACGATCATCTTAAAAAGCCGGAATGCGACCTATCAGGAAAACCTTGCATCATTCAAGAGCATCGCGGAAGCCGTCGGGCAGACCGATCAAATGGAGCAACGTCTGAAATTGCATGACAAGCGACTCGCAGTTGCCAAACAAAAAGTCGATCCGGACGATCAACGCAAAATCATGGTCGGTGTCTTCCGGTCCGATTCATTGACGGCACACGGAGAGACATCGTTTGACGGGGAACTGCTTGAAAAACTCGGCATCGATAATGCCATCACGAAAACAGTAGAACCAACCGTGACGATTACGCTGGAGCAGATTGTCAAATGGGATCCGGACGTCATCTTCATGGCGGAAGCCGACCCGAAACTGCTCAACGAGTGGAAAAAGAATCCGCTCTGGAATCAAATCACGGCTGTGAAAAAAGGTGAAGTCTACGAAGTCAATCGTGACTTGTGGACCCGTTACCGCGGACTGGACGCAGCGGAACAAATCGTCGACGAAGCGATTCAACTGCTGTATCCGAAAAAATCGTAAACGACGACACGAGCCAGAGCAATCTGGCTTTTGTTGATGAAAGGGGAAGCCGTTGATGATTCGGAAAACACGATTGATCCGTTTGCTCGTTCTACTTATTGTGCTGATTGGACTCAGCTCCTATCTCAGTCTGTTTCTCGGCGTGACGACGATCCGGCCGCTCGAAGCCATCCGGGAATGGTCATCCGGTGATTTGTCAAAAGAAACATTGGTCCTGACGACACTTCGATTACCACGATTAGTACTGGGACTGATACTCGGGGCAAACCTAGCCGTCGCCGGAGCATTGATGCAGGCGGTCACCCGGAATCCGCTCGCCTCGCCGCAGGTATTTGGTGTCAACGCCGGAGCCTCGTTGTTCGTGGTTCTCGCGTTATTGCTGTTCCCGGCGCTCGGGACGGCCAATCTCGTGTACTTCGCTTTCTTTGGTGCAATGATTGGCGGGTTGCTCGTTTTTTCATTTGCGTCCGTCCGCGGTATGACGAGTCTGAAACTGGCCCTCGTCGGGATGGCGATCCACTTGTTGCTGACATCTTTGACGAAAGGGTTGATTTTGTTCAATGACCGGATCACGAATGTCTTGTACTGGTTATCCGGTTCGATCAGTGACAGCGGCTGGCTTGAAGTCCGGTTGATTGTGCCGTGGTCGATTATCGGCTTGATCTTAGCCTTCAGCCTGGCCAAATCGCTGGCCATTTTCCAACTCGGTCAGGACGTCGCCGTCGGACTGGGGCAAAACATCACCCGAATCCGGATGCTGGCAGCCGTCGCTGTTGTCTTGCTGGCCGGTGTGACGGTTGCCGTCGCCGGAGCCATCGGCTTCATCGGTCTGATGGTCCCGCACATCGTCCGGCGCCTGGTCGGCGAGGATTACCGGTATGTCCTGCCGGTGTCCGCGTTATGCGGCGGACTGTTGCTGACGTCTGCCGATGTCCTCGCCCGGTTCATCGCTTATCCCTATGAATCACCGGTCGGGATCGTGACGGCATTACTCGGGGCGCCGTTCTTCTTGTATTTAGCGAAACGTCAGACGAAAGGGGTGGCGTAAATGAACAGACTCCGTCAACAACCATGGCTTGGTCTCGTCCTCATGTCGCTCCTTGTCACTGTGCTCAGTTTTCTGTTGCTCGGCGTCGGTTCCGTCTACTTGAAACCGGGTGAAATCGTCGCAGCCTTGCAAGGAGACGGAAGTGCCTTCATCGTCTTGAACTACCGGTTGCCGCGGACACTTCTCGCGTTACTCGCCGGCGGTTGTTTTGCCCTATCCGGTGTTTTGTTGCAGGCGATCATCCGGAATCCGCTCGTCTCCCCGGACGTCATCGGCGTGACGAACGGAGCGGCCTTGTTTACCGTTTTGACAATTGCGTTACTTCCGGACGGTCCGCTCGTTTTGACGCCGCTTGCAGCGATGGGTGGAGCGGCACTCGTGATGATTGCCCTGATGCTACTTGCCGATCACGGCAAGCTGCAACACAGTTCCTTTGCTTTGCTCGGCATCGCCGTCAGTGCGATTTGTGCGTCGGGAACGGAATATCTGTTGATCAAGTTTCCGCTCCAGACGAATGATTCACTCGTTTGGCTTGCCGGCAGTCTGTTCGGCAAAGGCTGGACGGAAGTGTATGTCCTGGCGCCGGTCTTTCTGATTCTCGGACTCGCCATCTGGTCTGGACACCGGCAACTCGATATTCTGTCACTCAGTGAAGACGCGGCGATCGGTCTCGGGTTACGGATGAAACGAACCCGGTATGTCTTTCTCGCGCTTGCTGTTGTTCTCGCTGGTGTCGCCGTCGCGATGGTCGGATCAATCGGGTTCCTTGGACTCGTTGCCCCGCATATGGCCCGACGTTTGATCGGTCACCGGCACCACCTGTTGATTCCGATGGCCGTCCTCGTCGGCGGCGGACTGTTGGTCGTCGCCGATGCGATTGGGCGCGGGATTCATCCGCCGCTTGAAATTCCGGCCGGATTGATCACAGCAATCATTGGTGTACCGTACTTCTTGTATCTGCTGCGGAAAAACCGCGCGTGAATGCGACCAAAACACACTGCCTTGTACCCGTTTCTCTGTTGAGAGACTGTGCGACAAGGCGGTGTTTTTTTGAGTTGAACAGTAAATCAATATCCGATATATGGTAAAATGAAATAGATTAGCAGATGCTGTCTATAAAAAAACTCAGACGAAGTGTTTAAAAACTATGACGTGTCGAGGTGCTGAATGAACATACACTTTGAAGAACTGAAAATGTACACGAAATTTGATGATTTAGCAGATGATTTACTGGATCTTGCAAAAGAGATTCTGCCGGAACAGCTGTTTTATTTATCAGCCATCAATGAGACCGAGCAATTGATCATTAAACTGTCCGAAGAGCAGACCCGGATGCCGGTCACAGAAGGAATGGTCATTGATTTGAATTACTCGCTCTGCCAACGAATCGATTTTCAAACGAAACAACCGCTTATATACGAAGATGTCACAAAAGACCGCAGTCTCGACGGCATGAGGGAAGTACTGGAAGGGGCGAATGTTCAGTCCTATTTAGGGATTCCGATTTCGCTTGCGAACGGAGAAAAGTTCGGTACATTGTGCGCCATCAATGATGAAGTCAGTTTGTTCGAGAGCAAGAGTATCGAGTTACTGCAACGGATCGTCCGCCTGTTTTCGTATTATCTGGAACTCGAGCGGTTTGCCTGGCGTGACATGTTGACGGATCTGTACAATCGGCGGTATTTGACACATCAATTCGACCAACATCCTCAGACGGAAGGCGCTTTGTTCTTCCTTGATTTGGACGGCTTCAAAAATGTCAACGATCTGTACGGGCACGATGCCGGGGACGCTGTTCTGCAGGAGGTCGCAAGACGATTGAAGACACTGATTGCAGGACAAAAAGAAGCCTATGCCGTCCGCTTGGGCGGAGACGAATTTGTCATTCGGTTTACGCACTTTGATTCTCAGCAAGCATTGATCGATCAAGCAGATGAAATTCTTGTCCGGTTGAGTACGTGGGACACATATGAACTGTCGACCAGCATCGGAATCGTCGCCTACAAAGACGCTGACATCAGTCTGAAAACGCTGCTCCGCCAAGCGGATATCGCGTTATACGAAGCAAAATCATCAGGAAAAAACAGGTACAAACTGTTTACAGAATGATTGGCCGAACACATACAAAAGAAAACACCATGAAGTTCGACGTCTCCTTGACCGGAAGCGTACGAAACAGCATGGTGTTTTTGAATTGGCGTCAGACGGTCAATTCAATCGTCAGTCCTTCCGGATCAAGAAAGACACTTTCGTAGTAACCGTCGCCTGTCAGACGCGGGCCGTCAAGCCGGGTATAGCCGTCCCGCTCGAGCCGTGCCGTCAGTTGATCGACAGCGAAGCGGCTGCCGAGCGAAAAAGCAATGTGGGCATAACCGAACCGGTCGCGCGGGGCATCGTGGTCGATATCCGTCCGGTGCATCAATTCGAGCCGTGGACCTGACTTAAAGTGGAGAAAGTAGGACGAAAATCCTTTGAGCGGATTATGGTACAACGCATTGGCCTGCGCCTCGAAGTACGTTTCGTAAAAGTGTTTCGTCCGTTCAAGATCCTTGACCCAGATGGCGATATGTTCAATTTTCATGAGAGGAGACTCCTTTTTCAGTGATTTAGGAAGCGCGGGACAATGCCCGTTTCGCAAGGACACGGTTCAGCCGTTCGGAACAGAGCAACAGGAACAGAATCATCAGGAAACCTGTCACCGGGAACAGCTGTAACGTCAGGAACGAGGCGAGAACACCGAACAACGGCGGCAAAAACGTACTGCCGCTGTAGGCGAAGGCCATCTGAACCCCCATCAGCCGTTTCGCCGCATCCTGGCCGAACCGGACCGGCGTCTCATGTAACATGGCCGGATAAATCGGCGCGAGTCCGAGTCCGATCAGGATAAATCCGGTCAGCATCAAACCGTCGAGCGGCAGGAAGAACAGCAGACTGCCGAGCAGAGCCGTCCCTTGCCCCAACCGAATCAACTGGCGGTTCGTCATCCGGAGCGATAAAAAGCCACTCAAAAACCGGCCGACGGTGATGCTGCCGTAATAGACGGAAATCCAGGTGGCCGCTGTTTCGACGGAAAAAGATTTGACCTGGACGAGATAACTGCTGCCCCATAAACCGATCAGTGCTTCAGCACCGCAATAGAGAACAAACGAGGCTAACGCGAACGGGAGACCGGTCAAACGCTTCGCCTGTGTTCCGTGTAAGGACTGTTCTTCAGGCGGTGCTGCAATTGCGACCGGTGCCTGTTTCCAAAGCGGAACGCTTAAGACGAGCAGCAAGGCAAGACCGAACTGGACCAGAGCGACGATCAGATATCCGCTGCGCCAGTCGCCCGATTCGCTCATCATCGCTGCCATGATCAACGGTCCGGTCGTTGCACCGACGCCCCAAAAGCAGTGAAGCCAGTTCATATGGTGCGCTTTGTAACGGGTCGCGACAAAATGATTGAGTGCCGCGTCGACGACGCCGGCACCGAGACCGAGCGGAATCGCAAGCAGGAACAGCCAGAGCAATGAAGGGGCAAAATAAAATCCGAGCAGGCTGCCAGCCGTGACTGCGGCACAAAAGGCGGTGACATGACTCGTCTCAAACCGGTTGAGAATCTTGCCGCTGAACAGACTCGAGATGATCGTTCCGCCGGCAATCGTCATGAACAGCCAGCCGGCGACTTCGAGATCAGCCCCGAACTCTGTCCGCATGACGGGCCAGGCGACGCCGAGTAACGAATCCGGTAATCCTAAACTGATGAAGGCAAGATAGATGATGCTGAGTAACCAGACTCCACTCATGTTGATGTCCCCTTTATTGGTTGTTCTGTCTGAAGTTGTAATCCGAGACGTGTCAAGCCGTTCAGATAATCGGTTTCCCAGTTACTCCGGACGAGCCGGGGAATATGGGCTTCCGGGATATAGCGGGCTGTCGTTGTCCGGATTTGTTCCAAATCCGACGCAGTCACTTCCGTATTGTTAAAAATCAACAGGTGAGGATTCAGTGTCGCGGCGAATGTCGTCGTCAACCGGCTGATCGCATCGATCGTATCTGCGTTCAGGACGTCGTTTCGTTCGGCGATCCGTTGTCCGAACGTCGCCTTGTCATACTGCGGGACAAGTGAAATCTCACCGGCAAAGTGACTGCTGCCGCGGACGAGTTGTCCGTTGATCAAAATCCCGGAACCGGGTCCGTTTTTTCCTAAGTACAAATAAATCAACGATTGTTGCCGCTGCTGATAGGCTTCGTGAAAGCCGACGACGGCGGCATTCATATCGTTTTCGACGACGACCGGCAAATGGAACTCGGATTCAAGCGTCTGTTTCAGATCGACCTGTTGCAAAGACGGATAATCCGGTGCGAAAAAGACTTGCCCGTTTTCGACCGACGCCGCCACCCCGATACTTAAAAAAGTGATGCGTGGATCTTGCGCAAGCAACCGGTGAATCAGGCGGACGAGAGCCGGAACGTGCGGGTGCTTGCGGGGAACGGCTTCCGTTCCGTTCGTCAGCAATGTACCGACAGCGTCGAAGATCCGGTAACCGATGGCATCGAGTTCGAGATACAGCGCCAATCCGTGAGTGTGATCGGCCCGGGACCGATAGCGTTTAGCCGGACGTCCGCCGCTCGATACATCCGAATCCTCTTCGGCGACCTCACCGTTCTCGATTAGAATATCCAAATGTTTTTTGACTGTCGGGAAACTCGTCGAGAGCGTCCGGCTCAGTTCCGGAATCGTCTGAAGCCGTTCGAATAAGAGGGCTTGCCGCAACTGGGTTAATAAGTCCGTGTTCATACCGGCCATGAGGCACCTCCTGTTTACTTCTTAAAATATTTTAATAAGTGCTCGGATTGAGTGTAGCAAGCAGAGGTTTAAAAAGCAAATGCTTTTAAAAACTTAAGTTGTTTGTCGTACGCGAATCAAGAGGAGCATGATGTAGGTAACGGCTGCCAAAGTTCTTGCACGCATGACCCGCACGGCTGAAAGGGGCTGGATGATCGGCAGGGAAATCTTTTGAAAATGGAGAAATATACAAAATCACAGCTTGGTTCGATATTTTAAGCAGAAAGAAGGGTTCTTATGAAATTATTGCTGACTTCAGGCGGCATTCAAAATGACAGTCAACGTCGGGCGCTCGTCGATCTACTCGGAAAACCGATTGAGGAAGCACATGCCCTCTGCATTCCGACAGCCGTCTACGGAATGAAAGAAGGACCGTACCACTCATACTCGTTCATCACAGGAACGGGTTCCACTCCGATGTGTGAATTAGGATTTCAGTCGGTCGGTGTTCTCGAATTGACTGCACTGCCCAGTCTGGATGAATCACTTTGGGTGCCGCTTGTCGAACAGGCCGATGTGTTGTTGGTAAATGGCGGTGATCCCTTATTTTTAAACTACTGGATGAAAAAGTCGGGACTTGCCGACCGATTGCCTTCGCTAAAAGCAGTCTACGTCGGATTGAGTGCCGGCAGTATGGTGCTGACACCAAGGATTGGTCATGCGTTCGTGGAGTGGACAGCACCTCATACAACGACAGATGAAACCCTTGGATTAGTTGAATTTTCGATTTTCCCGCACCTTGATCACGAACTGTTACCGGAAAATACATTGGACGAAGCCGTCAAATGGGCGGCTGATCTCACAGGACCATCCTATGCGATTGATGATCAAACGGCGATTCAGGTCATTGACGGGGTCATCGAAGTCATTTCGGAAGGGAATTGGAAACGATTTAATTGAACTGAGGTGAGACCAGTGGAGATCACGACACAATTGTACGTCGAACATATCGGGCAATGGCGGAGTTGGCTGGAAAACCATCATCTGACAGAGACCGAAGTTTGGCTCGTATTTGATAAAAAAGATGCAGAAAAATATCAGTTGGATTATATCGAAACCGTCGAAGAAGCACTTTGTTTTGGTTGGATTGACGGGATTAAAAAGAAGGACGGGGACCGTCTGCTTCAGCGATTTACACCGCGTCGGACAAACAGTCACTGGACCGAACTGAATAAAGAACGGGTTCGTCGACTGATGGCACTCGGAAAGATGCGAGAACAAGGGATAAAGGTGACACCTGACTTGACAGTACCGTTTGAAATTGATCACATCATCATCACGGAACTGAAAAAAGATCCGGACACCTATCAATTTTTCCGGACGTTGCCGGAGCTCTACATCCGTGTCAGGATCAGTTATATCCAGGACTGCAAGCGAGACAGCGCGGAGTATGAAAAACGTCTGACCAAGTTTTTGAACTATACGGCGCAACGGCGACTGTTTGGTCGCTATGACGACGGAGGGAAATTGACGGGAGACTATAAAGGAGATGACTGATGATGGATTCTGAACAGGAAAAACCGACTTTTGGTGTGAAACTGAAGGGACGACACTACCAGTATAAGCAAAGTGTCTATGGCATCGCATACGATCAACGACAGCAGACATTTTTAACCGTCGAGACTAAATGGAACAATCTTTTGTTGCCGGGTGGGGGAATCGAGCGGGGAGAAACAGCGGAGCAAGCACTTCACAGGGAGTTGCTCGAAGAGACCGGGTTTACGATTCAAATCGATGCGCCAATCGGCCGTGCCGAGCAGTACGTGCTGACACCAGACGGGAAAGCGATTCTCAACGACGCGTTCTTTTTTGAGATGACGTTACTCGAGCGGATGCAGGATCCGGTTGAAGAAAACCATTGTCTGGTCTCCCGTGACCTTCACGAAGTCGACGATTTGTTTCATGCCCATCAGGCCTGGGCGGTGAGGGAAGGATTAAAGTATAAGGATGAACACCTCTGAATCTAATACCTAGAAAAATAAAAAGCATCAGGTATTCGGAATTGTCACGTGTACTCGATGCTTTTTCATTTTTAGAATCCTAGGACGAGTTGAAAGATCAAGGTTATCTTTTGATCCATTTTGCTCCACGTCCACGTCCTGATGGTTTGATAAGCCCTTCATCCCGAAGTTCACGTAGAATTCGATTAATCGTTGCCTCGCTAACATCAGGACAGGCGTTTCGGACATCTGCTTTATTGAACGGTGTAATGCGGCTTTCGACAAATTGGCGAATTCGTCCCGCCTTATTTTGATTGCCGGTCGTAATCAGTCCGACCCGGTCCTCGAGTTCCTTATACGCGGCAAGGATTGTGCTCAACAGATAGTTGACCCACGGGAAAGGATCTTGCTGATTCTGATGCCAGTGGATAGAGGATAGTCGAAGCGATTCATAATAATCTTCTTTACGCGACTCGACGATCTTTTCAAGACTAATGTACCGTCCTACCTCAAAGCCATCTTGATAAAGCATTAAAAGCGTTAATAAGCGTGACATCCGAGCATTTCCATCATTGAATGGATGAATGGACAAAAAATCGAGGACGAAGAGACTCGTCAAGATGAGCGAATCAACGTCTTCCTGTTGTCGCCGCTCACGCAAACTATCGCATAATGCCTGGACTGAGGCAGGAGTCTCGAATGCCGGCACCGGAACGAAACGTGTTCGTCGTGTCCCGTCAGGAAAGGATTCACTGATTTCGTTATCGACATTCTTCCATCGTCCACCCTCGACGGGAACGAATTTATAAAGCTCCTTATGAAGTTGTAATAAGACGTTCGCATTGATCGGGATATCTCGTGCTGAAGCATGAATCAAATTCAATACATCTCGGTAACCGGCAATTTCCGCCTCTGAACGGTCGGCAGGATCGGCTGATTTCGACATGATGGTATGGAGGCGGCTTTCTGTGACGAAAATTCCTTCAATCGCGTTCGATGCTTTTGTCGACTGGATGACGGCAACATCACGTAGTGTGTTAAGAATTTGTGGTACTTGTTGTTTATATAAATCTTGTTTCCCTTTATATTCATTAATCCGACTGATTAAGCGGACTGTTTCCATCGGCAGTGCAATGGTATTTAAATAACGATACGTATAGTTTCGCACAGATAGCGCCTCTTTCGTTAATAGACTCATTGATAGCTAAACATATTCATTTGTTAGAGAAATGAGTATGTTTAATTAAAGTATAACGTATTTAAATATGTTCAAAAAGAATAAACATGCTCATTTTAGGGTGAAATGAGTATGTTTATTCAAAAATGAACTAATTAATATGGATTTAAAACAGTTAAACATAGTCAAAAACAATTAAAATGAACATGTTTACATGAAAATGAGCTAATTTATGATTTAAACGATTGCAGCTACTCGTAACGTCACAAAATCGGTGACAACAGACGCGAGATACTTTCTTTAAAGCGGATCATCCGCGGACGGGCGGCATATTTTTCCCGTGTCAGCAAGGCACTGTCGGCGACGTCGGACAAAAAGAGCAGCTCCAGCTCTTCCGCAATCGCCGCATCGTACAAAATCGCATTCATTTCAAAGTTCAGCCGGAAGCTCCGGGCATCGATATTCGTCGTCCCGACCGAAGCGATTTTCCCGTCGACGACAATTGTCTTCGCATGCATGAAGCCGATTTCGTACGTGTAAACTTCCGCACCGTGCTGAATCAGTTCACCAACCGCCGCGTACGTCGCCCAGTAGACAAACGGGTGATCCGGCTGGTTCGGAATCATGATTTTGAGCGAGACGCCGGAAGCCAGCGCAATCTGACAGGCATCCATGAAACTGGCGTCCGGAATGAAATAGGGCGACTGGATATAAATCGATTTTTCTGCTGAATGAATCATTTGAATCAGCATGTTTTTCAAATATTCCGTTTCCGAGGTCGGTCCGGACGTTACGATTTGAACCGGTACCCGTTCCGTCGTCACTTCAAGCGGTGGAATCGAAGCCGTCGACCAATCGGTCCGTTCGTTGCTTGCCGCGTCCCAGTCCTGTTCAAAATGAAATTCGAGTTCTTTGACGACGGGGCCGAGGACCCGGAGGTGTGTATCCCGCCAGTAGCCGAACTGTTCGTCTTCTCCAAGATATTCCGATCCGACGTTAAAACCGCCGATGTAACCGATTTGCCGGTCAATCGTACAAAGTTTCCGGTGATTCCGGTTGTTGATGCGCAAGTTGAAGATACCGAACGGCGAGGAGAAGAAGGAGCGGACTTCACCACCATCTTGTTTGAACGCTGCGAAGTCCTTCGCTTTGAGTTTCCAGGAACCGACGGCGTCATACAGAATCCGGACTTTGACGCCGCGTTTGGCCTGTTCGAAGAGAGCATTTAACAACCGGTCACCGAGCGGATCGCGTTTTAAGATAAAGTACTGGATATTGATTTCGACTTGGGCGCTCTGTATGTCAGCGACCAACGTATCAAATTTCTGGTTGCCGTCGAACAGCGTCCGGACGTCCGTCGCCTCCGTCAACAGGGCTCCTGACGTCCGGTTCGCCTGAATCAACTTCCGGTACGGATAAAGTGGTGTATTGGGGGAAATCGCTTCAGCTGCCTGTTCGGTAAGGTCTTGTTCGCGCGCCAACCGGCGGTCTTCCGGGATGTGATAAAAGGAGTCCTGCTTTAACGAACGGCCGAACAGTAAGTAAATCAAAAAGCCGATGACGGGTAAGAAAAAGAGAATCATCAACCAGGCCCAGGTTGCACTGACATCGCGCCGCTCAAAAAACAGGATGGCGATTGCCGCAGCGACGTTGGCGATTAACACGACGTAGAGCAAAATCGTCAAGATTAGGGTATAGTCCATCAATACGAACACCTCGTTTTCAGAAAGAATGACTTCGACGGGAGGGAAAACACATGTTTTCGGAATGGATCCGGTTCATCTCGAGTATCTTGTTCATCCCGATTTCGGATGATTTGCTGGTCATCCGCCAAATCAGGAGCTGGTTACGCCAGGATCAAGCACTTATCCTGATTTTTTTATCCGTCTGGTCCGCCTGTTTCGTGTGTTTTAATCTGTTTTACGGCATTCCCCGTTTTTTTCGTGAACTGCCTGTCTTTCAAAAGGCCTTGACGAATAAACATCTCGTAAAAGCCGAAGTGATTCTGCAGGAAAAAGGAACGGTCGCCATCGCGATGTCGTTTTTCCTGCCCGGTGTCCGGCGTCCGATCCACTATATGTCCGGACTGCTGGCCTATCCGTACCGGCCATATGTGCTGGTGACGCTTGTCGGAACCAGCGTTTATGCGTTGCTGTGGACGATTCTCGTCAATCGTCTCGGTGCCTACGGTCTGTTAAACCGCTTTTCGGCGTGGTGGGCAACCCATGGCGGTGTCATCCTGTTACCCGGTCTGCTGATTCTGACGGGCGTATTAGGTTGGATTTTCCGGGACACGATCCGGAACTGGTTTGTCCGCCCGTAACGCGGTCTTCCGGAGTTGTGCCAACTTGATGATGTTGAGGACCGTCACTTTTGCGACGGCGTAAAAGGGAACGGCGAGCAACATGCCGAGAATCCCTGCCAGTTGACCCGCGACGAGCAAGACGACCGTGATCGTAATCGGGTGCACCTTTAAAGATTTTCCCTGGACGAGCGGCGAGATGACATTGGCGTCGAGCTGTTGGACGATCGTAATGCCGATGATGACATACAGTCCTTTAATCGGTTCGTCCAAAAAGCCGATCAAGACGGCCGGTGCCGCACCGAGAAACGGTCCGAGGTACGGAATGATGTTCGTCGCGAAGATGAACAGACCGAGCGGTAAGAAGTACGGAACATCGAGCCACCAAAGGACAAGTGTCGCGAGACTCCCGACGAAGGAACAGACAATCAATTGCGCCCGGACATACGAGCGAATCGTTCCGTTCATGTCTTTTAAAATCAACAGCGCTTCCTTGCGATAACCGATCGGGATGAACTGTACCAAGGCATTCGGTAGTTTTTTCCCGTCGACCAGCATGAAAATGTATAAAAACAGGGCGATGAATAATGTGAAGACGGTCGAAGCGATGAATTGAATCAGCCAAATTACAGAACCGGCAATCGAGGAAAAGACGTTTCCAAGAAGCGCGGTCGCACTTTTCATCGAGTTCTCGACAGACGACAATTGATTGTCGAGTGTCGGGATGGAGGTTCCATATTTCGCATAGAGGGATAACGATTGGGTATAGAGACGTTCGGCAAAACCGGGTACGGCACCGATGAAAGCGAAAAGCTGTTTCGTGATGAGCGGGAATAGCGTCAAGAGGAACAGGGTGACGAGCGCAAGTAACAGCACCAGGACGATGAAAATTGCCAGTTTTCGGGAACGCAGGCGACGCTCCAGTGAATCGACGATTCCGACGGACAGGTAAAATAAAATACCGGCGATGATGAACGGGGTGAAGATCGTCGTAAACAGAATAAACAGCGGATAAAAAAGAAAGTTGACCTGCCGCGCCATATAAATGATGCCAAGAACCAGTAAGATGAACAGACCGATACGAAAGGAACGATTGGAAATTAATCCGGACAAGGTCATCTCCTCCCTCATGAATGAACTGCATGCTCTACTCTTTCCCTGAAACCTTTAAAAATAGTTTGAAAATTCTGTAAAATTCATATTTTTTCACCGTTTTTTGTTATCGGTTTAAAAAAAGGGGTAATCATAGACTAATCTCTAACCATTTTTCGTATCATCATCGCTGTCATCTCCGCAGTCATTTCCAGTCAACTCATGATTCTTCGCAACGACAGTAGTCACTTTCCCCCATTATATTTTCCTTCATCGTCAGCTTAATAACCTTGTTCGTCCTATTACCGATGTTCATGCTCCTACAACCTGTCGTTTAAAAGGGAGGAACACGTATGCAGCCCATCATTGCCTTTACGATTATCATGCTCATCTGGACGGTCAGCGATTATGTTTCGAAAAAAAACAAAGGTCTTATTATCTTCGTTATTTGTTGCCTCCATCATCTTTCTGATTGGATTCAAGACTAATCTGTTTCCGGAAGACTTGTTGCCGACGTCAGCCTTGTTACCGCTCGGACAAACCGTCGTCGGGATGATCATCGTTCATCTCGGGACGCTGATCAGCCTCGATGAATTTAAACGGCAGTGGAAAACGTTTCTGATCGGGGTCTCGGCCGTCATCGGCATCAGCGTATTGCTCTTTACGATCGGTCGGCTGTTCCTCGATACGAACTATGTCCTCAGCGCCATCGCGGCCGTCAGCGGCGGGACGATTTCCGTCATTATCGTTCAGGAACAGGCGCTGAACGCCGGCTTGATCTCGGTCGCCGTTTTTCCGGTCCTGATTGCGGCCCTGCAAGGTTTGATCGGTTTTCCGCTGACATCGGTCATCCTCCGTAAAGAAGCATTGCGGATTCGGGAAGGGGTCCGGGATGGCAGTATCACGCGGAAAGCAGTTCTTGACCCGGCCGAAACATCCGAGAAACAGACGATTTTGCCGGAGCCGTTCCATACGACGGCCGGGACGCTGTTTGTCGTCGGTGTCGTCGTCATCGTTTCGTCGTTCCTCAGCGGTTTGACGAACGGGTGGCTGAATACGTTCGTCATTGCCTTGTTACTCGGGATTGCCTTACGGGCGACCGGCGTCTTGAAACCCAATGTCTTGAACGGTATTGATGCCTACGGTCTGATGATGCTTGCGATTTTACTGATCATCTTTGGACCACTCGCAACGACCTCATTTGCGGACCTCGTCGTCGAACTGTTTGTGCCATTGTTGATCGCCTTCATTCTCGGCGTGCTCGGGATCGTGTTGTTTGCGATGCTTGCCGGGAAGTTCCTCGGTTACTCTTACCCGATGGCGATTGCAATCGGTTTGACGTCACTATACGGTTTTCCGGGTACATTGATTCTCAGTCAGGAAGCGGCTAAAAATATCGGCGAGACGGAAGATGAAGTCCAGATCATTGAGGATGAAATTTTACCGAAGATGGTCGTCGCCGGCTTCTCGACGGTTACCATCACCTCCGTCTTCATCACCGGTATTTTAGCGTCATTCATCTACTAACAGGAGGTTATTCAGATGGGTCTAGGAGAAGATATCAAACGGTTAAAAGGATTTGATTGTTCGACACACGTGTTGTCGGTGTATCTCAGTACCGCTCCGGATAAACGGAACCAGTGGGAGACGATTCTGCGGAATGAGAAGAAACGTCTCTTGACGGAACAGGAAGATAAACAAGCCGTCGAAGCCGTCTTTTCGAAACTCGAGCAGGCGATCAACAATCAGCGGACGAGTTTGCTGCGCAGTATCGTTGCTTTTGTCTCAAGCGATGATTTCTTGCAGGAAGTCTATTTCCTACAACTCGATGTGACCGATGAAATCAGTTATTATACCAAACCGAATCTCAATCAACTGGAAGTCCTTGACCAACAATTCCCGCGAACCGGTATCGTGCTGACGCATCTCGATTCGGCGACCGTCCTCGACGTCCGACTTGGAGAAGTCGAGGCGACGCATGACTACGAGCTGGATCTCGATACCGAACAGTGGCGGCGTTATCAGGGACGAAGCGGACGAAGTGGCGCTTCAAGCAGCAATCAGACGGATGATTTCCGCGATCGGGTCGAAAAGCAGGCAGAACGGTTTTACCGCGAGTTGTCGGGAGAGGTCGAAAAACTAAACCGGTCACTTGATTGGGATCAGATCATCGTCATCGGCGAACGGTCGCAAGCGAACTTCCTTGAGCAGGCCTTAACGACCAAACCAAAACAGGTCATTCATAAAAATTTGTCGCAATCGAGCCAACAACAGATTCTCAAGCAGGTATTTTGAGCGTCGACGTCTAAAGTATAGCTTTAGACGTACATAGGGAGTGGAAGAACATGTTCATGCATCACATCACTGATCAACTGAGTTTGAAATTAATCGAACGCCAGGACGCTGACGCGCTTTATGCGCTTGTCGATGCCAATCGTGATCATTTACGGGAGTGGCTCGGCTGGGTCGACGAAGCAACCGGACCCGACATCTACCGGAACGAAATCATTCCGGCCTGGTTGACGGACTATGCGAACGGCAACGGCTTTGCCTGCGGGATTTATTTTGAGGGCGAACTCGTCGGGACGATCGCTTTACACGAAATCAATCAGACGTTACTGCAAACGTCGATCGGGTATTATTTGACCGGGAACGGACGCGGTAAAGGATTGATGACGACTGTCGTCGCATTTATCACAGACTATTGTTTTACGACATTACAACTGAACCGGGTCGTCATCGAATGTGCGATCGGCAATACACGAAGCCGGAAGATACCGGAGCGTTTAGGTTTTCAGCAAGAAGGGATTCTACGTGACGCGGAGCTTTTGTACGGGGCGTATCATGATATTGCCGTTTATGCGATGCTCGCAAAAGACTGGTCCGACACGTGCGTATCATCCGTACAAAATCAGCAAATGAATTAAAGCAGGAGGTGCCACGGAATGGTTCAATTCATGAAAATGACAGAAGCGGCCTATGCTGCATACTTACCGGAAGCCATCAAAGAATATGCCGAGGAGAAAGTCAAAGCCGGGACATGGGCAGAGGTGGAAGCGCTTGACCGGTCAGCCGCCGAGTACGGCCAATTATTACCGGACGGGATCCAGACGAAACATCATTATCTGTTTTCGATTTTGGACGATCCCGAACAGCCGCCGGTCGGTATGATTTGGTTTCAATTAAGTGAATCGACGCACGGTCGAACCGCCTTTATCTTTGATTTCAAAATCGAAGAAGGCCATCAAGGGAAAGGGTACGGACGGCAAGCAATGGAAGTACTGGAGCAGGTCGCCCGACGGATGAACATTAAAAAAATCAAATTGCATGTCTTTGCGCATAACACGCGGGCGATTCATCTCTATGAAACGACCGGATTTGTCACGACAGACTTACATATGACCAAAACAATCGACTGAAAAACACCTCTGTGCATCCGAAAAATCGATGCACAGAGGTGTTTTGTTGTCTTCAGCGCCACGTTTGAAGGGTGTTTGCGAACTGGATATCGGTCTCGAGTTCACCATGGATGTGCGTTGACATAAAATCGTTTCCGGCCAGCCAATCTTTAAAATCAAACGTAACCGGCTCTTGATCACCGCCGAGAGCGAACCAGACTTTCATGTCGGTCGGGAAATAGGCTGACGTATGAATCGTGCCTGCCCAGTGACTGTACAACTCGGAGAACACACCTTTATCGGAATCGTTCAACAGCCGGAACGCCGATTCCGCGTCCTGAATCAAATGCTGATGCGTCTTCAGTTCCATCATCCGCCGTTTCGAATCATCGAGATGGAACCGGTTTTCGTGTTGCAACAGATCAAAATGATTCGTACAGAGATTCGTCTCCCGGACTTTGATGTCGCGGGCTGTCGCCTCGATGACAAATGAGCGGTTCGATTGGTCATGAACGACATAGCTGAACGACCCCCGGTGCGGCATCTCCTTTACGAGCGAAATTGCATCTTCGACCGAGGTACATGTCTCGAGGATAATCCGTCCAATCATGAAACTGACGAAGCCGTCTCCAGGACGACGGCGGTTGATGAAGTTGTACCCCATCGCAAGGCCATGTTCGTTCATTCCGTCCATTCGTCCGGTGACGCGGGACGCCGGTCCGATGATAGCGGAGCCGCCATCCGTCGGTTGAAAAACGGAAAACCGTCCATCGTACGTCATCGGATGATAATCATAATTGCGGACGAGGAAATTATCACCCGTCATGATCGAACAGCCGCTTTTCGGTCCTTCGACCCGGTAGTGACCAAAATGAAGCAATGTATCGGCGAGCGATAATTCGAGTTCATCCTGTAACCCGAGCAACTCATCCCAAATATACGGGGCATAGCGGAGAAACATCTCTTTCGTTTCGACAGGGTCGACCTGAAAACGGGGAACCCGGATTTTCCAATTGTCTTCGCGGTTATGCAACAGTTGGTTGCGTTTGACGTAACGGCCCTGTTCGCGGCCGAAGTCATAGTGTGTTCCGCGGAACTGCGTGATTTCGTTCGAGACAGACTGCACAGACTTCACTCCTTTTGTTTCTGTATGATTCTGATTATATCGAATCCGGTACCCGCTGTCGTAATCAAGGGCTCAGGACAACACATTGCTCACGCCAATCATGAAAAAACACTGAATAATTTGAACAAGTTACCGATAAAGGAGATGGAGGGATGAGAACATGAAAAATTTAACGGTACGTAAAAAGATTCAACTATTGATTGCGACAGCAATCATCGCCATGATTTTACTGGCAAGCGCCGGGCTTTATTTCCTGAATCAGATGTCAAAGGCATCGGAAGCGATGTATCAGGAAAATCTGTTGCCGGTCCAGGAAGTCGCTCAAATCCGGATTGATACCCGGGCGCTTGATTCATTTCTGGTCGAAATGATTCTAACGACGGATCCGAAGCGGATTGAAGAATTGGGAGGCGAAATTGATACACGTCAAGCCCAAATCCGGTCGTCTTTAGATACATACGAACGTACAGCCAAGATGACGGAACAATCAAGTAAGCAATTGGAAACATTAAAGGACAATGTACTGGCATATGATAATGGTATGAGTATGGTCCAAGACTTTGCGTCACGAAATGAAAATGAAGACGCGTATAAGAGTTATTCAGAAAACCTGGAGCAAGTTCGGGAGAACGTCGCGAACTCGGCAAAAAGTCTGATGAAGACGATGACGAAACAAGCGAAAGACATCAACGCGTTGAACCAGCAGGAACAACAAACTGCGTTCTACATCATGCTTGGTATTTTCGTCATCGCCCTGATGTTGTTTGCAGGTCTCGCCATTTACATCACACGTCTGATCACACAACCGATCCGTTCCCTGCAAGGATGGATGAAGCAGTCGGGTGAAGGTGATTTAACGGTCCGCGGTGATTACGTCTCAAAAGACGAGCTCGGACAATTGACGACGTCGTTTAATACGATGACGGAGCAACTTCACCAGGTCATCATTGAGATGACGGATACATCAAAACACGTTGCGACAGCATCGGATGAGCTAAGCACGAATGCGGAAGCGACGACGAAAGCGACGGAAATGGTCGCCGTGACGATGGAAGAAATCGCGAGTGGTGCAAGCCAGCAATTGAACCAGGTCTCCGGTGCATCACGGACTGTTCAGGACTTAACGTCCGGCGTCAGTCAAGTCGCCGGTAACGCGCAACAGATGACAGATGCGACAGGTGACGCGATGGATAAAGTCACGCACGGCGGACAAGTCGTCCGGCAACTCGGTCAACAGATGGAGCGGATCAACACCGATTTCACGGAACTCGGTCAAGTCATCGTCGGTCTCGGAAACCGGTCGCAGGAAATCGGACAGATTACCGATTCGATCACGGGAATTGCCGCACAGACGAATCTGTTGGCACTGAACGCGGCGATCGAAGCGGCGCGTGCCGGTGAACAGGGACGCGGATTTGCGGTCGTTGCAGCGGAAGTCAAGACGCTTGCCGAGCAATCGGCTCTTGCGGCGAAGCAGATCGAGAGCTTGATCCAAGTCATCCGACAGGAAACAGAACAATCCGTTGTTTCGATGGAAAAGGTGACGACTGAGATGACGAACGGAATACAAGTGGCCGGTGAAGCGAGTGCTTCATTCCAGGCGATCGAACGTTCGATTAGCGAAGTGACAGGGCAAGTCGAGGAAGTGTCCGGCGCTGTGCAGGAAATGGCAGCCGGAAGCGAACAGATTTCTGCGATCATGCGCGAGATTCAAGGCGTGACGGAAAGTACGGCCGCCGGAACGGAAAACATCTCGGCTTCGACGGAAGAACAGATGGCATCGATGCAGGAAATCTCGTCAGCGTCACAATCACTGGCGACGATGGCGGAAGACTTAAAACGATTGTCGAGCCGTTTTAACGTGTAATGAATCAAGCAGGTACCTAAAATAGGTACCTGTTTTTTTTATGGAAAAAGCAGGGATTTTGAAAAAGGAACGGTAATAAGTAGCAATAGAGAAAAGGAGGTTACGGATATGGGACCACATGAACTCATTGAATGGATTCTTTACGAGATATTCGGTTTGATTGTGCTTCCGATTGTAGTGTTCGGCTTAGTGAAGACGGGAAAAAAGCGTATGCTGGCTTTGATGACTGCAGGAGTGCTCTGTCTGATGTTCGGCAGTTTTTTAATGAATCAGCCGGATGAGGAAGACATCAAGGCGCAGATTCAGAAAAACGTGACAGTCGTCAAACCATATCTCGCGAAGGAATTTCCGGGCGAAAAGTGGACCATCTCGACCGTACCCTTTCAAAACGAACCGGATGCTGCGTATGAGTATAAGGTCAATCCCGAAGGACGTGTGGAATTGAGTGGATTTCACAATAAAAACGACACGCATGAATTCAAGCACTTAAAGCATGACTAGGATACAAATATTAAACAGTTAAGTATCAGTACATAACTTACAAATTTAAATACTGGAGGAATCCCCTATGCCTTTTCCAATACTAAAAACTGCACGACTGCAACTGATTGAAGTCACAGACGAACACGCGCCGGCCATCTTTTGCATTCTGTCGAACGGGGACGTCACCCGCTTTTACGGGATGGATCCGCTTCAGAAACAAGACGATGCTTTGAACATCATCGGTTCGTTTAAACACACCTTTGCCAGCCGGCAAGGCATCCGCTGGGGGATCGTCACCCGTGACAGTGGAACGTTCATCGGCACCATCGGACTGAATCATCTCAGTCTGTACAGTAAAAAGGCGGAAATCGGCTTTGAACTTGATCCGGCACACTGGCGGCGCGGCTACGCGGCGGAAGCGATTGAAGCTGTTTTGGAATATGCATTTGAGACACTTGAGTTGTACCGGATGGGGGCGGTGACCTTTGTAGAAAATGAAGCATCAGTCCAGCTGTTGACGCGAATCGGATTTGAAGAAGAAGGGATGTTACGCGGCTATCTGTTCCAAGGCGGAATGTCGCATGACGGACGGATTTTCTCTTTATTAAAGCCGGACTTTGAAGTGAGCCGGCAAGAACGTAAACAGGAAAACCGGGTATGAACATCAACCGGATGGATCATGTCAGCATTAACGTCTTGGACCTTGTAGAGGCAACACGCTTTTTCGTCAGCCTGGGATTCGTCGTCAAAGGTGAATGGGAGGCGTCCGGACCGCAACTCGACCGGGTGACGGGTCTGCATGAAGCGAAAACAACGTGTGTCGCACTCGGTATTCCGAATGGAGAGACCTGGCTTGAACTCGTTCACTATCAGTCACCGGTTGATTCTCATCCGTCATCTAACGAAGTCTACTCAAGGGGTCTTCGTCATCTTTGCCTCAACGTCGAGTCGCTTGACGAAATGATCCGGCTTGTAGAACAGCAGGGATATACAGCCATTCATCCGGTCGAACAGTTTGGAGAAACATACCGTCTTTGTTATGTCCGGGGACCGGAGGGGATTTTACTGGAACTGGCTGAAACGATTCCAAAATAAAGGAGGGATTGGATGTTTCGTAATCCAAAAGGCAGCACCCAAGTCTGGCTCAATGATCTTGGTGTTTGCTTATTCGTCCTGATTGGTCTGACGCTTGCGACGCATCCTGTCGTCATCACGGTATCGGGACGGTTGATGTACGATGAATCAATCTGGCTGAGTACCAAAGAAATGAAAAAATTCATCAATTTTTACTTCACTGTCTTTTTTGTCTACTTTTTGACAGTCAATCAGCTGTATCCGCGTTTTGTCCGGCGCCAGTCAAAAAAAGGATTGCATAACAAAAAGGTTATATAATAAAGTGGTTATATATAAATCGTCCGTCTGCAACTGTCGACTGACGATTTTCTTATTGTTTACTCTAAAAAAAGGAGGTCTTCCCATGACTCTAACCGTGACACCGGTCGATGAGATGAGTCAGTTCCTGAAATTGCTTAGTGATGGAACACGTCTTGAAATCCTGCGTCGTTTGGCAGTCCGCGAACATTGTGTCTGTGATTTTGTTGAACTGTTTGCCATTTCACAACCGGCCGTGAGCCGGCACTTAAAATTGTTACGGCAGGCGCATTTGATTTTGGAACGTCGCGAACGGCAGTGGACGTATTTTCGTCTCAATCCGGATCATCCCCGGTATGCATTGCTGCTGACAATCTTAACGACAACTCCTTTACCGGATGTTCAACGGAAACAGTGTTAAGTCAGAAATAAAGCGATTTTGAACATAACAGATTGGTTATGTACAGAAAAAGAAAAATTAACAGAGAAATGAAGTGAACGCATTGACCGGCACACATCTACTTGCGATCGGAATTTTCCTGATCACGTTATTCTTAATCATCAAACAACCAAAAGGTCTCGGCATCGGCTACTCCGCCATGGGGATGGCATTGATTGCCTTACTGACCGGCGTTGTGAACCTGGATGATGTCTCGACTGTCTGGGGTATCATCTGGAACGCGACATTTACCTTTATCGCTCTGATCATCATCTCGTTGATTTTAGACGAAATCGGCTTCTTCGAATGGGCGGCGCTTCATATGGCACGGATCGCCAAAGGCGGCGGTGTCAAACTGTTTGTCTATCTGACACTGCTTGGTGCGATTGTGGCGGCCTTGTTTGCGAATGACGGCGCAGCGTTGATTTTGACGCCGATCGTTCTCGCAATTGTCCGCTACTTAAAATTACCGGATTATGTCGTTTTGGCGTACGTCTTTGCTTCCGGCTTCATTGCGGACACGGCGAGTCTGCCGTTCGTCGTCTCAAACCTCGTCAATATCGTCTCGGCCGACTTCTTTGACATCGGCTTTACGGAGTATGCTGCACGGATGGTGTTCGTCAACATCTTTTCCGTCATCGGCAGTCTGCTTGTGTTGTATTTGTACTTCCGCAAAAGTATTCCGAAGACCTATGATGTGACGCAACTCGTCGCCCCACATACAGCAATCAAGGATCAGCGGATGTTCAAGTTATCGTGGCTGGTACTCGTATTGCTTGTCGTCGGCTATTTCACAAGTGACTTGATCGGCATTCCGGTCAGTCTCGTTGCCGGTGTCATCGCCCTGTTCTTCCTCTTGATGGCACGTCGTTCACCAAGCGTACCGACGAAAAAAGTCATCGCCGGCGCACCGTGGGCGATCGTCTTCTTCTCGCTTGGGATGTATATCGTTGTCTATGGTCTGCAAAATGCTGGATTGACGCAAGTTCTCGCAGATGTCATCGACAGTTTTGCGACGACGATTGCCGGTGCGACATTCGGGATGGGCTTCCTTGCCGCTGTTCTGTCGTCGATCATGAACAATATGCCGACCGTGATGATTGATGCACTGGCGATCGATCTCAGTCAAACGACCGGAATCATCCGGGAAGCCTTGATTTATGCCAACGTCATCGGATCCGACTTAGGTCCAAAAATTACACCGATCGGAAGTTTGGCGACCTTACTCTGGTTGCACGTTTTGCGCTCAAAAGGTGTCAAGATCGGCTGGGGACAATACTTTAAAATCGGTACGATTCTGACGATTCCAACGCTTGCGATTACGTTGCTCGGATTGTACATCAGTTTGTTACTTTATTAATTTTCAGGAGGACACTTACATGAAATTGTTGATCATTGGTTCAGTTGCTGCCGGGACATCGGTTGGTGCAAAAGCACGTCGGAACAGTGAAGATTTACAGATTACGATTTATGACCGCGATCATGACATCTCCTATTCCGGTTGTGGAATTCCATACTTCGTCGGCGGGGAAATTGCCGACATCGACGAATTGACACCACGCGATGCGGCATTTTTCAAAAAACGCTATAACATCGACATCCATACGCGGCACGAAGTCGAATCGATTGATCACGCAACGAAGACGGCAACCATCGTTAATCTGGCGACCGGTGAACGGTTTACAGATACGTACGATACACTGGTGCTTGCGACCGGTGCGTCAAGCATCGTCCCACCGCTCCCGGGTGTTGATCACGACAACGTCTTTACGGTTCGCAATGTCCGGAATGCCGATGCGATCCGCTCGTACATCGAACAGCATGATCCAAAGACGGCAACGATTGTCGGCGGCGGCTTCATCGGTCTTGAGATGGCCGAGCAGTTGACATACCGCGGAATTCAGGTGACGCTCGTCGAACGCCTGCCGCAAGTCATGCCGCCGCTTGACCGTGATATGGCGGAGCGGGTTGCTGATCATTTAAAAGACAAAGGTGTTGAATTGTTGCTCGGTGAATCGGTGACGGCATTCAACGGGACGGAGCGTGTAACGGAAGTGGCGCTCGAGAGCAGCAAGTCGATTGCAACAGATCTCGTCATCCTGTCGGTCGGAGTGAAACCGAATACCAAACTCGCGCAACAGATTGGTGTTGAGATGGGTCAGACGGGTGCGATTGCCGTCAACCGGAAGATGCAGACGAATCTGACGGATGTGTATGCTGTCGGCGACGTCGCGGAAAGTTTCTCCGTCATTACCGGAGAAGCGATTTACCGCCCACTTGGTTCGACCGCCAACAAAATGGGCCGGATTGCCGGGATGGTCATTACCGGTGAAGCAGCGGAACACCGCGGCATTCTTGGAACCGGCATCTTCAAAGCGTTTAATCTGACGGTCGCGCAGACCGGATTGACGGAAAAAGAAGCGCGGGAAGCCGGATATGACATTGAAGTCCTCCATAATATTAAACCGGATCGTCCGGAATACATGGGCGGAAAAGAGATGGTCATCAAGGCGATTGCTGACCGGGCAACGGGCCGTGTTCTCGGGGCACAAATCGTTGGTCCGCAAGGGGTCGACAAACGGATTGATGTCCTCGCGACGGCGATTACATTCAAGGCAAAGGCGGAGGATCTGTTCCATCTCGATCTCGCCTATGCGCCACCGTTTGCGACGACAAAGGATCCGGTGCTCTATACCGGGATGGCACTTGACAATGCAATTAAAAAAACAGCCCGTTTGATGACACCAAATGAGTTGATCGAACAAGTCGCAAACGGCAAGTCGTTCCAAATCATCGACACCCGTTCGAAAACACAGTTCGAAAAAAATCACGTCGACGGTGCGATTCATATTCCAATCGGCGAGTTGCGGACACGGGCGAAAGAGCTTGATGCGACGTTGCCGACAATCGTTTACTGCAACAAGGGGGTAACCGGGAACGCCGCGCAAAACGTGCTCAAGAACCTTGGGTTTACGGATGTCTGTAACTTATCCGGCGGCAACAAAAATTACCAACACTGCAAGAAATGTCTGGCGGACTGACGCAACTAAATAAGATACGCGAAAAGGAGTTCATCGATTCGGATGAACTCCTTTTTCATACGGTTAAGTTGATTGTTGCAAAATAAATCAGACCAAAATTGTTCCTTTTTGAAACTAATGGTGCTAGACTGTGGATATTCAAAACAGGACAGGATGTTGAGAAAGAAACAGTTCTCAACAGAAAGGTGGAAGAAATAAATGAAAATGAGTCTACGAGAACAGTGGTTCTCAAATATCAGAGGTGATGTGTTGGCAGGCATCGTCGTCGCCCTGGCGTTAATTCCGGAGGCGATTGCCTTTTCGATCATCGCCGGAGTCGATCCGATGGTCGGATTATACGCTTCGTTTTGTATCGCTGTCATCATTGCCTTTGTTGGTGGCCGGCCGGGGATGATTTCAGCAGCGACCGGTGCGATGGCCCTGTTGATGGTTCCGCTCGTCAAGGAGCACGGACTCGATTATCTGCTTGCTGCAACGATCTTAACCGGAGTCATTCAAATTCTCTTTGGGGTCTTCAAGATTGCACGGGTCATGAAATTCATTCCGCGTGCCGTCATGATCGGGTTCGTCAATGCACTGGCGATTCTGATTTTTATGGCCCAAGTCCCGCATTTCATCGGGATTTCCACGATGACGTACGTCTTCGTCGCCATTACGCTGGCGATTGTCTATCTGTTACCGCGTTTTCTTAAAACGATCCCGGCACCGCTGATCGCAATCATCGTGCTGACGATTGCGGCGATCTACTTGAATATTGATTTGCGGACGGTCGGTGATCTCGGAACGATTCAACGGTCATTACCGTCGTTTTTCTTACCGGACGTCCCGTTGAACATCGAGACGCTTCAAATCATTTTCCCGTACTCACTGGCACTCGCGATTGTCGGTTTGCTGGAATCATTGCTGACGGCGACGATCGTCGACGATATGACGGGCACGGAAAGCGAAAAAAACAAGGAAGCCCGCGGGCAGGGGATTGCGAACTTCATCACCGGTTTCTTCGGCGGAATGGCGGGTTGCGCGATGATCGGTCAATCGGTCATCAACGTCAAGTCAGGAGGACGTGGGCGGCTGTCGACACTTATCGCCGGGCTGTTCCTGATGTTTTTGATCATCGTCCTCGGAAACTGGGTCGTTCAAATTCCGATGCCGGTTCTTGTCGGAATCATGATCATGGTCTCAATTGGCACGTTTGACTGGTCGTCGTTTACGTATCTCCGTAAAGCTCCGAAAGCCGATGCCTTCGTGATGCTCGCGACAGTCAGCATCGTCGTTGCCACACATGATCTGTCAATCGGCGTCATGGCAGGTGTCGTGTTAAGTGCCCTGTTCTTTGTCGCCAAAGTCTCGAAAATCAAGATCAAGCAACAGATAACGTCCGGAAAAACGGTATATACCGTCAAAGGTCCGTTATTCTTCGCGTCGGTTGATCATTTCATCGCTTCGTTTGATTATGAGGGGACGAACCAACAAATCCGGATTGATTTCAGCAGCACCCAAATTTGGGATGATTCGGCCGTCGGAGCGATTGACAAGGTGATGCTCCGCTTGATGGCGAATCAAAACAAAGTCGAACTGATTGGATTGAATCCGGAAAGTAAGAAACTGATTGATCGGTTGGCGGTTCATCAGGATCCGATCCCGAAAATTTCCACACATTGAGTTAAGGGGGAACGGTTATGTATCAACATATCTTATTAGCCGTCGACGGTTCGGACCATTCCGTCCGGGCGTCGGAAGAAGCAATTAAGATTGCCCAGCTCAGTCCGGACAGTCAGGTGGAAGTCGTTTTCGTCGCCGATTTTGGAAAAATTAAAGACGATGTCCTGCATACGGAAGGAACGGCAGGGCTTGAAGTGGCCCGCAGAAAAAGACTGGCACCGGTCGAAGAAAAGCTCGAAGCAGCGGATGTCTCCTATTACGTGACGATTCTTCGCGGTGAGCCGGGTCCGACAATTGTGGATCACGCCAATCAAAAGCAGGTCGATTTAACGATTATCGGCAGCCGGGGGTTAAACAGTCTGTAGGAGATGATGCTCGGTAGTGTCAGTCATAAGATTGCCAAACGCGTCAAAGGTCCGGTTTTGATTGTGAAGTGACGAGTGAATCTTTTTCTGAAATCGCACATTAAAATGATTTATGTGTCTTGACCCAGGGGATAGTCAAAAAAAGAGGGGGTCATTCTAATGAAGAAGACATATTTGGTACCGGTTCTTGGTCTTGCCCTGTTTGCCGCAGGATGCGGCAATTCGGACAATCAGGAAACTGAAAAAGTCGAGGAAACGACAACGACAAATGATAATTCGATGACGGATGACAGCACGATGAACGACGATACGTCAGGTACACAAGATCAGGATACAGTGACGGACAATGCCGACAAAGATTACGGATTCGTCAGTCTGTCAGTCGAGGCAGATACTTCGGACATGATGGACGCCGTCGACATTAGTTATGACCGTGATAACGACGGGACGGAAGCCGATTACAAGATGAACGGTGAGCAGGCGCAAGGCAATGAAGCGATGAAGACGCTGGATGCCAAGCTCGACGAACTGAACCTTGATGCCGATACGTCAAATGATGACGCGATTGCTCAAGTCGAGAAAGTCTTTGGCATCAATGACGCGACCCGTCTTGAAATCGAGATCGAGTTTGCCGATGGTACAGAAAAAGAATTTAAGAAGTAAAAAAAAGAGGTGCCAAGCGGCGCCTCTTTTTCTTTTCTCTCCATGATATGATGAGAACGTATTGTAAAATATTTCAATCGGGGGTTTTGAATGATGGAAATCACAAGCGGTACGACGGAAGATGGGCAATGGATCCGGGAGCAACTGATTGCTTATAACCGACAACACGTTCCGGCAACGCTCTTTACGGAAACGGAATCATATTGCTTTTTGGCATGGGATGAAGACGAGCAACTCCTCGGCGGTGTTACGGCAAGCTATGTGTGGAATCATCTGCAGGTGCATTTTTTGTGGGTCGACCCGGAAAACCGAACAGGCGGTGTCGGGAAACAACTTATGGCAAAAATCGAATCGATTGCCGAAGAAAAATCATGCAGTAAGATTCTACTCGATACGTTCAATTTTCAGGCGCCGGGCTTTTATAAAAAACTCGGATTCGAGGAATACGGTCGTCTCGACGATCATCCGGCGGAAGGACAGACCCAGTACTTTTTCGTCAAGTATTTATGAAGGGTCAGCGTTGGTAATGATAGACCCAGGCCGCCATGTAAGAAAAGGTTCCTGCTGTTAAGACGAGCGCAATGGCATAAAACGCAAAGTTTGGAAAAATCGACATCAGCGGAACATCAAACAACAAGGCAATCATCAATAGCGGTAAGGTGATTAAAAAGCTCACGTATGCGGCACGTGTCGCCTTTCCTGTAATGACTTCCTCCCGTTCATCTTCATCAGAAAACTCAGTCGTCGACGACGACCACTTGGAAAACGAACTCTTCTTATCTGTCCGCATCCAGTAGCCGGTGACCGAAAGACCGATTGCGACCAATATAACGGGAAGAATAATGGAAAGGTCCAACGTCAGATTGAAGCCGGCACCGTTGACCGGATCATTTTGAAAAATATTTAGTTGATCGTGAATAGAACTAATGAAAACAGCTGCTAAAAAATACATACAAATGTTTAAACACGATTGAATGATGACACGTTTCATTCCGATTCCTCCTCTAGATAAAAAATCGATTCGACCGGTAGTGCGAATACCCGTGCAATTTGCATCGCGAGCAACAGAGACGGGGTGTAACTGCCTTTTTCAAGCGAGATGATGGTTTGACGCGTGACACCGATCATCTGAGCAAACTGTTCCTGCGTCCATCCGTTGCTGCTGCGCAACGATTTAACCCGGTTCGTCAGCTTCATCACAGTTTCTCCTTCATTAATTGATACTTGAATTGTAAAGTGTGTTTTACTTTTTGTAAAGTCTGTTTTACATTTAAACGAAAAACATACTGTTACTTTTTTGAGACTCTTTATCAAAAATCATCGAACCTCTTGAATTATCGGAATATTCAACCGATAAACGGGTAACTTAGACAAAACGATGACGGTTGGCTTAAAGAGAGAAAGGAGGCGCCGACATGATGCCGGAATTGTTACCTGACGAGCGTGAACTCGAGCGAAGGATTCGAATCGTCCATTTGCTACGTAAACTCGGGAAATCCGACGAAGCCATCGCCAAATCATTATATGTTTCCACCGAATGGGTCCAGTCGATCTTTGATAAAGACGACTGGCAACATATGCAATCATCCTAAGGAACGACGAACAGAGTGTCGGATGACGCTCTGTTTTTTTTGTTTGCTTATGTTAAAGAGTAGGCGGTCGAATTGTTTTTCGGTACACTGAGAAGGAAATCACTGGAAAGAAGGGATCAACATGCCACGAATCGCTGTCGTCGGTGCCGGTCTGACCGGCTTGTACACCGCTTCGCGTCTGCAGGAAAGGGGAGATGAGGTCACGATTTTTGAAGCACGTGACCGGATCGGCGGCCGGGTCCTGACGAAAACGGTGACGCTTAAAGATCAGTCCTATGCGTTTGATCTCGGACCAACCTGGTATTGGCCGGAAACAGAACGTTTGATGACGACGCTGATTGAGAGTCTGCAACTGCCGGTCCTTGTTCAGGCGATCGAAGGGACGATGATGCTCGAACGGTCACCGGGGCAAGTCGAACAACACCGGTTACCGGACGGTCAAACGGTTTTATCGCACAGACTGGTAAACGGAATGCACAGCGTGACGGAGGCGCTGGCGGAACGGCTGCATCCCGGAACGATTCAACTGGCGCACCGTGTGACGGCGATTGAGGCAACGGATCAGGTTGAACTGACGATGGAGCAGAGTGGGAGCCGAATCCGGCAAACGTTTGATCACGTTATCGTGACACTCCCGCCGCGACTCAGCGGACTGATCCAATGGCGTCCCGCTTTACCAGAATCCGTGCACGATCAACTGAGGACAACACCAACCTGGATGGCCGGGCAAGCGAAGGTGGTCGCCGTGTACGATACCCCATTTTGGCGGCAAAGCGGTCGATCCGGTTTCGCCATCAGCTGGTCCGGTGTGCTGCAGGAAATCCATGATGCGTCACCGCCGACCGGCCCCGGAGCCCTATTCGGATTTTTCCGCCTGACGGCAACGGAGCGTGCAACGCTTGGAGAAACAGCAGTAAAGCGGCAGGTCATCGAACAGTTGATCCGTTTATTCGGAGAGGAAGCCGGTCATCCGATTGCCGTTTTGTATCAGGATTGGGCAAAGGAACCGGAGACGGCAGTGAAAGCAGATGCTGAACCGTTAACCGATTTTCCGGACTATCGACCGATTCGACTGGAAGATGCGTTGCAGGACAAGGTCACGCTGCTTGGAACGGAAAGTGATCCTACGTTCGGCGGCCATTTAGAAGGGACGTTACAATCGGTCGAGCGATGGTTAACAACGTATATGAGGGAGGATGAATCATGAATACAAACGAACCGACATTTCACCGGGCATTCGGTACATACGGCATCTATTATAATGAAGGAAAACTGCTCGTCATTCATAAGCAGGGTGGACCGTACACGTACCGGTATGATTTGCCGGGTGGGAGTCTGGAAGATTTCGAGACGTTGCCGGACGCGCTGGACCGTGAATTCCAAGAGGAAACCGGGCTGACGGTCCGTTCCAAACAGTTGCTTGGAACGTTTGAATTTTTCCTTCAGTCCGACTGGCACCGGGCGTCGCATCTGCATCATATCGGCGTATTTTTCCGCGTGTTAGAAGCAGTTGGGGAACGGTCTGTACCAAAGACATTTGACGGGCAGGATTCGACCGGTTCGTCCTGGGTCAGCCGGACGGACGTCGAAGCGTCGAACGCGTCACCGCTTGTCTTAAAAGCCTTCGACTATTTGAAAAATCCGGAAACGGATAAACTGACCCGAGTACAGGACTAGATTGTCCGGCAGGAGGCGATTCCATGTACCGGCATGTAATTTGGGATTTTGACGGGACGCTGTTTGATACCTATCCGGTCATGGCTACTGTCTTGCAGGAGACGTTACGCAGGCAGGGACAGAATGTTGCGATTGAGTCGATTTTTGAAGCGATGAAAATCTCGGCGAAAACGGCCTATGAAAAGTATGGCCTTGATGCGGACACGATTTCACAGTTCAAAGAACAAAAAGCACAGGCAGAACTTAAATCGGCTCAACCGTTTACCGACATATCGCAGCTCTGCCGCTCCATTCAAAAACATGACGGACACAACTACATCCTGACGCATCGCGGAGCATCGACGTTTAAACTGTTACAGGCGAACGGATTGACCGGGGTCTTCCGGGATGTAGTGACGGCGGAGCGGGGATTTGCCCGAAAGCCGGATCCGGCCGCAATTCAGTATCTGATGAAACACTATCAGATGGAACCAGCTGAAACCATCATGATTGGTGACCGAGAACTTGACGTACTATCGGGACATCAAGCTGGAATTGACTCCTGCCTGATTGCGGACATGCCGGCGGATCAAACTGTCGCAACGTATGTTGTTTCCGATCTGAAAAATCTGGCTAATCTGCTTGTTTGACAATCACAATTCAAAAAAGGCCCGAACGGACACGAATTCCTTTAAGAATACGTAACACGTGCGGGCCTTTTGTCATGATGTTTTTTCTTCAGCCGTCAGATCAGCCGGCTATTGTTCCCGCCAGACGAACGTCAGGGCGATGCCGATGGCAAGCATGACGGTCGCGAAATAAAACGGATAGTTGAGATCGACGTCAAACAGGATCCCACCGATGATTGGTCCGAGAATATTTCCGATACTCGTAAACATCGAGTTCATTCCGCCGACGAAACCTTGTTCGTTTCCGGCAATCTTCGACAGATACGTCGTGACGGCAGGGCGCATCAAGTCAAAGCCGACGAAGACGACCATCGTCACGAGAATAATCGCAAGGTAACTCGTTACGTAGGTCATGACGAGGACGAGCAGGGTCGAACCAATCAGGCTGTAGCGGATCAGACGAATCTCACCGAACCAGCGCGTCAGTCGCTCAAATAACCCGACCTGGACGATGACACCGACGATTGCTCCGAGTGAAATCGCGAGCGCGATATCTTTTGCCGTGAAGCCAAACTTCCGGTCGACGAACAGGGCAAACAGTGACTCAAACGACGCGAGTCCGAATGAAGAAATCAGCAGCACCATAAAAGCGATGAAGTAGAGCGGTGAAAAGACTTTCCGGAAACCGGTCTTCTGCTGGGGAATCGTTGTCTGTTCATAATGCCGTTCCGGTTCGCGTAATGTAAAGACGGACAAGATCATTGCCGTGAGTCCAAATGCGGCGGCAAAGAAAAACGGCATCCGCGTTCCGATGTCGGCCAGGAAACCGCCGATGCCCGGTCCGATGATGAAACCGGTCGAAATCGCCGCCGACATATAGCCGAGCGCTTTCGGACGGGTTTCGTTTGTCGTAATATCGGCGATGAACGCCGTGACGGCCGGCATGATGAAGGCGGCACTGACACCGCCCAAAATCCGCGACGCAAATAAGACTTCGACCGATTGACCGAGACCAAACAGCAGTTCCGACATGCTAAAGATGAACAGACCGATAATGATCATCGGCTTGCGGCCGTACTTGTCGACGGCCCGGCCGGCGAGCGGAGATAATACAAGCTGGGCAAAGGCGAATGCCGAGACCATGTAACCGACGGTCGAACCGGAAATGTTCAGCTCGTTCATGATGGTCGGCGTGACGGGAATGACAAGACCAATCCCTAGAAAGGCGATAAACAGGTTAAGCAACAGGGTGCCTAAGATCAATTTGTTGTTTTGCATGGTGAATTCCTCTGTTTCTGTAGTTTAAATCATCAGCGGACAAGTCCGCGCCAAAAAATCGGCCAAACGGCGGTGAAACGCCGTTCATACGCGGCGACGCCATTGAACACGAACTCGGTCATCGTCCCTTCCGTCACCGTCAAATAGGCGAGGGCGGCACTGGCATAATCATCCGAATATAAAATCTGTTCCGTTCGATTGCGTTCCCGTAACAAACGCGTCAAATGGCGTTGCATCGTATCAAAAAACGGATTAATCAAATCCGTCACTTCCCGTTCGAGTTTGACGGGCGGAAAATAAGCAATCCGTAAAATGAACTTCAGCTGATCATTTTGGGTGCTCTCCTCGAGGAACCAGTCAAAAAAACCTTTCAGACTCTGCTCGAGTGACAGATGACGGGTCGAGATAAAGTACGTGGCGAGATGCGTTTTTTGTGTGTCGAGGGCGTAACGCATCGCTGTCAAAAATAAATCATCTTTTCCGCGGTAATGCGCGTAAATCGATGGTTTCTTGATGCCGACGTCCTGCGCGATCTCCTGTAAGGACGCTCCTTCATAACCATGCTGGGCAAAGTGCCGCAGGGCCGTTTGTAATAATAATGAAGCTTTCATTTCGTCACCTTCCTAACGGTCGTTAGTTAACAGCCTAACAGATTTAAAACGATTGTCAAACAAAAAAGCCGAAGGTCGCTAGGACCTTCGGCTGCAAACATTTAATTATTTGTTGGCGATACGACCGCGTGAAGCAACACGTGAACCTGTGATGCCGGCGATTGATGTCACGATCATCGTTAAGATGAGAGCGACGAAGCCCCAGATTGAAACTTTAGATGCTGTTTGTGTCGCTTGTTCTGTTTGAACACGAACATCTTCAACTGTTTTCTTGAGATCAGCTGATGTTTCATCAAGTGTTTGTTTTGCGTTTTCGATTTGTTTGCTTGTTTCGCTTGTTGCCTGGTTTAAACCGTCAACGATATTTTTCGTTGCTTTGTCAGCCTCTGCTTGTGAAAGGTCTGTGTTTTGAGCAACGGCTTCAGCGATTTTATCTTCATCGACTGATTTTTGGATTTTTTCTGAACGTGCTGTCAATTTGTCACCGAGATCGCTGACGATTTTGTCGAAGTCTTCCGGTTTTGTTAAAACGTCTTTACCGGCTGCTGTTGCGTCATCTTTGACGGCATCGAGCTGCCCTTGCAAGTAGTTCGGTTGTAATTCCGGAATGTCTGTATCTTTCAGAATCTCATCGACATTTCCTTCAAGTTCTTTTGTATCGACGTTTGAGACGTTATCCGTCACTGAGCTGAATCCTTTTGAGACAGCGTCTGATGTTGTGCTGGCGATGGCGCCGACACCTTGACCTGCTGCACCACCGACTGTACCAAGCACAGAACCGACTGTTTGGAACGTGTTGATTGTCGTGAATGTCAACAAAGCGAACAAGAGAATGACACTTGTCGACCATGTGAGGAACCCGTGAACGAGTCCGGCACGCGATGATGTCACACCGGAAACGAAGCCGGCGACGAACAATGAGATCAAGAGTGAGAGAATCGCCCAGATGGCTAACCCGATGCCGACGCCGTCAAACGGTTTATCCGACGTGACGTCCGTGACACCAAAGCCGATGGCTGAACCGATTAAACTGAATGTAATTAAAAGTGCGAAAAATGATACGACTCCGGCGATGATTGAGCTCCAGGAAATGTTTCGACCTGCACCATCTGCTTCCGGTCGCAAGTACGACGAGAAACCTTTTCTTGTTTTTTCCATAAAAATCCACTACCTCTCCACTTACGATTTTACGTACATCACTTGACTTCAAGAAACTTTGATTTGAACTGTTTAAACTTGAGATGTTGATGTGCATAGCTCTTATATTGCCGCTATCCGGACAAAAGAAACCTAGTATCAAAAGTACTCCTTTTAGAAACTGTAATCCGATTATTCTGATAATTAAGCGAAAAATACGATTCAAAACAGTTGCCAATTTGAAGGTCATCCGATACTATAATAACCATAACGTTTTACTGTACGGTTCAAATGCAGGAATCATTTTACGATTCAAACTATTTTACTGGAGGTGACCCCCTGTCTCAGGGGAATGGATTGGACATATTGTTGGTATTGAATTTGGCGTTGCTTGTATTGTTGATTGTCTTAACGGCGTTTTTCGTCGGCTCGGAGTTTGCGGTCGTCAAGGTTCGGATGTCGCGGCTTGATCAAATGATTCAGGAAGGAAATAAGGGCGCGGTCCTGGCAAAAAAAGTCGCCAGTGATTTGGACTACTATCTGTCCGCCTGTCAGCTCGGAATCACAATTACGGCACTCGGTCTTGGAGCACTCGGGAAACCGACCGTCGAAAAGTTGCTCGGACCGGTGTTCGATGAATTTGGTGTCGCTGCGGCGCTGTCGACGATCCTGTCGTACACGATTGCTTTCGTTTCGGTCACATTCCTGCACGTCGTCATCGGAGAGCTCGCACCAAAGACACTGGCGATCCAGTATGCAGAACGGATGACATTACTCCTTGCGCCGGCGTTATATGTGTTCGGTAAAATCATGTACCCGTTCATCTGGGTCATGAACGGTTCGGCCCGGATTTTCTTACGTCTGTTCGGCGTTCAGCCGGCAGGACACGAACAAGCCCACTCGGAAGAAGAGTTGAAAATCATCATGTCGCAAAGCTTTAAGAGCGGTGAAATCAATCAGACGGAACTCGCCTTGATGCAAAACGTGTTTGCGTTTGATGAGCGGGTGACGAAAGACATCATGGTGCCGCGGATGAACGTGACGACGCTCTCGCTCAGCATGACGTGGACGGAAATCCTGCAGGTCATGACCGACAATCAGTACACGCGTTATCCGGTCATTGAAGATTTCGATAAAGACAAAATCATCGGCTACGTCAACGTCAAGGAAGTCCTGACGGATCAGGCAAACGATCAACAGCGGGATTTACGAAAGTATCTGAAAGACATTCCCGCTGTATCGGAAATCACACCGCTTCAGGAAACGTTGCTGAAGATGAAGGTGACGCGTTCCCACATCGCGCTCGTCATCGACGAATACGGCGGGACTGCCGGCATGATTGCGATGGAGGACTTGCTTGAAGAAATCGTCGGTGAGATCCGCGATGAGTTTGATGAAGATGAACAGGCTGATATCGAAACGATTTCAAAGACGGAATACCAACTGTCGGGAACAGTTCTCCTCGCAGATTTAGTTGAGCGCTTTAACCTGACGTTTCCTGATGCGGACGAAATCGATACGATTGCCGGGTTCATCCAGGCAAAAGGAACGGACTATCAGGTCGGGGAACGGTATGAGACAGAGGCGTACGATCTCGAACTGTTACACGTCGAGAACTACCAAATCCAGCAAGTGAAACTGATCTTGAAACAGTTGTCCTAACAGTTGAAGCAAGCGCTCTGTGTCTCAAGGAGTGCTTGTTTTTTCTGTTTCAAAATATATTTTGAAAGCGCTTCATAAAAAGGATTGACGCAGCATCCATTCCATCGTATTCTAGTAATGAAAAGAATAAACCAATCAGGATTGTTACTGCGAAAGCAGGCAAAACCTAAATTGATATCTGTTGCGTGTTGCGGCGATGGATATGAATTTAGGTTTTTTCTTTTCAATACGATGCTCTAAGGGTGGAGGTGAGGGGTTCCGTGCAAATCGTGAAAGTCTTCAATAACAATGTCGTGGCGATTGAATCGAACGGACAGGAACATGTGGTCATGGGGCGGGGAATCGCATTTCAAAAACGAATGGGCGATGTAATTGACGAATCGAGAATCGAAAAAGTCTTTACGCTCGAGAGTAAAGAGAGCCGGGAACGATTCATCGATTTTTTGAACGAGATGCCGCAGGCTGAAATCGAGACGGTCAAGGAAATCGTCAAGATGGCCGAGCCAGACTCAATAAATCGCTGCATGATACGGTGTACGTGACACTGGCCGATCATATCCACTACGCACTGTCACGATATGCAGACGGAATCATGATCCGGAATCCGCTCGTCTGGGAAGTCAAACGGTTTTATGGTCCGGAGTTTGCGGCCGGCAAAGAAGCGGTCCGGCTGATCAATGAACGGCATGGCGTCAATCTCGACGAAGAGGAGGCGGTCTCGATTGCGTTGCATCTGGTCAATGCCTCGATGTCCGGCGTCAAAGGCGAAAGTTTACACATCGTCACCGAGATGACGAAGGCGACGCAAGCAATCATGACGATCATCACCTATCATTTCCAGGTCGAACTGGATGAAGAGTCTCACGCGTACGGCCGCTTTTTAACCCATCTCAAGTTTTTTGTTCAGCGAATCGTCTCCAAGAAGAAGCTGAACCCGGGCGGAGATGAAGAATTGTATGAAATGGTCAAATCCCGTTATCCGAAAGCGTTTGAGTGTGTCGAAAAAATCGCTAATCTGATTACTGGGAAGTATGACTACACGGTTTCAAAAGATGAACGGCTTTACTTGATGATTCATATCGAAAATCTCATGAAACAGAATCAATCCTAAGGATGGTTACCGCAGCAGCGGGCCAAACCTAAATGATTACAGGTGGTTTTCACTTGTCGTCGTTTAGGTTTTTTTATTCCAAAAAATCATGAATGGAGTGAGTCAGGTGGGCAAATATCAAACACTTGCACAAGTTATCGTCCGATTGGTCGGGGGCGAAGACAACGTCAAGACCGTCTTCCATTGCGCGACACGGTTACGTTTCAAACTAAAGGATGAACAAAAAGCTGATGCCGAAGCGTTAAAACAGGTCGACGGTATCATCACCGTCGTCAAGAGCGGCGGTCAGTTCCAGGTCGTCATAGGCAACCATGTCGGCGACGTCTACAACGAACTGCACGGAATCGGTCAGGAAACGTCGGAAGAGACGGAAAAGACCAGTTTATTCAACCGCTTCATCGATACGATTGCCGGTATCTTTACACCGATCCTCGGACCGATGGCAGGAAGCGGATTATTAAAAGGATTGCTCGCGATTCTTGTTGCGACCGGCTTATTGACACCGACGATGGGCACGTACATCGTCTTGAACGCGACGGCGGATGCTCTGTTTTACTTCCTGCCGGTCGTTCTCGGACATTCGGCGGCGAAAAAATTCGGCGGCAATCCGTATATCGGAATGATTATCGGGGGAGCGCTCGTCTATCCGTCGATCGTCGCCCTGCAAGCTTCCGGTGAGAGTCTGACCTTCCTGACGATTCCGGTTGTTCTGATGAGTTATGCTTCATCCGTCATTCCGATTATCTTGGCGACGCTTGTCTCATCAAAACTCGAAAAATTCTTTAACCGTCACTCGCATGAAGCGGTCAAAAACTTTACGACACCGATGCTCGTCCTGATGATCGTCGTTCCGGTAACGTTCCTTGCGATTGGACCACTTGCGACATACGCGAGCCAAGGGCTTGCAGCCGGTTACTCGTTCCTCTACAACTTGAGTCCGGTCATCGCGATTGCCTTCATCGGAGCCTTTTGGCAAATCTTCGTCATGTTTGGTCTCCACTGGGGACTGGTGCCGATCATTATCAATAACCTGGCCGTCAATGGCTTTGACACGATTACAGTCGGTGTCCTGATGGCGACATTTGGTCAGGTCGGAGCCGTCTTCGCCATCACGATGCGGGCGAAAGATCCGAAAATCAAAGGACTCGGTACATCTTCGACGATTGCCGGCATCTTCGGGATCACGGAACCGGCGATGTACGGGTTGACGTTACCGCGGAAAAAACCATTCATTTTTGGTGTTATCGGTGGAGCGGTCGGCGGACTGGTCGGCGGCGGGCTCGGAACAGCTTCCTACGCGATGGGCGGACTCGGGATTTTCGGTATTCCGGTCATGATTCCGCAGGACGGTCTCAACTTGACGTTCTGGGGTGCACTGATTGGTCTTGCTGTCGCAGCAGTCGTCGCCTTTACGCTGACGTATTTCTTCGCCAATGAAAAACAACCGGTGACACAAGATATGCCGGTCATCAGTGAACAGGTCGGCTTGCCGGTCCTCGCACCGGTCAAAGGCGAAATCATTTCGCTGGAACAAGTCGATGATGCCGTCTTCTCAAGCGGCGCAATGGGAAAAGGATTAGCGATCATTCCGGATGAAGGTGTCGTCTATGCCCCGTTTGACGGAGAAGTCGTCACGGTGTATCCATCGAAACATGCGATCGGTTTACGGTCGGACACCGGCGTTGAAATTTTGGTTCACATCGGTCTCGACACCGTCCAGCTGAACGGTCAACACTTTGAGTCGTTCGTCGAGAGTGGTCAGGCAATCCGGGTCGGTGATCCGTTGATCCGCTTCGATATCGAGCGGATCAAACAAGCCGGATATGACGTCATCACACCAATCATCGTGACGAATACAGCGAGTTATCTCGACGTCTTACCGACGTATCAAGGAACGGTCGAACCGTCACGCGATGTCTTACGCATCTTAGTCTAAAACCAATCAGAGGAGGAATTATTCATGAAACAGATCAAATCCGATTTTCTATGGGGCGGCGCAACGGCTGCCAATCAACTCGAAGGGGCGTACGCAACAGACGGCAAAGGATTGTCGATTGCTGACGTTATGCCGGGTGGCAAACACCGGATGCAGGTCATCCATGATCCGCAGTTCGATTTCGAGTTAAAAGAAGAGTATACGTATCCGAATCATGACAGCATTGATTTTTACAGTCACTATAAAGAAGACATTGCCCTGTTTGCCGAAATGGGCTTCAAAACGTACCGAATGTCGATCGCCTGGAGCCGGATCTTCCCGAACGGGAACGAAACGGAACCAAATGAAGCGGGTCTGCAGTTTTATGACAACGTCTTTGATGAATTGCTGAAACACGGCATTGAGCCGCTCGTCACGATTTCCCATTACGAACTGCCGCTTCATCTGGCGAAAGAGTACGGTGGTTGGCGCGACCGCCGGCTCGTGACGTTCTTTGAACGCTACAGCCGGGTCTTGTTCGAGCGTTATCAAGGAAAGGTCAAGTACTGGTTGACGTTCAATGAAATCAACGGAGCCCAGTTCATGCCTATGCTCAGCCTCGGAATGGCTGTCCGCGAAGAGGAAAACATGTTGCAATCGACCTACCAAGGTCTGCATCACCAATTCGTCGCGAGTAGTCTGGCGACGAAAGCTGCCCGGGAAATTGATCCGACGATGCAAATCGGCTGCATGCTGATTGCCGCTCCGGTTTATCCGTTCAGCTCAAACCCGGTCGACGTTCAGTTCGCCCTGGAAGAAGAACGGATGATGAACTATTTCTGCGGGGATGTTCACGTCCGCGGCGCCTATCCGGCGTTTGCCGACCGTTTCTTCACGGAAAACAATATCGAACTCGTTCTCGAAGACGGCGATCTTGAATTGTTGCGTGACTACACCGTCGATTTCTTCTCGCTCAGCTACTACATGTCACGGACGGAAAAAGCAGAGAAAGACGGAGATGAGGCCGGCGGAAACATCATGAGCGGCGTCAAGAATCCGTACTTGAAAGCAAGCGACTGGGGCTGGGAAATCGATCCGGACGGGTTGCGGATCATCTTAAATAAATTGTATGACCGGTATCAGATTCCGTTGTTCATCGTCGAAAACGGACTTGGTGCCTACGATAAAGTCGAAGCCGACGGTGCGATTCATGATTCGTACCGGATTGCCTATCTCGAAGGCCACTTGAAAGCAATGATGGAAGCGATTCAGGACGGCGTTGACATGATGGGGTATACGAGCTGGGGCTGTATCGATCTCGTCAGTGCGTCAACCGGCGAGTACAGCAAACGCTACGGATTCATCTATGTCGACAAACACGATGATGGCTCAGGGACGCTAGCCCGGTCACGAAAAGATTCATTTTACTGGTACAAGGAAGTCATTGCCTCAAACGGTGTAACATTGACGCAGACGTCCGTTTCAAAATAAGCAAAAAGACCGGCATCGCAGAAGCGACACCGGTCTTTTTTAATCGATTATTCAGTCCACCATAAAGCATCATCCGGTTTTTTGGCAACGGCTTGCAGTTCTTTTTCCGTCGAGACGGTCGGGTGGGAACCTTTTAAGGCTTTACCCGATGTGCTCTTGAAGAAGAAGAAGAACGTGATGAAGCCGATCACGCTGACAGCTGTCAGGTAATACGCCGGTGCGAGCGGATTTTGTGTCGCATGGACGAGCCATGTCGAGACAAGTGGTGTCGTTCCGCCGAAAATCGAGACGGAAACGTTAAATGTGACAGACAATGTCCGGTAACGGACGTCTGTATAAAAGATACTCGGCAACAGACTTGGCATCGTTCCTTCGAAGATGGCGAGGAAGAATCCAAGAATGAAGATTCCGATTCCGACGAACAAGAGTGGCTTCAGACCAATCAGGTAGAACGCGAGAATCGACAGAATCGACAGACCGGCCAATGCAAACAGGACGATGTTACGATTCCCTTTTTTGTCGCTGAGTTTACCGAAGAAGTACGCGAGCGGAATCATGATGAACATGACACCGGTAATCAAAATCGTACTCGTTGAGCTTGAGATGCCCATGACTTCATTCAGGTAAGACGGCATATACGACAGTAACATGTAGTTCGTAATGTTGAAGAACGCAACGGCGATGAAACAAACGATGATATCGCGTTTGTGGTCCCGGAGAATTTCGCGGAACGATGCCGGTTCTTCCGTATTTTCATTAATTTCATTTTCGAAAATTGGTGATTCATCGAGGTGGCGACGCAAGTACAGACCAAACAGTCCGAGCGGTGCTCCTAAGATAAACGGAATCCGCCAGCCCCACGATGCCATTTGATCGTCGGATAACGTGACGAACAGCACAGTCGCAAGAATCGAAGCTAAAATGTAACCACCGAGTGTCCCGATTTCAAGACCACTTCCGAGGGCGCTTCGTTTATTGTCCGGTGATGATTCCGCGATATAAACCATCGCGCCGGCATATTCACCGCCGGTTGAGAAACCTTGTAGAATCCGAGCCAGTAACAGTAGAATCGGTGCCCAAATCCCAATTTGATCATACGTTGGTAACAAACCGATGAGCAGGGTGGACGCTGCCATCATGACGATTGTTGTCGTCAGGACAACCTTTCGTCCAAGGCGATCTCCGATTCGTCCGAAAACGATTCCGCCGATTGGTCGCATTAAAAAAGCGATCGCAAACGTCGCAAAGGTAAAGACAAGCTTCAGTTCATCATTTTCAACAGCGCTAAAGAAGTTTTGACTGATGATGATTGCGAGATAGGAATAAAGACCAAAATCGAACCATTCCATCGCATTCCCAATTCCGGTCGCGTAGACACTTTTTTTGGTTTGCTTCATGTCGACGACATTGACTTTTTCTTTTCTGAATTTCATAAGTTCTGTTCACTCCCTTTAATAAGTTCGTATCGTAACATAGTAGGAAATGAAGTCAAGTCGCTAAGCCGCTTGACGACTTGAAAATGACTAAAAACGGCTCTGTGCCGGGAGTTGTCAAACCGTTGAGACTGTAAGGAAGACGTCTTGTCGTCAAGATAAATGAAAAAATATTAATTTTTTTCATTTCTTTTCACATCTTTTCACAAAAATGACACGTTTCTTATTCGTTTTCATTTTGTTTGTCCGTCAAGAATCCGCCCTGAGCAGGAGGTCAAGTTAAGGAAATGATTGGTAAAATCAAATGGATACATAGATGAATGAAGAGGGCGGGATGACATGAATACGCGACGCGTGGGAAAGTGGCTGGCAGGTGTATTAACCGTGGTGATCATCAGCGGAACGGCTTGGTATTATCTGTTTGAGACGTCACAAGTGAACGGTTTTCCGATTCCGCGAACAGGGACGGTTCAGGAAAAGCCGGAGGGATTATTAGTCAAGACGCATCTCGTGTCGGAATTAGAAGGACCGGGTGTCTTGTACGAAATGCGGATCCGGCAAGCCGGCTGGAAACGGGTCGACCGGGAGGGTCTGGCCGCCTGGTACGAAAAAGACGGCCGGATGATTGAGCTGACGACATTTGATGATGAACTGTTTCTTGAACCAGCTGAACGTGCCGGTATCGAACAGTAAACAAGCGGAGTCCCTGTGAACAGGGACTCCGCTTGTTTTGTCTGTTCAATTCGTATAAAGCAGCTTTTTCGTGTTTTTGTCATAGACCCGATAATCGATTGCGAATTCTTGATTCCGGGTCGTCGTCACCTGACAATAATACGGAACCTTTTTGCCGTAAGCTTCAAGATATGGTCCGTCACGGAAAGAAAACGTATCGTTGGTTTCCGTTAACGTGATATCGATCGATGTTCCTTTTGATTCAGACGGTTCCAGAACACAGGCGCTTTCTAATACACGGTAATCCCGAAACACCATCTCGGTGAAGCTCGACATTGTCATCCACAGACACAGCAATCCAAGAAACAGGACACCCGTCCACTTGAGCTTCTTTAAAAAAGCATACTGCCTATTCCCGAAATGAAGGAGAAGAATATAACAGGCCGGTAAGACAAACGCGATACCCAATAAAAAAATGAAAAAATAAGTGATGATTTCAGCATTCATCTGGACACGTCCTTTTCAAGAAACAAGTTCGTCAATCCGAATTTCCTGTAAGTATTAATTCCTCGGACCAAATAAGATAACAGCGACACCAAGCAAACAAATCCCGCCGCCGAGCCAGTCGTAAAAATCGGGTGTTTTTTTATCGATGCCGGCACTCCAAAGAAGCGAAAGGACAATAAATACTCCGCCATATGCGGCATAGACCCGGCCGAAAGTCGGGAACGTCTGCCAGGTTGCGATGACCCCGTACAATGCAAGCGAAAGACCGCCGAGCAGTCCGAAATAAGCAGGGCGTCCCTCCCGCAACCACAGCCAAATTAAATAACCACCGCCGATTTCAGCAAGTCCGGCCAGTGTAAAAAATAGTAATGACATAAACTAAACAGTACTCCTTTTTAAACGTATCAGTTATTCAGACGAATACAATAACTTGTTCGTCTTGACATCATAAATCCGATAAGAAATCTCAAATTCATGATCTTTTGTCGTTGTCACGTGACAGGTATACGGGACGTCCGGTCCGTATGCGCCGAGGTCTGCCCGATCCAAGAAACTGAAATAGTCTCCTGTTTCATCGTAATAAAGATCAATCGTCCGCGGTTTGGATTGATCATCGTATTCCACCGTACAGACTCCTTTAGTCGTCGCATAGTCATGATAAACGACGTACTTCAAACTCGGAGCCGTATACCAGATGAGTCCGACACCAACTAAACACATGAAAACGAGTCGGCCGAACGTGGAAAATTCGATTCCGGTATCCTCGCGGAGCCAGAAGTATAACAAGATACTTAAGATTATACAGACGATTCCGCCTGCGAAAAGTGCGTAAAAAAACAATATTTCTTCATTCATGCGACCATCCCCCTCATAAATACAAGCCGTTCGCCTGAACGACGAATTGCGAGTGATCATAATGATAGGTGATGACGGAATAGTCAAACGGCCGGCCATTCGTCAGGTGGAAGATTGTCTCGACCGTCAACGCCGGATCACCGGCTGTCAGCTTCAAGTGTTTGGCAATCGCATCCGGTAACTTGCCGACATGCATATACATGTCCGAAAACCCGATGTTCAGTCCAAGCGCCGTCTCGAGGTACTCGAAGATCGACTGTTCAACGATTTCCCGGTTTAAGTAAGGCACGATGGTTTGACGGTAATAGGATTCCTCAAGACACATGATATTGCCGTCGATGTAGCGGATCCGTTTAATGAAATAAACCATATCACCGGTCGTACAGCCGAGATTTTCAGCGATCGCTTCCGGACACGGAATCAGCTCAAACGACAGGACTTTGGACTGGATGTCATGTTCGACGAGATTCTGCTTAAAACCTTGCGTCGAAAACAGCTCGATATAGCCTTTTCGATTGGTCTTGCGGACAAAAATACCGCTGCCGCGGACTTGAAAGATGGTACCTTTTCGCTCCAGTAGTTCCAGTGCTTTCGTCATCGTCGTTTTGCTGACTTCGAATTGACGGATCAAGTGATCGAGAACCGGTAATTTATCTCCTTGCTGTAACGCATGTTGCTCGATATAGGCTTCGATTTCCGTTGCCGTCTGTTGGTATTTCAGCATGGTTCACCCTCATTTTCCAGTAATTGTTCTGCTTTTTTACTATAGCATAAGACGATTTCGAACTAAATAATACGAATAATTAAATTAAATATGGATTGATAAATTGTACATGTACAATTATAATAAGAACGTACGATATGGATTTACACCATAAGGGGGTTCAGGGATGAGTAAAGTGCGGGATTATCAGCAGCTGGCGCATTCGATTTTAGAAGCGGTCGGCGGCGAGGACAATATCATCAGTGTCGCGCGGTGTGCAACACGGTTGCGTTTAGTCTTGAAACGGTCGGATGCGAAAGCAAAAGACCAGGTAGCTGCTTTACCGGGCGTCATCACGGTCGTCGAATCAGGCGGTCAGTTCCAGGTCGTCATCGGGCAACACGTCGGAGAAGTCTATGAAGCATTTCGTCCACTCGTTTCATTAGATGACGGGAATTCGGATCAGGGAACCGAAGCACCGAAAGGCACAATCTTAAACCGGATCATCGCGACGATGTCCGCAGTGTTTGCACCGTTCGTCTATATTTTAGCGGCAGCCGGTATCCTGCAAGGGGCACTCATCTTAATTTCGCTTGTGTTTAAAGACTTTGCCGCGACGGGAACATATGAAGTGTTCAGCTTTATCTCATGGGCACCTTTTACATTCCTGCCGATTTTCATTGCGATCACGGCAGCGAATCATTTTAAAGTCAATCAGTTCATCGCCGTCGCCTGTAGTGCGGCACTTGTCAGTCCGACGTGGGCTGAGATGGCGGGACGGATCACGTCCGGCGAGTCGATTTCATTCATTGGTATCGCGTTATCGGGAACAACCTACACGTCATCGGTCTTACCGCCGTTGTTCCTCGTCTGGTTACTGTCTTACCTCGAACGGTTCCTGAACCGGACGATCAATGATGTCATCAAGCCGTTGTTCGTCCCGTTCTTCTGTATGGTCATCATGGTCCCGTTGACGATTCTCGTCATCGGTCCGATCACGACCCTCGGAGCGGAAGGAATTGCAAACGGATACAATTATTTAGCGGAAAATGCACCGGCGTTGGCCGGACTCATCATCGGCGGTTTTTGGCAAATCATCGTCATCTTCGGTGTCCACTGGGGCGTCACGCCGATGGTCCTGGCGAACTTCGAACAATACGGTCGGGATTCGTTCCAGGCGTACCAGACGATTGCCGTCATCGCCCAGGTCGGTGCCGTTATCGGTGTCATTTTAAAAACACGCAATACAGAAACAAAAAAAGTCGGGATTTCGGCCGGTCTGACCGGAATTTTCGGAATTACGGAACCGGCGATTTACGGGGTGACGCTACGCTTTAAGAAACCGTTCATTTACGGCTGTATCTCGGGAGCGGTCGGAGCGGTCGTTGCCAGCTTCTTCAAACCGTATTACTTTGCTTACGCTGGTCTCCCGGGACCATTGACCCTCGTCAACGGCATCAGTTCCGATTATCCGTCGTCGATTGTCGGATTGTTGATCGGAACGGCGATTGCCTTGATTTTGCCAATCGTTCTGATTCAAATCCTTGGTTTTGGAGAAGAAAAAGTTGCCCCGGTCGTAACTGCTCCGACAACACCGATGCCGGCTCAGGAAGTCAGCGCGACATTGACGAACGAAGAAACGATTCAAGCACCGCTCGCGGGACAAGTCGTCCCATTATCGGACGTTCCGGACGAAGTGTTTGCCTCAGGAGCTATGGGACAAGGTGTTGCGATTCACCCGACGTCCAACACAGTCGTCGCGCCATTCACCGGTACAATCGTCATGATTGCGCCGACGAAACATGCGATTGGTCTCCGGTCGACGAGTGGTGTTGAAGTCTTGATTCACGTCGGTCTCGAAACCGTCGGCTTGGACGGTCAGCCATTTACGTTACATGTTGAAGACGGAACGCATGTCGAAGCGGGTCAAACATTGCTGACGTTTGACGCGGCAATGATTGAACAGCACGGCTTACAGACAATTACACCGGTCATCGTCACGAACGCGTCGAGTTACGCCGAAGTCATTGCGACGCAAAACGGTTTGGTCAAAGCAAACACAGAGATTTTGACGATCGTAAAATAAGAGACAGAAACAAGGAGGAAATGAAGATGAAAACATTACCAAACGACTTTTTATGGGGCGGGGCACTCGCTGCCCATCAATTTGAAGGCGGCTGGAACGCCGGTGGTAAAGGACCAAGCGTCGTCGACGTCATGACAGCAGGCGAACACGGCGTCGCCCGCCGGATCACCGAGACGATTGAAGAAGGAACGTTTTATCCGAACCATGAAGCAATCGATTTTTACCACCGCTATAAAGAAGACATCGCGCTATTCGCCGAGATGGGATTAAAATGTCTCCGGACATCCATCGGCTGGAGCCGGATTTTCCCGAATGGCGATGAAGCGGAACCGAACGAAGCCGGACTGCAGTTTTATGATGACGTCTTTGATGAGTTATTGAAACACGGCATCGAACCGATCATCACGCTGTCACACTTCGAGATGCCGTTGCACCTGGCCCGTGAATACGGCGGGTTCCGCAACCGCAAAGTGGCTGAATTCTTCGAACGGTTCGCTGAAGTCTGCTTCACGCGTTACAAAGACAAAGTCACGTACTGGATGACGTTCAACGAAATCAACAATAAGATGGATGTCGAAAACCCGCTGTTCCTTTGGACGAACTCCGGTGTCAAAGTCGAGCCGGGTGAAAACGCGATGGAAGTCATGTATCAGACCGGTCACCATGAGTTGATTGCCAGTGCCCTTGCGGTCGCGAAAGGGAAAGCAATCAATCCCGACTTCCAGATCGGGGCAATGATTTCGCACGTCCCGATTTATCCGTACTCGTCGCATCCGGAAGATGTCATGCTGGCGGAAAAATCGATGCGTCAGCGCTACTTCTTCCCGGACGTTCAGGCACGCGGTTATTATCCTAACTATGCCTTAAAAGAGTTTGAACGGGAAGGCTATCAGATTCCGATTCTCGAGGGCGACGATGAGATCCTGAAAAACGGAACGGTCGACTACATCGGCTTCAGCTATTATATGTCGACGACCGTCAAACACGATGCGACTGTCAACAATACAGGCAACATCGTTAACGGTGGTCTTGCGAACGGTGTCGAGAATCCGTACATCCAGTCGAGCGACTGGGGCTGGGCGATTGATCCGATCGGACTCCGCTACGTCCTGAACCGTCTCTATGACCGGTATCAGCTCCCGCTCTTCATCGTCGAAAACGGCTTCGGGGCCGTCGATACGATTGAAGACGGTCAGATTCATGACGCAGCGCGGATTGATTACTTGAAAACGCACATCGAAGCGTTGACGGAAGCGGTCACGGAAGACGGCGTCGAACTGATGGGTTACACGCCATGGGGCATCATCGATATCGTGTCGTTTACGACGGGCGAGATGAAAAAACGCTACGGGATGATTTATGTCGACCGTGACAATGAAGGCAACGGTTCGATGGAACGGATGAAAAAGGATTCGTTCGACTGGTACAAACAAGTCATCGCGACAAACGGTCAAAACTTATCGTACGACAAAGCCGAGCAACGTTAAGCCGGCAGACCTCCACCTGAATACGGGTGGAGGTTGTTTTTTATATTCAAAAAAGACTTGCTTGAACAAGGGAAAGACGGGATGATGAAGAAAGGAACATCCATTTTTTGTATGGGATAATTTAAAAGAATCCTAAATACAGGATGGTCAAAAAAAGATGACGGAGGTTATACATATGTTTACAGTTAATGAATACTTGGCTTCCATCCAAGAGAATCTTGCGCCACATACAGAGTCGTTGCTCAACCAGTTAAAGACCCTCACGGCATCGACTTTTGCAGCGGATGTCGAGCTGCTCGATTTCGCGGCCTTCATCGAGCCGTTGAGCCATGAGGTATCGATTACGCTCTTTTCGATGGACCGAGACGCCAACGAAGTATTTGAAGAAGAGGGAACACCGGGTTTTGCCGGCAGTAAATCGGTACTCGATGAAATCGTCTATGCGGTTGTACCGGACAATCAGTCTGAGGCGTTTGATGCTTTTTATGAAGAACACGAGGAAACGCTGATTGAAGAGGAACAGCGCCTGATCGGTGAATGGTTCCGGACCTGCTTTGAGCAAGCCGGCGGTGCCACTGTAGAGTTGCCGTGTTACTTCGGTGTTCACGATGAAGGACAGACACTTGATTTAAAACGGAATGTCTGGATCGACGAAGAAGAAAAATGGGATTAATCCCTGATTTAAAGCGCATTGAAATCGGCGTCAGTATCGCCACCGTTTGGGAATTCGAAGCAGCATTAGAATACTTTGACGTAAAAGAAACGGAACGAACGACGTATCCGTACGGAGAATATTTTTTCCGGACGATCAACGGGACGCCGGTCGTCTTTTACAGTACCGGTATCCGCAAAGTGAACGGGGTCGGTGCAAATCAGTATATGCTGGCGCGTTTTCCGCTTCAAAAAGTGCTTGTCATCGGAACATGTGCCGGAATCGACGAACGGTTTGACATCCTCGACATCCTCACTCCGGACCGTGCCGTTCAATATGACTGTACGGTCAAGGAAATCGAACCGTTGCTTAAGCCGTCGTTTATCGTTGAAATCGATGTACTGAAATACGGCATGAAAGGTAACGGCACGATCGGGACGGCCGATCGTTCCGTCGTCATGTGGAACGATTATCTCGAACTGCAGGCGAACGATATCACGATTGCCGATACGGAAGCGGCGGCGATTGCCTACATCTGCCGGAAAAACGACGTCGAATGCATCATCATTAAAGGCATCTCGGATATACCGACAGACGAGACGGATCCTGATCCGCTTCAGTCGAACCAGGAACAGATCAACGTCTACATCACCAATACACCGAAGGTCATGACGAGGATTTTTGACAATTATCTGAACGTATTTATTTAAAAGGAGTGCCGTTATGAAAAAACGAGTTTTTTGTTTGGTTACGATGGCGCTGATGCTTGGCGGATGTGGAATCGGACAACCGAAAGAGCCCGACTTCCCTCGTTATACGGGCGAATCCTTACACATTGCCTATATCGGGAAAGCACCGAAAGTCCGGGAAGACAACGTCCGTCTGAAGGAAATTTCATTCGCTGAATTAAAAAATCGTAAGCAGGTCGCTTCTGCTTTCGACGCGGTCATGATCATGCCGAACAAGTTACTGGAAGCGGATCAAGGCGAGTATGCCGATACCTACCTGAAAATGCGAATTCCGACGTTTTTCATCGGGTCGAATAAGGGGCATGTGCCGTTCATCGCGGACTGGATTTCGTACAAGGAAGCTGCGGGGGAGACGACCGATTATGCAGCCGGTTACTTAAACGGGAAAACGACCTTGTTTTGGACATAAGGGTTATATAACGATGTGAAAACGAAGGGACATATTACCGCCATGTATTCGAATGTCTTTCAAACGGTGGAAACGGTCAAAAACAAAAGATAGCAGTAACAGAAAAAACGCCGTTCCGGCATCACGTCGGAATGGCGTTTTACGTGTGAGGTTGCGTCATGATGAGAAACGTGGCATGCGTCGTCGGAAACGCGGCGTGTCGCCGAAATCCGAGCTGTTCATACAGGTGAATCGCCCGTTCATTAAACGAAGCGACGGTTAGCCGGAGTGGTAACGGCGATTGCGCTTTGACCGTATCGAGGACAAACGAACAAAACATAAATCCTGTCCCTTGTCCGGTCAGTTCAGGCTGCCGGCCGAGCCCGATATCCCGATGGTCATCTGGGTACAAATGAAGCGGGCGACCGGGTGGGACTTGCGCAGACCGGCCCGTACAAAAGAAGCCGACGAGCTGTTCCTGATCGATCACCGCCTGATAGGAACCGTCAAGCAGTTCAGCATAGGCTTCGTCAGACGTCTCCATGTTGTAAAAATCATAAGGCGGCGGGTAGGTCCATTGCAAGATGGCGGTGGCCAGATCAATCGTCATCGGGACAGCTCGAAATGTCATCACGTATACCTCCGGATTTATTTTTCTTCACTGTATCGCATTCCTATTATTTTTTCTATATAATGTAAAAAAAGAACGGGGGAACGAACATGACGGAAACGGAATTTTATCAGCACTTACCGGTCCTTGAGACCAAACGATTGGTGCTGCGACCGCTTCAAGCAAGCGATCTTAACGATTTATTCGAATACACGCAGGACGAGGAAACCGCCCGTTACGTGACATGGAATGCCAATCAGACGGTCGAACAGGCAGAACAGTTTTTGAACTATGTCCTGTCGAACTACGAACAGGGGAAAGAAGCACCGTGGGCAATCATCTGGAAGGAAACCGGCAAGATGATCGGAACGATTGATTTCATCCACCTGTTGCTCGACGACAATAAACAAACGGAACTCGGGTATGCGTTATCGCGTCAGTTTTGGGGCAAAGGGATTGTCACGGAAGCCGTCGAACGGGTCATGGCGTATGGTTTTGAAGAACTGATGCTCGAGCGGATCCAGGCGCGGTGCATGGAGCCGAATATCGGTTCAGCCCGGGTGATGGAAAAAGTCGGGATGACGTACGAAGGAACGTTACGCCGGTTAATCTTCATCAAAGGAGCATTTCATGATGTCAAGATGTATGCGATGTTACGGGATGAGTATGCCGCAGTGACGCAAAAAACGGAAGCCAACACGAAACAACATCAATGAGACGAAACCCCCAAACCGGCAAACCGGTTTGGGGGTTTTCTGCTTAAATCGTCTGATCGGCAGATGAAGCCTCCACGAATTCAACTGTGTGCGTCACCGTATCGAGAATCCGGGTCCGCGGGTCATCTTTTGAGAGGAAAATCGCTTCGCCGGTCGCGTCAATGGCCAACGCCGTCGGAATCGAGAAGCCGCAATTGCGGTAAGAACCGTCGGCGTGACTTGTCCCGATGAACAGTGCCGATTGCTGGCGGCTGATGTGCTGGGCTTCACCCGACCAGTCCGTATACTGCTCCTCGCTGAACATTCCGACACCGATTGGATTAAAGATGATGTCAACCGTATCGTGCTTCAGACCATCCAGTCCGAGGAAAATCTCCCGACAGAGCAGGTATCCGGTTGCTTGTCCGGCAACGGTAGCCGTCGACGGCGTATAGAGAGGACCGGCTTCCGGTGTCTTTGCCCGATCGAGCAGAATGTCTCCTTCTGCATTGATGATGAGGGCCCGGTCCAAACGATTTGCATCGCGGTAACCGGTCTCGATGACGGTCTCGAATCGCTTCGCCAAGTGACGTAACGTCTCGACATCCGTCTCGTGGCAGTACCCTTCCGGATACAGCAGAAGATCGATGTCCGGATAAGCCGCTATTTCACGTTGCAATTGTTCAAGTTGTGTTTCCTGTTTTGGTTGACCGATTAAAATCTTCATATGAGCACGTCCTTCTATGTATTAAGAAATTTGTTTGGTCGGCTGATCGTCCCGGAAAAACACTTGCTTGTCCGGTTGCAGGACATGACGGATTAAGACAAGACTCAGCAGCGAAAGCAAGACAGAACCGGCAATGATGCTGAAGCGAAGCGGGAACAGGTGGCCTGTAAAGCCGATCGCTAAAATCAACAGAATCTGGACGACGCTTTGACCGAGACCGTACAGACTCGTGAAGCGGCCGATCAGTTCACCCGAGACATTGTTTTGATAATATGTTACGAAACCGGTTCCGGCAAAGGCATTAAAAAAGCCGAGCATCAGAAAACCGGCCACTATGAGCGCAAACGAATCCGCCGCCGCATACATCAGATAACCAAGCGCAACAAACAGATAGCCGCTGACTAATAACGCCTTCAGCGACAGACGATTCGCAAACCGGGCGACAGCAAGCCCTCCGACAACAGACCCGATGCCGGTGGTGCTGATCCAAAGTCCGTAATCCGTTGCCGTCAAACCGAAGACTTGTTGTAAAAAAACAACTTCCTGCGCATCCATCGCAAGCGTCAGACTCATGACCAACAGGCCGAGGATGTAAATCAGGCTGACGAAACGATGAGTCCGACTGAACTGCCTGACCTTTTTTCAGTCAGACACGACATTCGTAAGCCGGACCAAAATTTCGTCAACAAGGCGGCGAGGTAAACAAAATCTCCAAACTGGGAGATACCGAACGAAGCCAAAAGGATCGAAGTATGAGACAACCAAATCCACCTACTTTTCCAAAAAACATTTTTACCAAAATTATACAGGCTGTCCGGTCGTTATATCAGACCTGTCTCTTAAGCTGTTGTTCCGGAAAACAAGTTTTTTTGTTTAACAAGTGATTGTAAAAGCGAACTGATGACACCGAGTGTAACGGGAATCAAAATCAGTATAAAAGCAAACAGGATCAGACCCGGTGCATCATCTCGATCGGCGACGATGAACATGACCGGAAACAGACCGACCGCGACACAACTGATAAGGGCAAAACAGATTTTAATTGTGCCGAAGGAAGAAGAGAGGACATTTGCTTCAATCATATTTCTCTTAAGCGACCGGAGAATTCTTAAGACATGAACCAGGATCAGCAGACTCGGAATCAATGCCAGCAGTCCCGCCATCAAAATGAAATATCCCGGTTTATCAAGTAAAACCTCCAGTGAGAACCCCTGTTGTGCTCTTTTAATGAGCAGAGAAATAGCGACTCCCGCCAATCCGAACAGACTAATCACCAACACGCTGCATACAAGTTGCAAGTAGACAAGACGCCATTTCTTCATGGATTGTTCCTCCTTTCTTTCCTTCAGTATAGTGCATCTTTGTCCGAAAATTGACCGTCTGAAGGATGAGAAAAAATCTTTTTCCTTAATTCAAAGCAAAATACTCGGAATTGGTTTGGACGTGTGTTACACTGGGAATAAGAAAAGTAAGGAAGTAAGGAAAATCAGACAAAGAAAGAAGGAAGTTCGGAATGGAGCTATCCAAGTTGACGTCCAAAGGACAGATCACGATCCCGAAAAAAATCAGACAGGCGTTACAGGTGGAGGAAGGAGATCGCGTTGCATTTATCGAGGAAGACGGGTTTGTCATCATGGCGAAAGCGGATTTACAACAGCTGCATGACCTTCAAGATATCTTGAGTGACGAGAAATTTAAAGCACTCATCCAAAAAGCACATCATCATTTATAAACCAATCAGTTTGACCAAATTAAAGGAGGAAATAGAAAAATGGATATGCGCGAAGTAGATTTACCAGGAATCGGACGGAAGTTCGAAGGAATTACAACACGAGGAGATAAAGTGGTCGTGATTGTCCATGACGACGGTCGCCGGGAAATGCATCATTACGACGATGACGATTTTGATGAGAGCATCTCAAGCGTGACATTCAACGATGCCGAGGCACGACAGATGGCAGGTATTTTAGGGGGCCTTGCCTATAAACCAAAGGACTTGGAAAAAATTGAACTGGCGTTCGATGATCTTGTCATCGAATGGTTTAAGATCGGTCAGGATTCCGCCGTCAACAACCGGACGATCGGGGAGCTTGATGTCCGTAACGAATATGATATCTCGATTATCGCTGTTCTCAAACATGACAAATCAAAATCATTGAACCCGGGTCCGGAGACACGTCTTGAAGTAGGCGATACGATTGTCCTGTCCGGAGAACGCCAAAACGTCCGCCATATCACGAAAGCCCTATTCTCAATCGAAGGAGGCGGATGATAGATGGATCATTTAATATTTGAAGTCGGTACCGCGCTTATCTTAGTGGCAATCGCAGCTTTGCTTGCGAATAAATTAAATTTTTCGATCATTCCGTTTTTAATCATCTTAGGCATGATCGTTGGACCGCATGCTCCGACAATCGGGATACTAGACTTCAAGTTCATTGAAAGTGCAGAGTTTATCAGCTTCCTCGGACGCATCGGTGTCCTGTTCCTCTTATTTTATCTCGGTCTGGAGTTTTCGATCGGTAAATTGATCAGGTCGGGAAAATCGATCGTCACGAGTGGAACGATTTATTTATCGATTAACTTTACGGGTGGTCTGCTGTACGGCTTCATCGCTGGCTTCCCATTATATGAAGTGCTGATCATCGCCGGTATCATAACGATTTCGTCCAGTGCGATTGTCGCAAAAGTCCTGGTCGAATTACGCCGGACCGGCAATACGGAAACCGAACTGATCCTCGGAATCATCATGTTCGAAGATATTTTCCTCGCCGTTTATCTGTCGGTCTTATCCGGACTGTTGCTTGGTGACGGAACGAGCTTATTATCTTCTGTCACATCCATTTTAATCGCCCTCGGTTACATGCTGCTGTTTTTCGTCATTGCCCGAAAGGCGACACCGCTCCTCAACCGGATGCTGAAGATTGCTTCGGACGAAGTGTTTATCATCGTCGTCTTCGCCGCCTTGTTCTTCGTCGCCGGTTTCTCGGAAACGATTCATGTCGCGGAAGCGATTGGTGCCTTACTGCTCGGACTCGTCTTTTCGGAAACGGACCAAGGGGAGCGGATTGAACACCTCGTCGTGCCGTTCCGTGATTTCTTCGGAGCGATCTTCTTCTTCAGCTTCGGACTGAGCATTGATCCGACGATGTTGCTTGACGCCGTCTGGCTCGCTCTCGGGGCTGTCGTCATCACAATTATCGGAAACTTTGTTGCTGGGATGATTGCCGGACGCCGGGCCGGATTGTCCCACAAGGCGTCCTCGAACATCGGGTTGACGATCGTCTCCCGCGGTGAGTTCTCGATCATCGTCGCGAACCTTGGCATCGCCGGCGGATTGATGGACATTCTGTCACCGTTCTCCGCCTTGTACGTCTTGATTCTTGCTATCCTCGGACCACTGATGACAAAAGAATCCAAGCGGATATACAACTTTATGAACAGAATCTTTAAATGGACGGAACCGAAACCGAAAAAAACGAAAACAAAATCCTGATTCTAAAAAAATACGCTGACTGGATTCGATTCCGGTCAGCGTATTTTTTTATGAGACATCATTTCAAGACATCATACGTTGCCATAATGAATTGGCCGGACGGACGGCACCCGGTTAGATGAAAGTGGGTTTCAAGTGTCCCTTCCGGAAACAGCGGGATCCCGCTCCCGAGGACGACCGGTGCGATCGCCAGTTCCAGTTGATCGACCCGTTTGAGTCGTAACGCTTCCTGAATGATTTCACCACCGCCAACCATCCAAATCTTCCCGTCGATCGTCGGACTGATCCTGTCAATTAAGGCATCAAGCGGTTCATTCGTATAGGTCGCGTGTTCCGACTGTTTGTCCGGTTGCCGGGTCAATACATAGTTGTCGATGATCGGGTACGGATACTCTTCGCTCAGCACCAAGACTTCGTCAAACGTTTTCCGTCCCATGATGACGGCCCCGACGTCTTCCATGAACGTCGCGTAGCCGTTGTCACCGTCTCCTTCGACGGCAAACAGCCAATCGAGTGAATCGTTTGAACGGGCGATTTTCCCATCTAAACTGCAGGCGATATATAAAACGGTTTTTGTCATCGTAACTCCTCCTGTTGTTTGTTCTACACTTAGTCTACGGTATAATTATGACAAAAGATGTCGTGATTAAAGAGGGGATTTTTATGAAAAGCCGTCATTTAAAAGTGATGCGTCTGCTGAACCGGCAACAACTGCTGACGGCACGGGAACTGGCAGACGCCTGCGGAGTTTCCTTGCGGACGATTCAGCGTGATTTGCTTGAACTCGAAGCGAACGGGTACCCGATCTACAGTGAACGGGGAGCGGCAGGTGGATACCGGGTCCTGCCGAACCGGTTGTTACCGCCGCTTGCCTTGCGGGAACAGGAAGCGATCACGCTGTTTTTGATGCTCGACTGGGTCGGACAGGTGCCGAATCTGCCGTTCGGTACGTTGCGGGGCAATCTCGCCGAATGGTATCTGCACGAATTGCCGGGGGATCTCGAACTGAAGCTCGACCGGCTGAAGGGAAGGGTCCGCTTTGCCCGACCGGATACACCGGCGTCTCCGTTGACGCGTGACTTGTTGCGTTTGATGGAGGCAGAAGTCCGAGGCGAAGTCATTTACCGGACAACAAGCGGGCGCCGGACGATGGTGATTGATCCGATTGGTCTGACGTTTGAACGGAATCGTTGGTATCTGCTCGCGCAGACGGACCGCGGATTACGCCAATACCGGGTCGACCGGATGGAACAGGTGACCGAGACGGCGATTCCGTCACAGCGGATGACGTTTGAGGAGGCGGAACAGCTCGGACAGACGGGAGAACAGGTGACCGTCCGCCTCGAGTTAACACCGCTCGGCGAACGGTTGCTCGAAGGGATCCTGCCACTCAATGAACAAGGGACATGGTCCGTTCCGATTGCAGAACTGCCGTTTCTCGGGCGACAATTATTTGGACTGGGTCGGGAAGTCCGGATTCTCGAACCGTTAATTCTGCGCCAAGAAATACAGGAGCAGGCCCGGGCGGTCATCGCCTTATACGAGAACTGACAAGGGGTAATGTTCCTAAGTCAGTGAGAAACTATGTTACGATATAACCAAAGAAACACTGAAAGTATGGAAGGGGTTTTCTATGGAAACGTTATCACTTATTTTGTTAATGCTTGCCTTAATCATCTTGACGCAGGTCCTCGGTCATTACATCCGCTTCATTCCGACCGCCTTGATTCAAATCCTCGTCGGGACGATTACAGCATTATTAATCAGCGGACTGAAAATTGAGGTTGAATCCGAATGGTTCCTGTTATTATTTATTGCACCATTGCTTTACAACGACAGTTCACACTTCCCACGCGATGAGCTGTGGAAGATGCGTGCCGCGATTTTCGGCAATGCCATCGTCCTCGTCTTATTGACGACGGTCATTGGCGGTTACTACATCAACTGGCTTGTACCGGTCATTCCGGTCGCGGCAGCCTTTGCGCTCGCAGCCATCCTGTCACCGACCGATCCGATTGCCGTCAACGGGATCGCGAAACGTGTTCAGATTCCGGAGCAGATTTTAAATCTCGTCCGCGGCGAGTCATTGATTAACGACGCCTCGGGACTGGTCGCTTTCAGTTACGCGGTCGCAGCCGTCGTCACCGGTTACTTCTCGATCCAAAAAGCGACGACGGAATTCGTTTATATGTTCGTCGTCGGAGCGGTCGTTGGTCTTGCCATCAGCATCGCAATGAACTGGCTGAAAATGAAATTACGCCGGACCGGGATTGAAGATGTTGTCTTTTATGCGTTACTGCAAATCCTGACGCCTTTCATCATCTTTTTCGTCGCGGAAGAAGTCTTGCATGCATCCGGTGTCATCGCCGTCGTCACCGGCGGGATTCTCCATGCCTTGATCAAAGAGCGGACCGAAACGTTCTTCGCTCAGGAACAGACATTGACGGACAATATCTGGACGATGATTGCCTACATCTTAAACGGGATCATCTTCCTGTTGCTCGGTCTGACGTTACCGGAAGCAACACGTGAAATTTTTGCTGACGACGCGATCAACAATTGGCGGCTCATGCTCTACGTCATTGAAATCGGCAGTGTCATTCTGTTGATTCGTCTGATTTGGACGATGTTCTTCAACTGGTTCGACCGCCGCTTCCTGAAAAAAGAAGATTACCGGAAACCGTCGTTTAAACAGGATGTCATTACGACACTGGTCGGCGTCCGCGGAACGATCACGATGGTCGGGGTCTTGTCACTGCCGTTCGTGACTGAAGCGGGAGAAGCGTTCCCGGAACGCTCATTGATTATTTTCCTCGCGGCCGGTGTCATCATCTTTACACTGGTGCTTGCAACGATTCTTCTGCCGTTGCTTAACCGCGGCGAGGCTGATGTCCAACCGGAACTCGATTTGAATTCGTACAAACAGCGGATGGTCAAACGGGCAATCACGGAAATCAAACAGGTCGTCCAGGAAGAAAACTCGACCGTCGCCTTTGACTTGTTAAATGAATATCACGTCATGCTGCGACTGTTACGGGCACAGGAGAAAAGTGAAGAAGAATTGACGCACTTCAACCAACAGTTGAAAAAACTGCGGCTCGAGGCGGTCCAGTGGGAACGTGATTTTACAAAGCAGTTCCTGCAGGAGCATAAAACACCGGATCAGCTGAAAAAAGAAGTCTTCCGGTCAATCGATAACCGGCGCGAAGCCATCGACAAGGAAGCCCGTTTTCGTCTGATGCAACCGATCCGGAAAATCCTCTGGAAACGGAAACGGTCGAACATGTCGTCCGAGCAGTTGATTTACTTGACGCAGGTCGAGCATGAGCTGTACGAACAGGTCATGACAGAGGTCATCACCCGGCTTGAAGGATGCCGCGGCGACTATCCGGCAGATGTCGTACAAAGTGTACTCGAATTTTACAAACGGTTACGCTTTAAACACACGCGCTGGTCGTCACCGGTCGGCGGAAAAGCCGACGTCGATCAGCAAAAAGAAGAACTCTGTCTGCGGGCAATCGAAGTCCAGCGCCAGGAAATCGCTTCGATGTCAAAAGAAGGCGATTTGTCGGGCGAGGAAGAAAAAGAATTGCGCCGCTTCATTCATTATATTGAGAGTGTCGTTCTTTATGAGTACGTCGAGTAAACGAAAAAACAGCCCTTGTCCAGTGGACAGGGGCTGCTTTGTGATTAACCAAGTGACAAGTATTTGACTTCGAGATAATCTTCGATACCGTAGACGCCGCCTTCACGGCCGAGTCCACTTTCTTTATAACCGCCGAAGGGTGCTTGGGCAGCGGATGGAGCACCATCATTGAGACCGATGATGCCGTACTCGAGTTTTTTACCGAGTTGAAGCGCTTCGTCGATTTTTTCCGAGAACGCATAGGCCGCAAGACCGTATGGTGTGTTGTTCGCGCGTTCGATGACTTCGTCGAGTGTTTCGAAGACCGAAATCGGTGCGAGCGGACCAAACGTTTCTTCCTGCATGCAAATCATGTCTTCCGTGACATTACCGAGGACGGTTGGTTCAACGAAATAACCGACAGAATCATCGATTGTGCCGCCAGTCAAAATCGTTGCGCCTTTGGCGACCGCATCGTCAATATGTGCTTTGACTTTGGCGACAGCTTTCGCATTGATCAACGGTCCGATCGTCGAATCCGCGTCAAGTCCATTACCGACTTTCAGACGCTTGACTTCGGCGACGAATTTTTCAGTGAAGGCGTCGAGAACCGATGCCTGGACATAAAAGCGGTTCGTTGCGACACAAGCTTGACCGCCGTTACGGAATTTCGAGCGGATGGCACCTTGAACGGCTTTATCGAGATCAGCATTTTCCGTGACGATGAACGGTGCGTGACCACCGAGTTCAAGTGACAATTTTTTCATCGTGTCGGCTGCTTGACGCATGATCAATTTACCGACCGCTGTTGAGCCGGTAAAGGTAATTTTACGAACACGGGAATCCGCTTGCCAGACACCGCTGATCGTTGCCGCGTCACCTGTCAGAACGTTGATGGCACCAGCTGGAATCCCGGCTTCAATCGCAAGTTCGACGAGACGGAGTGCCGTATACGGTGTTTCTTCTGATGGTTTCAACACGACCGTACAGCCGGCAGCGAGGGCCGGCGCGAGTTTGCGTGTAATCATCGCGGCTGGAAAGTTCCATGGTGTAATTGCTGCGACGACACCAACCGGTTCTTTTTCAACGAAAAGCCGTTTTCCGGGAACGGAGGCCGGAATCGTTTCGCCGTAGATTCGGCGCGCTTCTTCCGCGTACCAGCGGACATATTGATTGCCGTAATCGATTTCCCCGCGTGCTTCGACGAACGGTTTCCCTTGTTCGCGTGTCATGATGTCCGCCAGTTCATCACGGTGTTCCTGAATCAACCGGTACCAGGCATCGATTTTATCAGCGCGATCGTCCGCCGTCCGCTGTGACCAGTCAACGAAAGCCGTACTTGCCGCCTCGACGGCACGTGCTGCATCGTCTGCCGTGCTGCTCTGGACGTGTCCGAGTAATTCTTTTGTTGCCGGGTTGAAGACCGGAATCGTTTCTTCTGTGTCATACCATACGCCATTGATTACATTTTGTTCTATCATGTGTTGCACCTCCGTGTGTTTTCATTACGTCCCTTATTAAACACCCATCGGACCGGTTTGTGTACTTCCGCTTTGGATGGAGGGCATAACGAACTGGAATACCCTTGTAAAAACCGTTAAACGATTGAATAATCGGGAATATAAAGAGTAAGCAGAAGCGGACGTTTTATTTCCGAGAAAGGGCGGGATTCTTATGAATAGAAAATGGGTGGGCGTCAGTCTTGCAGGCATCGTATTGATCAGTGGATGCGGTCAACCGTCAGTTGGATCAGAAACGAAAACGAAGCAAGTCGTACGTCAAGCGGCAGACACAAACTACATACGGCAGGAATTAAAGCGCGCCGATTTCATTGCCGCCCAGTATGATTACGCGCGGGCGATCCGAATTGTCGACCGGTTGAAGACGACGGAAGCGAAACAAAAGCGGAAGGAATATGCGGCGAAGCAGGCGAATCTCGGCACGATCAAAGCCGGTACGTCCGTCCCGCACCTGTTTTTCCACTCCTTGATCGCGGAGCCGAAACGTGCCTTTGACGGAGACCGGAAACAGCAGGGCTACGATGATTATATGGTGACGCAAGGGGAGTTCGAACGGATGTTGACCGCCTTGTATCAGCGGAACTATGTCCTCGTCCGTCCGGCCGATCTTGCGGTGTGGCAGGACGGACGGATGACGGAAAAGGGGCTTCCTTTCCCCAAAGGCAAAAAACCGCTTGTCCTGTCACAGGATGACGTCAATTACTATGAATACATGACGGGCGACGGTTTTGCGACGACGTTAAAAGTCAAAAACGGACGGATCACCAATTCGATGACCGGAAAACCGGACGGTGCGTATGATCTCGTACCAATCGTGGACGCGTTCGTCAACCGTCATCCGGACTTCTCGTACCACGGGGCGAAAGGATTGCTTGGTATCACCGGCTACAACGGCGTCCTCGGATACCGGTCGTCGTATGCGCAGTACGGTTCATCAACTAAAGTCGAGCAGGCGCGTCAACAGGCGAAAGCGACGGCGACGGCCTTGAAGAAGAACGGGTGGCAGTTTGCCAGCCACACGTATGGTCACATCGCAATCGGGAAAGTCGGTCTGGCAACGATTCAGGCGGACACGGCGCGCTATAAACGGGATGTCGCCCCGTTGATTGGAACGACGCGGCAGTTGATTTATCCGTTTGGCAGTGATATTCAGAACTGGCATGGGTATACGGGAGATAAATACCGCTACTTGACGCAACAAGGGTTCCATTATTTTTATAACGTCGATGCCTCGCAGCATGCGTGGAAACAGTTAGGGAAAGATTATTACCGCCAGGCGCGGATTAATGTCGACGGGATCCGGCTCCGGCAGGCGATTGCCGGGAAGACCAAAGTCTTGAATCCGTTTTTCGATTCAAAAGCCGTCTTTGATCCGATGCGGCCGGTCGTCAAAAAATAATTTCGTTCCTGAAAAACGAATTGACCCATTTAATGATTCACGACTTTCTAAGTGACATTAAATGGGTATTATTTGTATAGAGGAGAAAGTGGAGACGTCAGGATGTGACGGTTGCCGGACCCTCAATACAGTTTGCATGGAGAGGGTTAAAAGACATGTCCATCAGAAATAAATTATGGGTTGGTTTCATCGTTGCCGGCAGTACATTCGCTTTCAGTGAAGCGGCGTCTGCTCAGGCGGACAGCTTCAAAATCGCTTCGACGAGCTACAGTCAACCGTTGACGCAAGTCGAGAGCTTCATCGGCGGAAAAAAAGTCGAGACGGTTCGTTACAAGCTCGGCAGTGTCGACCGTCTGCATGACGGATTGTTGTACAGTTCCTACGGTGACCAGGTGATCAATCTGAAAAACAGCAAGACGATGCTCAAAAAAGTCGAGGATTCGCCACTGCGGATTACGAAATATAAAAATGCTTATTACGCTTTGGCGATTTCGAATCTCAATGAATTTTCACTGACGAAATACACACTCGACTTCAAAAAAATCGGTCAGACAAAACGATTTGTCGGTCACGGACGGGATATGATTGTATCAGGGGATAAATTGTATGTCCTCGCCAATAACATGAGAACGGAAACGAGTTCGGTTGAAATACATACGTTTGATACAAAACACTTTACGTCGCTCCATCTGGAGAAAATCAAGCCGATGATTTTTGCTTTTCATTTCCGGCATACCGGTAACGAGTTGAAAGTATACGGCAATCAAACGGAAGCAGGGGAAGAGCTGTCGATTGCGTCGTATGACTTGAAAAAACAACAGAGCAAAATCGTTTTGACATCCAAGCAACCCGTCATGTGGGTCGATGAAACAAAAGCCTTGTCGCCGACAAAAGATTTAGTCTTCAATACGTATTCGATGCTCGAAGTCGATCAAAAGACGAAACAGGTCCGGGTTCTGTACAGCAGTAAACAGGCACTGATTGACTATGCGTACGACAGCAAAACGAAAATGTATCACGTGCTCGAAGGGAATTTTGAAACAAGTAACTACCGCGTCAAGACGCTGAACAGCCACTTTAAACCAGTTGCCGATTATAAGTTTCAGTCAACCGGCCGTTTGATGCCGTTTCAGGTACTATGAAAAATTCAAAAAGGGGTGTAACTTATGCAAAAAGCTTATAAGCTGCTGATAGCAGCACAAGTCCCGTGACTTGTTTCTTTTTTTAATTGCCTAACAGCACGGAAAGTTGTTCACCTCTTGCACGGTATGTCTGCAAGTGAAGTTGGAACTGATCATAACCGACCGGGTTGTTTTCTGCATCGAACGCAAGCTGTTTCGTCCGTTCGACGAAATGCAGATTCATGCAGCCCGAGAGTCAGAGCAAGGCAGCCAACCGCGGATCGTCTTGCGATACGAGGACGGTCGGCGAGTTGTAATGGGCAATTAACGTCTTTACCAAGCGACCGGACACGTCATGCGACTCAATCCCTTCCGTCCGGGAATACCACTTGATCAGCCAGGCCAAATCCTGTACACGGTCGGTTGCACCGATGTGTTCGTGATCAACGATTCCGACGATTTGTTGATTGGAATCCCATAAGACGTTGAGCGAATTCAAATCCGTCGAGATGACCGGTTGAAAGGAAGGAGATTGGTGATATTGTGCGGTGTCACGTGGTGTCCGTCCATCCAGTGGAACAGACAACACCTCCACTTTTGTCCTGCCGAATCAGTGATTATTGTAAAAAGCGTTTCCTGTGTCGGTTTCACGCACTCCATAAACGGAATGCCGTTCACCCGCAAATAATCAGTGTATCGTAACTGTAACGCCAGTGTATCCGTTGTGGAGTGCGAAAGCGCAGACCCGGTATAGCGCTGTTCCGGCAACAAACGGATCGAATAGGGGTGTCCTTCAATAAGAATTTTGAAGTGTACATCTCCGTGTTTGCCATAGGTCGTTAAAGAGACGGGTTCGATTTCGAGTGAGCGAAAAACGAGACCGTAACTTTTGAGAGCTTGGCAGATTAAGTTACGAGTGTTTGAATGAAATATTTTCATTTCCTCCCTGTGTGTTTCTTTTTCTGTTTAGATACGTATGTATCATATGAAGATCTGTTGCAGAAAGGAGCAATCATTATAATAACGTTTTTGAAAATCAACGCAATAAGCATCATCTATGCGGTCGCCTTACTTATTCCGCTAGAAGGATTGCTTAACGTCTATCGATTAAATCGTACGACAGGAATCTCGAGTAACGTTATCTGGTATGGTAGTTTTTTTATCGGCATCGGATTGGCGATAGCTGCTCTATCTCTTTCTTCGCTTTTACATATGAGTTACCGGAAAGTTCAAAAGGTAAGCTGTATTCTATGGTTGCCGTATTTTTTGGGGATGGTCTATTTGATGAATCGTCTATTTCCGATGACTAATGAAGGGGATGCCCCAGGGCCGATTGTCGGCTTTATTTTAATCGGCTCGCTCCTGATGTACCCGTTTTTCTTGTTGATTACGAGCTCCATCGTTAGAAGTACAAGCGAGTCAAAAAAATGCACTTAAAAGGAGGAAATCTCTGAATGATAAAGCTGATTTGGATTTTAGCAATTACCGTCTATCCGGTCATTATGGCCATTCGACTATCAAAGCGGAAAGCGTAAGTTACGTGATAAACGTCGCCGGTTGCGTTCCGTCCTGATCCGTAAAGCCATAGTCAAGGGCGAGATCCGCCACGAACAAAGCTTGTCCGGTCCGTTGCAGGATATCCGGATCCTGTGCGAGGGCGACGACAGCCCGTCCGACGTAAGCGGTGGACTCGGTTGCATCGTTGCCGAAACCTGCATCGACGACTCGTTCCGTCCGCATGAAGCCGGGACAGAGCGCAATCGAAGCGACGCGAGACGTTTGAAGTTCCTGACCCATCACAAATGTCATCCGGTTGATTAACTGCATCGCTAAGTCATAATACAAATTGCCGGCCGCTTGATTCGGACTGAACGATGTTAAATTAACGATCAATGCAGCCGGACTTTGTTGAAGCAACGGCACAGCCGCCCGCGTCGTCAGCAAATAGGCTTTTGGTCCGGCGACCATCATCGCGTCCCAGTGTTCCGGTGGCCGTTCCCAAAATCGTTTGCCTTGTCCCGCGGGAAGGGAGGCTTCCGAACCACCGAACACACTGTTGACGAGCAGGTCGATCCGCCCGTGCTGGTCTTGAATCTGTTGGAACAGGCAAGTTATCTCGTCCGGATCTGTATGGTCACAACGGACCGCGATACCGATACCGCCGCGCGCCGTGACGCCAGCGGCCGTCTGTTCAATCGTTTCCAGACGATCGTCAGTGGAGCTTGCTTACTTACTGCGACCAGTCACGTAGACGGTTGCTCCGGCCTGTCCGAGCTCGTAAGCGATTCCGCGACCGGCGCCGCGGGATGCACCGGTAACGACAGCAATCGTATCTCTTAGTGAATCCATCTGTTTTCCCACCTCATTTTAAAAATAGGGCACGACAGAAAAAGGGACTTTCGATTAAGATCGGAAGTCCTTTTCGTGTCACGTTAAAACCCTTTAATCGTCATCCCGCCGTCAACGAATAACGTTTGACCGGTGACATATGCTCCGGCATCCGACGAAAGAAAGACAGCTGGTCCAACGAGTTCCGTCAGTTCACCGACCCGGCCGAGCGGTGTCACGTCGACGATCTCCTGTAAGTAAGTTGGATTGGCGAGCAACGGTTCCGTCAGCGGCGTCTTGAAATACCACGGTCCGATCGCATTGACGCGAATGTTTTGGGGTCCCCATTCAAGCGCGAGCACTTTTGTCATCTGAATCAAAGCAGCTTTTGTCGTCGCATAAACGACACCGGTCCGTAAAGCGACGTGTCCCGCAACCGAAGCGATGTTCAGGATACTGCCGCCGGTGTCCTGCATCCGGCGTCCGATTTCCTGCGAGAACAGGAAGGCGGACTTTAAATTCGTCTGTTGAATCGTTTCCCACTCGTCTTCGGTGACATCCAGTGCTTTCGAGCGGATGTTCATCCCGGCATTGTTGACAAGGACGTCAATCCGGTCGACATATGTATAGGCACGGTCAACCGTCGCCTGGACCTGCGTCCGGTCCGTCACGTCGCATGTCAAGACAAAGGCGCGTCGTCCAAGCTGTTCAATCTGTTTTGCGGTTTCCTGTAAATCGGATTCCGTTCGGGCGACCAGTAGGACATCCGCGCCGGCTTCTGCCATGCCGATGGCCAGAGCACGGCCGATTCCACGACCGGCACCGGTCACGAGCACGGTTTTTTGATCCAGTCGAAACGAAGGTAAATACATGTGATCACATCCTATTCTGACAATGTAATTTCACTGTACGTTGAAATTGACTGAAAAGAAAGAAAAATGCTGATGAACGAAGATGCATTATGTTATTATTTGGTAAAAAAGGAGGCGCATTATGCAACGGAAGCTCGGATTGATGATTCTCTCCGTTTTGGTACTGGCCGCATCGCTCGTTGCGTTTGAACGTTATGTCTATACGAAGTACATCTATCAACCGGCAGATTACACATTCCATTATAAAATTAAACCGCGTAAAGCAATGAAGGGACCGAAATTTGGAGCAAAACCGTTCCCGAAAGGTCCAATGATCAAAGTGACCTCTTTGTTCTTACCCGATATTCTGTTGCCAATCGGAGCACTTGTCACATCCTTCTTATCTGTGTTTGTGTTCCGGCGGTTACTCGGATACCGTCGGCGTAAACAGTTGCATGAACCGACGGAAGAGGGGGACCCGCAAGTCCTCCGGGCGAGGACGTTAACATCTCCCTGGCGTCCGCAAGCAAAACAAACGGACTCCGTGTCCGAAGTCCGTCAATTGATTGCCTTCTTTGACCGGCAGCTGCCGGACGGATCAAAACGCCGACCGGAAGAAACGGTCCAGGACTGGCTCGACCGAATTAAGTTGGCGATTGATCCGATGCTCTATCATATGGTCCGTTACGGTGAAATCGACGATCAGACGCTCGACCGTTCCGAGATCGACGCTCTACGAAACCGGCTGAATCAACGGTTGCGGGGATGACCGATCAGACGGAGTAACGTCTGATGATGTTCCGTACTACGTGTCACAAGTGACAGTTCGCGTGTGACATCGAACCCTGTGATCGGCAACGTCCGGATCTCCGGGGGCAGACCATCTTGGAAGATGGCCGGTAAAATCGCAATCCCGAGTTTTGCCCGGATGAAACCGAGGACACTTGAACCGAATTCCATTTCGGATGCGACGGTATAGGTTGCCCCGCGTTCCGCAAATGCGGCTTTCAGGATATTCGTCGAGTCACAGTCGATCGGCAGTGACAGGAACGACGAGGCTTCGATTTGATCGAACCGGACATCGACACAACCTTCAAACCGCTCATCGGCTTCGTGGAAATACAGTAAAAACGGTTCTGTATACAGATGGGTCGACGGATACGGATGTTCGATTTGTCGATCGTCGAGTAACACCGCATCGTACTGGTGCTGATCGAGTCCGGCCATTAATTCGATATACGTGTGGGCTGTCTTGATCTTGAGTTCAGGACCGTCCGTCGATGGATGGTTCGCAAAGTGTTGCGGCAGGTAAGACATGGCGACACTTGGCCAGGAACCGAGCGTAAACGATGTCTGTCCCTGTAACTGATTGATTTTCCGTTGCATGTCGTCGAGCTGTTCGAGAATGTTTTGACCGTCCTTGAAGACGATCTCTCCCGCCGGCGTTAACGAGACACCGCTCGTCGTCCGCGTGAACAGGGGAGCGCCGACCGCCTGCTCCAAATTTTTGATTTGTTTACTGAGCGCGGGTTGTGTCATATGCAGCAACTCGCTCGCTTTCGTCAGGCTGGCTGTTTCCGCCGTGACGTGAAAGGCTTCAAGCCATTCGGTTTTCATCGGACTTCACTCTCTCTTTGCATTCGTGTGCTTTGACGATACTGTACGTTCGTTTCATCTGACAACTGTTTCGCTCAAATTCTATATATATTCCCGTTTTGGAATATTCCGTATGGGGTATATATAAACAGAAGAGGTGAAACCATGTCAGAAGTACTTGCCCACACGTTATTTGCATTATCTGATACGAATCGTCTGCAGATGGTCGAACTGTTGAAGGCGGAGCCGCTTTCGGTCGGCGAGATTGCTGCACGGCTCGGATTACAGCAACCGCAGACATCAAAACATCTGAAAGTTTTGCTGGAAGCGGGCATCGTCCGGATGGAGCCGGTCGCGAACCGCCGTATTTATCATCTGCGGACGGAACCGTTTCAGGACATCCACCGGTGGAGCCAATCACTCGAGCAACAGATGGTCGACCGGATGACACGGCTGGAAACATATTTAGAGCAGCAGTCAGTCAATCGGGAGGAGTGAAGAAAGATGCAGGATAAACTGAAAACGAAAGTAGACGGCTCCGTGCTTGAGATGGAATGGACGTTCGACGCACCACGGGACCGGGTATTTGCCGCTTTTACGGAAAAAGAACAGCTCGAAGCCTGGTGGGGGCCGGAAGGCTGGACAACCGAAATCAAGACGTTTGAATTCATCGAAGGTGGTATTTGGCACTATTGTATGCGGTGCGAGGATCCGAACCAGGGTAAGTTTTTCGGGATGGAATCCTGGGGGAAAGCGATTTTTCGGAAAATCGATGGCCCGTACAGTTACGCCCATGCCGACTATTTTTCAGATGCTTCAGGCACGATTTCGGAAGAACTGCCGGGCAGTGAAAACAAGACGACGTTTGAAGCTGTCGGTGATCGGACCCGCGTTCTGTTCCGGTCCGATTTTAAGACGGAAGAAGCTGTCCGACAAGTCCTTGAGATGGGGATGAAAGAAGGCTTTACCTCACAATTGCACCGGCTTGATCATCTGTTAACCTAAAACAGCGCCCGGTAACACGCTGTAAAAACAATTCGTCCGTGAGCGAATTGTTTTTTTTGATGATTTCATAACACGTTTTTGTCTATCACCTAACTTTTTTGGGAATAAAGAGGGAATCTCTTTATTTTCGAATCAAAAGAGCCGTTATAGAAGAGGAGAAGATTAAAAAAGGGGATTGATAGCGTGAACTGGTGGTCAAAGCAAAAGGAAATGACATTTTCGGATAGGATGGAGCAGGAGCATGATCATGTTCGGTTAGAAGTCACACATGAATTGAAACAACAATTACAACTTATTGATTTGACGGTCGAGGATTTACAAATCGTTCGTTTGATTCGTCACGATGTCGCGGAGTGGATGCCGCAGATGGTTGATGCGTTTTATGCGGAATTGGTCCGGGTGCCGGAGCTCAAACAACTGATTGAACGGCATTCGACGCTCGAACGGTTAAAAGGGACACTGGCCCAGCATATCCTGCAGATGTTTGACGGACAGGTGACACCGGAATACATCGCAATCCGAAAACGGATTGCAGACCGTCACGTCCGGATCGGTCTGCACAATAAGTGGTACATCGCCGCCTTTCAGAAAGTATTAAACGTCTTCAGCCGGCAAGTCGAACAAAGTACGTGGCCGGTATTGGAACGGGTCCGGATCGTTCAGTCGGTCGGGAAGTTATTTAACTTGGAACAGCAAATCGTCCTGACGATGTATGAGGATACGGTCGAGGATGAACGACAACAGGTATCGGACGCCAAGTTACGGGTCGGTCAGACCGTGCAAAAGTCGACGGAAGAACTGGCGGCAATGAGCGAGCAGTCGTCCGCAAGCTTTCAGGAAATGGAGCGTCATGCCCAGCAAGTATCCGTGACGACGGGAACGATTGCGATGCAACTGAGCCATGCTGCGAAAGAAGCGGAAGCCGGCGTCGACTTAGTCGAAGCGGAAACAAAACGATTTGAACAGGTCGTTGCTGAGATGACAAGAACGACGGAACAAATGACGCAACTGGCCTTCTTGTCGCAGGAAATCGAACGGATTGCCGGGATGGTGACGGCAATTTCCGATCAGACGAATCTGCTCAGCCTGAACGCATCAATCGAAGCAGCGCGGGCCGGTGAGATGGGACGGGGCTTTACCGTCGTCGCGCAAGAAATCCGGAAACTGGCGGAAGAAAGCAAACGGTCGGCAACGGAAGCGTCCAGTATCGCGCAGGAGATTACCTTCAAAATGGGACAGGTCTCGGAACGGATGAACGGGACGGAACAGTCGGTCGTACAAACGACGGAAGAACTGGCGCGCGTCGTCACCGCCTTCACGACAATCTCCCACCAAACAGTCGATGTCTCAAAACAGATCATTCTGCTGTCGCAGGATACGAATCAGGTCGCCGGAACGATTGAAGGAATGCGCCACATCGCAGAATCGATTGCTGAGACGGCAGACGATTTACAGGCTGTCGCGACGACATTGTAAAAGGAGAATCGATGATGAAAACAAAATTTGGTGTACTCGTGGTGCTCTGTATTCTGGTTTTGAGCGGCTGTACTGGGGATGACTATCCGTCGGAAGAAGCCATCAAAAACGGTGATATCGTCACGACACCGGAACGGGCGAACATCGACCGGTTCGAAACGTTTTTAGAGCGGGTGGAGGCGGATAAAAAAGACACGATCCGAATTACGAACTATACGACGGAAGGGGATGCAATCCTGGAAGACATCACCTACGACGGAAAACAGTTCATCTATTCACTGGATTCATCACGCGACGAATACGGTTCCCAGACCGACGACCGGGAAAAAGAAGTCTGTCAAAAACTGAAAAAACGGACGGAAAACAAAAGGGAAGTCTTTGCGCTGACGGATTGTCAGGAAGGTCAGGATCATGACGTGTTTGTATCAGAGGCAGGAGAAACGAAGAAATAACAAAAGGTTGATCCTCAGACGGGGATCAACCTTTTGTGTCGAGTGTCTCCTCGAGCAGTCGCAGCGCTTCCCGCCAGCTGGAAAAGCGTTCAATCAATAACGTCAAGGAAGGCGCCTGATGCGTCCGGGAGTACCGGACATATTCCTGGCTTGTGATGGTCGGACCAATCGCATCATATGCTTCGCGCAAGGCATTTAAGCAATCTTCGTTCGAGTAGAGACCGCTTGACGATAATTGAAAATGAGCCAACGCCTGTTTCCAGGTTCCGTGATGGCGGATAATGGTATTCGCACTCATCATTTGCGGATAATTGGACCGCAGTTCGGAATAGGAGCGGATGGTCATGCGGGAGCCGCATGTTTTGACATAAAAGGCGATGCTGTCATCGACACTCCAGCGGTCACTGTTTGCCGGATCCGTTTTTGAACGGTCGAGTACCGCCCGTTTTTCCATCGACAATTCGGAAGACCGGACGATTCCTGCCTGTTCGAGCAAACGGGTCCAGGAGCCGAACCGCCGTTCGATTTCCGATAGGGACGGATACGGTAAATAGCGGGCTAACTTTTGGTAGTGGGCAGCTTTCATCGGTGCTGTGTGCAATTGGTGCAGTCCTTGGATCAAGCGGATGATTTTTTCATTGGTCGTTACAGAAGTGGATGTAGGCGTGGTTTCTTTCATAGGAAGTCTCCCTTAGCGGATGGCTGTTCATAATGCCGCTAGTGTACCATCTAGCCGTAAGAGATTTAACTAACAAAATCGTAAGGTTCGGACCGATGTCCTGAAACGGTTCAACCCTCCGCAATCGCTTCATAACGGTATGCGACAGTCCCTTGAAACACGTACAGTTCACCCGTCGAGTCTTTTGATTGGTACAACTTCGTTCCTTTCGGCCAGTCGGTTGCTGTCCGATCGGAAAGCGCTTCTTTTCCGGACAGCTGTTTTTGAACGGTCGTCACGGAAATCAGGTCTTTTTTCACGACGGTCATATCTTTGCCGCTCCGTTTATAGACGCGATTTTTGACTCGGATTAAATCCGCTGATTGATCCTGGCGGGCTTCCTTCGCAATGCTGTCGGTCGTAGAAGTCGTCTCTGTTTCCTGCGCGCAGCCGGCAGTCAGACAAATACTGCTCAGCACGATAAAAATCAACTGTTTTTTCATTTCAGTCCTCCGTTTCGTTAATCAGGCACATGAAGCTCTTTTATTTGACGTTCGGTTGCAGTGAGAACAACTGGAGCAACCTCTCCATTGTCTCATCAAACGATTGAACCGGTTTGTAACCAAGTGTCTTGATTTTGTCCGTTGCATACGTCGGGCGTTCAGCCGCACGGGCCGGAACCTGATACGGTTTGCCGGAGGCTTCAATCAGCTGCATCCGAAAGTCCGTTTCCGGAATATTGGCATCGACGGCATGGAACACGTCACCAGCTTTTCCACGTGTAAGGACGAGGACGACCATCTCGGCAATGTTATCGGCATGGACCCAGTTGACAAGATCAGCCGGGTGGACCCAGGTCACGCGATCCGCTTCCTGCATCCGTCTGACTTGCCGGTCCCCCCAGTGCGAATCGTGTTCAGCGCAAATGGCCCCGGGGCGCAGAATCCGGACGTCCAAGCCGCGGGCGGCATAATCGAGGAGAATCTGTTCCGACCGGATTTTGGTATGGATATAAGGCGCCGGATGATCAACCGCAAGTGGAGACGACTCCGTCATGTGACCATTTGCCGGTTCGCCATAGACGGATGTCGTCGAGATGTGGAGGACACGTGCTCCTGCATCTAACGCGGCCGTTGCTAAATGAATGACACCTTCAACATTCGACTGGTGGGCGAGATTTTCATCATCACCGAGATAGGCGGCGCAATGGACGACCCAGTCGATCTGATCCATCGCTTTTTCAAGTGACGTTTGATTGGTCAAATCACCAAAAACCGGCGTGATCCCGAGTGATTCGAATTCATTGAACCGCTCCGCCTGTCGTATCAATCCCCGGACTTCAAGCGCCTCTGACAATAATCGTTTTGCGATGCGCAGTCCAAGCGTTCCGGTAACACCGGTGACGAGAATCCGTTTTCCGGACAGTTCCATCTGTTCAACCTTCTCTCTGGATTATTTGACCCGCTCAATCGTTGCGACGAGCGGTTTTTTGTCGTTTCGGTATTCAAAGCGGATAACATCACCCTTTTGGAGAACGGATAATTGATTCGTCCGCCCATCAATTTTCGTCTCGCCGTCCAGCGTGACTTCGGTCAAGGCATACTGTTCCTCCGGATTTTGCTCATCCGGACCGAGCGAAAGCTGATTGCCGTTCATCTCTTCGATAACGTATGCCTGATCGGAACAACCGGATAAAATGGCTACGATAAATAGACTCAACAGCATCAGCCAAATGGTTCGACGCATGTTTCCACCACACTTTCATTGGTAGGATTCAGAGAGTAATGCGTTATGTTCATTGTAGGGATAGGAAACGAAATGCGAAAGTGAAATATGGATGAATTTAGTCAATTTGATAAATCGGATGGTAATATTAAGAAAAAAGGAGGGGCGTCATGAATACTTTTGCTAAAAAAGTACTGATTCTTTTCGGCGTCATGGTCGTGATGTCCGGTCTAGTGATTTTCCTGTATGTCCAGTCGATGGAACCGGACGAACCGGAAGCGGATCGCGTGGTACGCGAGACAAAAGCATACATCTCGAAACACTTTCGGCAGGCTGAAGTAACGAGCGTCTTCTATGATGCGACAGGCAGGTACATCGAGTTTGATTATGCCGTGCAAATGAAGGATCGGATGACCGGAACCGAGTTTCTCGTTTATGTCGATCAGCAGACAAAGCAGGTCACAGATACGTACTTGTCTGAACAGTGGTCGCAGGAACTGACAGAACAGATTCGTCCGCTTGTTGAAAATGTTTTCGGTAAAGGGACAGCGTACAGGGCCGTCTATTATCAGGACGATGTCCAGCAGTTGAAATTGGATCCGGCATCGTCAAGCGAGTATCAGAAAGCGAAAATTCCGCCGTTCATTACGATTACACTGCAACGGGACCGGTTACCGACGGAAGAAAAAAATCTGACACGGCTGGCGACGGCCATAAAGAAACAGAAAGTACTCCGGCACGGAAATCTGACCACGGAATACATCAATGAAAAAGGTGTTCTGCGGGAAGATGAAATCGGATTTAATACATACTTTTAACAAAAGAGCGGACGACCTGGAATGTCAGGTCGTCCGCTCTTGTTCAGTTTCCAGTTACGAGATTTTGAAGGTAAACGATTCCCATGAACAAAATCCAGACGCCGAGCGGATTGGTGAAAATTTTCGCGGCACAATACATAAAGAGGATGATCAAAATGTCGGATGCCGACAAACTATATTGAATTTAAAAGGAATAATTAGGGTTTAAAAAAGGAACAGTCAAAGGAAACGAGAATATAACAGATAATCATAAGCGAGGACCAAATCAGCCGCTGACTGGAGAGGAGGAGTCGACAATCAGTCACCAAATGATAACGAAGAGGTGGTTTCTATGAACATTCAATTAAAAGCCTGTACCGCGCAGGATGCCGGTGCATTGTACGCGTTTGAACGTGATAACCGGAGTTATTTTGAACAATCGATTCCGTCACGGGGGGATGACTACTACGTGCCGGAGACATTCCGGGAGCGGCATGCCGCCCTCTTACAGGAACAGTTGGACGGCAGTTCGTTCTTTTTTTTGATTCAAGACGAAACCGGATTGATCCTCGGTCGGATCAATCTGGTGGACCGGCATCCGACTGCCAAACGGGCCGAGCTTGGTTACCGGATTGGACGGATGAACACAGGAAAAGGCATCGCGAAAGAGGCCGTCCGCTTGCTGATGGATCACTGTCCGGCACTTGATATTCAGGAAATCCAAGCCCAAACAACAGACGGAAACATCGCGTCGCAAACTATCCTGTTACGTAACGGATTCAAAAGAATGAATGAAGAGGAAACAGCGGAATTAAACGGTCAACGGGTGACACTTATTCAGTTTAACCGGATAATTTAAAAAGGATTAAATCGAGGAGGATGTTTATGTTAACCCTGACGTTAATCAATGCATCGAGTGTTATTTTGAGTGATACGGCACTCCGACTCGTTTTATTTGGTGAACTGTTGGTGCTTGTCCTTTTGTACTGGGCGTTCGCGCGATTCTCAAAACGCAGTCTTTGGATTGGCGGTCTTCTTTTAGTGATCGGATTTGCTGCACTCATTCCGGGCTATTTGTATGTTCAAAATTCGAATCCGCAAGATGCCGTCATTGACGTCGCAATTTTGCTTTATTTTCCGCTTGAATTGATTGCGCTGGTGCTGGCGTTGCTTTCGCTCCGGAAACGTCCGGTGCGAAAGGCTCCTAAATAATTAAAGATCATCTCATGAAAAATGACTCCGGTAACTAAACCGTGAGTCATTTTTTAGGGGGATTGTACGATTTTTTAAGGATTTTCTGCGAAATCCAAAAATACAGAATGGCTATTGCACCGCAAAACATAAGAAGCGGCAACAAAACCGACAGATCACTGAATTGAAACGCTCCGTCATGAAGGAACAAAAGAATGACCAAAGCGATCAGACTGCCCGATACACCGTATAATAAAGGACTGGTCTTCCGTTGCGCAGGAGAGAAGGAAACGACTCCTTTCTTCAGCCAATCGATGAGGATTCCCGAAATGAGGATGACGGGAAACGAAAAGATTGTGCACATGACGAAAAAATTGAACGATGAAAAATAGGTATCATCAAAGAAATCTTCAAAAAAGGTATAAAAAGATAATACTCCTGTCAATATACCGGAAATGGCGATTGCGGTCAGAACGGCCGACAATAATTTGTTCAACATGCTGAAATCTCCTTTTTATGAATATACCGGAAAATCCGTTCAGGCAACCACGATACGAGATAATAGAGCAGAGCGCAGAGCGGAGCCTCCGGCAATCCGGGATATCGAAATCATCTTTTAAAAGTATCAGAATCAAAAACATTTCAATTAAGACGCCCGATAGTCCACATAAAACAGCCAGCACGAAAAAACAGATCCGGGTGGAAAGATGTTTCCATCTGTTCTTAACGATTACGAATCGCCAGATAGTATTTTGCGTTACTGACCACCAGAATGGATGTAATGACAAAAATGCTAAATAGCTGAGAGCTCGACGACGACAGCGAGTAGAAGAGCAACAAGATGATTCCTACGACCAGCAGCAGATTAACAAGTGAATGTGTTTTGTAAAGTCCTTCGAGCATGACATGTTTCTCACCGTCATCCGATGCCGCGAGGAGTTTCAGAGCATAATCCGTTTCGCTGATGTCCGGAAGATTCCGTTCCGGATACATCTGCTGAACCAGCATCTGAAACCGGATCGAACCAATCAGTCCGATAGCCATTACGATGAAGCCAGTCACAACTAATGAGAGTTGTTGATCGAGCACTAAATTCACACTGACCACTGTAAGACTAAGCGGAAGGACTAAGTTTAAACTCAGTGTGCCGTCGCTGAACCAACGATACATCTGTTGATCGGCCAAATCTTCCGCGTCTCCTGTCAACGGTTGGTTGAGAAGACGATGAATTTGCCGGTAGCGAATGAACGACAATAGCAGTAATCCGATTAGAACAACAAGTAAAAATCCATTGATCCACAAGCTGTACTCCGAAAAGGCAATTCCTTCAAGCGGACTGCTTAATACCCAGTACATCAAGAAAAATCCAATGGCACCGCCGACAAGCATCCGTAAAACCAGGTTCAGACTTTTGTTCACAGTAACTCCTCCTCGTTAAATTGAAAGATGTCCTCGATCGTTGTCTCGAAGACTCGAGCGATTTTAGCTGCAATCAGGAGCGACGGCATGAATTCTTCTCGCTCAATCAAACTGACGGTTTGACGCGATATATTGGCGCGCTTTGCCAGTTCAGTCTGATTCCATCCATAACGTGCCCGCAGTTCCTTTACTCTTGACTTCATATCCTTCACCTCACTTGAATTGTAAACGATATTAGTCTTAATGACAATGATATTAGTCAAAAAGATAATGAAAATAGTCAATTAAGAAAAAAACTTGTCAGGAAAAGACTGAGTCAGATTTTCAAGAACTAGAAAACGACATCAAATAATCGTATAGTCATATATAGAATAATGATAGATTTAACAAATATTGGTTAAGGTACTTGATTTGTTCATCATAGAGTATGTACCGATGAAGGGGGAAGCAGATGAAGATCGTAAAGCGCAAACTAGAAAATGATTTTAATGAGTTAATGAAGAGTGCGGACACGTTTCCTCGATTCATAGAACAGATTCGAGCGTTTATTCATAAATATGATGAAATGGTCATCTGGGCATCGATTGATTTTCAAAGGGATACATCAAATCAAAAATACGAAGACCGGCTGAAAGAAGTGCAGCGTGACATCAAACCGCTCTTGGCAGCTTGTAAAAAAAGACTGTACGATATCTGTCTCGAGAAGCACGGCGAAGCAATTGAAAATACACGAATGCAAACCATTTTAATGCATCAACAAATATCGTTTTCAAACAAAAATATCTTGATCCGTCAACAAGAGGATGAACAAATTAATCGATACATCCAATTAATCGGGAGTCTACAATCCATGGATGAAGAAGCTGTCTTGATTCATGATTTAACGGCTTTACTTTTTGAATCTGATGAAGATGTACGCGAGACCGCCTACCGGGCGATTGATTTTTCCTATCAACATCACGCCGAATCACTTCAATCTATTTTTTCAGAGCTGATTCGATTACGCCACGAGAAAGCCAAAAATCTGGAACTTGAACACTATGTGGCATATGCCTTCATGGAATTGGGGCGGATTGATTATACCTCGAAGGAATGTATGCGACTGGCATTGGCTGTCCAAAAGCATATTGTGCCGTTGAAAGAAGTATTTCAAGAGGAACAAACCAGATTTTTAGCGAAACAACAACTTCGCCCGTGGGATGTACGAATCTCACCGTACTCGGATTTCCAAGAGACGGCAAGTACATCTGTTGAAAGTCTGCTGGAGACGGTCGGAATAATTTTAAGTAATCTGGATCCATCTTTTCATAAAGTGTTGAAAGAGCTTGAATCTCAACAGCATCTAGATCTTGAAGGAAGAGCCTATAAAGCGAGTGGCGGTTTTTGTGAATTCCTCCCGGAGTCTGAAACGTCCTTTCTTTTCATGAATCGAACACAAACATTTGATGATGTCGTCATTCTTATTCATGAACTAGGACATGCGGTCCATCATGATTTAATGAAAGACGCGCCGGACAACTTTCAGCAGATTCCAATGGAAGTAGCAGAGTTCGCAGCGATGACATTTGAACTTCTCTCCATGGAGTTTTGGCATCTGGCGATTGAAGATGCAGCACATGTCCGGAGGGCAAAACTGGAGCAATTCAGGCTGGTCATCGAGTTTTTACCTCAAACTATTATCGTGGATCAGTTTCAGGAATGGTTGTATCGAAATCCAGTACATACCGTAAAAGAACGAAATGAACAATTTGCCTCCTTGCGCGATCGATTTGACTCCAACGCCATCGACTGGAGTACAATCTCGAGGTGGAAAGGGGAGGAGTGGCTGAGCATTATTCATTTGTTTGAGACACCTTTTTATTATATCGAGTACGCGATGGCGCAAATTGCGGCCTTACAGATGTACCGGAAATACAAAGAGCAACCGCAACAAACAATCGAAGCTTTTAAAACAGCGCTCCGTGCGACGCGAACACACTCAGTCAAAGAAGTCTACGCCTTGGCGGGCGTGTCATTTGATGTCTCTGAACATGAGATGCAAGCACTCGTTTGTTTTGTTCAAGAAGAAATCGACAAGCTGCAACAGCTTAAAAACCATTAACTATTTTTAAATGCGGGTGTCCTGAAATATTCAAGTTCCTGAGTACTAGTAAGCAGCTGTGTGACTCATGTGTGTTCAAAAACATCCCCACTTCCGTATCAGGAAGTGGGGGTTGTCTGTTTAAACTGCCATGAAGACATCTTCTGACGATGTGACCTCGATTTTAACTTCGTAAATCTTAACGCGTTGGGCTGTCAATCGTTCGATCAAGAGTGGAATGTTTTCCTCATTGTTCACGATCGACGTCAAGGTAACGAACAGGACAATCGCGACAGACTTAAAGCTTTTAAACGTATGAGAAAACTCATTTTTCAATATAGGGATCATGTTAAGCTCCTATGGATATGTATTGGTTTGCAATCAATCGGATCAACTGATTTCACCGTTCCGTCCGCAATGGAATTCCATCGTCGGGATGTGTCCCGTGACGATGCCGTCCATCGTGTAGTAACCGCCGAGGCTGATTTCATACGTTTGATTGGCATCGATGCGCGTCGCTGTATAACCTTTTTGAACCCATGTCCCTTTTGTCCGGGATTCGGACGTGACGGAAACCGTCTCCGAGCAGAGATGACGTCCGGCACTTTGACTGTAGACGGTTGTAATATCCGGCCGGACGTTGATGTCACTTGCTGACTCCTCTTTGACCGCCTGTTTCTCGTTTGATGTCAAAGCGATTTTGAAGGTACTCCGCTTCTTGGCGATTTTTCTAAATTCCTCGACCGGACGCCAGTCTTCATCCTGAAAGGAATAGATCGGGGCCAACTCCAGATCACCGTCCGGATTGCTTTGATTGACGGATTCAATCACGATCTCATATTGCTGATACCATTCATTTTTTTGCTCCGTCGTCGGTCCGTTTGTCTCGGCGATCGCGTCCGGGGATAACGGAATCAGTAACGTAAGAGCCGTTAACGCCGTACATATAGTTTTCATCATCGACATCCTCATTCTCCTTTTTCAGACCATGATTTTCTGATAGTGAATCAGCGTTGCTCTGTCGTTCAATGGCTTACGGATACCGGTTTCAACGTAACCCATCTTTTCGTATAACTGACACGTTTTCGTTTCTTCGAATAGACTCGACAGTTCCCACGTCTTGGCCTGCGGATAACGGGCTTCCGCGAGCAGCATGGCTTTTTTGGCAAATCCTTTGCCTTGTGCATCCGGGGCCAGAAATAGCGGACTGATCCGGAAGTGAACGTCTTCTTTCCAACGAATACAGATTGCGCCGACGAGCTGTCCGTCCGCGATGATCTTTAAGAAACAGCTCGCTGGATGATGAATTCGCGTATAGACCCGGTCAATCGTTTCATTGGCCGGATTGGTATCATAATCTTGATACTTCTCAAGCAAGGGACTGAAGGCTGCGACTTGCAACTTCCATAAAGCGTCGGCATCGTTATCGATTGCCGGTTCCAAGTGAATCATCGTATCCATCCTTCCTATTTGTCCGGGATGGAATTATTTTACCATAAGGTCATTCGCATGGAATTATTTTTCCTTTTTTAGAGAAGACTGTCCCTGCCTGAAAAAGACTATGGTATAGTAGATAAGTTAAAAAATACCATCTATCGCTGTAAGGGGGGAAGAGCATGACGCGCCAAAAAAATATCGTCTATAATGTCTTGTTAAATGAGACACGGGATCAGGTCTTGATGGTCAAAAACATTGGACCGTCGTATTCGTATTACACGTTGCCGGGGGGGACGGTCGAAGCGGGAGAGACGTTGCCGGAAGCAGCCGTCCGGGAAGCGAAAGAAGAGACTGGTTATGACGTCGCAGTCGGGGAACTGTTGCACGTCAGCGAAGCCTTTTTTCCGCAAGTCGATGAACATTGTCTGTTCTTCTTTTTCCAGTCCGAAATTCGCGGGGGCGAACTTGGCACGATTTTCCCCGATGAAATCGAGGAGATTTCGTGGGTCACGATTGCTGAGGCCGTTCAGTTCATGAATCTGTCAAAAGAATACGAACAGATTCTGACGACGCAACAGACGGTCCCGTATGTCTTCAACGGACAAATCACCCATTGAGTGGAGGGATGGGCATGCAGATTGTCGAAACAACGGATCTCGATATACTGGCCCGGCTGAACCGCTACGTCCATGAGCCGCATGTCGCGCAGCAGCCGGACTTCTTTAAACCGTATGACTTTGCGATGGTCCGGGCGTTTTTTGCGAAAATCGTCGGAACCGGCAGTCATCAGTTTTTGATTGCCGAACTCGACGGCGAAGCAATCGGCTACGTCTGGATCGAATATCTCCGGCGTCCGGAAAGTGCCTTTCATTTTGCCAATTCGAAAGCCCGCGTCCATCATCTCTGTATCGTCGATGATAAACAGCAGCAGGGTTTCGGTCGTCAGTTGTTACTTGAAGTCGAGCGCCGGGCACTCGAACAGGACATACATAAAATCGACCTCGACTACTGGATGAGCAACGACGGGGTCGATGTCTTCTACGAACGGCTTGGCTTTGAAAAGATGCGCCAAGTCGTCACAAAATCGTTGCATTAAGAAAGAGGGAAGTACGAATGGATTATACAGACTTGAATTTTATCTTTGGACTGTTGCATTTGTTTGTTCAGTTCATGGCCGTCCCGGCAGCTATCTACGCGCTGTATTTGTTACGCAAAATTGCCAATAAATAAGCGACACCTTGTTTCCTCGACGGAGACAAGGTGTTTTGTATTATATCCATTAAAAACAGGGTACTTAAATAATGAACGACGTCTCAAGAAAGCCTTGGAACTAGGAGGGATCAGATGTTATTTTTATTCATCGGTTATTACGATGCAGAAAAGATGAATCAGTCCTCGCAGCAAGAGCTCGATGCCGTCATGGAACGCTGTAATGTACCGTTGGAAGATTTTTTTACAAAAACGAACGTCTTGTATGAGTGGCATCCGGGAGCGGAGACGAAACGGGCCCGGCTCCTCGACGGACAGATTCAGCATCAAGACGGACCGGACCCGGATAAAACGGAGCAGATCGGCAGTTTGGTCGTCTTTGAAGCGGTTGATTTGGAACAGGCGGTCGACTTGGCATTACTTCATCCAACGACCCAGTTACCGGAAGCACAGAAGTACGGCTGGCGGATGGAAGTGCGGCCGCTGATCGACCCAAAAGAAGCCAAATAGTCGGTTTTTCAAACATACAGCGCATCGATGCGTTGTATGTTTTTGTGTTTTTCGGGTATATCTGTTTCATAGCGGATCAAAAGAAACCAGAAAGTCAGGTGAAGCAGACGTGTCGATCATTACCTTTGAAGACGTGCAGTACAAACATATACTCCGTGGCATCACGGGAGGATTCACGGAAGGCAAAATCACGACGCTCGTCGGACCAAGCGGTGCCGGCAAATCGACGTGCTTAAAACAAATCAACGGATTGATTTCCCCGGACAGCGGTCGGATTCGTTACCGCGGCGAGGACTTGGAACAGATGAACCTCGTCGAACTGCGGAAACAGATCGGGATGGCGTTCCAAAGTGCGCCGATGCTGCCGGGGTCCGTCATGGATAATCTCAGTTTGCCGAAAACAATTTTTCACGAGACATTGGCACCGGACGAAGCGAAGCGACTGCTGGAACAAGTCGATCTGCATGTCGACTTGAAGCAGCCGGTCAAAGAACTGTCGGGCGGTGAACGGAGCCGGCTCGCGATTGCCCGGACGCTCGTCAATCAACCGGATGTCTTGTTGCTCGACGAAATCACGGCCAGTCTTGATTTTCGGATGGTCAAGGAAATCGAACAGCTGATTCAGCGCCTGCAACGCGAGCTTCAGGTGACCGTCATCTGGATCACGCATGATCTCGATCAGGCACGCCGGGTCAGTGAAGAAGTCTGGTTCTTAAAAGACGGTCAATTGCTCGAGCAGGGGGACGTCTCGTTGCTTGAGCCGGACGGAACACGCCCGGACATCGAAGCGTTCTTGAAGGGGGAATCGTTATGAGTTACGTCCAACTGGCGACGTCGCTGATTTTCATTGCGATTCCGCTGATTCTGGCCTTTACGCTGAAGCTCGGTCTCGAAAAAGACATCCTGATCGCGACCGTCCGCTCGATCATTCAACTGCTGATCATCGGCTATATCCTGACGTTTGTGTTTGAGAGCGATAGTCCGATCTACATCCTGCTGATGATTCTCTTGATGATCGGCGCTGCGACACTTAACGTGATCCGTAAAGGTGACGGGATTCCCGGCATTCAGTGGATTGTCCTCGCGACCTTGGTCTCGGTCGAAGTGTTGACGATGGGACTGATGCTCGGACTGAACATCATTCCGTTTGAAGCCCAGCAAGTCATTCCAATCAGCGGGATGGTCATCGGAAACTGTATGATTCTGTCGCTGTTGTTCTTGAACAAGTTCAAGGATGAAGTTGAACGGAGTGACGAAGTAATCGAATTGATTTTATCCCTCGGCGGTGATACGAAAACGGCGATTGATACGAGTCTCAAAAGTGCCATCCGGACGAGTATGATTCCGACGATTGAGGCGCAGAAGACGATGGGACTTGTTCAGCTACCAGGAATGATGAGCGGTCTTATTATCGGCGGGGCCGATCCGATGGAAGCCGTCCTGTATCAGCTGCTGATTTTATTCCTGTTGCTGACGACAGCAGCGACGTCGGCTGTCCTCGTCGGTTACATGTCGTACCGGAAACTGTTTAATCAGAAATCCCAGTTCATCGGTCTGACGTACCGAAAAAACAAGCGGAACTAATCTGTATCCTCAAACAGCCTCTGAGACGCTCAGCGGGCTGTTTTTGATTTTGGAAAATATTAGTTTGAAGATGACGTCTTGTGTATAATGATAAATGGAATTAAATTGTAAACTAGAGGTGTTGGAATGACCAACTTATTACAGATCGAACGATTGACGAAGACATACATACGAGGAACCGAAACAATTCATGCACTGGACGACGTCTCGTTTTCGATGCAGGAAGGGGAATTTATTGCCATCATGGGAACGAGCGGATCCGGAAAAAGCACCTTGCTGAACATTCTCGGGGCACTCGATCAGCCGACCGGCGGGACACTGCGGCTGCGGGACGAACCGCAACGCGATATCTTTACCGAGCCGGCAGCGACGTTATACCGCCAACAAAATATCGGATTCATTTTTCAATCGTTTCATCTGCTCGACGATTTGACGGTTTCGGAAAATATCGCCTTGCCGTTGATGCTCAAAGGAGTGGACGCAACGACTATCCGGCAACGGATGGACCATCTGCTGGAGCACGTTGGTCTGTCACGGTGGGCGAAACACCGGCCGACTGAATTATCGGGCGGCCAACAGCAACGGGTGGCAATTGCCCGTGCCTTGATTGCCGAGCCACCGATCATTTTAGCGGATGAGCCGACCGGTAATCTCGATTTCCGTACATCAACAGACATCATGACACTGCTGAAAGCATTGAACAAAGACCAACAGACCAGCATCCTGCTCGTCACGCATGATGCGCAAGTTGCGTCTTACGCCGATCGAATCCTCTACTTCCACGACGGACGCATCGTGGCCGATCAGCCGTCGACCGGTGAACTTGGACCCATCATGGAGACGTTTGAGCGTTACGTGAGGTCGGTATGAAGCAGGAAAAACGGCATTTGTTCCGGTTGGCTCTGAAATTATACCGGAAAAGCCCGATGATCCTGCTGACGTCGATCGGCAGCGTCATGATTTCGATTTTGCTTGTCCTGTCGATGGTATTATTCGTCTCGCAAAGCCAGGCGTCCGTTCAAGCGGATATCGAGCGGCTTTATGGCAAGATGGATTTATCGGTCGGGTATCAAGATAAACGGACGGAAGTGATTGATCAGTCCTTCCTCGACCGCTTAACGCAGGATAAACAGACCAGGCAGCTCTCACCGGTGTTGATCACGAATCTGACCGTGACCGGTCAAACGACGGCCGATGTGTATACGATCGGGATAAAAAACGATTCACTTGCGAAAAGCCGCTATCACATCAAACGATCCATCGACCGCGGTGATATCATCCTGAATGCGGGATTAGCCGAGGCATTTGATGTAAAAGTCGGGCAGGAATTGACCGTTTCAAGTGCTAAGTACGAGGTGGTTGAGATTTTGCCGGATGCTGCGGCAAGCGGGACGGCACCGGATACGCTTGTGATGAACTATGACGATGTGACACAACTAAATGCCGATGTCAGTCAGAAGAAGCGTGCGACGTATGTGTTGGTTCAATTAAAACCGGATGCGGACGTCGTAGATTATGCCGACCGTTTAACTCAAAAAGTCCCGGGATTGCGCGTGGATCTCGCAGAAACTGCCGCTTCTGACGTTAACGGTGTTTCAGCGATGCAGGTCTATGTCGCCATCATTGCCGGATTGATTTTAATCGTCTCCGCGTTTATCCTGATGACGAATTTTGATGTCTTTCTCCGCAAACACCGCTATCAATTCGCCATCATGCGGACGCTTGGAGCGACGACGCGGCAATTGTTCCAAATCTTCATGATGCAGTCGAGTCTGATTGTCTGCGCCGGAGCATTGATGGCTTTTTTATTAAGTGGATTATTTTACGGAGCATTGCAGGAGCAGTGGCGGGAATTGTTTGCACTCAAGGGGACGGTGATTGCCTTTAACTGGCAGCTGGCCGGTCTCGTCACGGTCGGCAGCAGTCTGTTGATTCTGTTGTTGCTGAGTGGTTCCGCATACCGCAACCGACGGATTCTGCCGATTCACGTCATGCGTCAAAACCATGCCGGACCTAAAGTGTCGCGGCTTCAGGAACGGATGGCCAAGACGTTCGCGGCTCTTACTGTCGGTGCATTGTTATATGCGACGATTCTCGCACAAACCGAGAATCACCGGGCCGGCGGTTATCTCGGATCGACCATCAGTTTTCTCGTGCTGATGTACAGCGCAACGCCCTTATTGCTTCAACAGCTATTGGTTCGGATTGAGCCGTTGCTTCAAAAAGTAGCCGGGCCGACGACGTTTGTGGCGGTTCGAAGTGTATTGCCGCAACTACGGAAAAATGCGTTGTTGATGCTGATTGTGCAGATTTTACTCGTTGTCGTTGTACTCGGTTCGACGTTCCTCGAGACGATCAAACAACATGAGCTGACCTATCTGAAAGAACAGTATCCGACAGAACTGGTTCTGAAAAGCCGCTTGATTGAAGGGACAAAAGCTGATCCGCTAGAACTGACACAGACGATTGAAAAAGAACTGCCGAAAGCAAAAAGTACGTTTATTTCACCGGCGAGTGGACTTGAAATTCTCAAGTCTGATCAAACGATCACTTTAAGTTATGCACTGACCGATTTTGAACGGCTCGACGCACTCAGGAAACCGGTTCTTTCTTCAACACGCGATCAATTCATCGTCTCCGAGACATTTGCCAAAGCAAATGACTTAGCAGTCGGCGACCGGCTTGAGATGGGGCGGTTTATCAATGGAGAAGCGGGGACTGTCTCGGTTGGTAAATATGAAATCGGACGGATTGATCCGGACTTACCAACGGATGCCTGGTTCGACTGGCGGTCTTCGATCCGGACTTCTGAAGACCGGATTGGAGCCTTGTACATAGATGCAACCGACACCGAACAATCCAGAGCGGTCTTGCAGGAACTGACGACCCGTTATCCGACGCTTCAATTGAACCGGTATGAGACATCTGTCAAACTGGCGAATCAACAATTACAGGAACGATGGATTGTTTTCATCGTTGCGCTCGCCGTCATGAGCGTCTCCGTCTGGTTTGGACTTGCCAATTCGTTGTTGAATTATTTAGCGACGAAACGGCGTGAGTATGCGTTGCTACGGACGTTGGTCTTGACTCAGTATTCCCTCCGGCGTCTGATTGTGATTCAGATGCTGATTTTCATCGGCAGCGGGATTGGGTTTGGACTCATTACCGGCATTGGAACGACGTTCTTGATTTCACGCGTCGACGGCGGAGACATTGCATTGAACTTGACGAGTATCAGCGCGACAGTTGCCGGACTGTTCATGCTCGTGTTCGGACTGGTCTTTTTTGCGACAAGACGTAAACAGGAGAATTTGGTCGACGAATTAAATCAGTAACGAACAAGCCGTGCATCCGATTCCTGCAAGAGGGACGGATTCACGGCTTGTTTTTATGGTGCGAAGATTTCAGCAAACGGACGAGAAAAAACAATGCGACCAGTACGAGTAACACATTCGTCACAAGCGTCAAGCGTGGCAGGTCAAGAACTGTTGTATTCAGCAGATTGATGAAAATCAATCCAGCGAGGAACCAGCGAAAAGTACGAGAAAACAATGAAGAACCTCCTTTCGTTCCCGGCTTTTCTTCAAAAAGCAGGAAATCTTTAATGAACAGCGAATTCTGTCTACAGAGAACAAAACGGAAACGGGGCGTTCGAAATGCGAAAGACGGTACTGGCACTACTCTTATTAGGAATGATCGGCGGCATCGGTTGGTTTTTTCTTGAGCAGGAACAGGATGAAACGTTTGAACAAATCGTACGGGCCCGGGTGACAAAACACGTCTCCGAGCAATATGGCAAAGAGACAATCATTGCGGTCCGGTCCGCTTATGACAAGACGGCATCTACGAAAGAAGCCCGGCATCAGGTTGCCGTCCAGCTGAACACCGATCCGCGCGGTGAATATCAGGTCTTTCGACTGGCGAAGCAACAAGTCGTCTTCATTGGACGCACCCGCTCCTTACCGGAACGAAAATGAACTGTACGCGTCAATCCTCCTGCATCCGTAAACGGAGGTAGGAGAGAAGCGTCGGGACAGCGATCGCTAAAGCGACAGCCGTTGCGAGCAGGATGGGTACGGTATCGAGCGCAATGTACGAGACGAAGGCTGCTACAATCAGTCCGGTTCGAAGGACATTCAATCGAAATGGTGCAGTTGGAACATCCTGATCCGTTACCGTATATGCCATCCGGTACTGGAAGTAGAAGTGGATCAACAGTCCAAGTTGGATGATCAACAGGAAAGTAGAATCGGATTGTTCAAAAAAAATGGCGTAAATCGTCATTACCGTGATGAGCAGATACAAACTGGTCGCTAAAAACAGATGTTTCTTCAAAACATATTCTCCTTTTGATTATGTAAGTTATTCTTAGTATACGTACATTTCACCTAAATGTTCCCAGAAATCTTGATTTGAATAATCAGTCATAACGCCATGAAAGGGGGAAATAAAGATGTTTTACGGATTATGGACAAAGTTTACGACCCAAGCAGGCGAGGGCCAACGATTGGTGGAGGTACTGTTAGAAGCAGCAACGTCCTTACAGGATGTCTCGGATTGTAAGCAGTATGTCGTCAGTACGATCGGAGAAGCTGATACTGTAATGGTCCGGGAGATTTGGACGGATCAAGCGGCACATGCTGCGTCTTTGCAACTGCCTGCGACGCGGCAATTGATTGAACAGGCGCGACCGATTCTGTTGCAGGTCGAGAGAATGTTTGAAGATCAGCCGCGCGGTGGCAAAGGATTGGCCTGATTTTTCCAAAAAGAGGGAACTTCTCTAGTCAAAACACGTATGATCGTCATGAGGTGAGAAGATGAATAAACAAGAACGGATTAAAACGATTCAGACCATTCGCAAACGAACGAAACCGGCCCGGATTCTATCGGCTGTTGTTACCGGCGGTGCCTTTTTAGCGACTCATTTTTTTGACCAATCCATTTGGTCGATTCTGGTGCTTCTCTGCGCATTAATAATTTCCGGCGTGATGTTAAGTCGCGAAAGTTTCGAAATCAGCCGCCTGTCAGACTCGATACGTGCCAAGCGGTTGATTCGACTCAGCTCTATCGTGAGTTTTGGCATCATCGCCCTTCTGTTGCTCCTAATCGTCACTTCCGAATTGAGAGGTGATGCTGACATGTCGCTCCTTTACGTGGCAGGCTTCATGCTGCTTGGAATTGTCATCGAAACCGTCCTTGATTACCGTATCCGTCGAGCCGATCCGGAACAGCCGATGAGCAAAGAATACCGCTGACTAAATCCATCTGTTGAGAAAGCATCTGTAACATTCGGATGCTTTTTCTTGTGTTCAACTGACGGTATAAGCAGGCAAATCGCTTTCCTGTCCGGCTCTGGCATATGATAGGAACGACTCGTAAAAAGGAGGGCTTCTTATTCTTGCTATTATCATTGGATTAATCATCGGGATCCTCGTTCCCGTTCAAACGAGTGTCAACACACGCTTACGCGGCATTGTCGGCTCGCCATTCCTTGCCTCTTTGCTGTCGTTCAGCATCGGGACGGTTTTTTTGATTGTCCTGACGCTGTTCGTGGAACAGAATTTCCGTCTGAATCCGGGCGTCTGGTCGGAACCCGGCTGGATTTGGATCGGCGGTGTGCTCGGTGTCATCTTTTTAACCGGCAATATTCTGTTGTTCCCGCGAATCGGCGGTGTTCAGACCGTCATCATGCCGATTTTCGGACAGGTTTTGATGGGCCTGTTAATTGATAACTTCGGTTGGTTTTCGACTGCTGTCACACCTTTGTCGTCGACGCGACTACTCGGCGCTGGATTTGTCCTGCTTGGTGTCGTCGGAACCGTTGCGCTCGGCGATTGGCTAGCGAAACGCCGGCATCCGGAACAAGCAAAGCCGGTTGATTCAACGATTTACGGCTGGCGGATCATGGGCGTCGTCATGGGAATGATGAGTGCCGCCCAAGCCGCAATCAACGGCCATCTTGGAGTGGTGCTCGATTCCGCCATCAAAGCAGCATTGATTTCCTTTATCGTCGGTACAGTGACCTTGTTGCTTGTCAATCTGATCGTCCGGACGAAGTGGCAGTTTGACCGGTCGCTCCCGACGCCGTGGTGGATTTGGATCGGCGGCTTGATCGGCGCCTTGTTCATCGCCGGCAATGCTGTCATCGTGCCGCTTGTCGGAGCAGGAGCTGCTGTCGTCATCGTCACCATCGGTCTGTTGACCGGCAGTCTGCTGATTGACCGGTTCGGTTTGTTTGGCGCAGCCAAAACGCCGGTCACCGGTGTTCAATTGATCAGCCTCGGGCTGATGATTGTCGGTATCGTGCTGATCCGGCTCTAACTAAAAATGCTCCCTTCCACTTGTGAACTGCTCCCCGTCAAGTGGACAGGCAAAATAATAAAAAAACTCTTAAACGGCTTGAGTCCTGAATTCTAACGGACTCAAGCCGTTTAGTCGTTCTTGATATCGTTCTTCGTTATAGAATCGAATGTATTGCTGAATCGCATAACGGAGTTCGTCGAACTCCTCAAATTTATGTAGATAATAACTCTCACACTTCAATGCTCCCCAGAACGATTCCATCGGGCCATTATCGATACATTTACCGACACGGGACATACTTTTAGAAATGTCTTTTGTTTTCTATGACCATTATAGTTTGCTATCCATCTTATAAGCACGCTCTTACCGGAAATATTGTATTTCAGGATTGCACTCATCAGGGACTCGCGTCCCTCCAGAACGTCATGTACTGCTTGGATTTTAAATTCCTTCGGGTATTTCGTCCATTCATCTCGATTTTCTAAAACCTCGACGCCACCATGACGATAGAATCGCATCCATTTTTTTAACGTCGTTACCGAGAGCTCGAAGAGCTTTGCGACTTCCGACAACGTGTAAAAACCTTCTTCATACTTCTTAATAATCTTTAACTTTTAACTGGCAGAATACATTATTTAATTTGTCGTATTTACAACACATTCGTGAAATTGTTGTGAAAGAAGGGATGAGAATGACAGCACCGAAGAAAGATTTACGTGTTACGAGGACGCGTAAAATAATTATGGATTCTTTTGTTAAGTTTTCAGGAGTAAAAGAATTTAAGGACATTACTGTAAAAGATATTACAACAGAGGCTATGATTAATAGAGGAACGTTTTATTATCACTTTAAAGATATTTATGACTTGTTGGAAAAAGTATTAGTTGAAGTTTTGATGGTAAACTTAGATTCTGCTATTTATGAAAATGCCGAACTAAGTGAGGATACCCTCACGAAAATTTTTGAAGCGACAACTACTTTTCAAAAGTCTCTCTCCAATCGATGTCATCGAGGGTATGAGGATACAATTGCACAGATTATTAAAGAACAACTTGAAATCATTTTTTATAAAATGCTATATAAAAAAAACAGAGTTGATGAAGAATCATTAAAAGCCACTTCTGTTTTATTAAGTTGGGGAATGTATGGTGCCTCAGTCGAGTGGAGACGCAATAGCAAACAAAAACCTGAAGCATTCATTAAGGTGGTCATTCCGTCTATCTTCTATGGAATTCTTGGAGCATCAAAAGACTGATAAGAGACTCTAGTTGACTTTATGATGTAGTTCAAGCATTATATATGCTATAGCATGTATAATGATGTTTTTTGCTAATATTTTAGACTTTACGAGGTGATCTATGGAATTACAAAATTTAATCGGTTATCTGGTTCATCGTACAGATGTAAAAATGACCAATTATTTTACTAAGCAATTGAAACCTTATGACATCACTCCAGAGCAATGGAGTATTATAAGTGTTTTGAATGATCAAAATGGTTTAACGCAAAAAGAATTGGCAGAAGCCATTGATCGAGATCAAACAACAGTTGCCAGAATGATTCATTCAATGGAAAAAAAAGAATTCGTCAAAAAAGTTTTTAATGACAAGGATAAGCGGTCTCATTATATTTTCTTGACTGAAAAAGGAGAGCATATAAAAAATAAGATTATACCTGTAGTGAATGATGCGCACCATTTCGTCACCACTAATTTGGATGAGCAAGAATTAAAACAGCTAAAATTAATATTAAACAAGTTATACAATACACGATATTGAATCAGAATCTTATATCAATAAGAAAAGGTTCAATTCTAAGCATTTACATGCTATAGCATGTAAATGCTTAGAATTGAAATTTATTATATAAAATCAAAAAGAAAGAAGTGGTTCAGATTTCTATTTTAATGAATATTTTACAAGTATTATTGTGTGGTTTTTTTCTGATGACCGGAATAAAAATTATCTCTGGAAAAATGGCAGAGGAGTTTCAACGATTCGGATTTCCACCGTTCTTTAATTTTCTAACTGGTTTTTTTGAAATTGTAGGAGCAGTCGGTATGTTAGCAGGAATTTGGTTTCATACAATTGCTCTATTTGCAGGATTATTACTTGGAGGAACAATGCTTGCAGCAGCCTTTACACTTATCGTATTGGTAGGAGATAAATTTCAAAAATCCATCCCTGCACTGGTCCTTTGTTTCTTAAGTTTGGCAGTTTCTTTTTATCATTTTGTTTGAATGCAGTATCAATTTTAAGAGTGACTTCAAATTTATTATTTTGATCGATTTCTTGTTTATAAAAGAAAAGAAGAACTTCTTGAGCCGGACAGGTAAGGTACTGTTAGTTCCGCTAACCCTGATCGTATGTGTACTTGTCTATCTCTATTGATCCGACGTGCGAGAGGAATCATGACTGTTTTTATGAAAGAAATGATCTTAGAAAAGGTCGTTTTTTTTATGCGTGGAAAATCAGTCGTACATCATTTCGTAACGATTCGATTATCTTACATAGAACTCCTTTTATCTTATCTAACATGATTCGTACAGACTCCCAATTCATTCTATACTGTGTTCAAGAAAACAGTGAGGAGTGGAGTATATGAGCATACTAGAAATGTTTGATGTCATGAATCAAGCGAAGGGAAAGCAGGTACCGGATAAGGTGACATTGATTGATGCCCAGCTTCGATTCGTTGAATCCCTGTTTGAAAAACAAGTGCCTGTGTTACTTCAATGAATTAATCAATAACAAGAACTGTGTGTACATTTCGACGTAGAAATGTACACACAGTTCTTGTTTGTCTTATTTACGTATACTAGGCTACTTAAAACACATTAATAAAAAGATGAGTTTATAGACACTAAACATTACAATTGATCAACTAAATAAACGTTTGTGAAAGAATAATCATTTTTGTATACATAACGGTCGTTTTACATACGCGTTTGCTCTTATTTCTTGTAAACCATAAAAGATATAAAATATTTTCTAAATACAATACCCTCCATTTCAATTTGAACTGGAGGGTATTGTATTTAACTACCTTCTAATTCAATTTTCACAGTTGTTGGTTTTGGGAAGGCTTCATCTGACGCGTATAGGACGAATACCTTTTGATCGACAGGTACTTGATAAACAAGATCAACTCTTGATTTATGCGGTGAAAAATGTTGATAGCTGTTTTTCCAGGCCTTCTCATTATGGTTGACATAATCGACAGGTAAAAACTCTGTTCCATCTAAAGCAGTGATAACATACGTGCTTGGACGATAGACAGAATATGCTCCCTCATCTTCGGAGGGATTATCTAAAATAACGGGTATTGTCACAAATCGATAACCTGATTTCTCCTTCAGGTTCAACTCTTTTGGTGTTTCAATGAGCGGATTGACATAAAAGAACTGGTTGCTGACTCGTTTACCGCCTGGTGTTGTCTGAACCATGCCTTTTTTCATCAACTTCTTAATCTTTTTATCGATTTCCGTTTGTGAAAGTGACGCCGTTTTTTTGGATTCGTTCTGTTTCATGTCCGCTAGTTTTGCCCCAGTCGTTTGTACGTTAGGTGTCGTAGCTTGCGTCTGTTTCGGTGCTTGCGACAAGTCTTCGTTCGACGCAAACAAGAACAGGCTAGAGACCCCGACGACTAATACGATACCAATCGAACCTAGTGCCAGTTTAAAGCGGCGTTCCGTCACCTGAGTATTGACGGCGACACTGCCGATCGCGGCATTCGGTGTAATCCGAACTGCGCGTTGTGCCGGCAGTAAGGCACCGAGGACACCGGTCACGACCGGGATGAGCAGCATCACGCTGAGGAACAAGAGCTCGTTGATTGGGAACTGATTATAGACATATCCGATCATTGCGAGCGCAATCAGGAGACCAATCATACCGGCGAACAAACCGGTTAACATACCTTCCGTCAGGACAAGCAGGCGGCTCCAACCGTCGCGCCAACCGGTTACTTTTAAAATAGCGAGTTGCGGTTTCCGTTCATTGACGTTTTGCCACATGATTTCCATTGTCGTCAGGATGGCGATCAAGAGGGCGACCGCCATTGCGACGTAGTGCATCGTTCCGACTTCAAGCGCGACGTATTCACCGAGCCAGGTCGCATACAAGACGCCTTTCAGTCGGAAAGTCACGAACAGAAAGAAGATGAACAGACTGGTCGGCAGGGCGATCGCGACGATCGAAAGCAAGGTCCGTTGCCAATACGTGACCAGTTGATTGAGACTCATCCCGAAAATCGATTGCGAGCAAACGAGTCGGCGGCCTTTTGAGACTTCACCGGACCGCATGCTTTCAAAAGGCTGGATACGACGAATCAAGGTCATCGGGACAAGCGTCCCGCCCCAGTAAATCAATAGACCGGCGAGACCGATCAACAGGATTCGGCTGAGGGCAATCGGATGGTCCGTCGTCAACCAAAACGAGCCGAGGATCGTCCAGGAAATCAGGGCGACGAACGTACCGAGCAACGTCGCTTCGAGGAACAGCAGCTTTGACAATTGACGCGGACGCCAACCGAGTGACAGTAAAATCGCAAATTCTTTTTTACGGGCATACAGCAAGATGATGTTTGAACTGAAGACATAAACGAGGGCGACGGCAATCACACTTGCGATGACGCCGCTCATGCCGACTTTTGCTTCCTGGAAGATCGCCATCGAGGAACCAAGCTTGATCCACGGTTGCTGGACCCATCCTAAAGCCGATTCATTTTTTAAGCCGGGCAGGTAGGTCAGGGCGAGCTGCGGCGAGGACCCGAGTGTCACATCAGTAATCAGTCCTGTCTTGTCTTCAATCTCTTGAGCGACCGCCTGTAATTTTTTTTCGCTCGTCGCATTCATTGCTTCGACCCCTTTGACGTTGACCCGGATGGCCGAAATGGCTTTATCGCCACGGAGCTTGAACGCCGCATCCAGTGTCGTCAGCATCGATGGGGGTTTCGTCAGGAAGTCGAACGGGTCATTCGTCGGCTTGACATCACGGACCGGATTGACGGGCCGTTCATTTTTGTCCATGACCCACTGGGCTTTTGCCGGGAAGTACGTCTCCATCGGAAGCTCAGTTAACGGATCCTTCGAAATGTCCAGTTTCTGTGGATCGAACACACCAATGAACTTCAACTTCATCTTCGGTACGGAATTTAAATTGATGGACGTATCTCCAAACGACCGGGCTTTTCGGTACATCGTTCGTTTGGCCAATTGAACATCTTCCGGCACTTCCTGTGGTGTGACCTGATAGGCAAACGGCCATCGTGTAGCGAACGGACTCGCGAGCGCCTGGTATTCGACGGAGGAAGGCTTCAAGTACATCCAGTCGAAGCTTCCAGCTGGTTTAGACGGAACCGTGCCTTTTAAGATGTCGTTGACCAGTTTTTTAGAGGTTTCATTTGTCGTAATCTTATAGACTTTCGCAGGTTGGACCGGAAGCGTCTTCAGATACGATTTCCCGCCTTTTTTCATAATGTCTTGGACGGTCTCGGTCATCGAATCATTAACTAAGGGAACATCGACTTTTTCATAGCGATACTTCCGGTACGCATCGACATATTCGTGACTGTTTAAAATCAACGGAATACTCCATACATCATCTCCCGTTGTCTGTCGCGGTATCGTCGTTCGTAAAATAGCGGCTGTGTGTCGCTTTTTTCGTCGCTCGATCGAGACCGACGAGCCGGGCTTCTGCTTCTGGATCGATTCCGGCGAGCATCGTTGCGCTGCCGAACTCCATCAACGGTTGTTTTCCCAACTCTTGCGGCGAAAGATCACGATTCAGACCGTCGCTTTCGGAAGGAGACCACCCGGCACCTAAAAAGTAAGAGTTCGTCTGTTGTTCTTGCTGTAAACCGGTATCCTGAACATCTTGAATCGTGACTTTATAGATGCCTTGTTCTTTAAAATCGTATGTCCCAATCTGGGCATCCGCATAATAATTCCCGATCATCGCAATCGGAGCCGCGACTTCAATATCGTTTATCTGTTCAATCGTATTGTACTGTTTCATTGTGATGCCGCCGTCGAGACCGCTCATATAGTTTGGCTCAAGCAACTTCAAGTCTTCCGTCACACTGCGGCTGCCGGGCGGCCGGACGACGATGTCGTAAGATGAGCCCCAACGTTTTTGCAACTCTTCGACGACGGTGCCGTTGTTTGCCTGCGTCGTCCCGATCAGGTAACTGAGGCCGGTGCTGACAATCAGGACGCCGACAAGGAGCAGGATAAACCGCTCCTTGTTACGCCACCAGGAATTCCAGATGAATTTAAGCATCGGCCGTTCCTCCGATCATCCTTTGGCTATAAAAAAACGAAACAACAGGTTCAATAAATGATGGTTCATTCATTCGGATGACGATTAGATTTTTACGTACATCGCTCATCACAGTTCCTCCCTTAAAAGTTGTATGACATATTTTTCATTTTAAAATGATTATTTTACCATTATATACAATTAAAGAATCTTTTTGGTTCAGAATGGAGATAATTATCTAAAAATTCCATCGATTTATTTTTGCGATTCGTCCAGAAGGACCGCTTAATCTGGTTAAAGGACATCCGGTAAATGGAAGCGAATAGGATATAAAGTAGAAGATTTCTAAAAGGAGGAATGGCGATGATCATGATTGGTATATTTGCCGTGATTTCTGTAGGAATGACGATTTTAGCGGCACGACGCGGTTACCGGGAACGGTCTTGATCGTGCGTATACGTCAAACGATCACGAACTGAATATCCATCATCGAAATGACCCGCCGTCCTGGTAAGGGGAGGAAATATCCATGAAAAATAAACAGGAGCGGACCCGGTTCATTCAGGAGGCAAAACGGCGTCTGATGAAACAACGCATATTGAGTGCGCTATTGTACGGAACAAGTATTATTCTGATTATCGCCAATCGCGGAGCATACTGGCCGTTCGCCGTTCTCGTAATTGCGCTGGTACTGATTGCCCGGTTACATTCCAAAGAAGTCAATCGGGATATGGCGCTGACGCCGAATCCGACCATGAAACGGATCGTTCAAGTCCAGTACGTGATCGACTATTGTTTCATCGTATTGGTCGGTCTTTTTCTGCCGGTCGTATTAAATCTGAGCTTGCCGTTCTTCACGAGCATCGGTGTGTATCTGTTGCTCGCCATCGTGCTCTTAATGACGGATACGATCCTTGAACGCCGCGGAAAAGCACTTGATCCCGAGCATCCGACGAAAAAAGAGTTACGGACCTATCCGAAGACGTGGAAAAAGTTGAAGACTTAAATGGGGGCCAATCGATGCAAGAAACCAATGACATTTACCATGCCTTAAGTGAAAATGAAATACTGCACGAACAGTTAACTCTCGTCGACCGGCTCGTACTGCCGGATGCCTGGATTTGCGCCGGTTACATCCGGTCGTTGATTTGGGGGCTGACTTTGACTGAGGAACAGGATATCGATGTCGTCTATTACGACGCGACCGATACATCGGAAGCGACGGAAAAACAGTATGAAGCGTTATTGAAATCTTGGCAACCGTTGCCGTGGTCCGTTAAAAATCAGGCGCGGATGCATCTGAAAAACGAGTTACCGCCGTATCAATCGACCTGCGACGCTATTGCGCATTTTCCGGAGACGGTGACGGCGATTGCGGCGAAATTAACGGACGGACAATTTCAGTTGTACCTGGCATATGGCGCATCCGATTTACAGACCCGGACGATTCGTCCGACCCCGCTGTTCTCAAAAGGATTACCGCATCATACTATCTTTCAAAAACGCGTAGCCGACAAGGGATGGGACAAGCGGCATGATTTACAGATAGTCAATCAGTTCTGAATAATTCATGATCGGCTGTAAAAGGAGGGTACAGATGAACTTTCAAAAGATGTTGCTTGTCAGTCTCGGAGCCTTGATTGTCTTTTACCTATTCCGGGAACCAGCACCGCCACCTGACTACAAAAAGAAGTTTAACGAATCCATCGATACCGTGATTAAACTGGAAAACGAAGAACTCGTACGACGGAACCACGATTCGATCGTCCGAAAAGAAACGGGAATTGAAGTCAGTGATGACGGGGACTGGATTGAATTGTCCTATGATGCACCTGTGCAGGGAGGTAAGAAGTCACTGCAAGAAAGTGTCTATCAAAAGCAGGGTGACAAGTACGTAAGGAAAGAATTGAAAACGGTGTCGGATGAACTCGACAAGGCAAAAACGACGTATATCGAGAACTTGGGAATCAAATGACAAAATTTTTTATTGTAACGGAAAAACGCTTATGCCCTGAATATACGAGGCATAAGCGTTTGTTTGATTATTCTTTGATCGTCCACGTATCCCGTAGTTCGATGATCGTTCCTTCCGGTGCCTTCAGTTTACTGAGATGACCGTCGACGACGAAGTAAATATTACCGCCATGTTTCGGCAAAAACGGCATGCCGAGTTGTTCGAGCCGTGCGACTTCCGCCTGTAAATCATCGACATATAATGCGAAGTGGACGGGACCGGCCGAATGTTTCGTATAGGACTTCAATGTCTCGTCGACTTTGTTTGTCTGGAGTTCGATATAGAAGTCACCCAGCTTCAGCCAGCTGTTGAAGGCACGTGTATGGAAATCGGGTGATTCCTGGATCAGCTCGAAGCCGAGTTGTTCGTAAAAGGTTTTTGACGCGATGTAATCAGTCGTCTGGATACAGAGATGATGGATTTGTTTCAATGAAATAACGTCCTTTCCAGTCAGTCACAAAATAGATTATGTTCAGCGATTCCGGTTTGAATTTTAGCATAAACAAACGTCCGCTTCCTATGAGGAAACGGACGTTTTTCATGATTCCAGTTCAAACTTCTCTGTCTGATCAGTCAAGTAAGCCGATGTTTCATTCAACGTCTCAACCAGGACATGTAATCCGGTAATCGTTGCAATCATCTGTTCCGATGCTGCGGCGACTTCTTCATTACCGGCCGTATGTTCTTCGGCAACGGCGGCAATTTCTGTCAACGCACTGCGAATCCGGGCTTCCGTACGGGCGACATCAAGCATTTGCCTGCGCATATCGGACGCCGACGCAGCGACAGTTCCAACTTGTCCCGCGATTTGCGAAAACGAGCTGTCCGTCGCTTGGATTTCCTGCTGCCCGAGTCGTGTCTCTTGGAGGGTCTCAGCAAACCGGACTTCCATTTGTGTTGAATTCCCGGTGATATTTTGGACAATGGCAGCGATTTGATCGACACTGCTTGCGACATGGGTCGACAGTTTCTTGACTTCGGTCGCGACGACAGCAAATCCTTTTCCCTGTTCACCGGCACGCGCCGCTTCGATGGCTGCATTCAAAGCGAGTAGATTCGTCTGTGCAGCGATATCCCGGATGATTGTTACGAGAGCCTGGATATCGTTCGATTGTTGTTTCAATTGTCGGACCTGCTCCGTGGCTTCGGCGACGTGCGTATGAATCGTGTTCATCCGGACAACGGATTGTTTCATCTGCGTTTGTCCTTCTTGCGACACGCTTCGCATCGTTTCGACCGTCTGTTCGATGTCTTGACTGTCGTCAGCCGTCTTTTGGACAAGCGCGGAGAAGCCGGTCATCTCGTCCGTCAAGGCGAGTGTCGTATGTGTCTGACTTTCGGTCCCCATCGCAATTTCCGACATCGTCTCGGCAATCTGCGTTGAACCGTCGAGCACTTCCGTCGTGCCGGCGTCGATGGCTTGACTGGTATCCGTCACGAGCACCGTCGTCCGTTTGATGTCGACGATCATCAAACGAAGCGTTTCATTCATTTGCTGAATCGAGCGGGCGAGTGCGTAGATTTCATCTTTTGCCGGAATCGTCAAACGGTGCATCGTCTGATGGGCCAGCTCGAGTTTTCCATCGGCAATCATCTTGGCGACGGACTGCAGGGTCTCAAGCGGTTTCAGTTTCCGGCCGAGTATGTAATAGAGAAGCCCCAGCGTCACAGCGAGTAAACCGATCAACAGACCGATAAAAAGCGGCAACGTTTGTTTGAGCATCGCCGTCGTCAAGTTTTCGACGTCTTTCGCTGCGATGTCAGTTCCTAGAATACCGATGATGTTTCCGGTCGGACTTTTTAACGGAACATAGACGCTGATATATTTTCCGAATTTTGGATCATCGATGACATCGGTTGAGTGGGTCTCTCCGCGTAAGACGTCCTTCATGTCGGAGGCAACAGCACCGGTTGCCGGATCATTGATGTTTGCGGCCTCTTCAACCGGCAGACCGTCAATCAATAGTTTGACCTGATTTTGGTCCACTTTTGCCGTGTAGGCATACAACAATCCGTTTTGCTTGCGGAGTTGATCCAGTGATTCGCGTAATTCATCATAGATCGCGTCATTCGTAGGATTTTTTAAAAATTCTTGATAAGCGGCGGAATCGACGGAGGCTGAAATCCGGAGCGCATCCTGTTCCGCTGTTTTCTTGAGTGTCGATAGCGCGGTTTGTTTAGTTGTCAGGTAAAGCGAGACGCTGCTGAAAACAAAGAAAAGGATGAGAATCAAGCTGATGATGAGTAGTAAACGTGTTCTGATGGAATGAGTCCGTGTTGTGTCCATATAATCCTCCTGGTGATGTTTTGCGTGTTGCTTATCTATTTTATCGGCTGAAATTTTAAAAAGTTATAGCGAGCGTAGTAAATAAAGTACGAGGTGAACAAAAAAACGTGCGGGATATCCTATTACTTAAAAAAGTTTACAGTTAAATAGTTTAGTGTTAAATTATTTAACGTGGTAAGTAAAAATGCTGGTTGGATAGAATACCGACCAAAAGGATGTGGGGACAATGGAACAAGATCAACTTTTTAAGATGATTCATACGGTGGAAGCTGTGACAAATGAAGCCATTATTGATTGGAACGCTCGTTTTCCGCACAAAATCGGCATCTCACCGATTTTGACATTAGGGGAGTTAAAACGAAAAGGACCTCAAAATCAAATGAAGTTAGCGGAAACACTTGGTTTTACGGGAGGGGCGATGACGAATATCGCCAAAAAACTGATCCAGCTTGAACTGGTCGAGCGGGTCTACAACGAACAAGACCGGCGGCAGGTGTTGCTCCAAATCACAGAGCAGGGCGAACAGGTCTTAAGTGAAGCTCAGGCGATCGGAAAACAACAGTATCTTGAACTGTATGACGTGTTGGATGAAGAAGAGATTCGGCTTTATTTAGCAATCAACGAAAAACTGTTGACCCATATCCGGGCAAAGCGGGAGAACGGAGTGAAACGATTAATCGAGTAGCGGGAAAAGTAGCGTTGGTGACAGGAGGTGCGTCAGGTATCGGCTTATCGGCAGCAACATTGCTTGCGGAAGAAGGTGCTGCGGTCGTAATAGCAGATTACAACATCAAGGGTGCAAAAGACGTGGCGGCCGGTTTACGGAGACAAGGAAAACAGGTTCAGGCGGTCTTCCTGGATGCATCGGAAGCCGATTCGATCCAGAATGCCGTTACATTTACCGTCGAAACCTATGGAAAACTTAACATCCTGTTTAACAACGTCGGTCTGACGAATCTTCAGAAAGATCTCGATGTCGTCGCGATGGACCTCGCGGAATGGGATCGTTTGATGAACGTTAACGTCAAAAGTGTCTTGCTCGGTGCCCGTTATGCGATTCCACATATGAAACAGGCTGGCGGCGGCTCTATCATCAATACAGCTTCGATGTCGGCTTTTGCGGGCGACAGTATCCGCTCGGCTTACGGAACATCGAAAGCTGCCGTCGTTCAGCTGACGAAGTATATCGCGACGCAGTACGGGAAGGATTTGATCCGCTGTAATGCGATTGCTCCCGGTTTGATTTTGACACCGGCAGCAAAAGCCAACATGAGTCCCAGTCTGCTTGCGACCTTCGAAAAATACAATGCCCTCCCGTATCACGGTGAGGCGAATGACATCGGACATGCCGTCGTTTATCTTGCGTCGGACGAATCAAAGTTCATGACCGGGCAGACCTTACAAATTGAAGGTGGACATTATATCGGCAATCCGACCAGTCCCGATTTTTTAGCGATGCAACCTTAACATCAAGAAACGGAGTGGATGAAAATGAATCGATTAGCAGAAAAAATCGTGTTAGTGACCGGTGCCGGAAGCGGCATGGGAGAATCAACGGCAATGATGACGGCGCGTGAAGGTGCCGTCGTCGTCGCGACCGACATCAATGAGGAGGCCGTCCGTGCAGTCGTCAAACAGATTCTGCTTGAAGGCGGTCAAGCGTATGCGTTACGCCACGACGTCTCTTCCCGTGAAAGTTGGCAAGGCGTCATGGACATGATCATGCGGGAGTTTAATCGACTGGATGTTCTGGTCAACAATGCCGGCATTGCGTTGAGTACACCGTTTTTAGAGCAGAACGAAACCGATTGGTCCCGAATTTTTAACATCAACATCAACAGTGTTCTGCTCGGGATGCAACAGGCGATTCAGTTGATGCAGGAGACCGGGGGTTCAATCGTCAACATCGCTTCGATTTCTGCCATCAGCGGAATGGCAGGAGCCGGTGGTTATACGGCATCAAAAGGCGCGATTGATGCGGTGACACGGGCGGCGGCTGTCGATTATGGCAAGTACAACATCCGGGTCAATGCCGTTTACCCGGGTTACATCGAAACGAAGATGAGTGCCCCGTCGATGGCCGCGTATAAAGACTATTTTGAACAGGTAATTCCGCTTGGCCATGTCGGACAAGCCGAAGAAGTCGCGCACGCTGTTCTTTTCCTCGCAACAGATGAAGCGAGCCATATTTCGGGAATCGGTCTTCCGGTAGACGGTGGCGTCACAGCCAGATAATTGAATCTATACGAAGACACTGTCCATCCGGCAGTGTCTTTTTTTATGAAATATTAGGTCAATTGGTAATGGAAATCCGGTTTTAAAGAATTTTTTTACAAAAAAAAGCGGTACAATGGAAAGTGAAAATGACAAACGAAATGAGTGGATAGATATGCTTCAATCATGGAAAAAACGAATGCTGTACGGAACGGCGGGCCTGGTCGTTTTGGTCAGTGCAGGTGCTGTATATCTCGGATTGCGTCCGGAGGAACCAAAAGCCGTTTCCTATCCGGTCATTTCGAAGGATCTCACGACGATGACGTTTACACCGAAAGACGGTCAGGTCATCCTGCTGTATGGAAGCGATATTAACCGTTATAAAGAAACACAGGATGATCCGCAGGAACCGGGATTGATGACGACACTATCAAAAATGGGTAAAGAGCTGAAGGCAGAAGCAATTGCTGACCCGGATTTCTATCTGATGATGCTGTCGCAAAAAGGAACCGACCCGCGCCACATCTATGCGCATCACCCGGATGGCATCGAAGCCGATCACTTTTTTACGTATGATTTAAAACGGGACACGTTTACAAAACATGAGGTGCCGAATACAGCGATCACATCCGTTGCCCATTACGGGAAAGATGTTTGGCTGGAATCGAATGCCTCGAAGCCAAAGGAAAAAATTCAGTTGATCAACGTCCGGACAGACAAACGGTATCCGATTGAAGACCGGCTGATGCCGGTCTTTGATTCACCGATTCTTGAACTGGATCAGACGATTGCTTATGCCAACAACGGTACCGAGGATGATAAAGAAGGGGCGGCCGGAATGGTCCTGCTCGACCAGACGACCGGAAAATCACGCGTCATTCGAAAAGCGGACGAACCGTATGCCTATACGGCGTTATACGGTGCGAAAGAGACCGCATATTTTGCAACGACCGACGGCGTGATGATCCGGCTGAAGACGGACGGAACGATGCAGCAAAAGTCATTTTCAGTATTGGATGATGTCAACTACTGGGCGACGGAACCGATGCGGATGATCAACAAACAGACCGGTTATCAAATCATCGGCACCGTTGAAAACGATACGGATCAACGGCTCGTTAAGTGGACGTTCGGACAAGCGTTCCGGGTTGAACCGGTCCGACCTGATTTTTGGAAGGAGGGAAACTATTACCGTTACCTCTACCGGAATCCATATAAGAAGACGTCATATTTCACGGAAAGTAAAACATCATTTTCCGGAAAAGGCCGATTGATTATCACGGATGACAACTTAAAAACGTTACGGACGATACCGGTCGAAGGAGCAAATGGTGTGGACTTTGTGATGGATTAACAGCAAAGGGAGGAAATAAAATGGCTTTTGAAGAGGTGTATTTGACGGCAATTCAAGCACGGTTCCGGGCCGTCCGCGAACCGGCAGAGCAGGCACTCGGCTGGCTGAATGAGGAACAGTTCCATCAGATACTGGCACCGGATACGAACAGCGTCGCGTTGTTGATTCAGCATATGACGAACAATATGACCTCTCGTTGGACCGACTTTTTGACGACAGACGGGGAAAAGCCGGATCGTAACCGGGATGCCGAGTTTGTCGACCAGGGTCATGACAAAGGGACCTTGCTGACACTGTGGAACGACGGCTGGCAACTCGTCGAATCAACGCTTGCCTCCTTGACACCAAACGATTTGGAGCGGACCGTTTTGATTCGCGGTGAACCGCATCTCGTCGTCGACGCGATTGAACGGCAACTCGCGCATTATGCCTATCACACCGGACAGCTGATTTTTTTGATGAAAATCCTGCTTGGACCGGACTTCAAACCATTGACGATCCCGTTGCCGCATCAGCGGCACTGAACAAAACAGACCTGCCTCTTTTTACGAAGAGACAGGTCTGTTTTTATAGTGTACGTGCACTTGGGGTACCGAAGGATTTAGTCGATAATGAAATCGTAAAAGCATGCTCGCCCTTTTTAAGTTTGATGCCTTCAGGAGAATTGATACCAGTTAATGATCTTCCGACCATGGACTCATTAATGGTCGACTTTTCTAACATCAACAGGTCATATTCAGATGCGTGGAATGATCTGTTCCGAAACTCGACACCCGTCATCAAGGATTTTTTCAAATCATTTGATTCTTCGGACCACTCATTCATCGTATCCTCCAGCTCATATCTGTAGGACCGGTAGCCTTTTGTGCTGTCAAACTGTTGACTGAGTTTCAGTGATTTTCCGTCATATTGACCGGGCTTGATTGTCTCGGAGAACCAGATTTTCTGCTTGCCCGACGCAAAATGCTCTATTCCGGTCAGGTAAAGAGGTTGATCCGTTTGACCGGTCATGACATAGGTAGCGTTATTTATAAATGCGTCTGCCGGTTTTTTGGACTCATCCAATTTAAGTGTCAACGGGAGCTCCATTGGTTTGACGACTTTTTTCGGCACGGCTTCTTCCGTACTGCAACCGGCAAGTAAAAGTGCCGATAGTGAACAGACAAGCAGTTGTTTCAACATCCACGTCACGCCCCTCATATGTAAGTACATTCAGTGTAAGGGGAATGGATGATATTTACAATCGGATTAGGTGTCATAGGAAGGAAGGGTTACATGAAAAAACGTTTTATTCTCTTGCTGTCGCTCGGACTGTTTGGCTGTTCGACGACTTGGAATCAAGAACCGGCGGAGTCGACAGCAGCTAAACACATTCTGTATGTCGCTCCGACCGGCAAGGATACGAATTCCGGTTCGCTTAAGCAACCGCTGAAAACGCTGAAACGAGCCAGTCAGCTCGCGAAAGCTGGAACGACGGTGTACCTCCGCAAAGGAACGTACACGGAAGCTTTGACGGTCAAGCACAGCGGGACGAAGCACGCACCGGTCGTCTTCCGGAACTATCAAAAGGAGAAAGTGGTGTTAAGTGGTAAGACGCTGAAGCAGAAAGACGGGGACACGGCACTCGTCCGGATCGAAAATCGACAGTACGTGACGATTCAAGGACTGATTGTCGCCGACATTGCGACGAAACGAACCGATGAGACACCGATCGGAATTTTTGTTACAGGAACCGGACGGAACATTCAATTGATCGACAACCAGGTCCGGCGAATTCAAACCCATGCGAAAGACGGCAACGCCCACGGGATTGCAATCTATGGAACCGGTCGTTTGAAGCAGATCACTGTCCGGGGTAACCGGGTCGAAGATAACCGGCTCGGGGCCAGCGAAGCCTTGGTGCTGAATGGTAACATCAACGGTTTTTCCGTCACGGACAACACTGTTCGACGGAACGATAACATCGGCATCGACTTAATTGGATATGAAGGGGTCGCAACGAATCCGGCAGAAGATTATGCACGGAGCGGGACGATTGCCGGGAATCACGTTTCCGACAGTTCAAGTTACGGAAATCCGGTCTATGGCAAGGAGTACAATGCAGCCGGTATTTACGTCGACGGCGGCAAACAGCTGACGATTGAAAACAATACCGTCGAGCGGAATGATATCGGGATTGAAGTAACAAGTGAACATGCAAAGAAGTATGCGGAAGACATTACGGTCCGTGGAAATCTTGTCCAACAAAACCGGTTTACCGGTGTTTCAATCGGCGGATACGATAAAAAACGAGGTGGAACGAAACAGGTCCGGATTACAGGGAATCAGGTCTCCGGCAATGATACGAAAGGGCTCGAAGGGGGACAGCTGCTGGTCCAGCACGATGTCCGTAATAACCGGATCGACAACAATACGTTTACGACGGGGCAAGATAATCTGTTTGTCGCCCACTTTTTTAAAACAAGCTCCGGCAATCAATTCGAACAGAACACCTATCGATTGGCTAATGGAACAGCGAAACGCTGGATTTGGCAGGATCAAGAATACCGTACTCAGTCCGCTTTTGAGCGGGCAGTCACACGATGATTGAAAAACAGACGTCATTCTCCTCCTTGAGGGAAAGTGACGTCTGTTTGTTTTTTTAGGCATTGTAGCCGACGAAAAGTGTGAAAAGCATCAAACCGGCTGAACCGACGATGCAGGTCAGGCAGACGACAGTCGTAAAAATACGCAGCGGCATCGGCAAGCTGACCTGTCTTTTCCAAACGACATACACGACGACGGCACTCGCCATCATCAGTAAAGCCAAAATCGAGAACGGTAACGCCCGTTCCTGAATCAAATAAAAAATATCCAACGTCTCACGTCCTTTCTTTCGGGTTCCGATTCACAAGGGCTATCCCCTGCAAAATTGAACTCCGTTACGCTATACTAATTATTGTAACATATGGATGAATCACCCAACATGGAATCAATGAAAGAAGGGGAGACAATTGGCACAATCATTACGCAGATCAGCTACCGACCGCTCGATTCAGGGAGTATGCGGCGGACTCGCGGAACACTTCGGTATTTCGTCATTGGCCGTCCGTCTGATTTTCATTGTCATTCCGCTTCCGGTCAATTTAATCATTTACATGATTCTCGCGAACGCGATGGCGGATGCACCAAGAACGTTGTAAAACAAATGAACAAAGGGGGCATGACGATGACAAACGGAAAGATTGTACTTCGTGTGTTAGGCGTTTTGATTGGCGCGATCGTCGGTTTACTGATTGTTTACGAAGCGAAAGGGACCTTTGATGTCAGTGTTCTGCTCGGATTCGTGGCCGGGGCTCTGATTTTTGCCTTGATCAATATCATCTGGGTACGCGTCAGAAAATCTTAAACAGCAGGGGGAAATGGAATGACTTACTTAATTTGTACGACATGTGGAGTGCAGATGGATGAAAACATAACACAGGACGACATCTGTCCGATTTGTACCGATGAACGGCAATATGTGAATCCAAACGGTCAGTCGTGGACAACCCTTCCGGATCTGATTTCGTCCGGAACATATCAGACGACCGTGACAGAAGAACAACCGGGACTTTCGAGTCTCGTCACGACACCGAAGTTCGGAATCGGGCAGACCGCTTACCTCGTTGCGGGGACAAAACGGATTCTTTGGGACTGTATCACCTATCTCGATCAGGCAGTCATCGAGGACGTGGGACAACTCGACGCGATGGCGTTGTCGCATCCGCACTATTACGCGACCCAGGTCGAGTGGGCGGAAACATTTGAAATTCCGCTGTACATTCATGAAGCGGACAAGGGATGGGTGACCCGGTCGAGTGACCGGATTGTCTTTTGGTCCGGTGACCGTTTGGAATTAGCTGACGATGTAGTGTTACACCGGATCGGCGGTCATTTTGACGGGGCGACCGTTCTCGAATGGACGACCGGCAACGACGGGCGCGGGATATTACTGACGGGAGATATCGTCCGTGTCGTCGCCGACCGGGCGTGGGTCAGCTTCATGTACAGTTATCCGAACCTGATTCCTTTACCGGCAGCGACAGTCGCTGAAATGGCGTCCGCCCTAAAAGACGTCCGCTTTAATCAAATTTACGACGCGTTCCATAAAATCGTCGTTACGGATGCGAATGCAGCCGTCGCCCGTTCGGCAAGCCGCTATATCGAGGCGTTGAACGGACACGTCAAGGCACGTGAACGGCGATAATTCTTGGCCTATATGAAGCACATCTGCCGGTCCGCGACTTACAGCGGTCCATCGCGTTTTATACGGGACTCGGATTGAAGCTTGATCACATCGTGGATGAAAAAATCGCCTTTCTTTGGATTGTCGAGGATCAGAGCTGGCTCGGTCTTTGGCAGACGGATCAAGTCGAACTGCCGTATCATCCGTCGATCCGGCATATCGCCTTTCAAGTCTCGCTCGACGGCTTGCGTGGTCAGTCCGTTGGCTGACGGAACGTGGTTATACGCCACGAAAGGCATTTGGTTTTGAAGGGACGGAACCGTTCGTCATGCCGATTGCCCAGCATGCTCATGCGAAGATCCATTTTAACGATCCGGACGGCAATAGTCTCGAGTTCATCACGAAGCTCGACAATCCGCTCGGCGCACAAGATTACATGTACTTAAGCGAATGGGAACGATTATTGAACGAGCAAGGTTATACCTTGAAATAAGCAAAACCTCTTCGATTTACAATAAAATCGAAGAGGTTTTTTTGGTGTTAGAGCGAACGTAGATGCTTTTTAGTCCGGTAGATGATCGAGAAAATCGCTACAATCAACAGAACTTCAAGGACGGCGAATCCGATCATCACCGAAGCAGTCACAGGATGTGTCATCTCTTGTACGATATTTGGGATTAAAAACAAGGACAGCATCGAGATCAGTAAAAACAGTAGGGTGATCCAATACGTTTGGAGTTTCTTTTCTAAGTAGCGTTTGGTCGAGCTTGTATCCGTAAACAATTCAAAGGATTCTTCGGTACCGGCTTTCCGGTAGTATGCCCAAAAAGGATTGGCATGAACGATTTCGACACCTGTTTCTTCTAAAAAAGCGAAATACTCAGAACGGTTTGGCCGTTGAGTAATCATTTCATTCCGGTACGTATAGACCGTATCCTCCCGTTCAAACGTGTAGACGAACGGAGAAAACTTCGTCAGTTGCCAGCCTTTACGACTCATCTCATTGACCCAGCGTTCTTCCGTTTCATCATTTAGGTAAAGTTTGAATTTTTTCATCAGTTGCTCCTTTAAGTAAGTCGTTAGCATGCTGTAATACTTGCGACAGACGAGCCCGTTCTGCCAAACATACTTCATAGCCGGATTTTGTTAAACCATAAATTTTCTGGCGACCGGCTTCTTCGACAATTTTGATCCAACCTTTTTCAAGTAAATTTTTTAAGACCCCATACATCGTGCCTGGCCCCATTCGGACGCGCCCGTCTGTTAATTGTTCAATTTGTTGCATCATCGCGTATCCGTGTTTCGGTGTCGTCAACGAAAGCAAAACATAATACGTACTCTCGGTCAAAACTGATGTATCGTTCCTCAATGTATCGCCTCCCGATATAAATGATACATGATTGGAAATAAGTTGTAAAGCATGAAAAAATAATCCCAAAAAAGACCTCTTTTGAGAAAGGGGTCAATGTTTTTCTTAAATTGAGCAGATTGATGTGAAGCGGAAATGGGACTTGTTATGATGAGTGGCAGATAAAATCGTTTTTCCACAAAATAGTTTTGTTACTAAATGGATGAAATTTGAAATGATGCCCTGAAGGAGATTAACTACATGACGACACCCCAATTAACAAACACGACACTCGCTTCTCCTGATATTCTGGAGGCCCTGACCAACAATGTCGCAATGATCCGTTTTGATACGCAACGCCGGGTCGTTGATGTCAACGACTTGTTTGCCAAGACAATGAAGTACAAACGCGACGAGATGATTGGTATGCACCACCATCTGTTTTGCCGAGCGGACTTTGTGAACAGTGAGGCATATCAAAAATTATGGAACAAACTACTGGCCGGTTTCAGCTCGGCTGATAAAATCGAACGGATTGACGCCCGCGGCGACTCGATATGGCTTGAAGCAACTTATATGCCGATTTATGAAGCGAACCAAGTCGTCGGCGTCGTCAAGATAGCTTCTGATGTCACGGACCGGCAAGAAACCATCCAAGAGTATGCGATGTCCTTTGCCGGCATCGCAATGGATCTTGATGACCGTTCCATGCAAGGCAAACAGGAGAGCCGTCAACTGAAACAAACGATCGAGAAGATGGCGGACGATGCCAAAGAAAATTTACGGACACTCGCGAATCTGCAGGAACAGTCTTCCGAGATCACAAAGATTACCGGGACGATCAAAGAGATTGCGGCGCAGACGAACTTACTGTCGTTGAACGCCTCGATTGAAGCAGCACGCGCCGGTGAGCATGGAAGCGGCTTTAACGTCGTTGCGACGGAAGTCCGTAATCTCTCGAAGCTTGTTGAACTGGCTGTCGTCAACGTCCGAAATACGACGGAACAGATGAACAAGGAGCTGGAGCGGATTCAACAGGGCATCACGCGGGCAAACGCTGATGCCTCGTCGAGTGTTTCCGTCATGGAAGAGACGTTGCAACGGTTTGAGACCGTCAGTGAGTCGGCCCATGAACTGAATGAAACGGCAAAGAAATTCACGACAGTCATTTAAATGGGAAGTCACGACCTAAGTTCCGACATGACTTGAGACTGAAGACGAAGTGGTTTTTCTCTTTTTCGAGAAGGACCGCTTTTTTGTCATTTTGAATCGTTTTCCTGAGACATACTTTGATCCGTCAAGTTGTTTTAGAGGATGACTCTTATATGTCCTGAGATAACCGAATCATATCGGTGCACCGGATACCGTTTTCAATAATGTCCCCTTCGTAGTGCCGCAAGAAGAAGTTCAGGTCGACTCCAACAATCCGAAATCCACATTTTTGATAAAGTGCCAACTGGCCAATGCTTGAATTTCCTGTCCCGATTTCGATGGTTCCGTATCCCATCGCTTGCGAGGTTTCGATGGCATGTTGTAAGAGATATTTTCCGATGCCGCTTCCTTGATACTTCTCGTCTACTGCAATATTTACGATTTCGATCGTTTGCGGTCTCGTGGGTAGAAGCACATGCACCCCGACCAGCTGATCTCTTGTTTCAGCAACGAAACAACGGCTTCTTTGCAAATACTCTTCGACTATTTTCTGAGACGGGTCCGCTAATAGCAAAAGCTCCATCGGCGGATTCTCATGAGCTGACAGTTGACGGATGTTTATCTCCATAGATGCCACACTCCTCACAGTTAGTTTTGATGCACTCGTTCTTCAATGGGTCAAGATTCTGCACTCCTGTTTTTTCATTTCTACAAGTTAAAGTCATATCCCCTGAAACGGGATATGGCTTTTTTTTGATGCGTTCATCTGATCCGAACAAAGGCAGCACACACCACAAAAACGATACCGTAGCCGCAAAATAAAAGAATCTGTTCGAGACGGACCTCAAACGACAATGAGAGGGACAGGGCAGCGTAAGACAATGGAACCAGACCGTTGGACGCGGCATTGACAAGGCTCATGACCCTTCCCATCATTTGTGGTCGTGTCGTCGTTTGAATCGTCGTCAAAATCAGGACATTGATGATGGAGGAGATCCCTCCCATTGTCAGCAGCAGCAGAACGCCTTGCCAAACGTGTCCGATTTGTCCGAGTAACCCAAGACCGACTCCAAGCAGACCAATCAACGACAGCAACAGGCGAAACGACTGGTTGATCGAGTGGTTGAAGCCGATCCAAGCTGCCCCGAGCAACATGCCGAGCTGATACGCACCTTGAAGATAACTGAGATCAAGGGCTTGACCGCCTAAAACCCGATCGACTAGTAACGGTATCCCCATCAGCAACGGACCAAAAAAGAAGAAATTGATGATAATCAGCAGGAAGAGGATCCGTCTTAAGTATTGGTCGGCAAACACATAATGAAATCCTTGCACGAGCTCAAGCCAAGCGGAGGTACGAGTCGGATTGTCTACTGGATGTTCACGAATAAACAAGGTACCGAGCGATGCGAGCAGAAGAAACAGTGCAATCGTCAAAAATAAGAAGTGGAACGATGAGAAGGTAAGCAGTAACCCGCCAAGCAACGGTCCGGAGAACAATGCCATTTGATTGGAGGTTTGTAGAATTGAATTGGCCCGTGTCAGATCATCTTTTGAAACGAGGAGTGGCAACAGGGACGCACTGGCCGGGGAAAAAAAAGCATCGATGCAACCGAACGTAAAGGCAAATACAGCGAGTGGAACAATCGTCAACAGTTCAAGGTGATAGACGAACAGCAGGAACAACACAAAGGTGAGCCGTATCAGACTGGAATACCGTAAGATGATCGATTTCTTGAACCGATCGGCAATCACACCGCCGAACACCATTAAAAAAATCCGCGGCAACAACGTCAGAATCAAGACGAGACCTAAATACGCATCGAGTTTCAAGACACGGAGGATATACCATTGCTCGGCAAACAGGTAGGTTGATAGGGCGAGAAAGGAACAGGTACTGGCGACCCAAAGTGCTCGAAACGAACGGTTCTTTAACAGCAGTTGATCGAGTCCTGATTCAGTCGCCTGCATCTCGTCCCTCCTCATCCTCTTGAAATAACGGTGCATCAATCTCAAACGCCGTTGCCATTACGTAATATAATTTTTTGTCCGCTTCAGCCGTCGAAGGATCCTGTTCGATGTCCTGCAACAGTTCCCGGTATTGTTTCGTAAACATCAAGAATTGCTCAGGTGAAAGTCGGAGTTCTTGTTGGAACGACAAGCTTTCCCAGTCCTCTACGTCAGAGGAACGCGGGGCAAACGAGCGGTCAGGCGCCGTCAAGATACGTGTTTTCGCCCGGTCAAGCACCTCGACATAAGACTGGCGTGTCGCTTGTTTCGTCTCAACAAGATTCAGGAGATGATCAGCCGGAATGAATCCGCGGGCGACCGCCTGATAAAACTTCAATACATTTCCGCCTCGGACTTCTTCCTCGACGAGTTGAATCAACTGATACTTTTCGAGTTCCCGCAGATGATACAAAATCTTTGCCCGGGAGACGTCAAGTTTTTGAGCCAATTGCTGACCGGTATGTGGCTGTTCAATCAGATGCATCAGCATTTTTGTCCGCATCGGATCACTGATGACTTTGAGTTGTTCATACTGTTCGAGAATCAAAATCGCCTGCTGTTCCATGACTAACACTCCTTTTTATTAACCGGTTAACTTTTATTAACTATGAAGTTAGTATACCTGAATGATTGACAAAATAAACCATTTTCTTAAAAGAAGGATTTGTTCAGTTAAAGCAGAACGTTAAACAAAGAACAGATTCTGAACTTACAGAGGAGTGATTCACATGAACCAAGCTCAAGAAATTCAAATCCAGACTGTAATCCAACGTCCTGTCGCCGAAGTCTGGACGTATTGGACGGAACCGGAACATATCAAAGCCTGGAATGCCGCCGCGGACGATTGGCATACGACAGAAGCGACGAATGATGTTCAAGCAGGTGGTCGTTTTTCCAGTCACATGGCGGCAAAGGATGGAAGTGTCGGCTTTGATTTTTCCGGCGTCTACCTAGAGGTGATTCTTTATGAAAAATTAGCGTACACGATTGACGACGGACGGCATGTAACGGTACGGTTTACAGCGAACGGGGAGGAAACGGAAGTCGTTGAAACGTTTGAAGCGGAGTCGGTGAATCCTCCGGAAATGCAGCAGGCCGGTTGGCAGGCCATCCTCGACCGCTTCAAAGCATACGCGGAACAACACTGAATACGAGCAGACAGCAAAAAGCCCGTCCAATCTGGAACGGGTTTTTCTCATGTTCAGTTGTTGACTTGAATGATGCGGAAAGACACGGATCCATCATCCCGGACGACGCTGTAACCAAGTCGCCCGTTCGTGAAGACCGGTTTTGAATATTCGCCTTCCTGGTCCGTCAACGGGATGACGGTTCCATTCGACAGGTCCGTATACAGAAGTTGATTGCGTTCTTCCCGGAAGACGATATGATCCGGCGTCAGAAAACAAAACCCGTCAATCAGATAATACGGTTCGGAGGTCTTGTAACGATAGGATATATGGTTCGACACGTGAGCTTGAAATCCCGAAGAACCTTCCGCTCCCGTCGCCAGATAATGCTGTCCATAAGCGAAATCAAACGGCATCGTCGTCTTTTTGACGGCTTTTCCGGAAAGTGTCGTATAGGCGGTCGTCTTTTCGTCCGCTTTGTATGTTGTTTGATCGAGAAGAATTCCCGCATCACCGTCCCGTAAGTACTGGGCCACCACTCCGGGTTTCTGCTTCCTTCACTGTCAGTGTTTTTTGTGTCGTGACGTATCCGGTCGCCGCATCATATTTTTGGACGAGTGACCGGGTCTGATCTTTCTGACTGATGTGTTTGATCCAAGAGACATGTGCCGTCGTGGCTTGGAGATCCGGATAAAAACGAGACGATTCTATTCCGTGATCAAGTTGTTGAAGCGAACCGGTTGCTAAGTCCATCACTTCGAGTGTCCAGTTGCTGTCCTTCCCGTTGTCCTGATAACGGATCCAGAACAGTTGTCGTCCGACACCAACCAGCTTATAGATGGTTTGGCTCGTCGAATATAGTTTCTCCAGGTGCCGATCCGTCAGCGAGTAACGGAAAATCGAACTGTCTTTTTCGCTTGAGGCATAAAAGTACACGGCTGCTTCATCGATATAGCTTGGACCGGACAGGTAAGGGTAACGTTGATAGACATCTGTTAAGTCGTAACTCGTACTTGGTCCAAGTGTCGAAAAGCCCTCACTGCGGATTAATTCTGTTGGTGCCGGTACCGGCTGAATTGATTCCGTCTTCGGCTGACCGCATCCGGAAATAAGTAAGATAAGGCTGAATAAGCCCAATTTCATGAAAGTAGACATACACACAAAACTCCCATTCTGGTTTAAGAAAATGAAACTCTATCAGTGTAGAGGGAAAAACGTGCATTGCCCTAAAAAAGAAGGGAAGCTTACAGGAATGTAAGCTGATGTTTCCTTCATGAATATTCTGAATGTTCGTTTAGTAACTGAAAGACCGGGAATATATATATCTAAAAGATACTATCTAAAAGATATAGGAGCGACTTATGCCAAAAGAAAACATGACCCGGTATGCGATTTTAGGGCTACTGGCGAGCGGATGTACGTCAGGCTACGAAATGAAACATACGATTGATACGCGTCTCAACCACTTTTGGAAGATCAGCTTCGGGCAGGTCTATCCGATGTTGAAGACGTTGGTGCAGGAAGGGTTAATCGTCGAAGAAACCGGAGAGGGGGATGACCGGAAGACGTTTGTTCTGACACCGGACGGCGAGGCGGAACTCGGACGCTGGGTCGAGGAGCCGACGACCGAACTTCCGGTTCAGCGGAATGAACTGTTGCTGAAACTCTATTTTGCCCGGCATGAATCAAAGGAGATGACGATTCAAAAAATCGACCAGCATGCTGCTCTGCTCCGGGAGCGATTGGAGACATACCAGATGATTGAACAATCGATTTTGGCCTACAAAGAAGCGGATGACGCCATGTATTGGCTGCTGACGCTTGATTACGGCAAACGCAAGACACAAGCACTGCTGGAATGGTGTGAAGCGTCCGTTCAGACACTCGAAGGAGGAACATCATCATGAAACGCGTGATCGCGACACCAAATGAAGACATCGTCGTATTCATCATCGGCTTACGGATCAACCGTCTGCGATCGGTCCGGAAATGGTGGCCGACCGTCCAGGCGATGACACCGATGATTGAGGAATGTTATGAGCAGCAGGTTGGTTTATTGTCGCATGAGATGCTCGTCGGTTGGCGGTCGGTTACGTTGATTCAGTATTGGCGTTCCTCCGACGCTCTGATTGCCTATTCGCACGGTAACCGTCACCTGACCGCGTGGAAAAAGTTTAATCAGTCGTCGCGGGCGAGTAACGCCGTCGGGATTTTCCATGAGACGTTTGAAATCAGCAACTATGAGACGATGTATGTCAATCTGCCGACGCGGGGACTGGCGAAAGCGGTCGGAGAGTGTCCGGTTCAGAAGCATCAGGAACAGGCGAAAGACCGCCTCGCGGAACGCAAGCCGGTGTCGACACGTGAATAACGAAAGTAGGGAGCGGACTCCAATGATCCGCTCCCTTGCTTATGTTTATCGCTCAACCCGGACCAATGTTTCCCCGCAATTTTGACAAATCGAATTCATCGTCTCGGTACACTCTTTACAAAAGATACAGTTGTGCGAACAGTGGTACGTTTCCTGACCGTCTTCAAATGTCTCCGCACAGCGGGTGCAATTTGTTGCCTGCATGTCGTTCACCTCATGTCTCGTTTGATCTGTCTTAATTGTACGAAACGAAACCGTGACCGGACAGCTGGTTTTGTTTGTTTTTCAGTAGCTTCACCTGAAAATGAATGGTAATTTTAAGATATGTCTTCATAATATTAGGAGGGTTGAAGAATGGACGAAATTGATTACGCAATTATTCGGGCATTGCAGGCAGACGGGCGGATGTCCTGGACGGAACTCGGCAAAACGGTGGGTCTTTCGACGCCTGCCGTCAACGAACGCGTCAAAAAACTCGAGGACCGCGGTGTCATCGAAGGATACCGGGCCGTCATCAATCCCGTTGCGCTTGAAAAAACAATCATGGCGATTTTGATGTTCGAAGACACAAGATGCGACGCGTTTATCGCATTTTGCAAGAGTCATCCGGATGTCGTCGAGTGTCACCGGCTCGCCGGGACGTTTAACTTCATGGTCAAACTGTACACACCGTCGGTCGAGACATTGGAAGCGTTTATCGATGCCTCGATGGAATACGGAAAACCGTCGACCTGGATTCGCTTGTCGTCGCCGGTCGCGTTTAAGGCGTTTACGGTCGGAGATGGGATTTTGATATGAACGTTTCTATCAAACAACGAATCGAACAAAAAGTCGGTTTGATTCACTCGATCCATCCCGTAGCCAAGCAGGGGGGAACAGCCATCGTCTACCACGTGAAAACGTTAGGCGGCACCTATATTCTCAAACAGGCAAGTTTACCCCGATACCGCGAGTGGTTGGTGCAGGAAGCGACAGTGATGCAGACGTTCAAGTCACAACATATCATTATCCCGACTTATATTGATTATATGGAAGACGAGCAACAGGATTATTTACTGATGTCCTACATAGCAGGTGAGACGTTGACAACGGCACTGGCGGGTGCTTGCGAGTTGCAACGATTGGCATTGATCCGTTCATTCGGACGGTTCCTCAGACAGTTTCATACGAGCGAGACTATTTCTACCCATTCTTCACAAGACTGGCTGGACAAACAGTTGCTTCAAGCCGATCGCTATATTGAACAAGGCTGGACAAATGGTTCGCGCGAGTTGCTTCACACATTATCCATCAAGCAGCCGGATCCTGTTCCGGCGACGTGGATACACGGGGATTGTACGACGGATAATCTGTTGGTCCGAGACCACGCAATCGTTGCGTTTATTGATGTATCCGGAATGACAATCGGCGATCCACGCTACGATGAAGCCTTGGCGACACGGTCTTTTCGGTATAATGCCAAGATGCTCGATGCCTTCTACTCCGGATATGGATATTCACCAATATCAGAAGAAACATTTCACTATTTTGATGACGGATTATATGAATTTTATTGAACAATTTGGAAAGCAAAAACGGCTATCTCCTGAATATTAAAAGGAAATAGCCATCTTGATTATTTTTTCTATTAAGTACAACACCTTGTCGCTTGATCGACCTGATCTTGCGGAATCAGTAATTGGTCGCCCTCAACTTTAAACTCAATGTCATTGGCTTTTAGCCGTTCCATTTGAGCGGGTGTACTTTCACCCCACGGAACGGTTTTCGGTTGCTCGGAAGTACATCCGACGAGCAGTAGACTACTTGCGAACAGCAATGGTTTTAACATGAAATCATCTCCTGTCAGTCAGTCCGTGAGTTTTTGTTAAAGAACAACCGTTTTAATTGCAGTCCGTCGCTTGGAAAGCCACTAGTCAAGCGGATCGGAATCAGATTAAATAAAATGAAAATGATGGATATCTGTATAAATGGTGGAGCCAACAGATGCATGACCGGACTTGGAAAGAGCTGACTTAATCCGGCGACGAACAATCCGGCTATAAAATTCGCGAAAATCCCGCCGAGTAACAAGGCAGCTCTTTGTCCACGTCGAAGCGGGACTGTTGGAGGATATGGTTGATATAAGCCTTCCCATATCTGCTTTTTGGCGACGGAAAAATGACCGATTCGTAAGAATGGTTCACCTTTGCCGATGAAAACTGATTTTAGCCTCAGACCGATCAAACGACCGACGAGCGCATGACCGTATTCGTGCAGAATCAGACTCGGTAAGTAAAAGGCAAACATGATTAGATTGAACCATAGTAAACCCATGTTCTTCCTCCTCTCATTAACAAAAATAACAAAAAATGGATGTTGAAAGCAACTTACATAATTGTCATTTATTCATCTAGAGATTGAAAAAGGAGACTTATTATATGAACCTGTTAACTGATTCAACTTTGCCAATTCGCATATTTCCAGCTCAGCGTAAGGATTACCGCAAAATCATTTGTTTGTACCACGGCTGGGGATCGAGCGTGACAAAATATGAAGAATTCGCACGGATGCTCTCGGAACAAGGATTTACGGTCATTGTGCCGGAACTCCACCTGCATGACTGCCGCAATGCGCTAGGTGCGTATTTTGATCAAGGAATAGTCGAACGTCACTTTTGGGAAGTCGTGTTTCAAAGCATCGAGGAATCGAGCACACTCGTTCAGCAGCTGAACGTTCCAAGAGAGGACATTATTTGGCTTGGTGTCTCGATGGGAGGATTTATAGCCAGCGGTGCTGCTGCTAAACATGACGGTAGCGCAGGGGTGATTAACATCAACGGGTCCGGCTCCTTCCTCTTTTCGGAACAGCTTTTCCGAAGACGTGACAAAAGAGACGATTTAACGGCGGAAGAAGAACGACACTTGCGGGCGTATGATCCTGTCCTGCAAGAACAGTCTACACCAACGTTATTCGTACATGGACAACGCGATGCGGTCATTCCGATTGAAACGCAGGAGCATTATGTACGACAAGTGGGCGAAATCCATCACGATTTAACGTTTCTGAAACATCCGTCGATCAACCATACCGTGTCGGATCAGATGATAGCGGACATCTTCATTTGGTTGAATGATCGTTTTTAACGAGAATAGACAGAAGAACCGGACACCTGCTTGAGGTGCCCGGTTTTTTAGTATTTAGTGATTAGATGGGACGCCGTACCGAAGATAATGATCAACGAGGTAAAAACCGTTCATTAACATCGTGACGAGAGCGAAGAGTGACGCGATGGTAGTCAGCATACGATTTTTCCTCCTTAGATTCTTACCGTAAGATTTTCTCGAACGCTTTTCCTTTTGCCAGTTCATCAATCAACTTGTCGAGATAGCGGATTTCCCGCATCAACGGATCCTCGACGTCTTCGACGCGGACGCCGCAGACGACACCTTTGATTAACAATCGACGTTCCTGCATCTGTGGGGCATCCGCAAAAAATGCTTCGAATGTCGTCTTATCTGCTGTCAGCGTTGCAAGTTGTTGTTCCGAGTAACCGGTCAGCCAGCAGATGATCGTATCGACTTCCTGTTTCGTCCGACCCTTGCGTTCAGCTTTTGTCACGTAAAGCGGATAGACACTCGAAAACGCTGTCGTATACAAACGGTGTTTCGTCATCGTATTTCCTCCTCATGACTAATTATTACAAAAAGTGTAGCATATCGAACGTTGGAAATGGGCCCCTCCAGATAAATCAAAGACCGTCCTTTTCGCACGAAAGGAACGGTCTTAACCAATCATTTTTTTAAATCGATGACATGGAATTCAATCTGTTCATCGTCCGATACCCCATATGCGAGCTTCCCGTTGGCATAAATCGGTTTGGACGTTGTATCGGCCATTTCCGTCAAGGGAGCAACGGTGCCGCGCGCAAGATCGGCGTACCAGAGTCGCGTCATACTCTCCCGGAAAATCACACGGTCAGCCGATAAAAAGCGGAATGCATCAACCGTCAAGCGATTGTCCGACGGTTTGAACTGGTACCCCGGTTGTCGTCCTTTCTTAGGCATGAAGAGGGCGGAGCCTTCTTCGCCGATCGAAACATACTTTTTGTTGTGTTCAAAATCAATCAGCCCGTTCATCCGTCGTTTGAACGTGCCGTCAAACGTCTCGAGTGTCGGCGTTTGATGACCGTTTTTGAAAGTACTTGTATGCAAAATCAGCCCGGCATCGCTCCGGCGGAAGTCAAATGGATACTGTCCATTCCGTTTTGCGCCTTCTTTTAAAATATACTGCTGATGGATGATGATGGCGTCTTCCGCGACATCAAACGACTTGAGGATTGTTTTCGTTCGGGTTGGTGTCGCTTCATGCGTCATCCAGGATACCCGTTTGGACGACGTATCCAGATAAGGAATCGCCGTGTCATAACGGCTGATCCCTTGATCAAGCGTATTGATTTTTTCCGTCTTCAAGTCCAGCAAGCGAATCGCCCATTTTTGTCCGGACTTGGTTTGATTGTATTCGACCCAAAACAGGTAATGCGACACTCCGGTCATCATACCGATGGTCCGGTTGACCGTATGCAATACTTGATTATCGTTCGACCCTTGGCTGTACCGGTAAATGTAGCTTTTACTGGTGGTGTCACTCGTTTGTTTGATGTGCGTATAGTAGATCGATTGCTGATACAGGTAGTCCGGCGCAATGACAACGGTTTGTCCGGTAAAGAACGGGGCCAGATTGTATGTCTGATGGTTTCCAAGCGTAACCGTTTCTGATTGTCGCTTCAGCGGCACGTATTTTCTATAGTCGGACAACGGAGCAGTGACGGGTTTAAGGGTTGGCGCAGCTTGAGCCTGCGTATCTGCCGGAACTTTCGAGTGTTGCTTCGTTGCAGTCGAATCGGTGCATCCTGCCGTGACGACAAGCGTCAACGTCAACGCCGCCGTAAAGAAAGTCTTCCGGGACATAGTATGTAGTCTCCTTTAAAGTGAAGTGTGGGAATCGAATTCAACGGCGGTTGTGTTTCATTCGCCAACGTATCGAGACCAAAAAAGCAGAAATGCCGGACAAGGTGAGCAAATAGAAACAGATGGCGAAAGCAAACTCGCCATAATCCTCAAGACTGGCGAACGGATTACCCATAATGAAAGGGTCAGGTAACGCACCAATCAAAAACAGCGGAATGAACAGCAGGAAAAACCGTTTCCAAAAATAATACTTGTACGGAGTGCCGGTACGTATGTCCATTGATTTCTTCCTTCCCATCTCCAGAATCGATTATCCTATTTTTAACATATTATATCATTTATTGTTTAAGTTGATGAATAAATTTAAAATAAGCCATCAATAAAAAGCGGTCCAGCAAACACCCCATCGTCGGGTGATTGCTGGACCGTTTTTAGTCTCTTACTTGATTTTTAAGATGACCTTACCTTTGGCACGACCAGACTCGGAATACTCGAGCGCAGCCTGTGCCTCTTCAAACGGATAAATGCGGTCGATGACCGGTTTGATTTGTCCACTCTCGATCCATTCCGTGATGTGTTCCAGTTGGCGTCCGCTCGGTCGCATAAATAAAAATGTATACGTGACCCGATGTTTACGTTCGAGTAATGTCTCGCGAAGAGTCAGCAGACGGAACAGGTTGGTCTTCAGGAAACCGGACCGGTAGGACTTACCGAACCGTCCGTTCGGCAGTCCGGAAATCGAGACGATGTGTCCGCCCGGACTGACGATTTTAAACGAGCGGCGGAGCGTCTCGCCGCCGATCGTATCGTAGACGCCGTCATAATCATGCAGGACTTCGTCAAACGCTTCGGTCCGGTAATTAATGATTTTATCGGCCCCAAGTGAATGGACAAGCTCATGTCCGGCGGGGCTTGCCGTCGTTGCGACGTACAAGCCCATCGCTTTCGCCAGTTGGATGGCAAAGGTTCCGACGCCGCCTGCGCCCGCCTGAATCAGGATCTTTTGTCCCGGTGTCGCCTGCAAGACATCATGTAACGCCTGGTAGGACGTCAAGCCGACGAGCGGGATCGACGCTGCTTCCTCGAACGAGAGCGAAGCCGGTTTTAGGGCAACCATCTGTTCATCGATTGCGATGTATTCGGCATAGGTGCCGATCCGGTTTTTCTCAGCCCGTCCGTAGACGGCATCCCCGACTTGAAACTGTTTTACGGCATGACCGACCGCAACGATGATTCCGGCGAAGTCATTGCCGAGAATCAGCGGGAACTGATATGGAATCAACAGCTTGACGTCACCATCCCGAATCTTAAAATCAACCGGATTGATGCTCGCTGCGTGAATTTCCACAAGAACGTCATGCGGCCGGACGTCCGGGCGGGGCTGTTCGGTTTGTTCGAGCGGGACCTGGCCGTATTTTGAAATCGTCATCGCTTTCATGAAAATCCTCTCCATTTCCTGGTTCTTCTGCTTTTAGTCTACCAGTTGATCCAGCGAGAGAACACTTTGAGTGATTCATTCGGACATGATAAGCTAAACAGGAACAGGGAAAAACTGGAGTTTGGGGTGAATGAGATGAACAAGACCGGAGAACGATTGTTACGGCTGTGGATACGTGTGCCGCGGTTCGTTAAACGCATGGTGCCGGTCAGTCTGACATTGTATGTCCTCTTACTGGTTGTCACGAACGGAGTGGCAACGATCCTTCATTTTGATATCAGGTTAGTCTCATGGCGCGATCTCATCATCAGTTTAGCCGGAGCGGCGATTCTTGTTCCGGTATTCAATCAGTCAAAAGGGGAGGATAAAATATGAAACAATCGGAACAGGAAGAACCATTGACGGGAGGAAATGTCTCCGACGTCTCACGGATAGGGGATACGGTCAGACGGGAACAAAAACCGGACAGTGAACGGATTCACCGGTTGTTACTCCATCTTGAGAAAAGAGGATTTGCAGGAAGTCCGCGTTTTTTAGGAATGGATGCACAGGACCGTGAAATTCTGTCGTTTATTGAAGGCGAAGCGGGGAATTATCCGCTTCAGCCGTATATGCGGTCAGACGCCGTTCTCGAGGAGACGGCTCGGTTGTTAAGGGGATACCATGATGCCATCGCTGATTTTCCGGTACCAAACGATTGGCAGCCGCTCGAAGGAACACCGGAACCGCTCGAACTCATCTGTCATAATGACTTTGCCGTCTATAACGTCATCTTTCAAAATGAGCGTCCGGTCGGCATCATCGATTTCGACGTTGCTGCCCCGGGACCGCGGGTTTGGGATGTGGCCTACACGCTCTACACCTGTGTCCCGTTAAGCCGGCATCAAATGACGGCAGACGGTGAGCCGGCTCATTATAATCCGGTTAACGATCAGGAACGGATCCGGCACCGAATCAATCTATTTTTGTCTTCCTACGGCAAAACGGAGCTGAAGGGCGAGATGTACGAAACCGTGCTGCTTCGTGTGGAAGCATTGATCAAAACGATTCACCGGAAAGCGGCGGAAGGCGACGAAGCGTTTCAACGGATGATCGAAGAGGGGCACGTCACGCATTACGAACAAGAACTCGATTTTCTCGAACGCGAGGGAGCCGACTGGTTCCGGTGAACCGGAAATGTTGAACGGGTCGCCGCCGGTTTAAACGGACGAAGAATGGAGAATCATCATGTTGGAAAAATTAAAGGATGCCGCGAAAAAAATAAAAAAACAGATTTTTATTTTGTATTTTGCCTATCAGGACGACCGGGTCGCCTGGTATACCAAATTATTTACGGCTTGTGTTGTCGCTTATGCATTCAGTCCGATTGACTTGATTCCAGATTTCATCCCGGTGTTAGGGTATCTGGACGATCTCATTCTTGTCCCTTTAGGTATCCTGCTCGCGTTAAGGATGTTACCGCAGGAAGTCATCGACGACTGTACCGTCAAGGCAGAACGACGGCTCGGAACGGATAAACCGAAAAATTGGTTTGTCGGCGCTTTGATCCTCTTGCTGTGGTGCACGCTAATCATGTGGATAGGTCTGCAGATTTACGATGCCGTCCGGTAGGCTCAGATTGTCAGTTTCTGATAGGCGGATTTGATTTGTTTGTACATCACATCCGTCGGCAACGCGGCATCGACTTCGATGACAGGGGACGCCGAACGAATTATTTGAAGTCGGTGCTCGGCTAACGTCCCAATCATGGCCGGATCGGTCGCGGTTCGGTACGTCCGGCACCAATCGAGAAATTCATTGGATCCGTCGAAATCAGGATAGCGTTCTTGTTCCCGTTTGATTAATCGTTGCATTCGTATGTCTTCGTCCAAAGTTAAAAAGACCAGCAATTCCCGGTTATGAAATCCGGTTTCATTTCAGGAAAAGATTGAACCGGAGACGACATACCGGTGATGCCGCTCGATATCCGGAGTAAATAACGCATAACGTTCGGCAATCGACCGTTTTTCGGTAAACGTCTGGTCTTTCCACAGATAATGATCCGTGTCGATCCAGTGAATCCCTTCCTGTTGTCCGATCCACCGGCCGAATGTACTTTTACCGGTGCCGGAACCACCGATGATTTGAATCCGCAATGGAAAACCTCCTTGATGTATGGGGCATAGTTTGTATGTATCATACCATGCGGGTCTTAAAACAGAATAGAGCGGACGGGAAGACGATAAAGGAATCGTCTTCCTTTTTTTCGGGTATTCCTCTAACAGATGAGCCGGCGGACAGTCGTGATTACCTGTGAAGGGAGCAACGAAGATGATTGCGTTTTTCATCTTGTTACGCAACATGTACCACGTGCTAAAAATTCTGTTCCGGCAGGACGAACAAAAAGCCGTCATGTTTTCCGTCGTATTTCTGCTGACGGTCGGGATGTTTTTTTACCACGGCGCAGAGGAACTGAGTTATCTCGATGCACTGTATTTTTCCGTCATGACGCTGACGACGGTCGGCTACGGCGATATTCATCCGGTCACGCCGATCGGCAAGATTTTTACGATCTGCTATGTCTTGCTTGGCATTGGTGTCATCAGTGCCCTGATCGTCAACTTCAACCGGGCGTTAAAGGAATTTCATTCCAAGCAGGATCAATCGAAGCGGAAGTGACGATTCCTTTGGAAAAACTTGTTTGATGAACTGCACGAAGACCGGATCTCATATGTTGAGAGCCGGTCTTCGTTGTCTACTGATTATGGTTATCCGGCATCCTTCAGCTCCTGATATGGATTGTCGCGGGCTGCGATTTGCGCCGGCAACAGGGAAGCAATCGTTCCGAACAACACCGGCAGAAGCAATGAAACGCCAATCAAAAGCGGCTCATTCCACGGGACGAGATCATACAAGACATAAATCGTGAGATAGGAAATACTCAGGCCGACGATTCCGGCGACAAATCCAATCAGCATACCTTCTAACACAATCAACTGACGGACGGAACCGTTCGTCCAACCGACGGCTTTGAGGATGGCGAGCGACGCCCGGCGAGCGGTGACGTTCTGCCACATGATTTCCCCTGTTGTCAGGATCGCGATCGTAATCGCAACGCCCATCGTCACGTAATGCATCGGTCCGACCTGTAAGGCAACGAACTGACCGAGCCAGGACGTATAGAGGACCCCTTGCAGGTGGAATGTCACGAACAGGAAGAATGTCAGCAAGGCTGTTGGTAACGCGATTGACAGAATCGACAGCGCATTACGTTTCCATTTGCCGAAGATTTCTTTCAGTGCCAGTGTCCAGGTCGACCGGAGAGCGAGTTTGACGTGCGACGACGACGCATATTCGCCCGTCTTGATTGCTTCGTACGGCGAGATCTTCCGGATTGTAAACGACGACCAGGCCGCACCGGCAAAGTAAATCACGAGACTGAACAGTGTGATCCAGAGCAGACTCCAACCGTTCATCGTCTCACTTCGGACATACGAGAAAATGCTTTCGACAATTAAAGCGACGATAGAGACAAACCCGGCAAGCAAGGCCGCTTCAATCAGGACAATCCGGTACAGGTCTTTTGTCCGCCAACCGAGTGCTAGAAAGACGGCAAATTCTTTCCGCCGGGCTAGCATCGATACGTAACTTGTCGCGAGAACATAGACGATCGCGACAGCAAGCATCGCGAAGATGACACCGGAGAAGCCGACGCTCGTCTCGCGGAAGATTGTCATCGCAACACCGATATGGACCCATGGCTGTTCGATCCAGCCGAGTGTCTTGCCGTTATCGACGACTTTCGTCACGACCGGTTGCGGGGAAGAACCCTTGGTGATCGTTGCCAGCAGTCCGGTTTTCTGTTCGATTTGAGTCTTAACGTTTTGCAGGAGTTGTTCCGACTTCCCTGATTGTAAGAGTTGGGATTAACTAAAACGGGAATCGTATTTTTTCTTGTACTTTTATCGTACTCATAGCGGTCAAGAGACGAGAAATAACGCGATTTATTTTTTGAATTGACACTTTTATCTAGACCGACAAGTCGTGCTTCTTCCTTCGGATCAATCGCAACTACAAGAATGGAATTACTTGCGACTGCATCTTCAAAGGCTTCAATCGGTTCCGTCAAAAACGAAACATTTCCTGGGATTGAGATTTTACTTCCTTGTGCCACATGCAGAATAACTTGCGATTGACGTTCTTTGTTAAAACCGTTTTGAATATAGTTGGTTGTCGTGATGCGGTACAAACCTGGTGTTCTTGGAAACTTCAATTTTTTTTTGAAATTGACCGTCGTATTGACGTAGCCCATCACAGCTACTGGTGCGGCAATATCAATCTCTTTCATCTGTTTGATTGCTTCATATTGCTTAAAAGAAATCCCGCCATTGATACCGTTTAAATAATTAGGTTCGAGCAGGTCACTTGATTCGGTCGACATTTGACTGCCTTTTGGCCGGACGACGATATCGTAAGAGGACGACCATTTTTTCTGTAACGTCTGTTCGACCGTGCCTTGGCTGGAGTCGGTCAGGTTGAACATCAGACTGAGTCCGGCACTGATGATCAGTGCACCGACAAGCTTCAGGATGAATTTAAACCGTTGCCGGCGCCAGTGATTCAGGACAAAACGTAACATCTCAAACCTCCTCTATTGTTATTTTTTTACACACTCCGAACGGTTTGCTTCCGCCGGTCTTCGACAATCTGCCCGTCCTGCATGAATAGAATCCGGTCCGCCCGCTCCGCGAGTGCCAAATCGTGCGTGACGAACAGGATGCCGCATTGTTCTTCTTGATGCAGATCGAGCAACAGTTGAAAGATCATCTCCCCGTTGACCGAGTCGAGATTGCCGGTCGGTTCGTCGGCGAGAATCCAGCGCGGCCGATTGATCAGGGCTCGGGCAATCGCGACCCGTTGCTGTTGCCCGCCGGACAATTGCGCCGGCAAGGCATCCTGTTTCGCTGTCAGCGCGACTTTTTCCAAGATTTCTGCAATCCGGTCTTCTTTGTTGAAGTCGGTTTTTTGTTTCAGTAAGGGAACAAGCAGATTTTCTTTGACCGTCAACGCGGGCAAAAGGTGAAACTGTTGGAAGACAAAACCGATTTCCTGCGCCCGGAACTTTGACAATTGCCGTTTCTTCCACTTCGTGATGTCTTGTCCGTCATAGTCGATTTGCCCCGATGTCGGCCGGTCGAGCGAGCCGATCAGACTTAAAAACGTCGATTTCCCTGATCCGGACGGACCGACAAGGGCGGTGATGTCACTCGCGGAAAACTGACAGGTCAACGCTTTTAAGACTTCACTCTGTAATCCCGCCTGGTTGAATGTGTGCGAGACGTCTTTGACTAAGATATCCATCAAACCACTCCTTTTACAAATTAAGGTAAAATAAATGTAATATTATTTGAAAATTTTGTCTATTTATAAAAGATGATTACATAGAGAATAAAAAATCGAAACAGAAGTTTCCGGTCGAATGAGAATAAAAAAATCAGCTAAACGTTGTGTTTAGCTGAGGCATATTAACACTTTGACAGATTCGTTCTTTCAGCACAATCTCACCGGACAGTCTGCTCGTTCATTGCGTCTAGAATAGTCTGGACCCAGTCTTGGGGAGGGCCGATACACTTCATAATGCCATCAATATGATAAAACGTGCTCGCTTCCGGACCGGTCCAACAAGTTTCGTCCGTCATGCAAAGAAAAATCGGAATTTGAGAGGCAAGAGCAATCCCGAGCTCGACGTGACTGCCTTTTCCGGCAGGGAGGACTAAAATCATGCAATCGATCGCCCGGACGGCATCGAGTTCCAGCTGTCCAATCCGTTGCAGGGCAGCCGGTGTATCGACCCGTTCCGATTGCGTCCAGTCGTACGTCAAGTGATGACCTTGCTTAATCAGTTGGTCGTTTATGAAACGGACGTCTTCGATGTTGCGGAAGCTGCTAGCAGTATAAAAGTTCATCTAACGATTTCCTGTCGTATAATTTTTTACAGATTTTTGAAACTAAATCGGCTTTTAATCAGTCTAATGAATAGAGAAGAAAGAGGGGAGTGCTGTGTTTCGTAAAAAAATCGCCGGGAGTTGGACGGATGATGTGTTTCTCGCAGCGTTATATGCCGAAGAACGCTATATTTACCGGATGTCGTATCTGTATTTAAAACACGAGCAGGAAGCGCTCGAAAACGTGCAGGAAGTCGCTTTTCGCGCCTGGAAGTACCGAAAGTCACTGCAGGATGTCACCTATTTTAAGACTTGGCTGACCCGGATCACGATCAATGCAGCACTCGATCATCTTAAAAAATACCAAGTGCTGGTCTGGACAAACGATACGGCACAGGATAGGGGTGAGCCGCAAATCCCGTCGTTTGAACATGTGGTCGTTGATCAACTGTACCTGACTGATTTACTTGAACGACTCGATGTCAAGGAACGGTCGTTAGTCACGTTACGGTATCAAGCCGATTATTCCTTTCAGGAAATTGCTGATTTACTCGACCTTCCGATCAGTACGGTGAAAAGTACGTTATACCGGGCGATTCAAAAACTACAACGCCATCAAGCGAAAGGAGGAGAGTCCGGATGAAACAGCAACTTGAGACAGCATTAAAAGACATTCCCGTACCGGATACCGTTCACGCCCGGATGGAGCAGGGACTCCGCCGGAAAAAACGGAAACATCGTTTACCGCAACTGATTTTAGCAGCTAGTCTGCTGATTGGTCTGTTGCAATATGATCGGATTGAATCCTGGATCCAGCCGCCGATCGACCAATCGACCGCCTCGATGATTCCAGGACTTGTCTACCAGAAAGCGATATACCTGCAAAGTGATACGACAATCGCCGAAGAAACGGAGTTTCAGTTGCGTGGACAAAAGTTAGGTGTCTCCAAAAATACCTGGACCGAAGGCGCGGAAGCCGTTAACGTCAAGCAATCACTTGGATCGAATCTAGAGAATTATACGATTTACGTCGTAAAAGGATATGATCCCGCGATCCGACTGCTCGCGGTCGGACAGGAGGACGGGGCTGAAATCGTCCGCGTGCTGGACCGGTCGACATTCCGTCCGGATTATTTCCAACAGCTTCACCTGCAACAGACAATTCTTCGTGCTAATTATCAAACGTTCTCGACATGGGAATCGACCAACTCGGAACCGATTTCCGCAGGATCCCGGCTGCGTCAATTATTTGCTGAATTGAGCAAGGCGGTTCCGTTACGCGAGTCGGATCTTGCGGCGGATGTCGTCGAGTATCAAAATGACACCGATCTACGGATTCTGAACGTGACGATGGCAGACGGGGTGACGAACCAATTCCGGTTGATTCGTGAAGGCTATGTTTATTATGAACCGCTCGACCGTTACTTTGCCGTCAACGGGCCAGTATTTGATGATGTCTGGGAGCAGTTGAACCAGTAACACCAATTACTCAAAGGACTTCCGAAAGCCGTAAAACGGGCGGAACGCCTGACCGCGGTAAAAACTTTCCGAGCTGCTTGACGCCAGGACCTCAATCCGGGTCGTCGGATACCAGTCATGAAGACGAGCGAACAGCTGTTGAGCAAGACCTTGGCCACGGAAATCGGCCTCAATCAGTAATTCACAGATGTACAACGTGACCTGAGTGTCTGTCATTCCGCGGACATAACCGATGACCTCCCCCGCATGTTCGACGACAAGCGCAGCGTTTGAGTGTTGCCAAGCGAGTTGGGTCCGTTCATGGAGACGGACGAGCTGGTTCCAGCCTTCCGCAGCATTTAAGCGCTGAATGGCGGGGAAGTCCTGATCTTGGTACGGGCGGATCTGATAGGCAGTTGTCATAAGCGTGACCTTCTTTCTGAGTTAAGCTGTATAAGAATGGGTTCGAGTTCCGACCAATCGTTCACAGTGTAGGAGGACGGACTATTGACGACCGGTTGATTACTTTTTAATACCGCCGTCATGCCAACTGCTTCTGCTCCTTTGATATCATGCAGTGGATGATCCCCGATAAACAGGACCTGTTCCGGTATGACTCCCCAGTCTTGTACGGGACGGAGGAACAAAGCGGGATCGGGTTTCGCAAGACCAACTTCTTCTGAAATCAGGATCGGATCAAAAAATGTCTGCAATTGATGGTGGGCGATGACCGATCGTTGCAAGTCACTCCGACCGTTCGTTATGAGCCCAAGGCGATATGTTTGTGATAGACGTTGCAAAAGGTCGAGCGTTTGAGGAAACAAGACACTGCTTGAGGCAAACGACGAGAGATAATCTTGTAACAACTCAGTAGCAGTGACACCTTCAAACTGAAAGTGGGTGATTAGTTTTTGATAAACGACATCCTTCCAGACGAGACCGTTTTGATCAAAGGTCAGAAAGAGGGTTTGATAAGCGTCAAGTGGACAAGTTGAAACGGGCGCAATCAGACGAGCATGTTGAGATTTCAAAAAGAGCTGCAAAGAAGTCGTACGATCAAGTAACGTCTCGTCGAGATCAAATAAAACAGCGGAGAGGGTCATGAAATAGCAACTCCTATTCATTCTATATATTTCAATTACCGTAATATTAATTTAATATCAATTACAATAATCGAACAGAATATCTTACATCTGTACAGAACATTAATATCTATATTCGTCTATTTCGTTAAACTGATTGCACAAGGAGAATCACATGCAAACAAAAACATCTTTATTTAACCCAGTACAGTATCTGGATACACAAACAGCCGGAACACCCATCGTGATTTTGACCGGAATGGGCTGTTCCTATCATGAATGGTATGAGATTGTCCAAACACTTCAAACAACCAACCGGGTGCTCAGCTTCCACCGGCATTCATGGCGGGAAGGGGACGGGGTTCACCGGACCAGTCACGCTGTTCAACAACTAAAGACACTATTGACCCATTGCAACGTAGACGAACCGATTCTCCTGGTCGGCCATTCCTACGGGGGACTGATTGCGCAAGAGTTTGCGATCCGTCATCCCGATCAATTAAAAGGGTTGCTTTTGGTCGATTCGACGTCGGTTGACTTACACGAACTGGATACTCTTGATACACCGGAGCTTGACACCCTGTCATCCGATGCCACTTGGATCAAACAATGCCGGTATTATGCGACACAAACGAACGATCAGTTGCGTCGTTTGGTTCAACCGGTACTGACACCGGCGCAACATCGATTACCGAAGACGATTCAGTCGGCATTGCTTGACTTCCAAACCGAACCGGCACTGTATGCGATGATGGCGACCGAAGTCACACACTGGAAAATGGATGCACAACGGATAAAAAGAAACACGTTTACCGACTTGCCGCTGATTGTCATCGGACGGGACCAGAAGCAAGCCATTGCCGAAGGACTGCAGGACGGATTACCGGAAACGGAAGTGCGTCAGCTGGAAGAGACGTGGCATCAACTCATATTACGACAGGCGAACCTGACAAAAACGGCAACGATTCGGTTTGCTGAAGGAGCAGGCCATGCCGTTCACCTCGACCGACCGGAACTTGTCATCGCGGCAATCCGACAGCTCGACCAAACTCCAGTAAAGGACGTGTTGCAATGAAACGGAGCATCTTAGTTCAGTCCAACCAGTGATTTAGTCCGCTGCTTCTCACTGTACATCGCTTGATCCGCTTTTTGAAACACGGTTACTACATCGGTTGTTGCTTCATCATACGCAAACCCAACGGCAATCGACAGGTCATGTTTGAGGAACTCGCTCCGTAATTGTTCCAGTAAATGGCGACACTGCTGTTCCGTGTACCCCTGGCAGACGATGACGAATTCATCTCCCCCGAGACGGAACGCTTCTTGGCTGAAACGGCTTAAGCAAAGGGCCGTCTGTTGGAGCAACGCATCACCTGCGATATGACCAAACCGGTCATTGACCCGTTTTAGATCGTTCAGATCCAGCGTGAGGACACCCAGCGGAATGGCCTCAGAGGATATCATCTCTTCGATCAAGCAGTCGAATGCATGGCGATTGTAGAGACCGGTCAACGTATCACGTTGACACAGTTGCTCGAGTTCCTGCTGTTTGGCCTTCGCTGCATTCATGTTCCGGATCACACCTTGAACGGCAACGATTTCGCCGTTCTCATAAATCGGAGTCGTATATTCTTCAAACCAAATATATGTACCGTCATTCGTCCGCCAGCGTTGCAGGAACGGTTCATCGTAGTTGCAGTTACCCGAGATTTTCGACATTAAAATCTCGAGATCATCCGGATGAATCCGGTCGAAACAATCGGACGGGTCGGCATAACTCGCTTCAACCGTTCCAACACCGATATGTTCATCGAGAGAAGGACTGATATAACGAAAGCGATAGACCGGTCTGACTTCAAAGATATACATGATGTCTTTGGAATGGTTCCCGAATGCGGCAATCGTCGAAGGTAGAGACAGCGGACGCATCTTTTTGAATATCCAACAACATAGGAGGGTCAATCCAATCCCAATTGTCATTCCAAACCACAACAAAAGCTTCACCTGCCTTATTTTTAATGCTTCAGCTCGTATCAAAACGTATGTATGCGTGATAATGTAGATGAGATGCTAATAGAACACACTAAATTATAGCAAATGCCTTGAATAATACATACAAAAAATGACAATTCACATATTTACTTTCTTGATATTATACTGAGCGATAGGAGTATATTGATCAGCAAGGTGACGCTTTCTGGAAAGATAAAAGATTTTCTCATTCCACGGCAAAAAGGTCAGCAAAACAGTTCGTGTTTGGCTGGCCTTTTTGAGTTCATAGTCGATGCATTTTTGAACATGTCGGAATCGCAAACGCGTCCGAGGCTCTGTTACTAAACTCACGAAGATAGTGGAGATAGTTCTTACCGCCATAGTTATACCGTTTATTATACATCCTCACGACAACAAGCTGACTTTCGGGTACTACGAGTAAGAGTGGACCAGTGTTTCCAAGAATTTGATAAGAACCCTTTGGAACACGTTCTCCGATCTCACTTCTTTCCTTTGCTTCGTCTTGCACGTACCAAAACAATCCATTGGCAGGAAGTCGTCCATCATCGTACTGAAGACTTTGAATGGATGTACAGATTCGAATGACTTCTTCCGGAACAACTTGAATTCCGTCATGACGTCCCATATTTAAATGAAGATTTCCCCATAACGCAAATTCTTTTGCAGTCGTGTGCAGATTTGAACCCATTCCGTCATCATACGGGTACAACTGGAACGTTGCCTTCTGCTCAGGGTCATCGATGACTTTGACCAAAGCTTCCGACTCCTCTGTTGACCATTCGGTAGATTTAAATCCTAATGGAGTGAAGACGCGCTCCTTCAATAATTGAGTGAAATCATAGCCATATAGATACTTAAACAGTTCCGTGATAATCCGGATATTGATTCCACGGTAGGCCCAACTTTCACCTGCAGCGAACTCCCTGTAAATCGATCCGTCATCTCGTTCATCTAAACCATGTGAGTGGGTGACCAGATGCCGAATGGTCATTCCTTGAAAAATCTGTTGATCGTAGTTTTTCAAGTATTTCGAGACACAATCATCAAGACTGTGAATTTTTTTTTCATACAACGCATAACCAATTGCTAACGCTAAATAACTTTTACGAGCGGAAGCAATATTGAACATGGAATCTATACCAATCAAATTCGAATTTTCGTTACCGTGAACTCCTTCATAATGTTCTAAAATGATTTGATCATTCTGCATGATAACTACCGCTGCAGCACTGCTATGATTTAGATGCTTAATCTCACTTACGTAGGAAAGCAGATTTTGATAGGAAGGGTGCAAATGAACAATGCTCCTTTCGCCTTTTGATGAATTGGTCTCCAAGTTTGTGTCTTTTAACAATTAGAATAGGGCTATAAAATCCATCTGCTCTAACCCATTTCTTAAGACTTAAAGCACTAGATACGTCCGAAACCCCCGATTGGCATAATAGGAGTCCGCTCCATTGTGATAGACAAAAACGTGCTGATACCGCCGGTCGCAAAAAAGGGCGCCATCTTTTGTCCGAATCGATTCCAGCGTCTCGATTCAGCCGGATTTCTTCAAATCAAATTTACCTATGCCTTATGTATGTATTCTTTTGATTCAACAATGGAATGATCTGTAAAATGAGATACATTAAAGTATAGTAAACAACCGAATTTAAATATACAAAAAAATCCCATTTTAATTTCTGGAAGTCCTAAAAATATCAAATACGGCACCTGCCAAAGCGGGTACCGTATTTTCGTAACTTTGAGACGACAGATAGGAAGACAGTCAATTTTTCAGCTTTTTGCTAGCCCATAGTAAGTTGCAAAAAATCAATACCAAACAAGAGACGATACTTAAATAGGAAACATCGTATGTTGCCACTAGTTGATGTTCCGCCACGTTTAAGATGGACGAGGGTAACAAATCGGAAAACGCAAGATCAACGTTCTTGATGAGCAGGAGGAAAAAGCTGATTCCGATGGCTGAAACAGCAATCAAAACCTGATGCTTTACATAGACGCTAATCACAATGACAAGACTGGTCAGGTAAAGAATCCATATGCTGTATAGAACAGAAAATAAAATCAGTTTTGTAATCGAGAACGAACCGAATAAGTATACCGTGCAGATATAGGATGTCAGGATTCCAAATCCGATACTGAACATACTGATGAACCAATGGGCGATCAGTTTGGCATATACATAACAATGTATGGATACCGGGCGTGTCAGAATAAAATCCTGCATCCCGTTTTGACGGTCCGTTGCAATCAGTCCCATGAAGCTGATCAGCAGGATGATCAGACCGATTTGATCAAATTGACCAGAGATCGTTGATAAAAAAATTTCACTCGGAGTGGGATCTAGCTTGTTCGGATCCAGGATGACTCCAATCGAACCGCCTAACTGTTGCAAAATGATGTCCATATACAGATTAATCAAAGGTTGGGTTAAACCAAGTAGAACAAAAAAAACCGTTAACCAAACGTATTTATATTCCTTTGCAGCCTCCGTTAATTCTACCCGCACAAGCGTCGCTAAATGGTTCATAAATCCGCCGCCAGTTCGAGAAACGCATCTTCCAGTCCTATTTCATGGAAACCAATTGATATCAGGTCAATGTGTTTTAGAGAACAGACGGTTAAGACTTTCTTTAGGTCAAACGCTTGTGTTCCTGTGATGAGGAATGTGGCGGCTGATAACTTTTCCACAATGACGGATGGGAAAAATTCCCGTATTTGATCTACATGTACAGCATCCCTGAACTTGATGCGTAACTGTTTAGGATTAATTGTTTGATCCTTTTGGAATAGGTGTTTGATGATACGACCGTTTTTCATGATGACATAACGGTCACAAATATCTTGGGTATCATGCAGTATATGCGTCGATAACAAAATCGTCATCCGTTGCTTCAAACGACCGATTAACTTTCGAATTTCATTTCGGCCGATTGGATCTAGGGAGGCGACAGGTTCGTCTAAAATTAAAAACCGGGGCTCATGCAAGATGGCTTGCGCAATTCCGAGACGTTGTTTCATCCCTCCCGATAATTGTTCCACCTGAACGTCTTGTTTGTCCTGAAGACCAACTTCCTTTAAGGTTTCTGAAATACGATTCTTCAAGATATCTTTTTTTATGCCGGACAATTTTCCAAAAAAGAACAGTGACTCTTGGCAAGTCATCCACGGTTTGAAATCTGTGTATTGAGATAAGTAACCGATCTGTTTTTTATAAACTTCAATTGGCTGAGAATGAAATGTAATATCGCCTGATTCATACGAAAGGATTCCCATCAGACATTTGATCAGCGTTGTTTTGCCTGCGCCATTTGGGCCAAGCAATCCGATACATTCGTTATCCTCAATCGAAAGATTGATCCCATCGAGAATCTTTTGTTTATCAATCGTTTTATGCAGATTATGAATCGTAATCATGACGGACGTTTCTCCTTCCTATCATCAAGTAGAGAATTGGACCAACCATTTGCATACTGACAATGATCCATAGCCACAAGTAAGGCAGAACAATTTGATTTTTTCTTTTATACCAATCGAAGAGGGTGATTCCAATCAACAATACATTTAGGAAAAGAATGGGGAGAATCAGAGGAAGTAGTTGAAGCCAATCGATTTCTAATAAAGGTGTGATACTTGTGTTCATTTAATCACCTCTTTCTATTATCATTATCAATAATGATAATTAATAAGTCAACTAGTTTTTTACTTTTTATGGACTCAATGAAATTTTAAACATCATGTAGACATATGGTATGTTCATGTAGCAGGGATAGCCAAAAACAGTTGGCACAAGATGATATTTTACAAAAGAGACTATCAGGACCAGGTGACGTAACAAATATACTGTTTAACGAAAGGATAGATAAAATGAATTTAGATTTATTTAAAAATCAAATCAGGTTCAAAATTGCCTTGGAATTAATTGACCGTGATAATGGATTATCCATTATGCAACTGAATAAGTTACTCTCAGATGTTCCACAAGCTACGCTATATCGCCATGTGAACGCGATGCTTCAAGATTCTTTATTGAAAGTGGTTAGGCTTCAACGTGTCGGAAAAGTCGAAGAAAAAATTTATGCATTGAATACATCCGGATACAAAATTAAAGATGAGGACTGGGCTTCAGCGACATATGAGGAGAAGGTTAATTTTGTCTCGTTTTATTTTATGTACATTTTACAAAACTATAAAAATTATCATGAGAAGCTAATTACAACCGATTCAGCGGATAAAGCAACATTTTCATTGGTTAAGTTAAATTTACCAGATGAAACGTTTCATTCATTCCAGTCAGAACTTGCTACATTATTAGAAAAATACTATGCATTATCAATGGAAAAAGAAGACAATGAAAATAAAAGAACTGTCTCGCTAGTTATCATCCCGTAAACAAAAGCAGTACTCACTATCATAAGTGAGTACTGCTTTTTACCGTTCAAAGCGTGAAGTACGTCCGAAAACCGCGGTTGGCATAATACGAGTCGGCTCCATTGTGGTACACGAAAACATGATCATACCGCCGGTCGCAGTATAACGCGCCGCCTTGCGCCCGGATGGACTCCGGTGTCTCAATCCAGCTCGACGTCTTTACATCGAACGGTTGAATCGTTTGCAGGTGACGATAGAGGACTTCTGTCAACAAGGCGACACCGTGTGCAGTGGCTTCCGCGACGGCATTGCCGACAGGCTTATTTTTCTTCCGCTTTTCCAGTGCAGCCTCGTCATAACATAAGCTGCGGCGACCCGATGGACTTTCCGCTGCACAATCAACGAAAACCCATTGGCCATTTGGCACTGTTACGATATCCGGTTCACCGCCGGTCTGTTCCATCCAGTCAAGGGAACGGAGCATTTCCGGGGATAACCGGGACACGATATCATCCCACTTCACAGCGGGATGCCGGTCAGGATGATCCGTGAACCGGTGATGGAGGATGTCAATCAACGTCGCTTGATCCATGTTCTTTCCGCCTTTCGATAGCTAGTTTATTTTCTCTAGAAGATGTATTAAATGTACATCATTTTTCCAAATAACGGTAGAGGGTACTTTTGCTGATGCCCGTTTGCTCCCGGATTTCGGACAAACTGTACTGTTTACTTTGATACATGTCGATTGCTCGTTTGACGTTTTCATCCGGCTTTCGCGGGCGTCCCGTCTGTTTGCCGAGCTCTTTTGCTTTCGACAGTCCTTCGCGGGTCGCCATGCTGACGACGTCACTTTGGAGGGCCACGAGATGCTGGACGATGTCACGGAACGACTGGTTCAGGGCCTGCCGGGTGTCAATGTCTTCCCGGATTGACAAGAGGTAGGCTTGCTTCGTATCCAAAGCGTTCAACACTTCGATCAGGTGACGCGTCGAATCCGCCAACACATACAAATGAGAGACAAGGATGATGTCACCCGGTCTGATATCTTCTAACAATTGATCAAGCACGTAACGTCGTTTCGAGGAACTGTGCTCCTCGATCCTTACTTGATCGGTTTCATAGGTCTTAAGTGCCTCGGCTTGCTTCTCACACGTTGGATCTTCAAAATAGGGGCGCATGTAACCAACAATCATAATGTTCTCCTCGCTCGAATCAAAATACCTGCTGCGATGAAAAGAATACGCGGATCTGTTCTAGATGAAACTCGTATTCAAGATTCATCCAGCCGGTGTTTATCTGTCACTTCCTAGTATAAGGGAAACCTGGACGAGAAGAAAGGTGGGGTATTATACAGGAAGCGGTGGAGAAATAAACGACAAGAACACTTTCTGCATGACCTGATTTTTAATACAATAAAAACGTCCTCGTCAGACGAGAACGTCGGCAATCCATTAAGCGGATACAACAGAAATCCGTTCCTTATCATGGCGATGATGCTCGACTTCATCCGCTAAAGCAACGGCATAATCGGCATAACTGATGTAACTGTCACCCGCAGCATTCAGCGTCAAGACATCCTGCGCCAATTGATACTTACCGGTCCGTGGCCCTTCCGGATCAAAGAAGGCGGCCGGGCTGATGAACGTCCAGTGTAGATCGACAGTCTGTTGCAAATCTTCCAGATTTTTCGCCTGATTTTTCGCTGTCGGCAGGTAAGCGGACGGAAAGTCCGGCGTATCTGCCAGACGGGCCATTTTTTCTTGATCGACGTACAGACTGCCGGCTCCTCCGACCACAATCAGACGGGTCGAATTGCCGCGTAATTGATCAATCAAATGCCGTCCTAAATCAACATGCTGGTGCTCATTTCCGGGTGACGCTCCAAAGGCATTGATGACGACATCAAAATCCGCCAATTCCTCCGTCGTCAGCTCAAACGCATTGCGTTCCAGCACCGTATCATGTTTCGTCCGTGTCGCATCACGGACGATGGCCGTCAAGGCGTGACCCCGTTCTGCCAACTCCTCTAAGATAACCCGTCCTGCTTTTCCACTCGCTCCAATGATGGCAACCTTCACCAAAAACGCCTCCTTTATTTGTATGTAGCTGTACATGTAATTATTTTAGTTACAGAATCTATTATTGTCAAGGCAATTGACATTAAAGGGGATGCTCATTAAAATAAATGCATTGGTGGTGAAACAAATGATTAATAGCCGACTTGCGGTTTCTGTTCATATCCTGGCCTTGATCGCGACACATCCGGACCAAGCCTTGTCTTCTGACTATATCGCCGGAAGTGTCAATACCAATCCGGTCGTCATCCGTCGCTTGATCGGATCGTTACGCCAAGCCGGATTGCTTTCGACGGTCGCCGGAAAGACCGGGGCGACGTTGAAGAAAGATCCGCATGACATCACATTATTGATGATTTACCGGGCAGTCGAACCGAAAGAGACGTTATTCTCAATCCATGATCAGCCGAATCCTGCCTGTCCGGTCGGCCGCGACATCCAATCGGCCCTCAACCAGTCCTTCACACGTGCCCAACAGGCGCTTGAAGCCGAACTCGGGAACGAAACCTTATCCGATATCCTCCATCGTCTTGTCCAGGCAAGATGATGCTGGTCTGTCTTTTCATGAAAACGCCTTCACTTTTGAAAGGAGAAATGTCAAGATGCGACTGATCAGTTATTCAGCCGTCAGTGCAATCGGATCCTTTTTATTGTTCACTGCGTATGCCTTTTTAACGAATGTCGAAAATGAGTTTTTATATCAGTTCGGTACGTTCGCGACGACCTTGTTTACATTTGCCGTCGGTTTGCCGATGCTCTTCATTACAAGGCAGTATCCGTTCTCCTTACGCTGTTTGATCTATTTGACGGCCGGTGTCTTTACGATTTTATTGTTCGTCGGATTTTATGATTATTTCGGTCAGGAGACTTTTGTCGAGTCCCGGCAAAACTTAAGCGGAATCGTCCGCTTCGCGACACTGGCCTGTCTGTTTTATATCGTCCCGTATGAATGGATGTACTTAAAAAAATCGTCGACGAATCACCCTTCGATGTCTTCTTGACGCTGACCTTCTGAAAAGAAGGTCTTTTTTGCAGGAATTCCCAATAAAAAGGATAAACAGGTAGACAGCTATATTTAAAGAGAGAGAACACGCATGCAAGATACATTCATTTGCCGGCAACTCGGAAAATCCTTTACCGGTGACGGCATCGAGACCCATGCCTTGTCGGATATTAATCTGACGCTTGATGGCGGGGACTTCATTTCGATCATCGGTCCGTCCGGCTCCGGAAAATCGACATTGCTCAGCTTGATCGGGACACTTGACCGTCCGACGAGCGGCACGCTGTCATACGGCGATCAAGCGATTCATCAGCTCAAGAGCAAAGAACTGTCCGATTTCCGGTTTGAGAACGTCGGCTTCATCTTTCAACAGTTCCATCTGATTCCGACACTGACCGCGCTCGAAAACGTCATGGCGCCGTTATTCGGGCGGAAAGTGACGTACGATAAAAAAGAGCGGGCCTTGTCGCTGCTCGAGAAAGTCGGACTGGCGGATAAAGCCGGTTCACTCCCGTCGCAGTTATCCGGCGGTCAGCAACAGCGGGTCGCCGTCGCCCGGGCCCTCGTCCACGAACCGAAATGGTTGCTGGCGGACGAACCGACCGGCAATCTCGATACCGAAACCGGTGAAATCATTTTTAGCCTGTTGCGCACTTTGAATGAAGAGAAGGGTTGCGGCGTCCTGTTCGTCACCCACGATCCGGCTCTCGCCGAACGGGCCGACCGCAAAATCGAAATGCGGGACGGTCTGATCATCGAAGACCGCCGGCTCGTCCGCGCCTGATCCCTTCTTTTTGAATTCACCGCAGCGACCGCGTACACTGAATGTGTAGAGGAGGCGAGCGTATGCGCTTAGGAATCTTGGATCAGGTCCCGCGTCACGAGGGGGATACGATCGAACAGACGATGGAGGCGACAAAACGACTGGTCGTCGAGGCGGAACGCCTTGGGTATGACCGGTACTGGTTTGCTGAACATCACAACACGAACGGGTTGCTCAGTGCGGCGCCAGAATTGTTCATTGCCCGGATGGGGGACGCGACCTCGAAAATTAAGCTCGGTTCCGGCGGGATCTTACTGCCGCAGTATCATCCGCTTCAAGTAGCCGAGACGTTTTCGACACTGGCTGCGTTTTATCCGAACCGGATTGAACTCGGAATCGGCAATTCGCCGGGCGGCAGTGAACGGACCCGGCGTGCGTTGACAGACGGCGCCGAGAATGCCGCTGCTGAATTTCCGCGGATACTCGACGAGGTTGAAGGTTTTTTGACAGATTCCTTGTCGTCGCGTCATCCGTATCGGATCGTCAAGACGACACCGCGTGTCGAGGAACGGATCCCGTTATCCGTGCTCGGACTGTCGCCGCGCAGTGCGATACTCGCTGCCGAGCGGGGACACGGACTCGTGTTTGGTCATTTCATCAATCCCGACAAGTGGCAAGAAACGCTGCAGACGTACCGCGACGCATTCGTTCCGGTCGACGGACGAACACCGAACGTCATCGTCTGTATTTTCGTCATCTGTGCCGAAACGATGGAAGAAGCAGAAGCCTTGGCACGGACGCAAGACGCCTGGATTCAAGGGATCCGGCTTGGCCATTCGATCGTGCCGTCGTTTGCGACCACAGAAAATAAGTCGTGGAATGCCGAGCAACAACAACGAATCCAGCACGACCGCCGGCGGACAATTGTCGGGACACCAGACGAAGTCGCCGAGGCACTGCAGGCGTTGTCCGACCGTTACCAGACCGATCAGTTTCTATTGATCAATAATGCGTTTGATCAGGACAAGCGGCTCCGGTCCTATCAGTTGATTGCCGAACGATTGCTCCATTAAAAAACACCGCCTGCGTACAGGCGGTGTTCGTTTTGACTTATTGTTGGGCAGTTGGACGGATCAGGATTTCATTGACCGCCACATCGTCCGGTTCATTGACGGCGTAAGCAATCGCACGGGCAATGGCGTCAGCGTCCATCGCTTTTAAGTCGCCGATGCCTTGTTTGATTTCTTCGTCCGTGATGTGATCTTTCAGCTCGGTATCAACTGCTCCCGGTGAAATGATCGTCGCGCGGATATTGTTTTCGACCGACTCTTCTTTTCGCAAACCTTCCGTAATCGCACGGACGGCAAATTTCGTCCCGCTGTAAACGGCACTCGACGGCATGACGTCGTGTCCTGCGACAGACGAGATGTTGATGATATGTCCTCGTTTCTGCTCGCGCATATAAGGCAGAACCGCACCGATGCCGTAGAGGACACCTTTGATGTTGACATCAACCATCGTGTTCCACTCATCCTGTTTGTTTTTGTTCAGTTTCGAAAGCGGCATCAAGCCCGCATTGTTGACGAGTACGTCGACCGAACCGAACGTATCTTGTGCAAGTTTCGCGAGTGCATCGACTTGCGACGCGTCCGTGACGTCCGTCACCTGATAGACGGCTTTACCGCCGAGTTGTTCGATTTCCTGTTGCAAAGTTTTCAAACGATCTTCCCGGCGCGCTGCGAGGACCAGTTGCGCACCTTGTTTAGCGAGTAACTTAGCAGTAGCTTCCCCGATGCCACTTGATGCTCCTGTAATGATGACGACTTTGTTTTCGATCATTTAGAAAACCTCCTGCATATTTTTTAACTCAACTTAGAAGTATTAACCTCTTTTAAACATCAGCAAACCTCGTACGGACAGTTCGAAGACCGAAAGGATGAATACGATGCGAAAAGGATTTTGGCTCGTTCTTGGCTCGTTCTTATAGTAGCAGTCGGATTGGTTTTATACGTCGAACCGTTTCGCGGGTCACCGCCGGAACCGGATGTTTCCGTCAACGGAACAGACATCGGTGTGACAAGCGGATCTTATTGTTGGAATGGCCTATTGATTGATCAATGTGCAGATAGTACATATTCGACCCCGCTCGACATGACAGCCGACCAGACACCGGCAGTCGTCAAACCCGGTGAGAAGATTGAAGTCGCCTTTAACGACGGTCCCGCGCCGGAACGGATCCAGACGGAACAATGGTTGAAGGACGCAACAAACAAAACTGTTCAACTGAAGAACGAACAGTTAACCGTACCGAACAAGAAAGGTCTTTATATCTATCATGTTTATGGGTGGTGGAAGCAAGGGGATGGAAATGTCGCATTTTCCGTTCAAGTAAAATAATATTGACATTGTTTAAACCATATGATAAATACTAAAATTTCATTTAAAAACGAAATTTCCTTCATCTTTTTTGGATGAAAGGGACTTTTTTATTAAATATAGTAGATAAAACACTGATTTCCTAGTGACACAAGGTTAAATTATCAGAATAATATAACTTTAATTTAAAGTGTGTTTAAATGTTTTAAGGTCTAGTGAACGGGAATAAACACACCATACACATAATATTTCAGCTAGCGAAAGTCTTATGTGAAAGATTCTTATAATGTTATCTAAAGGAGAGATGAAGATGAATGGGTTCAATCGTTTCTTACTCGTTCTCATCGGTCTGCTCGGGTTAGTGAGCGTCGGCTTACTGGTTCTCGGCGTCTACGATGTTCCACGACTCAGCCCGTTACTTGAACAATGGCAGGATCAACAATGGTACAGCTACACAGTACTCTCAATTGGTGGGTTTTTAGCTTTCGTATTCGTTATTCTCTTATTCACCGGATTACTCAGCCGCTCGAAAGGTCAACGGTTGTTGATCCGGACAGGAGACGGCAACATCACGATTTCGAAAGAAACCATCGAACGGACGGCGCTTGAGTCGATTCGTGGTATCAGTGGAGTCCGGACGCCAAGCGTCCATGCAGATATCCATTCGAAAAAAGAAACGGTCGCCTTAACTGTCGACTGCTCGGTCTTTGGTCAAGATGGGCTACCGACAATCGGTAAAGATATTCAAGAGCGTGCGAAACACGCCGTCGAATCCTTGCTTGAGTTGCCGGTGACGAGTACGAAAGTCAAAATCAGTGATACAAAAACCAAAACGTCGGAACGTGTCGTCTAAAGGGAGGAATTGAACATGAGTACTAAAGAACAATTGTATCCGTACCGGTTCCGGTTAGTCGGCGGTCTCGTTGGACTCGTGATCGCGGTTCTGTTCCTGACGATCGGTTTCGGACCTACGCTGTTATTACTCGTCTTTACCGCAATCGGCTTCCTGATCGGGAAGTGGCGGGACGGAGCACTTGATATTGAAGGATGGATTCAGTTCTTTAACCGGGATTGATTCATATATAAATCATTTCATACTACATTTAAAAGGAGAGGTTTCAAATGGCAAACGAATCATTAAACACAACTGGACAAACTCAAGAGGTACGCTCGAATAAATTAACGTTCGAAGATCAGGTCATTAAAAAAATCGCCGGGATTGCGTCAAACGAAGTCCAAGGCATTTTATCAATGAGTGGTGGATTCATGAGCGGTTTGACGGATCGACTTCGCAGCACGGAAGACATCACAAAAGGAGTCGGCGCTGAAGTCGGTGAACGCCAGGTGGCGCTCGATCTGCGCGTTATCGTCGAGTATGGCAAAAACATCCCGTCAATCTTCCAGGAAACGGTCGCGAAAATCAAAAAAGCGATCGGTGATATGACAGGGCTCGAAGTCGTCGAAGTCAACATGCATGTCGAAGACGTGATGACACGCGCCGAGTTCGATGCGAAAAGTAAAAACGAACAGGCGGAAGAAAAAACAAGCCGCGAATTAAAATAATCGAAACGTCCGGGAACCCTCTGATGAGGGTTCCCGGTTTTTTTGTGTTTTTCAAAAAAACGTTTACCGAATTGCCATCAAGCCAAGTGACTGTCCGGATGGAAAACGGGAAAAGACAAAGGAAGACTTCAATCCAATCAGAAAGGATGAGAAATTATGCGTTTAGACGGAAAAGTCATCATTGTCACCGGAGCGGCTTCCGGCATGGGGAAAGCGATGGCCGAGTTGTTTGCGGCAGAAGGGGCACATGTCGTCATTTCGGACATTCACGGGGACGCAGCGAGACAAGTCGTGCAGACAATCACTGAAAACGGTGGAACCGCACTCGCAGTGAAAACGAATGTGACAGAGGAAACAGCCGTTCAGCAACTGATTGATCAAACCATTACGGCATACGGTAAACTCGATGTGCTGGTCAACAATGCCGGCATCATGGACGGGATGGAAGGGGTCGGAGACATTTCGGATGAACGCTGGGAACGCGTTTTCTCCATTAACACGACAGCCGTTATGTGCGCGATGCGGCTTGTCGTTCCGTTATTTCAGAAACAAGGTCATGGTGTTATTCTCAACAACATTTCCATTGGCGGTTTGAACGGTGCCCGAGCCGGGGCTGCTTATACGGCGTCGAAACATGCCGTCGTCGGCTTGACCAAAAATACCGCCTATCTGTACGCCAAGGAAGGAATCCGCTGTAACGGGATTGCCCCGGGTGCAGTCGAGACGAACATCGGACAGTCGATGACGAACATCAATGAATTCGGGATGGGCCGGACGATGCTCGGGATGGGATTGAATCCCCGGACGGCAAAACCGGAAGAAATTGCAAATCTGGCCCTGTTCCTCGTATCGGAAGACAGCAGTTTCGTCAACGGGGCGATCGTAGTAGCGGATGGCGGATGGAGTGCCTATTAAAGATATTTTCTGAGGTTCCCTTTCTTCAGGGAGCCTCTTTTTAGCTGAATGATACATACGCATGAATTATTTACTGAATTACAGACCCATCTGGAAGGGATTAGTTGGTACAAGGGATAATAATACAAGATAACCATTTTAATGATCATCGAGTGGGGATTGAGAGAGGAGTGGATCGATCGATGCAGGAACAGAGGACACGCGTAACGGATACACAGGTGATCCGTGCGATTGAGCAAAACCTGGCGATTATTCGATTTGATGACCGACGTAAGGTGGCTTACGTCAACGAGTTATTTGCCCGGACGATGGGATATGAGGTCGACGAGCTGATCGGGAAGTATCACCGGGATCTTTGTTTTTCGGGGTACGCGGACAGTCCGGCTTATGAACTGTTTTGGCGTAAGCTGATGCAAGGCATCACCTATCAGGACAAAATCGAGCGGCGGGCGGCTGACGGGCAACAGAAATGGCTCGAAGCGACCTATATGCCGATTTTTTCGGAAGATGGACGCCGTGTCGTCGGCGTGTCGAAAATCGCAACCGACATCACAGTTCGGCAGCAGGATGTCCTCCGTATGGCAAAGGCATTAAACGAAACCTCGGCCTTTTTAACGGTTAAGTCAGAAAGCGGACGCCAAGACGGATTGAACGTGCTCGCGACCGTACAACAAGTCGAAGCTGAATCGACAGCCAATCTGGCCAATCTCGTTCAACTCCAGGCGCAGACTGATTCAATCACGACTATCATCAAGACGATCCGTGACATCGCCGCCCAAACGAATCTGCTGGCCCTGAACGCAGCGATCGAAGCGGCACGTGCCGGAGAACACGGTCGCGGGTTTAACGTCGTTGCAACAGAAGTCCGCAATCTGTCCAATAAAGTCTCCTTATCGATCGGTGAAATCAAAGATAACATCGAAGGGATCGTCCAGCGGATCGAAACGGTCTCAACCAGCATCGAGCAGATTTCTTCGAAAGTCAAAACGAGCAGTGGACAGCTCGAACAGACCGTCCGTGAATTTGATCTCTTGGCGGATTCCGCCAAACAGTTGGAACAACAGGCTAAAGAATTTGTCCGTGTCTTATGAAATGACCCATAAACTCATATTTTAATCCTGCAAATGAACAGATCTTCTTTTGTATGACTCTGACAAGAATCATATGAAAGGAGGTCTTTTTGAGTCAAATAGTCAAAAATACCTTATAATAAGCCAATGCTTTATATCGCGAAGCACGAAGTAACATCGTCTACTCAGAAAAGGAGGATTGATGATGCCGGTACTGACAACCAATCATCTCTTCAGAAAGAATCCGTTCTCGCCTAAAGCGATAGCGTGCTTACAAACGATTCGAAATCGATTTATCTCAATGAATCCGTTCCATCGGAGGCATCTGATCGAGGCGCAGACATGGTGACGCCGCCTGTTACAGCGCGCCAGTATGGACTGCTTGCCTATCCGTTGATCTTGTCGAGTATATTGACGCCGTTACTCGGTGTCACCGATACAATCGTCATCGGACAAACCGGCGATGCAGTCGCCATCGGGGCGATTGCGATTGCTGCTGTGTTCTTTAATACGATTTACTGGCTGTTTGGATTTCTAAAAGTCAGCACGACCGGTTTCAGTGCGCAAGCCAGTGTCCATCATGACGAAACGGCTTTGCATTTCGCTTTATACCGTCCTGTGTTGCTCGGTTTGCTGATTGGTCTCGCACTGATGCTATTTCGTGTTCCGTTGACGGAAGGTGGTCTTTACTTACTGGCAGCACCCAGAACCTTGTTGCCGGATGTCACGACATACATCCATTACCGGATGTACGGAGCACCGTTCGTTCTGATTGGATACGCCGTCCTCGGCTGGCTGATCGGCCAGGGGCAGGTGAAACGCGCCTTGTTGATTCAAGTATTCAGTAACGTCATCAATATCGTGCTGGATATCGTCTTCGTCCTCGGACTGGGATACGGCGTCGCCGGCGTCGCGATCGCGACGCTTGTCTCTGAAATCAGTATCGTCGCTTTCGGATTCCTGTTTATGTTCCGGCAGTTAGCCTGGAAACCGGACTACCGCGGCCTTTTGTTCCATGTCCAGGCGTACCGGCAATTTTTTACGGTCAACGCCGATCTGTTCGTCCGGACGATCTTTCTTTTGATCGTGACCGGCTGGTTTACCCGGACAGGAGCAAGTTTTGGACCTGATGTTCTCGCAGCCAACGCCATTTTGTTGCAAATCCAGTATTTGATTGCCTATTGGTTCGGGGGACTCGGCAGTGCTTCGACGATTCTCGTCGGACGGTCGCGCGGACGCCACGATGAAGCCGGTTACCGTCAAAGTGTCCGGTTAACCCGAAAGTTTGGTCTCGCTTCCATTCTTTTGATGATGATTCTGCTAGTTATTTTTCAGTACCCGTTATTGCGGTCATTCTCCACGGATCCGGACCTGCTTGATTTCGCCCGTCTGTATTATGGCTGGATTCTCATCTTTCCGTTAACCGGTGGCTTTGCGATGCTCTATGAAGGCGTTTTTTCCGGTCTGGCTCAGGCAAAACCGGTCCGGAACTCGATGATTCAGGCTTTTCTCGTCTTTGCACTGCTGTTGCTGTCGGTCTACTGGATCGGCAACCACGGCGTGTGGCTGGCGTTCATCGGTTTCGGTCTGATGCGATCCGTCTCCCTGCATTTGGCGGAGCGCCGGAGATCGTCTGTGTTTGAAACACATAACGAAAAAACGGATCTTCCTGTTTAACGATCAACAGTGAAGGTCCGTTCTTTTATCGTGTTACTTTTAACTTGTTTTCGTGCATCAATCGAATCCCGGATATGTATGATGTAACGGCGTCCCTTTTGATAACCCGAGCGGGGCGGCTTGATCCGGAGCTCCTTGCCGTCAATGACTTCAAGCTCCGTCTGCATCCGTTCGCCGGTCGAGTCCGTGATCGTAACCGTACGGTCCGAGACTTGATCCGGACGCAGTCCTTTCGAAAATTCGATATCAAACGTGTGATACTTCGAAATCGTCCGCGCACGAGACTTGAAGTGGGGGCCGTCCGTCTGCTCGTCGAGCGTACAGTAACACCCTGTAAAAAGTAAGCAAACAGTTAAGATAATGGAAAATAACGGTTTCACAATCAAGCTCCTTTCAGCATATTTTTCATTATAAGACAAATAATGGGAGGTTTCAATCGTTCTCAGGGCGGATTGTGAAATAACCCTTCAAGACATGGCGCGGGTGATGTATACTCAAGCGAGAGAAAGGCAGTGGTAGAATATGCAACAAGCTGATCAACGTGAAATCATCGTCTCCATCCGGACGAGTTATGATTTCAAGGCCGATGAAGGACGTGCGATCCGTGTCGTCGAATTCCACGGACGCCGGACGACGGTCATCGATACATTTAAAAAATCAACACCAAAACGGATGATTTTAGTTGAAATGATCCGCGCCGTCCAATCGTTCAAGGAACCGTTCCATATTATTTTTAACGTCGAATGCAACTTCGGTTTCAAGTATTTAAACGATGAACGCCAGTGGGAAAACCGCGATCTCGGAAACACGTTCAACGAATTGATCCAAGCAGGCGGACACACAATCGAACTCCGCGACTGTTCGTTTTATGAAGGCGGCAAAGACTTGCAGAAATGGTTGCTGAACATCCTGAAAAAAGCGAATTGATCTTTTAAGACAGATGACGTTCACCGGACGGTCATCTGTTTTTTTGTTCGTTCTCCCGTCCTCTGCTAATATGTGGTAAATTTATAAGAAAGAAAAATGACAACACGATTGACATCATCGTCAACTATTTTGTGAAGAGGTGGAATTATGAATAAAGAAGATCATCAAATCGCCCGAAAGCTCGTGTCTACTTATTTGACCGGAACTCAAATTTCGACGATTCACCTGACAGGCTTCATCAGCATCGAACTGATCAATCTCTACGACGCCACGATTCCGGATATCACAATCCGGATCGAGACGGACCGTTTGTATTACGGGGATGTCGAATCGTCGAAGGACTGGGTCGTCCGCCATATGCCGAAAGAAGAGATGCTTCACCTGATCGTGACGTTACATACAGAACGAATCATTGCCGTCCGGATCGGAAAAGCCGCTCCACATCTGTTCATTACGTTCAGTTCGGGGAAAACTCTGGTCATCAACGGATCGGATACTTATTACGAATCCTGGGCCGTCGATATGACATTACCGGATAAAGGTCTTGTCTCAATCGTCGCTGTACCGGGCGATGAACTGGCTGTTTTTGCTTCCGATAATACGATGTTACAGAACCAGACACATGAGTGATTTGCTGACGTATGCCAAGCAAACTGCCCGTTTAATCGTCGAGAGCCGTTATCCGGATTGTGACGCTGCGTTACTTGCCGGAAGTTTTGTCCGGGGACAGGCAACCGCGACATCTGACCTCGATCTGATCATATTTCGGGAATCCGTCCCGGCTTCTTACCGGGAATCGTTCACCTTCGATGAATATCCGGTCGAAGCATTTATTCATTCGAGTACGACCATCCGGGATTTTTTCCGGCAGGACCGGGAACGCGGACGTCCGTCGATGCAACGGATGGTCGCAGAAGGATTCGTCCTGCTCAATCATGATCTGCTCAGACCTTTGAAAGCACAGGCGGAATCAGAGCTGCTCGCCGGTCCACCGGTGCTGTCGCCTGTCGAAACGGACCGTGCGCGTTACTTTCTGACCGATTTGCTCGACGATTTCATCGGTGTGACGGAGCGGTCGGAAGGACTTGGAATCGCAGCCCGGTTGCTCGAGCAGGCGACGGATTTCCGCTTACGGACGTCGGGTCACTGGACAGGACAGGGGAAGTGGCTGATCCGCAGTCTCGAGACCATCCATCCGGTCGAGGCCTTTGAAGCCTATTTCCGGTCGGATGAAAAACAAGCTGTCATCGGTTTGCTGGAAGAGTGGCTTGCCGAAAGCGGCGGTCGTTATTTTGACGGCTTTTCAATCGGAAAATGAAAGGGGGGCGAGCATCATGAAACGATCCATGCCGGACTGTCATCCGCTTCGTGATGTGGCGCTGTCATGAAACACCGGATGTTCGTATTGTTATTTTTCCTGCTCGGTCTCGGCGGGAGTCTGTTTTATTTCCAGACGAAAGAGGCTGCTCCTCAAGATGTGACACCGAAACGGATTGTCGAGACCGTCCGTCAACAGCAGCCGGAAGTGCGATTTTCGACGAAACAGGTCTACTGGATTGAACCGCTCGGCGACCGGCATTTAGTCGCATTCGTCAAAACACCGACGAGGCAGTATCTGATCCTGCTGAAACAAACGGATGCGTCCTATCAGCTCGTGAAGTTGCTCCGCCAAACGTCGCAGTCATCCGACTGGTTCGAAGGACGGTTACTGGAAGTCGATCAACATCGTTTCCTGGTCGTATACGGGGAAAACCCGTCGCAGAAACTGGATACGTTAATGTTTGATCCGTATAAAGTCACGTCCGTCGGGACACACGAGCGAACCGTACCGCTAACTGATATCAAACGGACGCTCGATGTCGGACAAAAGGATAGCTTCCATACGATTCAGGCCTTACCGAAAGCTTTTCCCCGTTCGCTCTTTTTTGATATTCATGCGGTCGACCGGCAAGGCGACGAACAGTTACGCCGCTTGTCGAATACGCTCGATTGAAGACCTCTCAGTAGGAAGAAGATTTAGTTGTTCGGTATACTGAATATAGTTCAACAAGAGGGGGATTTAGTATGTGGATTGTAATGAATCAATTACGTGTGCAAAACGGGAAAGCCGATCAAGTCGCGGCACGTTTTCAAACGACTAAAGGCATCGAGCAGATGGAAGGATTTATCCGGATGCAGGTCTTAGTCGATCTCAGTCAGGACGAGCATGATATCGTCACGATCATGACGACGTGGGAAAAACAAACGCATTTCCATGCCTGGCAGGAAAGCCAAGCCTATAAAGGCGTCCATAAGAAACGGGACGAGGGGACATCGGAAGTCAAACCGCTTGTCCTGTCAAACGCCGTGACAGAATATGCCGTCGTCGCCGATCATACGCATGCCTAAACAAAACCGTCTTTTCCCGCGAGTGGGGAAGAGACGGTTTTTTCGCCTGGAATGGATAAACCGGAAAGCGGGTAAAAGGATTAAAACTGAATCTCGAGAGGTGACGGAAGATGACGACACGGAAAGGCATCGTTTCAGGTTTAACGGTCTTGTTCGGCATGATTTTCATCATCGGTTTTTTCCTGTCCGGCGGTTTTGTCTACCTGTACTTTTTTGCACTGCTGATTGCCTGTTCCTCTTTTTTACGGGAACAGTTGACCCGCGAGGAGTGGTTACACGAAGGGATCGCCTTCATCTTGTTTTGCTGTGTCATCTTCGCTGTCGAACATCTGGTATTTTAAGTCATTTGATGTGATACGTATCAAGAAACACGTCGCGTCCGGCAGCGGAAAGCTTAAAACCGACCTTCCGGTGGACATCTTCGAGATAAACATCGGTTTTTTTGATTCGCCGGTCGAGATAAATTTTGAACTGTTGCGCTTTCCCTTTATTCAGTAACGTCAAATACTGCCGCTCGGCCAATCGTCCTTTTGGCTCCGCCTCTTCACTGTCCTCGATCAGCCGGACCAACTGTTTTGACTCTTCGAGTGACGTCTCGATGTAGGCATCGGGTGAAAGCGGCTCCGCCATATCTAAATCGCCGTTCACAAATTTCATTTTTCCGAGCGACCGGTCATGAAAGAGGGCGAAGCGCGGTAAAGAATAGTCCGCATCGTACAGTTCGTCCGGCGGCACGTCAAGATTAGGCGGAAGTTGTTTTTCGTGCTTGACGCTCAGCTTGTAGCGGGTAGTCTTTCCGGTTTTTTCTTTGACCGTGACCGTACCGTAAGTACCGTCTGCATGCGGTGCCTCCTTGAACTGAATCGTACTTCGCTCCTTCGAAGAATGAATGGGCGCACGATATCGTGCTTGTCCCATCAGGTTCAACTGGACTTCGTACGGTTCTTGAATCTGAATATTTGATTCGAGGACGAGCGGGACGGGTCCGACAAACGGTGTCAGTTCCATGATGTTCGTGACGACCGTCTGCTTCGTTTGTTCATTTGTTGCCCGGACGACGAGATAGCCGGTCGTCGGGACCGTCAGCTGTCGCGCAGATTTCATCAGGGATCTGCCGGAGATGCGGACACTCTCTTCAAAGTTGGAAGATAACTTCTGAAACTCCACCTGATTTTCAGGCATGACGAGATGTTCCGATGAAAAGCGGTCCTGCTTTCGTGTCAACTTGTGATAACCCGGTTTTGACACATAATCATGGCAATACAAAAAACGATCCTGTTTTGTTTTCAGATAGACGGCCTGCTCGCCCATCGATTCCGGAAACTGGCTGACGAGATTCACGAAATATTGTTTGCCGATCGCATACTCTTTCGGTGCAGCAACCGGTTTCGTCGCGCACACCTGTTTAATGAGAACACCCAACTTCGGATCATCTTTCTTGAAGTCTGTCAGATTCAACGTATCGTACACTTCCGGTAAGTAGGTGTACTGGATCGGTTTTACATCCGGACTGCATCCGCTCAATAGGATGGTCGTCATTCCTAACAGCACTATTTTCCGCATCTTTAGTCCTCCAGTTCTGTCAGGAGATCAGTTGCGACTTCACCGGACAGTTTCGCTGTTTTTTTCGTTTTTGCATCTTTGACATAAATATCCGTTTTGTTGGCACGTGCTTTTAAGTAGACTTCAAACGATTGGCTTTTTCCATTTTGAATCAACGTCATATACCGGATATCTGCCCGCTTTCCTTGAAGTTTTTCTAGCGACACTTCCTTTAAATCATTTGAGATCCGCTTCGCCAGTTTGTCCGGTAACAGAGATAATTGCCGGAAGTTTCCGTCTTTGAGTGCAGCATCGTTCGGATGCAGAAATCCGTGGATTTCCTTGTTATCATTCCCAATCCCGTTAAAGCCGCGGGGACGAATGTCTTTGACTGTTGTCTCATAACGCAGAGAAATCGTCTTATTCAGCGGCTTTTCCGTGTCTTTTGATTGGAAGGTCACGTACGGAATCGTCTTGTTCACCGGTAAGACGTCAGGAAGCGGGTGATAGGTCAAATCAATGGATTGTTTGCCCATCCTGTTGATGATGTCTTCTTGATTAAAGTACTGGTCTGACTTGATCATCAGTGTATAGGTCATAGACGGCAGCCCATCCGTCGTCTTTTCAAATGACAGCTCAATTTCCGGATAGGAAAACGATGCCGGTAAGCCAAAAAGGGGTTTCTGTTTCCCGTCTTTTTCGTTTTCCAAGAACACGATCTGTCCTGTCACTGGAAACTCGATGGACAGACGTTGCACGTTTTTTGATACTCCTACAACCTCTTCCTTCCGTTTTGCTGCTTTGTTATATGTACGTACGGTTAAAGCCGGTTCTGTAATCGGTTTACGTTCTTGGCCTGAAGTTGGTTTCAGCCAAGGGTGGTTTTTCAATTGAATCGGATGTGCCGTCACCCGGTATGTTTTTGGTGAACGGCATGTTAAGTAATACGTATCTCCTGTTGCGATGTATTGTAATTCAATCGGCGGTGTATAGGTGCCGATTTGTTGTAAGTTAAAGTAAAGTCCATATTCACCAAGCGTCCGGTATTGCTTCGGCAGGGGAGCCGTCTTTTTTGTATTTTCGCATGTTTGTAACAGGTAGGCTGACTGTTGTTTTGGTACCGGTTCAAATAAATCATCCGAGAAATTGATTGCTTCCCAGTAATTCGGATTACGTTCTAACTGTAATAAGGATTCTGTCCCGCATCCTGTCAGAAACAGGCTGCCAGTGAAACTGATTGCGAGTACGGATTTTTTAATAGTAATCACCCCTTCCTTCTTTTAACAATATTTTACCATGATAATACCCTTTTACTTCCAATGAAATTCAAAACTAAAAACCTTTTAATATTAAGATGTTAGTTTTTTGTTACAACCGGGTATCTTTTAATTGTGCACGGAAGCTAGACTAACTAAAAACAACGGGGGTTTTCACAGATGGGTACATTTATTCAAGCAGTCGATGGAACAAAGATTTATGTAGAAGATATCGGTTCAGGACAACCGGTCGTTATGTTACACGGATGGCCGGCCAACAATAACATGTTTGAATATCAGAAAAACCGCCTGCTCGAAGAAGGGTACCGCTATATCGGCGTCGATTACCGCGGCTACGGGAAATCGGATGCGCCTGCTACCGGGTATGACTATACGACGATGGCGTCGGATATCAACGAAGTGATTCAGCAATTGGAATTAACGAATGTCACGTTGCTCGGTTTCTCGATGGGCGGCGGAATCGCGTTAAAATACCTCTTAAACCACGGGGAATCCAACGTCTCGAAATTGATCTTAGCAGGAGCAGCCGCACCGGTCTTCACGCAACGCGATGGTTATCCGTACGGCATGACGAAAGAGGAAGTCGATGCCTTGATTGAAGATACGAAACAGGACCGTCCATCGATGCTGAAAGGATTCGGGGAAATCTTTTTTGCGAAGGAGCATCCGGAACCGCTCCAGCAATGGTTCCATAACTTGAGTGTCGCGGCATCTTCCCACGGAACGATCCAGTCGGCGATTGCCTTACGTGACGAAGATTTACGCGACGGTCTGCCGAAGATTTCGGTCGATACACTCATCATGCACGGTAAACAAGACAAAGTCTGTCCATTCGAATTTGCCGAAGTCATGCATGAAAACATCACGGGTTCACGCCTCGAAGTCTTTGAAGAGAGCGGACACGGGATGTTCCTCGACGAACGCGAGAAATTCACGGAAACACTTGTTTCATACGTCAAATCAAGCCAAGCGGTCTAACTGCAAAAGACACGTAACCCCATCTGCTTTTCCTTCGGGAGAAGCAGATGGGGTTTTTAAGCAGACGCGTCTCACATCATAACTAGTGGAGCAGGAAACCGATTAGCATCACTGTTCTTCTAATTCTTCACTGACTTGCCGTGCCAACTCACCTGATAATCTGGTACTTTTTTTCGTCCGTTGATCTTGCAAGTAAAGATCTGTCTTGTTGGCACGTTTTTTCAGATACACCTGAAAGGTCTGGGTATTACCGTATTCAAGCAACGTCATGTACGAAAATGGTGATCGCGTTCCTTGTGGTTCTTCCAACGTCACAGCCTTTAACTCTTCGGCCACCGTCCGGGACAGCTTATCTGGCAGGATGACCATCTCACTTAGTTTCGCCTTTTCAAACGATTTCATTGTCGGATGGAAGTAGGCCGTGATTCCGCGCGTCGGCTCATCTTCGATTTGGTATTCCTTGACCGGACGGTAGACCGGCTGATAACGAATGGAAAGCGTCTTTTCTTCTACTACCCGTTCTTTTTTTATGAATTGAAAGGTCACGAAGGGAACGGTTTGATTGACCGGTAACGTTTTTGGCAAGGAATGTTGCTTCGTTTTGATCCGATTCGATTTGTATGCCGTCATGATTTGCCGATCTGCGAGGTCCCACCCGTCGCGTGAAAAGGTTAACGAGCGGGACGTCGATCCGTCAATATGACGGCGGCTCACCAGGTAAAACTCGCCTTGCTGATGAAGGGACGACATCGCAATGTTTCGAATGATGTGCTCTTTGCCCGATTCTGTCATGACGAACAACAGTTGTCCTGAAATCGGCAATTGAAACGCATGGAACGGTTTCAAATCCTTAGCAAATTCATTGTCTGCGCTCATTTCCTGATTGACGGATACATGCTGGTCCAATTGTTCTTCTTTCAGTGGAATAGAGACGGGTGCTTGAAGTGCAATCCGATCCGGACCCTCCGTCAAGCGGACCCACGGATGGTCCGACGCTTTAATCGGATGGACACGCAACTCCTGTGTCTTAGGCGAACGACAGGATAGGTACATCTGATTGCCGTGTGCCAAATAAACAATTTCGGTCGGAAACGGTGCTATTTCCAGATTATTTAACGTAAAAAATATACCGAATGACTGCAACGTCCGGTACGATTTCGGAAGGGACACCGTTTTATTCTGCATACAGGTCCGCAACAATTGTTTCTTTTGTTTAACGGGGACTTCCTGATCTGAGTATTCGTCGGAAGCAAATGAATGGGCAGACCAGTAGGAAGGTACCGGCTTGAGATCTAGCAATCGTTCTTGCCCACAGCCGGTTAACACGATGCTGGATAGCATAGCGAGAGTCAGTAATCTATTTTTGATGATAATTCCTCCTTAATTAATTATCCATCATATTACCATATTTTTAATAGAATCTTCTTTTTTTAAAAAATGTAATTTATAAATAAAACAGGCAGAAAGATGAACCATTCATCTTTCTGCCTGTTGATTCAGACCGTATATTTCTTGATAAATCGCTGGTCAATCGATTGTTTGAAATACCAGCTGAGCCGGTTGGTTCGGTAAAATCGTCCGTACAGCAGGGTGGCCTGGCGATGACCGAGCGCAAGAAGCGTCAAATAACACCGTTGGGGCCGAAACGCCCGTAACGGTTCTTCATTCACGCATCGGATCAAATTCTGAAGCAACAGCGGAGCCTGTCGCACCGCCGTCACACCGTTTTTCGGTGTATCCGGATACGCGATCAGAGTCGCACAATCCCCAACGGCAAAGATGGACGGATCCTCGAGCGACTGCAGCGTCTCGTGCACCAGTAAAAATCCGCGGTCATCACAATACAGACCGGATACCTGAAACAATTCATGTGCCGTTGCCCCTCCTAAAAACAAAACGGCATCCGTCTCGAGCAAGCGGCCGGATTGGAGCGTTGCTGTTTGACCATCCAGCGTTTCGAACCGGTCAATGATCCGGTTGACACCCAACTGATCGAGTCGCGCGGCCAGTTCCGGACCGGCCGGATGACCGCTGAGCAACGGTTCTTCATGAATCAGGGTGACCGGTGTACCGTTTGACTGAAATGACGCCGCCATCTCGACGGCCGCCGCACCACTGCCGACGATGACAGGGGAGACGGCACTCCTGAACGTCTGTAACGCTTGTTCTATACGATAGTTCGGTTTGATCGTAACGTGTTTCGGAGTGCTTGCTTCCCAGTCGTTTGATCCGATATTAAACGACACGATATCGTACGGCACGACCTGTCCGGACTGAAAGATAACGTGTTTGTTGGCAGCATCGATTCGCACGACCCGGTCCTCCATCCACGTCTTACCGTGCCGTTCACATAACGCTTTGACATCGATGCGTATCTCGTCGAGTGTATAGGTTCCGTCCGCCAGTCCGGAGAACATCCCGGAATAATACTGATAACGCGAGGGAGTGATGACGATCCAGTCGACATCCGAATGACTCCCTTGTTTGATACATTCTAAATGCGCATGACCTGCGCCGACTAACAGGATTCGTTTCACGACTCCACCCACTTACTTTTTTGGATTCACTGTATCTGTCCTGTTTATTCCCCCAAGTAGTGCCGCGTAATCGTCCGCTGTCAAACCACCAGGCGAAGTGACGTCGCGAGCGTGACGGTCATCAACAGAAAGGCAAGATCCCCTCGTGTTACGACCGGCTCGACATAATAGGTTCGATTGACCCGAAACTGACGGGCTTCCATCGCAATCGCAATCTGTTCCGAGCGGAGGATACTGGTCGTAAACAACGGCAGACTGATGTCAAAAAACGTTTGCCACGGCCAAAGTGACCGTTGTTGCCGGACACGACGCGCTTGACGGATCGTTCGAATCGACTGCCGAAAGATCGGAATGAAGCGGAGACCGGCTAAAAATCCATAGGAAAGGCGAACCGGCAGACGACATTGATGAATCAGACTCATGACGAACCGTGTCGCGTCCGTTGTTGCAACGAACGTTACACTCAACAGGACGAAGGCGAGCATCCGCGTCGCGACCAACCAGGCATGTGCAAGACTCTCTTCCGTGATCCGGAACCAGCCGAATGCCCACAATTCCGTTTCACCTTTTCCGAACGCGGCCATCATCCAAAACGTCAACAGAAACAACACACCATAAGGGACGAGACGAATGAGAAGCGTTGACAGCTGCCAGCCGGAGCAACATACGCCGACGGCGGAAAGGATGAGCAGTGCAAACGTCACTTCTAAACGGGATGTCGAAATCAGCAACAGCATGACATAGACCAGGGTCGCCAGTTTGACGGAAGGATTAATTTGAGCGAGCCATGAGTGGTTTTCCTGCATGACGGATCCCCTCCTTTTGTTGCTGATACTGATAGGACACCGGACGAATCAGCTGATTGTCGTGTAAAATCTTGGTTTCCTGAAACAATTCCTCCGGTGAACCGTCAAATTGAATGTTTTCCGAACCGAGGACGAGCACCCGGTCTGCCTGTTGGTACACCAGCTCCATATCATGCGTCACCATGATGAGCGTCGTCCCGGCTGCACGGGCTTGCCGCAAGACTTCAATCAGTTGTGCCGTCGTCTCGGCATCCTGTCCGAAAGTCGGCTCGTCCAGCAACAAGACAGCTTTTCGCTCAAGCAGCATTGTCGCGACGCTCAAACGCCGTTTTTGACCAAGACTGAGTGCGAGCGGCGACTGACCCGCGACGTCCGCCAAGCGATAGTACTGTAAGGCATCATCCATCTGACCGGACGACGGTGAGGTACAACTGATCGTCAGTTCGTCAAGAACCGTCTGTTTGAGAAACTGAAACTCAGGTTGCTGAAACACAAAGCCGACCTGCCGGTAAAATGTCCGGTCCCGCCATTTCTTCAACGCTGTCTGAAACAACTGAATCGTTCCGCCTTGCGCCGGTAACAGTTTGGCCAGCGTTTCGAGCAGGGTACTTTTGCCGGCTCCATTGCGTCCGACAAGCATGATCCATTCTCCGGCGTGGGCGTTCAGCGAGATCCGCTGGAGAACCGTCTGCTTTCCGTGCCGGACGGTCACGTCAACAAGTTCAAATGTCGGTTCGGTTGAAACGGGTTCGCGGACAGGGGGACGATCGAGTGCCCATTCTGCCGCGACCTCGGCCGGTATCGTTTCGAATGTATACGGGTAAAGGCGCGGTGTCGCAATCCCGAGCTCAGTCAAAACGGTCCGGCGTTCTGAAAAAATGTCCCGCGGCGGTCCGTCAAGACGGATCCGTCCGGTTTGAAAGACCAGCACCCGGTCCGCAAACGTCACACACTGCTCCAGTTGGTGTTCGATCAGCACCAGTGTCACGTTCGGATCGTGGTGCAATTCCTCAATCAGCTCCATCATCAAACGTTGACCATGCGGATCAAGTTGCGCCGTCGGTTCGTCGAGCAACAGGATGTCCGGTTCGAGTGCCAATACACAGGCTAGAGCAAGCCGTTGTTTCATCCCGCCGGACAGCTCGGCAATCGGCGTCGTCAAGGCGAGGTCAAGTCCGACCCGTGCCAAGACACCTTTAATCCGCTCATCCATTTCAAATCGGGAGATGCTTCGGTTTTCCAGACTAAAGGCCATTTCGGCACCGACCGTCTGCATGCAAAACTGATCGTCCGGCTGTTGGAATAACATCCCGACCGTTCCCTCGGTCAACCAGTGACCGCTGACATCGGCTTCAATCGTCTCCGGCAACAGACCGGCGAGGACATGTAAAAAGGTCGTCTTTCCACTGCCGCTTGGACCGACGAGCAACGTCGTTTCTCCTTTATCAATCGTAACCGACAAATCCTGTAAGACCGGGTGATCCTGATCCGGATAGCGGACTGTCAGGTGCTCACACTGCATCATGCGGCACGCTGCTTTCGTTGTCGTCCGATCGCATACCCATTCAGTGTCCCTGCCTTAATGAGCGCATCGACGATGATTTTTGCGAGTAAGCCGCCGAGCAGAGCACCGCTGACAAGTTGTAAGGAAAACGTCAACAGGAGAGTCGTCGTCGTATAGTAGGCAAATCCGTTCACGATGAGGCTGTAGACCATACTTCCGACGGCAGCGAAGACACCGGACAACATCAAGGTAAACGTATTGAATTTCCGGTATCCGAACACGGCAAAGGCAATCTCGGCCCCGATCCCCTGTGCGAATCCAATCAACAGTGCCGATAAGCCGAAGTGACTCCCTGTAAACAATTCGACGGCAGCGGCGACGACTTCCGCAATCAATGCCGCGCCTGGTTTTTGAATGATGTAGGCGACAAGGGGACTGGCGATGACCCAGATGCCGAACATCCAGTTTGATCCGACCGGTCCGAAGATGGCCGAGATCGGTAACCATAACGTCGACCACCCTAAGTAGAGGACACCACACGCGACGGCGAGCATCATCATGACGATGATTTCTTTCATTTTCCAACTGTTCATAATCACTTCTCCTTTGAATGCACACCCACAAAGAAACCACAAAAAAGACCGCCCTCTATGAAAAGAGAGCGGTCGTGTAACCTGCAAGATGCAGAAAAAGAGCACGAGGATTCCGCTCCACTTTCCTACGCTAGTATGAACTAGATCAGGTTCAAAGGGTCCGAAGTGAATCGTCTCAGCCAAATGGCTCCCCTAGTGGATGTGTCAATGATGTGTACCTTCTTCACTGTACGGCTGTCGACCGGACTTGTCAATATGCATAAAAAAAACCTCCCACGAGGGGAGGAGAGAAAAGATTACTCTTTATCTTCTTTGTTTTCTTCAGCTTGCTCTTCAGAAGTTTGTTCTGAATCGTCTGTCGCTGTATCCGCATCAGCTGCTTGTGCCTCAGCTTCTGCTTCTTCGATTTCTTCAAGTTCAGCTTCAAGTGTCGATTCAACGACCGCTGCAACTTGGATGTCACCTTCTGTGACGACACGGAAATCTTTTTCTTCCGGAAGATCAGCTACTGTGATTGAATCTCCGATTGCAAGATCCGTCACGTCGACTTCGATGCGTTCCGGTAATTTATCTGGTGTTGCGGCAACTGTTACTTTAAAGAGTGTTTGTGAAAGGAATCCGCCAAGTTTCGCGCCGGCTGCTTCGCCAACAAGGACGATATCCGTCTCGACTTCTGTTTCTTCATCCATTTTAACAGCGATGAATTCAACGTGTTTGATGGTTGGTGTAAAGATATCCATATCAAGCTTGTTGATCAACGTGTTGACCTTTTTACCGCCGATTTGAAGAGCAACCAAGACGTTTTCGCCGTGATCACGGACAACTTTGACCAATTCTTTTTCATCGAATGAAATCGGTGTGCTTTCCACTTTGTAGCCATACACGACACCAAGAGCTTTTCCTTCATGACGTAATTGCTTTCTAAGTGAGCGTGGGCGTACTTCGCGTTCTTCTACTTTTAATGTTACTGACATGTTCATTTCCCCCTTGAATTTGGTATAGCCCTCAAAAGGTAATGAATGTAGGAGTGGAACAATAGGTTCCAACAGAAATTCTTGCGCTAAATGCTAGTTCAACTGGATTCCATTCAGAAATGAAAAACGAAGTGAGTAAGTAGCATTTCTCTCCCAGGTCATTACGCTGATATTGAGAAACAATAATTGAAAAGCGACCGTGTTGTACGGTGCTAGTGTAGATATACCCCTGTCTTTCAAAAGTTAAAACCTTTTTTTCTGAATTTGATTGTCGAAAGACCTCCAAACCTGTTGATAGACAACGGATTGAAGGTCTTTCATTTTTTTAAGATTTTCTTTGATTTGTGTGGTTAATCACCTGCTGAATCGATAAAAGAGGGGGAATCAAGCAACCGGACGAGTTCACGAATCGTTAAAATATCCGGCTTCTGATCCGATAAGACGGCATCAATCATCGTCGCCTTTCGATCCTGTAATTCCGCCATCTTTTCCTCGATTGTCCCGGTCATCAATAACTTGATCACTTCGACCGGCGACTCTTGTCCCAATCGATGGGCCCGGTCAGCCGCTTGCTGCTCAACGGCCGGATTCCACCAACTGTCGTATAAAATGACGGTATCCGCCGTCGCCAGATTCAGACCGGTCCCGCCGGCTTTCAAGGAAATCAGGAAGACATCGACTTCACCGGCATTAAACCGGTCACACAGTGCGACACGGTCTTCAACCGGTGTCTCACCGGTTAGTAGAAAGTGGGCAAGTTGTCGTACTGCCAGTCGTTCCCGAATCCGGGCCAACATCTTCGTATACTGGGAAAAAATCAGGATCCGGTGTCCGCTCGCTACTTTTTCTTCAATGATTTCAAGCAGGCGTTCGAGTTTTGTCGATTCACTTGTATAACCTTCGACAAATAACGCCGGATCACAGCAAATCTGCCGCAACCGGGTCAAACCGGCGAGCAGCTTAATCCGGTCTTCACGCTTCGTTTCGTCGAGATGCTGTAACGTTTCCAGTTGCAGTTTCGCCAAGTAGGAAGCATAAAGTTTTTTCTGCGTCGGACCGAGCTCTGTATAATGGTGGACAATCTGTTTTTGCGGTAAATCCTGCAAAACTTCGGCTTTTGTCCGTCGCATCATAAACGGTCGGACGAATCGTTGGATTTCATCATATGACCATGTCTGGAACGTCGGTAAGTCCGGTAACAACGACGGGAAAATGACCCGGAAAATCGACCAAAGATCATCGGTCCGGTTTTCAAGCGGTGTTCCGGTCAAGGCAAACCGACGTTTCGCCCGAATACGGCGCAAGCGGACAGCGGTTTGTGACGCTGGATTCTTCAGATGTTGTGCCTCATCGAAAATGGCGACGTCGTATTCGACGGTCTGGTGTGCCTCCATGTCGGCCCGTAACGACGGGTAGGAAATCAGAAAAATTCCGTCCGCTGGTACTGTCTCGATTTGATCCAACCGTTGTTTCCGTGCTCCGTTCAACAAATGAACGGTTCTTGACGGCGCAAACCGTGTAAGTTCCGCCTGCCAGTTATGGAGCAGGGAAGCCGGGGCGACAATCAACATCCGACCCGGCGGAAGCGTCTCGAGATAACCAATCGCTTGGATCGTCTTCCCGAGCCCCATCTCATCCGCTAAAATTCCGTGCCCGTCATGTCCGGCAAGATTCGCCATGAACTGGATGCCTGCCCGCTGGTACGGATACAAATGCCGATCGAGTACTTCCGGGAAGTTCAGGTAGACACCCGTTCCGTTTTTCAGCTCGAGCCACCGTTCTGTTAATTGTTTATGGATATGCAAGAAGGAGGCACCGACCAGATGTTTGAGGTTCGGCAGGGCGGGTGCGCGCAAAACCGCTTCAAGTTGGTCCTGCTCTGCTGCTTCAAGTTGCCGAAAAACGCGTTGTAACTGTTCAAATGCCCGGGTCTCAAACGAGACAAACTGACCGTTCTTTAACCGGTGATACGTTTTCCGGGTGACAAGCGACTGCAAGACCTGTTTCAGTTCCATTTCCGGGATTCCATCCATAGAAAAGCGGAACGTCAACCAATCCAAGCGGTCCGTCGTCTCGACATCGATCCGTGGATGAAACGGTCCGTTCGGTAAGGATTGGCGGATACTCTCCGTCACTTGGACGATGAGTTTGCCGTAAACGACACGGGGGTCGAGCAAACCTTTCAAAAACTGATATTCCGCTTCCTCTTCTTCTAACCGATAGCGACCGTCCCGCTCCAAGAAACCACTCTCTGTCACGTAGCGGAGGACGGATCCTTCAAGCGATACATCGCGCCCGAGCCAATCCGTCTCCTGTAACGGATTGATCCGAACCCCCTGATAGCTAAACGTCACGAGCAGTTCAAGCCCACCTTGCTCGCGGTCGAGCGCCAGTTCGACTAACGGCGGACCGCTGACGAGCCGTTTTTTGAGCAGGGGACTGAGCCAGACGTCGGCCAGATTCCGTAAACGGTCACGCGTATGCAAAAGGCGGTCAAAATAAGCGGAACTGATCGTAAAACGTTGTTGGGCTGTGATACTTTCCATCACAATCGCCGAACCGTTGACATCAAACCTGATTTTTGCCCGTTCCGTTTTGCTTAATGTTTGCAAATAAGCCGTCACTGCTGCGTCTTCTGCCTGGCGCGTCGTCGCAAACGGACGGATCAACGATTGGTTTCCGGCAGGTGTGCCGTAGACTTGCACATGATGCATCGCTAACAACACGGCGACGATATGCCCGCAAAACGATTGATCCATTGCCAGCGACGGACAGTTGCAACCGGCATCCACGCCGTGTTCCTTGACGCGGACGGTGACAGTGAAGACAGATTCACCGTGAACAGCGGCTTCGACGAGCAAATCACCGGATTGGTAGTTCCGTAATGTAACTTTTTTGGCAGCGACGTAACGTTTCCCGCGACGAAAGGCATAGGTATCCGACATTTGTTTGATTTTCCGTTCACTTAAGCCATAATTCATCCAAGTTCTCCTTTCAGTGACACTCAGGTGACATAATACAATTATCGTTCACCATCAAATAATTCGATCGCCCGTTTTTTCTCCTGATCACCGATATGGGCGTAGACCTGTGTCGTTGCGACCGATTCGTGGCCAAGTAATTGTTGAATCGTCAAGACATCGACCCCGCCTGTCGCCAGGCGCGTCGCAAACGTGTGCCGTAATTTATGGGGTGTGATCTGTTTTCGCTCCAAAAACGGCAGCACGGGGCGCAACCGGTCAACGTGCCGTTTTAAAATATGTTGAACAGCCCGGGGACTGAGCGCTTTGCCTTGCTTTTGGAAAATCGGATCCGGCCCCCGCATCGTTACACTATAGTGTGCGGCGTATTTCCGTAAGGCGACCCGGACCGGCTTCGCAAGCGGAATGACCCGTTCCTTGTTGCCTTTCCCGATGACCCGAATCGTTCCTTCGTGAAAATCAATGGCACTCCAGGTCAATTGCGTCATTTCACTGAGCCGCATGCCACTGTAACCGAGCACCTGGAACAACGTGATATCCCGGACGCGATCCCGTTCATAATGTGCCGCTTCCCGGGCATTCATCTCGATATTCGACGGCAACAGTTGGATCAACTCATCCCATTCCCGTTTCGTTAAGTAAACCGGATCCCGTTTTGCCTGTTTCGGACGATTGATTTTTGCGACCGGGTTTTCCGACAGGACCCCGATATCGATCAAATGCCGGAACAAGGACTGCAGTGCTGACAGCTTCCGGTTGATGACACTTGGGGCATTTTGCTTTGTTAAGGCTAAGTATTCCGCATAAGCGGCAATCCCGGATCCGTCAATTTCAAGAAACGCTTCCTGCGTGATATCACGTGCTCGAATCGCTTCACCCGACGCTTCCGCGACAAACTGAAAAAATGAATCAAAATCATACACATACCGCCGCATCGTCGCCTTCGAGAAATTTTTCGATGCCAAATGGTCGATGTAAAACCGGATGAAATCCGGCATCCGGACATATCCCGGAAGATCGATCGTATGGGCGGGAAGGGGGGCCGTTTTCACGGTTTTTCCCAGGTTTTTAAACAAACTCATCATTCTATCCCCTCTCTGTCACTACTATACCAAACGTTGGTAGTTGGTACACTAGTTTGCGTGAAATAGTTATTTCACGCAACGTTAAATTGTCAGACAGGGAGCGCTCAGTTGCATCGAAATCACCAAAGACAGGTAACGGTTCGACTCGATGCAAATTATATTTTCATCACTTTGTAAGCAAATTAATACAATAATTATATTATGTAAACAATTAAACAGACTATTTTTCACAAAAAATCATTTCGCTCTCAGTTGCATCGAAATCCAGTCCGACGGGTAGTTGGTCGTCTCGTTTTCGTACAGACCGTTTTTGATTCTCACACTTCGAACACGTTCCTCCCTCCAGTTGAAAGGCTTAATCCAAATTGAATCGGGTATATAGACTAAGACTATCTTGTATTTAACATAAGGGGGAAATAACATGATTTCAGATCAACAAGCACGTCAGTTGTTAAAAGAAGCAAAACGGATCGCCGTTGTCGGGGTATCAAGCGATTCCGGAAAAACGGCGAACTGGATTGCCGATTATCTCGTCCAACACGGGTACGAAGTCATTCCGGTCAATCCAACCTTAAATGAATGGAATGGTCAGAAAGTGTATCCGAGTGTCGCCAGCATCCCGGGCCATATCGATATCGTCGATGTTTTCCGTCGCTCGGAGTTTTTGGCGGACGCTGCGAAGGATGCCGTCGCTCACGGTGACGTCGGCATGATTTGGAATCAGCTCGGATTATCGAGTGTCGAAGCGGAAAGTTTAGCCCTTGGGGCCGGGATTCCGTACATCGAAAACCGTTGCATTAAAATTGAACACCAGTACTTGTGATCGTGATTCAGCAAGACATCTACTCCTTGACAGTAGGTGTCTTTTTTTCTTGTTTTCTAGATTATCCTTGTCAGATAGCAAGAAGATGCCTACAATTAGATACAGACTACTAGAAAAACGAACGAACGTTTGGAATATTCGACGTTTTTCTATTTGAGGTGAAAAACATGGCGACAGATTTAAACAATTATAATGATGATGCCATACAGGTATTAGAAGGACTCGAAGCAGTCCGGAAACGCCCGGGTATGTATATCGGTTCGACCGATCATCGCGGACTCCACCATTTGGTGTATGAGATCGTCGATAACGCGATTGATGAGGCACTGGCCGGATTCGGGGAACAGATCGATGTCATCATCCATAAAGATAATGCAATTACGGTCCGTGACCATGGACGCGGTATGCCGACCGGGATGCATGCTTCCGGCAAACCGACGGCAGAAGTCATCTTCACGGTGCTTCATGCCGGTGGAAAATTTGGTCAAGGCGGTTATAAAACATCGGGCGGACTGCACGGTGTCGGAGCATCTGTTGTCAACGCCCTGTCGACGCAGTTAAAAGTCACGATTTATCGCGACGGGAAACAGTTTGAGCAAACGTTCGAAGACGGGGGAATTCCGAAAACGACGTTGCTTGAGACAGGCACGACGCGCCAAAAAGGAACAAGCGTCTATTTCAAGCCGGACGGAAAAATCTTCAGCACGTTGACATACAATTACGATACGTTAGCGGAACGCCTACGTGAATCGGCCTTCCTGCTGAAAGGTCTGAAAATCACACTGACCGACGAACGGTCGGAAAAAGCGGACACGTTCCAATATGAAGACGGAGTCAGCGAATTTGTCGGCTATTTGAACGACGACAAAGATACGTTACATCCGACAGTCGCCTTTGAAGGTACGGAAAATGACATCGAGGTCGATATCGCTTTCCAGTTCACGGATGCCTATTCGGAAAACGTCCTGTCGTTCGTCAACAACGTCCGGACACGCGACGGTGGAACCCACGAGGTCGGCGCTAAAACGGCGATGACACGGGTGATGAACGAGTATGCCCGTAAAAACACGCTGCTCAAAGAAAAAGACAAGAATTTAGACGGGAATGATATCCGTGAAGGGCTGACGATGATCGTGTCGATCCGGATTCCGGAAGAATTCCTGCAATTCGAAGGACAGACGAAATCAAAACTCGGTTCTCCGGAAGCCCGGACAAGCTGTGACGCCGTCATCACGCGCCGTTTATCGACGTATCTTGAGGAAAACCCGCAAACGGCGACCCTCCTGATCAAAAAAGCGATCCGCGCCGCTCAGGCCCGGGAAGCAGCGCGTAAAGCCCGCGAAGAAGCCCGCAATGGCAAGAAAAAGAAACGTTCGAGCATCCTGAACGGGAAACTGACACCTGCCGCGTCGAAAAACGCGGAGAAAAATGAATTGTTCCTCGTCGAAGGAGATTCAGCCGGCGGTTCAGCCAAACAAGGCCGTAACCGGACGTTCCAGGCGATTTTACCGTTACGCGGGAAAGTCCTGAACACGGAAAAAGCCAAACTTGCGGATATCATGAAAAACGAAGAAATCAATATGATTATCCACGCGATTGGCAGCGGCGTCGGGGCAGACTTCGATTTATCGGACTGTAACTTCGACAAAGTCATCATCATGACCGATGCCGATACCGATGGCGCGCATATTCAAGTCTTGCTGTTGACCTTCTTCTTCCGCTACATGCGCCCGTTGATTGATGCCGGGAAAGTCTTCGTCGCCTTGCCACCGCTCTACCGCGTCTCGAAAGGGAAGGGCAAGTCTGAGAAGTTTGAATACGTCTGGGATGAAGAAACCCTGGCGAAAACAACGAAAAAGTTCGGTAAAGGCTATATGATCCAGCGTTATAAAGGACTGGGGGAGATGAACGCTCCGCAATTATGGGAAACGACGATGGATCCCGAGACCCGGACATTGATCCGCGTCACGATCGATGATGCCGCTGTCGCCGAGAAACGAGTTTCCGTGCTGATGGGCGACAATGTCGGACACCGCCGGAGCTGGATTGAAGACAATGTAGCGTTCGGACTGACGGAAGACCTCTCGATCATTGAAAATGAACACGTGACGAAAGAGAGTGTGAACTGATATGTCTAACCTGCAAAACATTTTGAACCTGTCCCTTGAGCAAGTCGTCGGGGACCGGTTCGGTCGTTATTCGAAATATATCATCCAGGACCGGGCTTTACCGGACGCACGTGATGGATTAAAACCGGTTCAACGCCGTATCTTGTACGCGATGCATACGGAAGGTAACCTGTTCGACCGCGCTTACCGGAAATCCGCGAAAACGGTCGGCGTCGTCATCGGTAACTATCACCCACACGGCGATTCGTCGGTCTATGAAGCGATGGTCCGCCTGAGTCAGGAGTGGAAACTGCGTTATCCGTTAATTGACATGCAAGGGAATAACGGTTCGATTGACGGCGACAGTGCGGCAGCAATGCGGTATACAGAAGCCCGTTTGTCGAAAGTTTCGAGCCTGATTCTCGACGGCATCAACAAACAGACGGTTGACTATACATTGAATTTTGATGATACGACCGAAGAACCGCTCGTTCTGCCGTCATTGCTGCCAAACTTATTAATGAACGGATCGACTGGAATTTCAGCAGGTTATGCGACGGAAATCCCGCCGCACCATGCCGGTGAAGTCCTTGATGCCGCGATCGGCCGAATCTCCGGAACCGTCCATACTGTCGACGATTTACTGACGCATATGCAAGGTCCCGATTTCCCGACCGGCGGTGTCGTCCAAGGTCTCGACGGGATCAAAAAAGCGTTTGAAACCGGACGTGGCAAAGTCATCATCCGCTCTCGGGCAACGATTGAGACGTTACGCGGCGGACGCCAACAGATTCTGATTACGGAACTCCCGTATGAAGTCAATAAGGCCAACCTCGTCAAACGGATGGAAGAACTCCGCCTGGACCGTAAAGTCGAAGGGGTAGCGGAAGTCCGCGACGAGACGGACCGAGATGGTCTTCGTGTCGTCATCGAGCTGAAAAAAGAAGCGGACGCAGAAGGGGTGCTTCACTTCTACCTGAAGCAAACCGATCTGCAAGTCGCCTATAACTACAATATGGTCGCGATTCACGAGCGGACACCGCGTCAGATGGGCGTTCTTGCCCTGCTTGATGCTTACCTCAGCCACGTCAAAGATGTTGTCATCCGCCGGACGTCGTTTGATCTCGAGCAGGCAAAACGCCGCCAGGAGGTCGTTTCGGCTTTGATGACGGCGATTTCGGTCCTCGACGAGACACTTGCGTTGATTCGTTCCGCATCCAACAAATCGGAAGCGAAAGACAAGCTGGTTGAACGGTTCAGTTTCACGGACCGCCAGGCAGAAGCGGTCGTCATGCTTCAGTTGTACCGGTTAACGAACACCGATATCGTCGAATTACAGGACGAAGCGGCAAAACTCGAAAAAGAAATCACCCGTCTTGAGAAGATTCTAAACGACGAAAAAACGCGGAACCGATTGATCATCAAGGAATTGACGGTCTTAAAAGAGCAGGTTGCTGATAACCGGCGTTCGACGGTTGAAGCGGAAGTCGAAGAGTTGAAATTGAAGACAGAAGTCATGATTGCAGTCGAGGAAACAATGGTCTTCGTCTCGAAAAACGGCTATATCAAGCGGTCTTCAATGCGTTCTTTCGGCGCGACCAACGATTTGCCGGAGATGAAAGAGCAGGACCGACTGCTGTATCAAGGACAAGCGATGACGACGGATCATGTCATCGTCTGGACCGTTCAGGGGAATTATCTCTTGATTCCGGTCCATCAGTTGCCGGATACGAAATGGAAAGACGGCGGACAACACGTCGCCAATCTCGTGCCGCTTGATCCCGGCGACCGGATTTTATCGGTCGACCTCGTCCGGACGTTTGACGAGAACTCACACTGTCTGTTCGTGACCCGCCAAGGGATGGTCAAACGCTCGAAATTGAGCGACTACAATGCTCAGCGGAAATCAAAACCATTGCAGGGTGTCCGTTTACGAGCGGATGACGAAGTCCTGTATGCCAAGGTTTCTACCGGACAAGAGCAATTGTTCTTAACGACCCAGCATGGATTCGGTCTCTGGTTCACGGAAGACGATGTCCCGGTCGTCGGTGTCCGGGCAGCGGGTGTGAAAGCGATCAACCTTCGTGATCAGGATGTCGTGGCCGGTGCGATCGGCTTCAAACAAGCACCGAATATCGTCCTGTTGACACAACGTGGTGCCTTGAAGAAAATGCGCCTTGCGGATCAATTCCAGGTCTCGAACCGCGCCTTGCGCGGTACACAACTGTTACGTGATTTAAAATCAAAACCGCATCAGGTCGCGGCATTGATCGACGTCACACAAGCAAAAGAGCTGATTTTGATCGGAAAAGAGCAGGAAAAGACAATTCAAGTCCAATCGTTGTCCTTCCTCGACCGGTTATCGAACGGTTCGTTTGCCTATGATGAAGAAAAATTCGGTCCGCTTCTCGATTGGTATACTGTTTGATGGTCAGATGCCCCTCATTTTGATAGAGGGGTGTCTTTTTTTATGAAATATGGCATAAAGTCGCTGTTTCCCGTTCGTTTCTAGCTTTCTGACGCCTGTTTTGACCGCTTTATCAGACTTTTCTTCGAATTATCGGCAAATCACCCGTTTACAAATTGAAACGACCGCCAATAACCGCTACAATAAAAGAAAATGGTCAGGCAAGATTACCACGAAGTATGTGGAGCGGGCAGTTCGGAGCTTTAGCTTATAGAATTCGTTTCATCAAGCAGCTACGGACATGTTCCTCGGCTGCTTTTGTGCCATCTGCCAACTGGAGAGGTGATGACGATGAAATTCAGAAGACGCGAAAAAGTAGCAATCTATATCACACGGGAGCAACCAGAGGGATGGGAACTACTTGTTTTTCATCCGCAATCTGCTCCAGACAGTGATTGGCAAATTCCTGCCGGCACAATCGAAGATGCCGAAATCGCCAAGGAAGCGGCAGTTCGGGAAACACTCGAGGAAAGCGGTTTATCGCTCGCGACCGTCCAGTACGTAGGTGAAGAAGAAATGCGTTATCCGGAACGCATGCGGGTGCATTACACGTATTTCTATCATGCTCATATCGAATGTCAGGAAAACAGATGGACGCATTGTGTTGCTGGTGACGGTCAAGATTGCGGTGATTTTTTCCATTTCGCCTGGTTACCGCTTGAACGAATCACGCAACTCGAACGCCGGCATCATATTTTCTTGGATCGTTTAATGAGCCGCTTGGAACGGACACATCATTACGATTGTCGGAAACACGGTTAATCCCGTGTTTTTTTGTTTTGTCTCACTATATTGAGTTTACCTTAATTATGAGACAATAATTATCAACTATTGATAATATATGTTATGTTAACTAAAAGAAAAAATAAAAAAGATTTGAATCAGTCTTTGTTTTTTTACGCTTCCCTGTTACTCTAAATACAGTAACAAGTCTATTGTTACCCTTTAACCAGTAACAAATGATAAGTAACCGCATATTCGGTAACAAGGAGGATTTGTATGCAAGCTGTTGCAGTTTCATTTGATATTCAAAATTCCCGTGCGTATTCCAGTAAAGAACAATTATTAACCGATCTGCATCGGTTGGCGGATCAGCTGAACCGAGCATTTCCGGCAGCACTCGTACCGTTTCAAATCAAGTCCGGTGACAGTCTGCTTGGCGTATTCAACGAATATGCCGTCAGTTATCCGCTCATGTTGATGCTGTTGAATCAACCGTTAAACGGTTATATCGGAATCGGATTCGGTCAATATGAGACGTTATCGACGACTCATGCCGATGAAGCCAACGGAAGTGCCATCATTTTCGCTTTTGAGGCCCAGGAAGTGGCAAAACAGACCGCAAACCGGATTTCCTTTGCCGGACCGCCTTATTTGCCGACCGCCCTGCTGAACGGTTATATCGAGATGCTGTATCCCGCTTATTTCGGCAAAACGGACCGGCAAATCGAATTACACCGGCTGATGGATCTGCATCCGGACGCTACTTACGAAGAAATCGGTTTGAAGATGGGCTTTCACGAAAAAGATGCCCGGATGAATGTTGCGAAACTTGTCGCCCGTTCCCAACGTAAACAACGTAAACGTCTCGAACAGGCATTGATTGATGCCTTAAACCAGTTACAAGTCTGGGAGGCGATCGGATGACTTTGCTGTTAAGCCTGCTTCTGATCCACCTGCTGGCGGACTTTCCGTTCCAGAGTCAACGGATGGCAAAGTTGAAACAACGCACGTTTCGGGTATTACTCGAACATATAACGATACATAGCATCGGCACAGCCGCCGTCCTCGGACTCTTTTACCAGATGAATGACGTGACTGGTCAGACGGCCTGGATCATCGGCGGTGTCATCATCGGGACACATGCCTTACTGGACGGCTCGCCCTTCAAACGTCTTTTGCATCCGGCACTTGCCTTTTGGATCGATCAATTGATCCATATCGGGATTCTGACCGGTATCGTCCTCTTTTTCACCCCTGTCGCTTGGCCGGCATCGTTTACGTTACCGGATCAAATCCTGTGGATCAGCGTCTGGGGCTTGATTGCAACGGAGTTAATCGGACGCGGGATTGCCCCGCTGCTTGCGCCCTTTGCGCCCCGCTTGATTGAATCGCATTTTGAGCGGAAGGTCACACGAAAAGAACAACTGGACGGTCTGAAGCGGTCCGTCACGCATGAAGTCGAGGATTCCGCCCGCAGTTATACGACGGAAATCAACGGCGTCGGCCGTTACATCGGACTCGTCGAACGGGCCATCATCGTCTCTTTGGTGGCGGTCAATGCAACGGGCGCCATTGGATTCATCATTGCCTTAAAGGCATTGGCCCGTTTTAAACAGTTTGACGACCGCCGTTTTGCGGAATATTATATCATCGGCAGTTTACTGAGCATTCTCGGTGCCTTGCTGTGCGGCATGGCGATCCGCCTTGCCCTGTAACGACAGCAAGGCGATAGAGAGATGGAAAGAGAGGTGGACGGTTTCTTGATGCAAGCGACCGTCACAAACATATGAAACAGATTGGATTAGTCAGACACCACCGGGTAACGGAGGGTTACCCGACCAAAGGCTGGATCAGCGCAGCCGATATCGAGGCCTGGATCGAACGTTATGACGTCTCGACCATCGATGTCCAGCCGGTTGAACTCGGAAACATCGACTGGACGATTTGTTACGCCAGCAGTATGCCGCGTGCCGTTCAGACGGCGAAAAGTGTATATGGAAACGACATTATCATAACGGACCTGTTACGGGAAGTCCCGTTCCCGACCATCCGCTCGCGGATCCGCCTCCCGTTTCTCGCCTGGGCGTTGATCGGACGACTTGTCGCCCCCTTCAGCAAGCGGATTCAAGCGGAAATCAAGGATGCCAACGAGCGGATTACGGTTCTCTTAAACCAGTTGACGTTTGAACAACAAGAACATGACCGGGTCCTGCTCGTCGGACACGGCGGGATGATGATTCTGATGCGGTCTGCATTAAAAAAACGGGGGTATGTCGGTCCCCGCTTCGGTCATCCGCGTAACGGCATGTTGTATCTGTTTGAGAAACGGGAGGGATAGACATGAAATGGGGTTCCGTTCTGTTGCTTGCCTTGTGTCTGATTGTCGTCTTTTATATGACACGCGACGACGAACCGTCACCTGGTGATCGTCCGGAATCAGGTTCCGTCATTCACGTCTACGGCTTTGATGTCGGTCAGGGTGACAGTACATTGATTCAGACGAAAAACGAAACGATTTTGATTGATGGCGGGAACAACGGGAAAGGGGACGATGTCGTCCGCTATCTGAAAAACCTGGGCATCACAAGCTTAACGGCCATCATCGCGACACATCCGGACGCAGATCATATCGGCGGGCTCGATACGATTCTCGATGCCCTACCTGTTGATCAAGTCTACGCACCACGCGTCAACCACACGACAGAAACCTATCGGGACTTTTTACTCGCCGTCAAACGGCAAGGAATCACCATTAAAACGGCTAAGGCCGGTGTCTCGATTCCGAGTGACGAAGTAAAACTGAACTTACTCGCCCCGCTCCGCGACGGCACACGTGATTTAAATAGCTGGAGTACAGTTCTGCAACTCGTTTATGGCAATAATACCTTTCTCTTCATGGGAGACGCTCCGATTCGGACGGAACAGGATTTGCTCGAATCTGGAATGGATTTAAAAGCTGATGTATTAAAAGTCGGGCATCATGGTGCGGATACCTCGTCCTCGATTCCCTTTTTACAAGCAGTCCACCCTTCCCGCGCCTTGATTTCAGCCGGTGAAGGCAATGCTTACGGTCATCCGCGTCCGACCGTCATGAATGCGCTCGCGGCGGAAAGCATCCAGGTCGACCGGACGGACCGGATGGGAACCGTTCAGTACACGTCAGACGGGGAGACGATTCAAGTCAAAAGCCGGACCGACTTACGCCCTGAGTAAAGGAGAGGATTCACGATGAAAATGACCGTCACGGAATTTGAAGGGGATCAGGCGATTTGTGAGACGGAGAGCCGTGAAACGGTTCAAGTCCCCCGTTCTCGTCTGCCCCGTGCCGCAACGATCGGCGACTGGCTCGAATGGCACGGTCGTTCGATCCGGATTCTCCGGGACGAAACGAATAACCGCCGCCAGGAAATTGACGGCTTAATGGATGAACTGTTTGAAGACTAAATGCCGCTCCTTGACCTGTCCCGGGTCAAGGATTTTTTTGTTTCTCTCCTAGTAAAACCACTAAATCTGGAAAACAGACTTAAATCACTGGCAGTTTTATCTGAATTTTCGTAAACTTTAAGAATACGAAATAAAAAGGGGGATTTATCCATGTTCCAACAATTACGAACGAACTTAAAGCAAGCAGTCCTCGGACAAGAACATGTCATAGATCATCTGCTGATCGGCCTGTTGTCGGAAGGTCACATTTTGCTTGAGGACCGGCCGGGTACCGGTAAGACGACACTGGCCAAATCACTGGCCAATACACTGGATGCCAAGTTTTCCCGCGTCCAATGTACCGCGGATACGTTACCGACCGATCTGCTTGGGATGGAATTGTTTAATCCATTGACCGGTTCATTCGAACAACGGTTTGGTCCGCTGTTCGCCAATATCGTCCTTGTCGACGAAATTAACCGGACGACGCCGCGGACACAGTCCGCCCTGCTCGAAGCGATGGGTGAAGCACAGGTCACGATCGGAGATACCTCTTATACGTTACCGCAACACTTTTTAGTCATCGCGACCCAAAACCCGTTTGACGGTCAGGGAACGTTTCCCCTCCCCCATGCACAACTCGACCGCTTTTTGTTTAAGCTATCGTTTGCTCCGCTTGATCGCCGGGTCGAAAAAGCCTTGTTGCAGGGAGCTCACTTACAACCGAATACATTCCAATTGCCGCTTGAGCAACTGAATACCTGGAAACAGGAAGTCCAGGCTGTCACGATCGAAGATGCGGTCGAAGATTACCTGCTCGACGTCTGTGATGCCTTGCGGGCACACCGTGACGTGGAAATTGGTCCAAGTCCCCGTGCTACCTTGGCACTCCTGCAAGCCGCACGAGCACGGGCCTGGATGCATGACCGGACATACGTTACCCCGGAAGACATTAAGCAACTCGCAACGCCGCTGCTTGCCCACCGGCTTGTCCTGACACTTGAAGCGACATTGAAGATGACGAACGGCCGCCTGGTCCAACAGATTTTGGAATCATTGACTGTTCCGACCGAGGTGTAACATGCAATTGATTACACCGAAGTCCTTTCACCCGATGATTTTATTTTGGATTGCCGTCGCTGCCGGCATCTGTACGCTGTACGGCTCGCTCCTGCTTGCGACATTGCTCGTCGCGTACACATTATATGGCTACCTCTTACCAAAGTACCTCGAGTACCTCGGAGCACGTCTGAGCGTCCGGCTCGTCGAAACCGTCCGCGCCTTCCGGGATGATCCGCTACTCATCCCGTTTGAAATCCATAATCCGACACGGTTTTCCCTTGGTAAAGTGACGGTATCCGGTCTTCTCGGGGAACAAGTCCGGATTGAGGACGCAAGCAGCCAGTTTTGGCGTCAACATGTCTTTGTTCCGCGTCAGGCCAGCGTCCCGTTTCAAATCGACGTCACGGCAGCCAAACGGGGCACAATCCGGATTCAGTCGTTTGATATCATGATTTCCGACCCGTTCCATCTGATGACACTCTACTTGACGTTGCCGATTCAACAACTCGGGCATGTCTTTCCGGATTTTGCACCGGCCTCGGTCGAATGGAACGAACGCCAGATTCCGGGCGAGACGATTGACCGGTCGAGTCCATTCACGGATCGGTCGAGCTTTCACTCCGTCGTCCCTTACGCAGGTGATGCGAAGACGATCTATTGGTCTGCTTACGCCAAGACGGGCGAACTGTATTCCTATCAGTATGACCGGATGCGCAATCATGATTATGCCGTCATCATTGATGGGCTGTCCGCGGACGGTTTAGCCTTACGCGGTGATTTTGAAAAGTTACTTTCGCGGGCGGCGACGATTATCCGAGAACTTGAAAAACAAGGCGCCTCGTACAGTCTCTGGATTTCAATGGTCAACCGGGATGGGCAGTGGTATCACGTTCCCTCGGGAAAAGGAAAAGACCAATTTTTACGGACGATGGAGTGTCTCGCCCGGATTTCAGAATATGATTTACCGCTCGAACGCCGCTATTTCACGAAACGTCTTCAACGGACCGTCCCCTCGACGACTGCGGAAATTCATCTTGGACACCGGCACAAGGGGGTGAGCGCATGATTCTCTGGTGGATTCTCGTCATCAGTCTCCTGCAGGCACCGCTCATTATTTTGATGTTCCCGCTGCTTGTAGCCATCCCGGCACGCAACATCCGGATTGGAGTGCAACTGGTCGCGGCAGTCTCGTTTCTTTTGATTTCTCCGCTAATCAGTATACTGTTGTTGCTTGCCATTGCTCTCGGGACATGGCTCGAGACTGTCGATCAGCCGTATAAATTTGCCATCAGTGCGACGGGGCTGACCGGACTGTTTCTGTTATTCCCGGGCCTTTCACCGCCGCTTGGCGCCTATCTGCTGCTTGGTCTGTTATGGGCAATCCCCTTCTTAAGACAGCATCTCGTAGAATGGCGCCGGATCACCACAGCTGTCTCGCTGTTTCTCGGGATCAGCCTTGTCCTCGTTACCGTGATCCGGTTGCTCAAAGAAGCGCTGTTTGGTTCTGTCGCAAACCTGACCCGTCCTGCACTTGAGGCATTCGGCTCTCTCTTTACCTGGACGTTACCGCTCGCGGAACAGATTGATCAAAAGACGGGAGCGAATGCGACGGATTTATCAAACATCGCCCCGCAAGAGAGTCTGAAGGCCGCAAGTATGAGTTCCGCTACGCTGTTTTATCTGAACACGGCAGGGATTGTCTTGGCGATTCTCGCTGTCGGGATCACCTTCTATTTGATTCGGAAACGACAGGTCGTTTCCACGGAAGCCGAACCCGTCGTCCGGATGACGGGGGCGAAGCAACCGGCACCGATTAAAAAGCATAGCCAGCACCCGCTTCTGAAAATCGCTTCACAACTCGAACAGGCATTCCCGCGCCGTCACGAGGAAACGACCGTCGAATGGTTAACGCGGATCGAGTTTCCGGAAGCCGTGGCCCACGCACACCTTCTCGACGGAATTGAATTCAGTCGCAGTGAACCGGCGTACGATCTCCAACTGTTCCGAAAGTATGTCCGGGAACAAATCGAACGTTAAATCAAAAAGAAGGTGCTCCGATACCGGAACACCTTCTTTTGGTTATTTAGAATCAATTTTAGACGCTTTACGCGCGATGATGACAATAAAGACGATGGCAGCAACCGGAAGCACGAGTGGCATCCAGTCCAGGATATACTGTGTATTCATCGTATCCCCTCCTCCAAAACATGCTAATACTCTATCCGTAGCATATTCCAAAAGACCGCACCATGCAAGCATCATCAGATTCGCGGCAATATCGAGTAGACGACGGAGTAATAAATCAAGATACTGGTCGAGATACTGTAGATTACCAATATGTAAGGTCCGAATTTCGGCTGTGCATGCCGTTTCAGCACTTTCAGCGAAAACATCGTGATTCCTAATGCAAATAAAGGACTAAAGCCGAAGACCACAAGATCCATTGACATTAAGAGCTCTGTACTGAAAAGAAGATTAAATGCAAAAATCGATAATAAATACCAAGACGTGTACGACAGACAGATGAAAAAGAGGTATGACACGCCCGCAATAACGCTTCCCATCCGTGGTTTTTCCATATGTTGCATGATGCCCCTCCTGTAACAAAAATAAGATATCCTTAATGGTAATCGGAAAAAAGGCTCAAAAATATTCAAATATGAATATACGACAAAAAACGACAAAAAAAAGATCTTCTGCCCCATTCGGCAAAAGATCTGCTTCTATCGTGTTAGACACTCTCATTCATCGGTTGACTGACCGCAATTCCTGTTTTATAGACTTTAGCAAGCTCAAGGACTTTGTTTTTAAAGGCTTCCCGACAAAAGGCCGGTTCAAGAATCTCCGCTTGTTCCGCGAACTGAATCAGCCACATCATGAAACCTTGAGAGAAAAGCGCTCCCACCTTGACTTCAAACCAGTCCCCTTCTAAACGCCGGCAACGAATGTCCGTCCCGAAGCGGTCGACGACGGTTGGCATGACACTCTCATGGAACTTCAACGTCAACTGTTCCTGTTCTCCCCCGTACATATTGAACATACTGCTCAAGTAAGTGGATTCGACCTCGACCGGAGTCTGCGCCGGCTCAAAGACACTGCAATTGACGATGCGATCGACCCGGTACGTCCGAATCTCTTCGACACGTTCATCACGGCCGATCAGATAGTAGTTTCCATTATCGACAATCAAATGTGCCGGGGTAACGAGATAATAATCGCCGTCCCGTCGTAACTCAAACTTTCGTGTCCGTTCATTGAATTTTCCCTGATATTGAAAACTGATGATGTCCTGTTCGATGATAGCCTTTTGAATGGTGTCAATCGAAAAAGGAATGACGCCTTTCGGTTTCTTGACGGTATGTATGACCGGCGTCAACGTTTTCGCCAGACGTTTACTCGTCAAAGTATGAATATTGCGGACCAGGACCTCCGTTTCACTCTCAGAAATGAACTTCGCACTGGCAATCGCATCCACAAGTAAACGCAGGTGGTGGTATTCGAACGGACGGCTGACAAGATGATACGGAATCGCCAGACCGTTTTTAGTTTCTTCCGCATGGATGTCAAAACCTGATTTGGCAAGAGCCGCGATATCTTCTTTTAACGACTTCCGGGACAGCTTTTCAATCAGTCCTCTTTTCGACAATTCCGTACTTAATTCTTCCAATGTCAACGTCTCTTCTTCATCGGAATACTGTTCAAAAATTTCTCGAACCGCTAACAACCGATCCCGATTGGATAATTTTTCATTTGGCACGGGGCATCCTCATTTCCTATCCATAAGATGTTTGATTATACTTGGATTATACCTTAAACAGGTACGAAGATTAACAATAATATGGAAATATTTAAGAGATAGGAGAATTTGGATGCAACACATTGCCGATTGGGAAGGTTACCGATTCGATTACCGGGACAGTGGAACCGGACCCGTCATTTTACTGATTCATGGCACACAGTCCGATTACCGGGAAGTCTATCACGTAGAACGATTGATTGAAGCCGGTTACCGGGTCATTGTCCCGTCTCGTCCGGGATACGGGAAAACACCGCTCCGTGTCGCCTCATCCCCCGGTGAGTTGGCTGCTTTTTACAAAAAATGGCTTACTTCGCGACACATCGAGCAATATACGGTCTACGGGATTTCGGCCGGCGGACCGACAGCAATTGCGTTGGCAAGTAATAATCCGTCTGTCTGTTCACTCGTCCTTGCCTGTGCGATGACACACGAAATCTCGCTTCCTTATCAGGCTTGGCTTGTCCAACCGCTCCTTCAACGTCCGTTGCAGCTCCTGCAATGGGTCTTGTGGCATTACGTCAAAGACAAGTTGGTCAAGTTTCCGCAAGAAGCGTCTGTGCGCATGGTCGAAATGACCAGTCTGTTGCAGCGTGACGAAATTCGACGTCAATTGAATGGAGTCGATCAACAATTGTTGTATCAAGTCGGACTGCAGAACGGACCGGGGCGGGGTGTCTTATTTGATTTGACGCAACAGATTGACCGACCGATCTTGCAAGCCATCCGCTGTCCGGTGCTGATCATCCATTCCAAGGCGGACCGGGCCGTTCCATTCGAACATGCCCTCTATGCCCGGCGTGCCATTGCCCATGCCCAGTTCATCGAGTCGGCAAGTCCCGGTCATTTGATTTGGATCGGTCCCTCCGCGCGTCACGATGAACGCATGATTGAACGTTTCATCTCCTTAAATCACTTGTAGACGAACACGAAGGTTCAGCTTTTCGTTCTCTTCCTCAATCGAGATGATGCCCCGTGCCGTCAGTTCTTCAATCGCCAGGCGTGTCCGTTCCAGGTTAAACCGTGCGTACCGGGCAATCTCTGATATGCCCATCCGGCAGGACAGCTGGTTGGCCTTGATCTTCGAAGACGGTTTGGCGACGGAGCGTTGCAACAGACGCCAAAAAACCTGCCGGGCATCATCGGATAACGCGTACGCGTTTTTTTCGATGACGGGCGGCACATAACGGATATCTTCCCGAATACGTCGAATCAGATAGAGACTCAACCAATCCTCCACGTCGGCTTGAATCCGGAAAAACTCAAACCACCATAACTGATCGAGTGCTTCTGCTTCGTCCTGCCGTAATGCCCAGGATGGCGGGATCTCATCAAACTCTTCATCGAGAAAATCTTCATAGTCCAGAGCGGTTTCATATAAAATCTGGGGCGGGATCCGGTCGAGTGTCTCCCGCTTTTGGTATAAATCAAAACTCATCCGCCGGAAGTGTTCGACTGAACCGGCGACCTGACTGAGTTGCATCAATTGTTTGGTAATCAGACGGGCGAGACCGTCCAGCTCAAGTTGAATGGCATATAAGTGTTTTTCAAGGGCAATTAACGTACTTCGTTCCATCAGACAGTTCCTCCTCTGTTCCTGGCATACTTCTAGTCTTTTTCCGCAAATCGGACATTCAAAACCAACCTCTGTTTCTTTACTCCTCTACGGTGTCTTTCTCTTCTTCAACCGGGTTTATCTCCCAAATAAATGGGGAATATTTTGGGGCAGCGTATCGTCGACATGTAAACGATTCAATCGGAGGTGGAACGACGTGTTACAGTCTAAGAAACGAACGGAGCGAAAGTGGCGGCAACGCGCGACACGGAATCATATTCTGCAATTGGAACACTTGTACAAAACGCATCCCGCCCGACAGACGACACAGACAAAGATTGTTTTTCCACAATTGTTAGAAGATGCCATTCGAAGCGGGCGGCTGGTGACGGTCCGTTATCTCGACCAGGGAACCGAGACCGCATTGACGGGAACGGTTACCGCTCTTTTTCACGCCCGCGGAATCATTGAAATCAAGACATCAACCGGTTTACAGCGTCATATTCCGTTCGATGAGGTAATGGATTTGCGTGAATCGCTCCAATAGAAGATCCATAAAAAATGATCCTGCATAGACGAACAAAGGATGACGGATTCAAATCCGTCATCCTTTGTTCGTCTAAAAATTGACACTGTTGCCAGTCCCTGTTTAACCGACGCTTCTTATTTTTTATCCAACTTGACGTTTTGGTCAGCCGGTAAGGTCGTCGTCGTTTCTTCCTCTTCGAGTTTCGGAACACCTGCACCGTATTCTGTCGTCTCATCTTCGACATAAGAAGCGGCAAACGCCGGATTCAGTAAGTCAGATTTTGAGCCGACGATGACAATCCGGCCATGGCGAACTTCCTCTTCCAAATCTTCTGCTACATCCTTTGTCATTCCGAGTTCCGACAACTGGGCAATGCGGTCTTTTCGGTTGCTGCGGACTGTCGACATCAATGTCTCAAAAAATGATTTTTTTGTTACACGATACGCCAACGTCTGAGTGTCATTGGCAATCCGTTCCGCCAATTCTTCATCCTTCGCAAAGATGTAAATTTGTTTATTCGAATAGCCGCTTGACTTCAAGCTTGTCACTTCTGCGTCCACCGCCGTCATGTTTCGTACGATTCTTGTTTCAATCATCCTGTTTCCTCTCCTTCATGCGAGCCAACGATCTACTCTCGATATAAAGTTATTCCCGAAACATAATGAATAAAACATGAAACTGAAAAACGGCTTAAACAGCTTTCCGAAGACCCGAAGGAGAGCGACGTCTCAGATATATCAACAAACCAACTAAAACACATAGTCCGACTTGCGGAATGATCGTCTCATACGTCGGATAAATCCCTACCCAAGGCAGTGACGGGATGTATGACATGACATGGATCGGCAAGAGGCCCGTAATTTGCAAGGCATGCAGACTGGCACCTAAGATTTTGAACGCCATGAGATAAATCAATCCGGTTGCTCCTGCAAAGAGCCGGTTGATTGGTAAACGTACCCCTAAATAAATGACAGCAAGCGAAAGAAGCCCGATGAGTGCAATTGCCAGCACGATCCCTCCAGCTAAAGCAGTCGATGTCATGGCGGGCGCCATGCCGACATAAAACAGCAGCGTCTCGGCCCCTTCCCGGAAAATCGTCAAAAAGCTGACGGCAAACAAAGACCGTCCCGCCAGATTCAGTGCCAGTTCCGTTTGCCGTGAAGCAACCGCCGTTTTCGAATGTAACCACGAACCGACGAGCAGCATCATCAATACTGCGGCCAGTCCGGTCCATCCTTCAATCTGTTCCCGTCCGACAGCAGCAAGTGCCGTTGAAAAGAACTGTTGGATGATCAGGGCCAGTGCTCCACTCGCGAATAAACCACATAATGCCCCACTCCAAATCATCCGTTCGCCTGTCACCTTGGCTTTTCGGGTAAAGGCAACGAGCGCGCTGATGATCAGCAAGGCTTCCAGCCCTTCCCGCAACATGACGAGCATCGCATCGACAAACGAATACGTCGTTTTCTGCGCTAACACTTCAAGTGACGTGATGATCGGGGCCAGGTCAGTCCGGGTGGAAGCCATCGTCGTTTCATCTAAACGCGACAATAAAACGGGTACATCCGATTCAATCGTCGTATACAGAGAACTGCTCCGGGTCCGGACTTCCCCTTCCCCGCTCGGCCAACGTTCGATAAAGGTCGTCAGCGTTTTCTCCGCCGCCGGGACGTCCTGATTCGCGAGTTGCTGATCCGCTTGTTTCAGTAACGCCGTCAACTCGACGAGACCCGTCTGTTTCGCGGCTTTCACCGTATCCCCTTTTAGAAAAGAACGGATACTGGCGTCAAACTGATCCAGTGCCTGATTCAGCTCCGACGGATCAAATGTTTCACGGGCCAAAGCAATCCGGATTGCGGACAGTCCCATCTCGACCTGACCGTAGTGCCCGATGCTCGTCTCCCGGACGACTGTTTCCCGGTCCGTCCAGGCTGTCAGCAATTCCGACTGCAACTGCTGACGCTCGGACATGTCAGTGGCCGTTCTCAGTTGCTTCGTTAGAGTGAACAGTTCTTTTAACCGTTTTTTAGCGGCTGAATCGTCCTTCGGCTGTTTGGTTTTTTCCAGCGCCCGGACCGCAGTCGACAATTCCGTCAATTGCTGCTTGACGGCAGGCAAAGCGGTTTGCTGCTTGACGGCTGTCAACTTCTGCTCGATGTTCTGTTGTTCGGCAGAAGCCGGCAACCGGTCGACCTGCTGTTCAAGCGTCGCGAGCGTTGTCTGTAAGCTGCTCCGGTCACCGTCGTTGACCGCTGACAAAGCTTGACCGATTAAAACATACAGGTCATCGGTTTTCGCATCGGCATGAACGACCGGCATCCCGATCGTCGTGCAGAGAAGCACCGGTAAAAAGAAATTAAGCAAAAAGCGCATCACCGATGTAGCCTCCTTTTTGAATTCCGCCGAAACAGGCGAAAACAGCACTGCCACGATGGGTAATGTATTCATTTAAACGGTCGGACGCTGCTAACCGTCTCTGAATGGTGATGAACTGCTCCGGTGACCGTTGATACGATAGAAACAGTAAGCCGGCATCGAGGGCACCAGTCGTTTCGTGAATCCCGGCCTGGTAGGAATAGGAGCGGCGTAACAGTTGTTCTTTTCCTGATCCGTGGGCGACTGCTGTGTGCGAGTCACTTGGAAGTTGTGCTTCACCGTGCGCCGTCCGTTTGCTTGGTGTCACCGCTGCAAATTCCTCTTTCGACCCAAGCGGGGCACCGGATGCGCGTTCGCGGCCAAACGTCCGCTCCTGTTCTTTCAGGATCGTCCGGTCCCATACCTCAAGATGCATCTGGATCCGGCGGACGACCAGGAAACTGCCGTTCGTCAACCAGGGTGAACCGTCCTGCCACTGGTAAAAGAGGTGTTGTTTTCGGACAGCGTCCTGCGTGCCGTCCGGATTACCGGTCCCGTCCTTGAATCCGAACAGATTCCTTGGTGTCCCCCCTGCCGCATCCGCGGCCTTGGAGCGTTGAAAACCGGCTTGCGTCCAGCGGATCTTAACGATACCGCGACCAATCCGGGTCAAATTCCGTAACGCATGAAACACGACTTGTTGATCGTCGGCACAAATCTGGACGACGAGGTCTCCGCCCGCCCATTGCGGGTCCAGTTGATCGAGATCAAAGACCGGCAACTCCCGGAGCAGCTTAGGACGTTTATGACCAATCCCGAATCGGTCCTTGGCAAATAAACTGTGACCGCAACCGAATGTAAACGTCAGGTGGCCCGCTGACAGTCCTTCCGCCTCTCCTGTATCTTCCGGAGGAACATAGGCACTGTCCGCGTCGCCGAGCGGTAATCCGGCTGTCAGTCGGGCGCATGCCCGCGTCCAACGTTTCAACAGATCAATCAATTCATCGCGCCGGGTCGTCTGGACATCAAAGGTGACCACCTGGACGTGGTTTTGAGGCGGTGTCAGGATACCCGCCTGATACTTGCCGTAGAACGGGACTTGATCTGTCGCCTGAGCCGTCAGGGCACGGGGTAAAAACCGTTCGAGTCCACTTGCGTAAAGAGCGGCTCCGAGCCCGGTCAGTCCCGCGACTTTCAGGACGTCACGCCGGGTGACCCCTGCTTCTAAAGTAGTCCGTGTCATCGATCAGCCCTCCAGTACGATACCCATCTTCGAGAGCGGTTCCGCCAGCTCGTTGATGGCTTGACTCAATTGTTTGACATCTGATTTGGACAACTCGGTATAGAGCACGTATCCGTCTTCTTTCTTTTTCGCTTCCAATAATCCGTTAACATCAGCAAAGCGGGCCGCAATCTCTTTCGACAGGGCAGCATCCTGTTTTTTCAGAGCCGGATTTAACAATTGATAAATTTTTTCCGCACCTTGGACGTTGGCTGAAAAGTCATACAGATCGGTATGCGAATACCGGTCTTCTTCCCCTGTGACTTTTGACGTCGAGACTTCGTTTAAAAGATCAGTCGCACCGGTAACCAACAGTTCCGGCGTCACCTCGACCGTCTCGACTTTCGCCCGGAGCAGATGGACATCTTTCATCAATTGGTCGGCATACTCTTCGTATCCTTTTGTCGTACCTTTTTCAAACAAGCCCTGTTCGATCCGGTGGTAGCCACCCCACTCCGACGTTTTGACGTCCCCTTCACGGGCATCGATTTTCGGATCGAGGTCTCCGAATACTTCCGCGATCGGTTCCGCCCGCTCATAATGCATCCGCGTTGGCGCATAAAGTGCTTTCGCCCGTTCCAAGTCCCCGTCTTTGACAGCTGTCGTGAACGCTTGCGTCTGCTTCGTGAACTGTTCCAGTTCCGCAATCGCATATGTCCGGTAATCGGCAACGACTTGCTCGAATTGATTCGGCTTGGCTGCTGCCGGTTTAGTCGTCGCGGGTTGTTCATTACAGGCTGCCAGTAAAGCCGTCATGGATAAGAGACCGATTGTCAGTGTTTTTTTATGTCGCATAAATGGTTCCCCCTGATGATTAAGTAAGTTCATCAATTAGTATAGTCGATAATGATAATCGTTATCAATATATTTCAATAAAAAAATCCTCCCCTCCAGACACGGTCCGCAGGCAGAAGATTTTAAATGATTCAAGACTCCCGTTTTTTGAAATACGTCCGCGAAATGATAAAGGCGACGATTCCGAAGCCGATGAACACAAACGCTTTTTGAATCAACGACAAGAATGACAAATCAAACAGCAACAGTTTGAAGGCACTGACCGACAGCAACAGCAGACCCGACAGACGCCAAGCCGCCGCTGCACGGATGCGGCCAATCGCTACAAGAACAAACGATAACAGGATGTAGGCGACAGACAACGTCGTACTCCGGTCCGTTTGATCAAGCATAGCGTAAAACGGCAGTTCCATCACGATCAGCGTATAGGTCACGAACACACCGGCCGCTACAAAAAACAGAACGATTTGCCAATACTTTTTCCACATCGCTTCCACGTGTGTCCGGACGAGCAAGACGATGAAGGCTGTCGTCGCGAGCGTCAGACCGAATACGGCGACGGCATACGACCGGTCGTTGAATCGATACGTCTCATACGTTCCAATCGTATACAGGACGAACATCACGTATACGACAATTCCGAAAAAGCGTTGATGCGGCACTTCCTGCCGCTTGATGAACCACAATCCGGCAATCATAAGAGCATAGAGGAGTGAACGGAATTGATCACCGAAACTCAGCGGATCGACCGGAATCTGCGAAATCGCAAACAGGATGGCAACATGTCCGACACCGTTTTGCCACGCCTCCTTCGTTTGATTCGCGACGGCGTAAGCGATGAGTGCAAACAGAACCGCGAGTCCGTAAGCAAACGGCCAGTCGACTACGGACAGGCTAAGCAGAACGAATCCGCCCGCTATCCAGCTCGGGTAATTGTAGGTGATCGGAAGTTTCGTCCCGACGTAAGCGAGACCAAGATAGGCGATGAAGGATGCCCCGAGTAAAGTGATTTCGTCAATCAAGGGACGTGTCTCAAAATTGACGGTGAGACTGCCGAAGATAAGGGCCAGGAAAAAGATCCCGGCAGTAACCGGGTACGCTTTGACCGCCTGCAGACGAAGGATAGCAAACACTAAAGCGGTAAATAACAGGACTTCGTACAGTAAAAATAAGAAGACGTTCGGCTCATCCGTTAACTGGAGAAACGGCAATAAAAAGCCGGTAATCGAGACTAACACGAGTAACGCCGTCGAGCGCATCCACAACATCAATCCGTAAGCGATGGCGAGCACGACGATTTCCAGGAAAAAAGCCAACAACGGCGGATAAAATTGATATAAGGCCATACCGGCAAATAAGGCGGACAAGGAAACGATTGTCCCGGTCGCGACCAGTCCGACGCCGAGATCCCGTCGTTTTTTCTCATACTGGAACTCTCCCAGTGCCATGACGAGTAAGCCGATGACGACTCCACTCCCAATCCGGACGGCTGGACTGATTAGTCCCGCTAACGACGCGTAGGAAAATAGAAAAATTGCTCCGATGGCAGCAAAAATCGCCCCGATTCGCGGCAGCCAGACCGTCGCCAGGACATTTTCCCACTCATCCCGCGTCCGCGCTTGTTTTATGACCGGTGTCCGGGTCTTCTTGACGAAAGCAGGCCGGACGGCAGGTCGCGCGACGGAAGAGACCGGTTCCGGTTGTGATTCTTTCGCCGGCTGACGTTCCAACTGATCGACGCGTGCTTTTAATCGGACGATTTCCTGCTCCAGCTGTTCCAGTCGTTTTTCATCCATTTCTTTACCACTCCTTTCGAGAGAAAGCATTCGAGGTTGTTATTATTTTACACGACTTTTTAATCGATTCCCAATTCTTTAAAATTTCGAACATTCCTCATTCTTTTATCACGTCCGTGCCATGAAAAAACCGATGAAGCGGAAGGCTTCACCGGTCAATCGATTAACGGACGGATAATGCGTACTGTCCTGTCGTATTGTAAACGGACGTAAATTGTGAACGGCTAACCGTGTATTTTCCACGGTATGGATCCGACACAGTAAACGCGCTGCTTGAGACACCTGTCACGAGCATGACGTGGTAGTTGCGGTAGCCGGTAAACGTTTTACCATCCGGCTTGATCCATGAGAAGTAGCCGTACGGATTTTTGAAATCAACGGTTGCCCAGACGATGACCGGGTTGCCGCTACGGATTTCACTTTCGATTTTGCTGACTCCTTGTTTGGAGATATCAACAGCGCCACTCCGGTATTTTTTCGCGAGCGGCAGGATGCCTTTCGGGTAAATGCCCCAGTTTTTATAGTAATCGAGCGTTCCTGCCGGATTACCGGTAAACATTTTTTCGGGATCTGCCCAGTAATACTTGCCGTTTTTATAAGTGGCGTTTGCCATGCTTTTCGGCATTTGGTTATATAAAGAAGAGGCAGAAACTGCTTTCTTTTTATATTCGAGTGCCATTTTCAGTGAAACGAACTCACAGCCTGACGGATATCCGAGTGTGTATTGATTGTAATACGGGACGTTTAATTGTTTCGATGAACTGCTTGGTGCTGTTTTCGTCAAATACTGTGTCGATACATAACGGTAACTGCCATTGTACAAAATACGTGTCCAGCTGCCGGTTGTCCCGTAAGATGCCACCTTTACGCCTTTATTCAATTGCGTGACGGTTTTTGCTGTTAAGCTTGGAGAAGTTCTGACATTCAGCGTGCCAACCGTCGTATAACGTGCACCGGTCGATGTATACTTCGATGTCGTAGAGGTACGGACATAATCTTTGTGTATGTAGCCCGGTTTTGATTTGTACGTGATTTTATACCAACTGCCGGACGTCCCGTTCGAAGTATAGACAGCTCCTTTAGTGATGTTCCCCAGGATTTTACTTGTTGTCGATGGTTTTTCACGAACGCGCAACACATCTGTCGTGACCGTCAACTTCGTGGCTGCTTCTGCAATGAGCGATGGACTGAACACACCGAACAAAACACCTGCCAGAATGATGGACGTAATGATTTTTTTCATGATAAACCCCCTTGTGTCTGTAGTATACACAATTTTTCCCATCTTTTTGAAATTTTAATCAATATTCCATAAGAAAATTCTGAAAAGTTGTGATATCTTTTCCTTTATAACAAAAAATCTCAGCGCTGCATAGGCAGATCGCTGAGATGTAATTATATTGATATCTAAAGATTTTTAATTTCAGAGGTCTAAAATGAAAGGGGACGGCTTTGAAAATCCTTGTTCCATCAGGTGAGCGACCAGTTTCGTATCTTCTTCCGAGACCGGTAACGGTGTACCATGGACGATGCTTTCATAAAAGGCACGATACAGCTTGCCGTAATCTCCGACCGGGCTCGGAATCCGGACATCCTGTAAATGACCATGGTCGTCATGGTACAACAACCGGCCGAAATCATCTTCGGAATCTTCCCCGAATCCTTCTTCTCCCGGGAAGTAGTTGGCTTTAAGATCCAGCTCCTGGCGGTCAACATGCTGCTTGATGAACGTTCCGTTCGTCCCGTGAAGCATCCAGCGCGGCGCTCCCGCCAACGCGATATGACTGGTCCGGACACTGACTTTTAACTCCGGATAGTAAAAGTCGAGGGCAAATGTATCATCCGGATTACCGGCAAGGCGAACCGTCCGGATATCATATCCGACCCGTTCCGGTTTCCCGAATAAAGCAACGATTTGATCAATCGTATGCACACCAAGACCATATAAGGCCCCGTTTTCCGGACGCGCAATCGCCGGGGCAGCATCCGGTCGATAGAGATCGAAGTGCGAGACGACTTCGACGAGGCGTCCGAGCTTACCGGATCGGATGACTTGCTCGATGACTTGGAAGTCACTGTCGAAACGCCGGTTTTGATACGCAAGCAACTTGACGCCTTGCCGGTGCGCTTCTTCGAACAATTGACGGGTTTCCTGCTCCGTCACCGTAAACGGTTTTTCGACCAGCACATGTTTTCCATGTTGTAACGCTTGCAACGCATAGGCGAAGTGCGTCGCCGGCGGGGTATTGATGACGACGACCTGGAGCTCCGGGTCCTTCAACATCAGATCGAGATCTAATGTGAACCGGACATGGGGCAATTTGGATTCGTAAGTTGCCTCTAATTCCGGTTTTGATTTCCGATTATAAATCCAGGTAATATCAAACTGGTCCTCAATCATGACATAGGGCAGATGATAACGGGTCGTACTTTTTCCAAAGCCGATAAAACCAATCTGAAGTCGCATCCGATCACTCCTCGAATAATTCTTTCTCTAACCATACCAAAGCCTGCATCGCTTGTCCTATCTAAATGCCGCTTTATTTTGGCACCGGCATCCCCACATGCTCATATGTCGCAAAACCGTCACGAACACCTCTAGGGACAAAACCGAATGACGTATAATAGGTGTTTAAAAAGTCATTGGATGCCACACAATCAAGTCGTAACGCTTCTTGTTCCGCTTGGGCAACGGCAATCACGTGCTGCAATAAACGTGTTCCGATTCCTAAACCTTTTGCGGATTCACTGACGACGATCCGGTGGATGTAAAGCCCCTCTCTGTCAGACCATAGTGTCTGATCCCATTCGAGCGACGGCAATAACGCAATCGAACCCAGTAAGTCCGGTCCCTGTTCATAAACAAACAGTCTTCCGGCATTCAGGTCGCGCTGCACGAGAGCTTCTAAATCGGTCTCGAGATACGCGGACCATTGGCGGCTTCCCCGTTTCTTAAACAGTTCGGCTTTTTCACGCAACAAGGTCGCAATCCGTTGAACATCGTGTGTAGTAGCTGATCGTATCATCGTGTTCCTCCCGTTTTTTAAAATTTACTTTCATCCTAACGAAAGTAATGCCAGAAGAAAACCGTTTTGCTTCAAGACATCAAAAAATCATCAAATCGCATGACTTTGTAAAATTTTTCATATTTCAAAATTCTATCTCGCCCTATTGTATAGTCAGGAGGTGAACAGACCCCCAGTCTGCACAACACAGGTCTACCGACTTCCCACGAGTCGGTAGACCTTTTTTTATCATTTAGACAAGTCCGGCCCAACGTTTCGACAGGGCACGGGCCTGTTTGCGGTACGCCTCATCTTCAACGACCGGATTACTGAGACGCGGGGCGGAATCTGCATAATATCCCCCATTGTCGAGCACATCGTCCGTCGTCGCGAGGTACAGGGCGGTTTTCGCTCCGTATTCCGGTGTATACAGTTTTCCAGTCCAATATCCGACTTGGGCAATCGGTTTCAGGACGGTCTTCAATACTTTTCCGTATTTCCCCCGGTAGAACAGGTCGGTGTTAACGATCCCCGGGTGGACACTGACGAACGTCGCCCGCGTCCCGTATTCCTCGGCCAACTCCCGCATATGGACCATTTGTAACAGCTTCGATTCCCGGTAAGACTTCATCGGATTATACTGTTCTTTTTTGACATGCGCGATCGCCTCGAGTTCGATATCGGTCCGGATCATGCCGCCTTCTCCTGCTAAGGAGGAGATCGAAATGACGCGGGGATCATGTCCCTGTTCAATCAATGGCAACAACCGTTCAATCAAATAAAAGTGACTGAGGTAGTTGACCTGAAACTGGGACTCAAACCCGTCCTTCGTCACATGGTACGGGGGAACCATGATGCCGGCATTTAAAATCAAGCGATCAATCCGGCCAATCCGGTCAAATAACACATCCGCAAAACGCCGGACGGAATCGAGTTGATCCAACTGTACGACCTCGACTTCCAGATTCTTGTTCGAAACCGCATGTTCCCGTAACAGTTGGATTAATAATGTCGCTTTTTTCTCCGATCGGACGGTCGCGATGACACGGTCACCACGTTCGAGCAATTCTTGAATCGTCACCATTCCCATACCGGAGTTTGCTCCTGTGACTACGCAGATGTTCATATGAGATGCCTCCTCTTTCATTATTCCACAATCCATTATGATACGTGTTTTCCTTTTTTTACGGATTTATACACATCTTCCGGCAAACTATTTTCTGAATCTGCAACGAGGAATGACGTATACTAAAGAAAAGACGTCTTTCATCGAAGGAAGGGATCGCCTATGAACGAAGGGACCGTCCTGTTGCTTGCCGGTATTCTTTTGTTGCTCGCTATCGTCACGACGAAATTTTCTGTCCGTCTGAACGTCCCGACCCTGATTTTATTTGTGTTCGTTGGCATCCTGGCCGGGACGGATGTCTTTGGATTAATTGATTTTGCAGACTTCGAGCAGGCCCGTCTGTTCGGTACGATCGCACTTGTCATCATCTTATTTGACGGCGGCTTGAATACGAAGTGGCGTCATTTCAAAACGGTTCTTCCGGCAGCATTATCGCTTGCAACCGTCGGTGTTTTGGTCACGACCGGACTGATTGCAGCGGTGGCACATTACCTGCTGGATTTCAGCTGGCCGATGGCGTTACTCATCGGCGCGTTGATTGGCTCGACTGATGCGGCGGCGGTCTTTTCATTGCTGAACGGTCGACCGATTGACCAGAAAGTCAAACATACGCTGGAAGCGGAATCGGGAACGAATGATCCGATGGCTGTCTTCTTGACGATTCTGTTCACGGAGTTTGCGTTAAATCCGGAAGCCTTTTCTATCGTACAAGGGATTTTGCTGCTGTTTTACGAGATGGGAATCGGTCTTGTCATAGGGCTGTTTGTCGGCTGGCTGTTGACCTCCTTGATGAACCGGATCCAGTTGCAGTCGTCCGCTTTATATCCGACACTGCTGATCAGTGGAGCGCTCCTTTCCTACGGTGTCGCGACAAGCCTGCATGCGAGCGGCTTCTTAGCCGTTTACGTCACCGGGATTTGGCTCAGTAATCATGATTTGATTTACCGTGATATTCTCGTTCGGTTCAGCGGCAGTCTCTCCCACCTGGCAGAAGTCGGGATGTTCATCATGCTTGGACTGCTTGTGTTCCCAAGGCAACTGCTTGATCCCCAGACATTGTTCGTATCAGGCGTCATCGTCCTGACCTTGATTCTCATCGCCCGTCCGCTCGCCGTTTATTTGTCCTTGTTGCCTTTTCGGTACAATTTCCGCGAACAGAGTGTCATCACAGCGGCCGGTTTGCGTGGCGCCGTCCCGATTATTCTCGCGACCTATCCGTTATCGAGTGGTCTGCCGGATGCCTATCCGTTGTTCAATATCGTTTTTTTCACCGTCATGACGTCGGCGCTTCTGCAAGGAACGGCCTTACCATGGGTCGTCAAGCTGATGAAGCTCGATGCGAAACCGGCAATCGACATCGAACCGTTGATTCAATTCATGACGGTCGCGAATCCGAATGCCGAAATCGTCGAAGTCAGCGTTCCGTCCTTTTGCCGAATTGACGGAAAAACGCTGCAGGAGATTGAGATGCCTCAGGATTTGCTGGTCGTCGCTGTCATCCGGCACGACGCCATCATCACACCACGCGGGCAAACCCGGTTGATCGGAGGCGATCAATTGTTGATCTTGACGCCGAAACAATCGGAGGAACGCATCCGGAAGCTGATTGCGTCACTCGGAATTTAAGACCAAAAAGCGGACACCTGAGGGCGTCCGCTTTTTTGATCTGTTCTTTTCAAACCATCAGCTGCTTCCGGACACATCATCTGCCCGTTTAATCTGGACAACCCCCGGTGGACGATGCGGGAACGTGATAGTCAACCCTGCGAATCGGCAACTGTCATTACTGTTTTGCGCCTGGACGATCCATTCAATCGTTTCCTGTCGTGCCAAGGCATTACGGATCCGATTCTCGACCTGTTGTCTTGAAATTCCCTCACAGGTCACGTCCGTTAAATAGGTTGTCTCATCGGACTCAAATTGTTTCCAAATCCCTAACAGCAGCTGACCGACGGCACTGACAGGTGTTCCGTCCGGTTCGCCCGCCCCGACTGCTTGGTCGAGACGTTCGATTGCTTCCGGTGCCGTGTCACCAATCGCTAAAATCCGCCGTGATCCCTGTTGCATGATCCGGAACCTTTTTTGTCCGTCTTCCAGCCAGAGCCGCTGGGCAAACGGATTGACGGGAATGCCATGGAAAAACGTCACCGTCTCCCGCCAGGCAAAACCGAATGACGGATCGTAAGCTTGGATCGTCGCCATCGCTTGCGCGAGGAACGTTTGAACTTCCTCCTGCTCCGACTGCAGTTGTGTCCGAACATCCTCGAACTGATGGAGCGGGACGGTCAGTGGAATCCGGGTAAACAGTTCGCCTTCCGGGACACGATGCGGTGCGAGGACCGTTCCATCCAAACGGTAATCACTCGCCGGACGTCCCGTCCGTCCGACGAACATTTGCCAATCGTCTTCGACGGCAGCAAAGGCATACGTCTGATGGGCAAAGGACGGAGCGACGAACAGACCGGGAAACGGTTCGAACGTCGCAATCCGGAGCGGTTCGCCCGCATTCCATTCTTCTTCGATGATGCGGACCAGTTGTCCGGTCAATGACAGCGTATCTGTCAGATAACGTCCGGTATTGCTGTAGAACCCTAAGATGAATTCCCGTTCTTCCTCTTCAAAGGTCATCATCGTCATTTGAAATAAGGACTGGACCTGGGCTTCGGCAAACAAATCGTCGATGTCCTCCGGATGGTGCGACTCAATCGCCACCATCTGCCATCCCATCCGTTCATATAAATTGATCGTAATCGGGAAAAATAAGAAAGCACCATGGGTTGCCTCAAGTTTCAGGATATCCTGCATGGCAAGTCGTTCGATTCGTAAATCAAATCCCATCCGTTCCAGATGATCTTGCAAACGTCTTTTCCAGTGCGTGAACTCCATCTTTTTCCCTCCTTCTGCCTTATGCGCGTTTACGAAGCGGATTTTTGGACCAATAGAGATACAGTCCGACTAATCCGCCGATTCCAATCAGATATGCCGGGGTACCGCTGACTTGCATCAGAACGACCGGATTCGGCACGAATTGAATCAGGACTGCTTTATATGTGGCAAACAAGATGAAGCTGACTAAAAATTGGACCCACACCCGCTTTTTGACGTCGCGGATTTTCGGGGACGTGATTAAAATCGACATCGCATCAATCAAAAATAAGGCGATGATGGAAAATAAGATGTAATCCGCGAGGGCGAACTGGAAAATACCATCGATGCCTTCGATGAAAATAAACATCAAAATCGTTGAAATGTAATTCCGCGTCCAACGCTTTTGGGTCTCGACCCGTCGCAATTCCGGAATCTCGGCAATCATTTGATTCAGCCGTTCTTCCGGTGATTGGCCATGGACCGTTTCAAACGGTTTTTGTAAGCGTTGGGCTTCATAAAGATCCGCTTGGAGACGGCGTTCGATATCCGTCCGTTCCGGTTCTTCGACGTTCAGGTTCAAACGTGGTAACAGTGACTCTAAAATACGTGTGTTGGCTTTAGTAAGTTTCAAGCGAGATCCCCCTTTTTCACGTTTAAGTATACCGGTTTAACGGGAAAAAAGAATACTACGAAGATGGCGATTACTTGACGAATCACACATAAATATTCAGAATAGTTAAAAAGGTGACGCAATTTTAGGAAAGGATGGGTAACGAATGTACCAAACTTTAACGAATGCCACACTGATTGCTTTGTTGACAAGCGTCGGGATTGCCTTGCCGTTGACCCATGCAGAAGAAGACACACCGCATGAGCCGATCCCCTTACAAACAAATCAGACGGATGCTGAACCGGCCGCAACCGAATAAAAGCATGACCCCTTTCCCTTACATATGGAAAAGACGGGTCATGCTTTTATTTTGCGTTACCGGGCATCGTTACATTTTCTTCGATTTCGACTGCCCAGGCTAAGATGGTTGTGCTGTCCCGGACACCAAGCCGTTCAATCGTCGTCAGTAATGTCTTGACGCCGACATACGACGTCGTCAGGACTCTTTCCAGCTGTTTCCCGTCTTCGAACGGCGCTCCCGGACATTCAATCAATCCGTCCGTCGTCAACAACAGCTGATTGATCCCCTGTCGCAACTCACGAATTCCCCGGCTGTAGCAGGGAACGGGCAAATCAAACGTATTGACCCGGCCGATCCATTCAAAAAACTGCCGTTCGTTTAATTTGTATTGCAGATGGTTACTTAAATCGGGATGGAACAGATAGGCGAGAACATCGCCGACCGATAACCACCAGACGTATTTTCCCTTGCGGACAAGAAATAGACAGGCGGTCTCACCTCGAACGGTTTGACAGGCGGTCCGAAACGTTTTATTTTCCAACAACGAGACGACATACCGTTCCAGTGAGGAAAACATCGATTCGACCGGTTCGTTCAGAATCCGTTCGATCTCTAAACGGTGCGACGTCAAGTAGCCGGTTAACAAGACGGCACTCTCGGCAGTGTCATGTGCATCGAGCAGCATCGTCCATTCCCAGTCCACCCCGACCCAAACGACACATCCGTCTTCATTTTTGGTCTGTCCGGAACGGCTGCAACCTCCGAATCGTCCCACCGTGATCGGTCCGACGGATTCCATCGAGATGACGTCGACGAACGGTGTTTCATTTCCTACCCAAACTAACTCGGTCATTTCTCTTGTTGCCCCTTTCAGTCCGTCTTTCCGAACACCCGTCAGCCCTTCTCTTTCCACCACAGGTTAAGGTGTCGTGACAAAGGGTTGAACGAATAAGCGAAGACGTTTTTCATAATTCTCAGGATGATCGGAATAGGTACTGCCGTGACCGGCTCCGCGAACCGGATACAATTGTTTGATGCCGGGTTTGGCTTGATACAGTTCATACACCATCCGGGGCGGAACCACCTTGTCCTCCATCCCCTGAATGAATAACGTCGGTACCATGATCCGACTCGTCTGTCGCGTGACCGAGACATCTCCATAGAAGAAGTCTTGCTCGACTTTATTAAAACTACTTGCGACAGCAAGAGATGGTCCGGCCGGATACGGCAGGTTGACTTTCGCAAGTGACTGGAACCAGTCATCCAGTCGGGCATAGGCGCCTTCAGAAATGACGGCCTTCACTTGTTTCGGGACGGTCGGTTCTCCTGCAGCGAGCAGTACCGTCGCCCCGCCAATCCCTACTCCGTGATATACGACTTGCCGGGTTCCGGTCTCTTCCATCAATTGGTTGGTCCAATCAATCAGATCCAACCGATCGAGCCAGCCATAATTCACTGTCCCATCGCTCGCTCCTTGACCACGCCGGTCCGGGACGAACACGTTATAGCCCAGCTGTTCCTGGTAAAAGCGGATCAGTGGTGCCGTCTGTGACGAACCGAAACGAACATCATCGGCAAGGAGTACAACCGTCTTGTCAGAAGAAGTTGTGGCCGGGAGATAACGCCCGATCCGTACTTCATCCGTCGTCGTCAATTGCAGTTGTTCCGTGTCCTGTTGTTTCATCCATGCTTGATCCGCTGTATCGTCCTTCTTCTCGGCAGGCAGGAGGCGGGAACGGTCGGACTGTCCGATTAACGTTTGTTGTATGCGGTATCCGTCATATCCGATCAGACTTCCAATCCCAAGCACAATCAGCAAGAGAACAAACATCCATTTCCGCACTAGTGTTCACTCCCTTTTTCCATCTGTTTCTACTACGAATCTATTCGTCACCGGACAATGGTGTCCCTGCCGGTGGAGTTGGCGGTTTAAGAAAAGTCTGTTGGTACCACGCTAAAACCTCTTCAAACTCCGCCTGTGTAAAGTAACCGGCATGAAACACGCTTGATCCGCGTAATGTAAGTTGAAACTTCAAAATATCTTTCTGTTCGAGAAAACGGGACACGTGGCCGGAGAAGGCTTCGATTTTCAGGCGGGGCGCATAAATCGTTTCCCGGTTGACGAGTTCTTTTCGTAAAATAAACAAATCGTCGTGATGTCCATAGCGGGTATTTTGATAGCCGGACCGGGCAACCGCATAGTACACCGGTAACAGCAGAATGAACGGTAAACCGAAGTAACGAAAAGGTTCCGGTAATCCATACAGCATCGCTCCGTTCAGCAGAACTAGTCCCAGGCTGTAACCGAACAGCGGCCAACGGACAACGTAAAAAAATCCCCGATCAACGGCCCGCTTGTGTGGATGCTGCAATTGAAAACGCGGTAAAAATTCCTTTAAAAAAGCATCGATTTCTCCGGTCCGGATGAACGGATGTAACAGCAACTTCTCTTCTTCGCCGCTTGCCGAGATGATGTGCAGCGAGAGATGGGCCCGCTTCAACCGCCGTTTGATCCAGCTTTCCTCGATGACGAGTGCCTGCACCTTATCCTGATGAAACACAACTTCCGTCCGGTTCAGGAGACCGTAGCCGATCGTCATCCGCTGTTTCTCGAGTGTTGCCCGAAACGATCCGTAGCGGAGGACGAATACTAAAATTGATCCAAGATAGATCAAGAGCAACAGCAGACCGCCGAGGATCAGTAACAAGACCAGTGATAAATGCAACAGCTCATCAAACGCCCGGCTGATGTATTTCTCAATGAACCGGTTGGCGAACTGATAGACGGCTCCGAACCCGACGAGCGCGAGACCCAGTCGGCCTGATAACGCGCCTGCCGTGATTAAATCCATCAAACCGACGGTATAGGTGGCAGCCGGAGCAGTATGTTCAGTTGGTTGCGACACCGTTGTTGCAATCGTCGACTTCAATTGTTTCGCAAACTCGAACCGGACCCCTTTTAATTCGACTTCCGGTTTGCCGCTGTCGGACGAAGTCTCAACGGTCAGTGTCGCTAAACCAAGAATCCGTTCCAGCAGATTCTGATTGATCCCGATCGATTCAATTCGTTGGCGTTGCGTCGTCCGTTCACTTTTTCGAAAGATTCCTTTGTTGACCCGAATCGACTGTTCATCAATCGTAAACGTATAAAAGTACCACGAAATGATGCCGAACACGAGTAAGAGGAAACTGATGACCACGGCGCCGATCATCGTATACTTTCCGAATCCGTCATTCTTTAAATCATTGAACAAAATGACGGCAATCGGGATGACGAGTGACCGGAGCTGCGTCAACGTCGTCATTAAGATGAACAAAGGATGAACCCGTCGTGTCATAACGATTCCTCCTCCTGTTCCTCAAGTTTCGCAAATCGTTCAATCCGTTGTCGAAAGATGACCGCTTGTGTGACATCGAGTCCCGGCAATTCGATTTGACCGGACGCCGTATGAACGTTCATGTTCATCAAGTTCAATCGGCGAAGCAACGGACCGGACGACGTATCGATGATTTGTACTTTGACTAAAGGAGTCACGACATGGCGTAAAATAAAGATACCGAACTCAACGACTAAAAATTCATCATCCACCCGGTATTTAAAATACTTTTGCCGGATCTTCGGGATGTACACAAACTGGAGTAAAAAGAATACGATCCACACCCCGACGAGAATCCACATCCACCAGGGGGATAAATCCAGCCACTTGACCTGAACCACGGTTGCCGTTCCGATCAATAGCAAATAAATGGTATACTTAATGCCGACGTATTGACGTTCGGCGGTCACCGAGGCACGTGGCAAACGTTGCCAGTCCTCGGTCGGTTGATTTGGTTGCATCCAATCGCCTGCCTTTCCTTTTTCCATACGGGAAGAGACTTGCTCAAGTTTCATTGTCATAAACAGACGTTGACATTTCGCTGCGAATCATCGCATATATAAGAGAGTAGAAATGTATTTCAAGGAGGAACCATGCTAACATTTGAAGAAAAATTAAACATCATCGAGACTTTCCCACAACTTGTCCGGAAAGAAGTCTCGCTTAACCGTGTCAATTTTCATTTCCCGGAAAGTCAGTTCGAGAAAAAAATCGTCGTCTATCATCTTCACCCGAACGGCAACGGTTTTGTCTACGCTGCAGGATTACCGGGATATGAAACGGATCGGAAAGGTTTCGTCAACATCCGTGAATTCTCCGAGCCTGCTTTAATTCTCTTATTACAAGATGCAATCAAAGCACTTGAGACGGTCGAGACCGTGGAAACACTGGAAGAAACATGGGTCAACGATAACCAGTTCGAATTGACATTGTTAAATGAAGACCTCGATACGTGGCTGGTATACGCGGGCGACTTGCTTGACGGTGCGTTCAATTCGTATAAAGAAGCAGCGAATTATCTGGAAGAAGAAGGATTCCGCCGCAAATAAATAGTTAAAATGAACGGGACTGTCAATCAGTCCCGTTCATTTTTAGAGTCAACCGGTTTAAGGTCTGTTTGACCAGTTCCAAATCTTCTTCCGATACACCGAGTAACTCCTTTAAGGCCAGCGGAATTTGTTCGGCCTCGTTTCGGAGGGTCTGTCCGTCTGCTGTCAACGTGATTTGAATATGCCGTTCGTCAGTCGGATTTTTGACACGTTCCACTAAGCCCGAAGCTTCTAATTTTTTTAATAAGGGTGTTAACGTCCCTGAATCAAGATGCAACCGTTCGCCGACCGCTTTTAATGATTGTTGGTCCTCCTCCCACAAAACGAGCATGACAAGATATTGGGGATAGGTTAATCCAAGCGGCTCGAGCAAGGGACGGTATCGCTTCGTGATTTCACGGGAAATCGCATAAAACGGAAAACAGAGTTGTTCCTCCAGCAATAAGGGATTCGACATATATATCCTCCTTCAAGCAAAATAGTTGCGTTCTCATATAGATTGTATACAATCTAATTGTAAGCTACTTAAATTAATCAGCCAACCCGAAAGGAAGTTATCATTATGAAACCAATGTTCACATCATCTGCTACAGCTGTCGGAGGCCGTGACGGCCGCGTCGTATCGGAAGACGGTATTTTAGACGTCGCTCTCGCTATGCCTGTACCGGGATCGAAGAAACAAGCGACAAACCCAGAACAATTATTTGCTGCCGGATACTCTGCTTGTTTTGATTCCGCTTTAAATCTGGTTGCCCGTAAGCAAGGAATCAAACATGACGGAAGTGAAGTCACTGCACACGTCACGTTGAATGAAGCAGCAGACGGATTTACACTTTCAGTTGAACTGGACGTTCTTGTCCGTGGTGTTTCAGAAGAACAAGCTGCTGAGCTTGGTAAACTCGCACACAGCGTTTGTCCGTACTCACGTGCAACAGCCGGAAACATCCAAGTCGACATCTTCACACGGACGACTGATTCAGAATAAGCATACCACTCCTCCTCTGGATTAGCGTATTTCGCTGAACCGGAGGAGTTTTTTGTTGTTTTTTTTAAAGGGGCAATGTAGACTTTACTCTTTTCTTTGAATTTTTTTATATGATAATTATGGTACATGAAATAAATTATCCTTCAGTTTAAAAATCACACTGCCTTCTTCACAGTGTGATTCGACGATTTGTTCGATTATTTATTTTAATTGGTTGACGGACAGAATGACCAATTCCCCGGATACAATCATATAGTAGGCATCCTCGAACCGGTGACGAACCGCCTGTTCACCGTCGTATACCGTCACCATCGGCTCCGCGTCCGTGCCGATCGATTCATGCAGGTAGAACCGGTCACGTAACACCCGCTCAAACGGATCTCGGTCCAGATAACGGGCACCCGTCCGCAGATTCATCACTTCATGATGATTATTCGATCGGTCATTCACGATGAAAATCGTCGACTCGACATCGTCATACGTGAAGTCCAGCGGTTCGAAATCACTCCATCGGATTCGTTCCCGTTCCGTGATTGCCGATGGTTCCTTGATTTCATAAAAAACTTCTTCATTCAGACGTTCCGTATAGGCACTAAAGACGAGGTGTCCGTCCTGCTCCCCCAGATATTGAACGGTATCCCCTTCCCCGTCCAACCGTAACAAGGTCCGAAATGACAGATGTTCTACACCTTGTTCGATTTCAGCAACAATCGTCGATAGCGGGGCAATCAGTAAACTTTCCGAATGATCAATCGGATCTTCGGGTGAGATGACGCCACTTTCCAGGGCATCGTAAAAGGAAAATTCATCGAGCCGGGCATTGCAGACGATATGATCGATATCCGCCAACGTGACGAGGAAAAAGTACAGTTCGCGGTAGTTTTCCGTGATGCCGTACAATCGTTCATCCTTAATCGGATGCTCGCGGGTCGTCTCGACATCATATAAAAAGGCTGTCGTCGTTCCATCGACATGCAACAACACCATATACCGTTCATTCAACACCCAGTAGAGGGTCAAATCGCCTCCTAGACGCCACGTGGCGAGGTGCTCGCTTTTTCCGGAATGCAGGTCGATGGAAAGGAGTTGTGTTTCTCCGCCGTCTTCCCGGTCCTGTTCATTCAGACAATAGACTTTCCCCTTTTTGACGAATGGTCGTGTCGGTCCGTGGTCTTGCAATACATCAGGCGTCAGATCACTCTGTTCTTGATCCTCTAAATCAAACCGGCTGATATGAAATTGACTGCTGTTGAGTCGGCGTCGGAAATAAACCGATGATGGTGTGACATGTAAGATATCAGAATGATCAGCTGGTAACGCCCGCGCGTCCAAAATATCCATTCTAGCACCCCTCCCAGATGTTCTACTCTTTCTTTCCCACGAAGCGGGCTCCTTGAAACAGGGTCCTGCCGTGCGTCCGTCGAAAACGAATGCTACAATAAAACAAGAAGAATTGATGAGGAAGGTGAATTCCGTGCAATCGCAGGACTTAAACACGATGATGCTCGAATATGTCAATGACAAGGAAGACTATGATGCCTTTGCCGATAAATTAAAAGTTTTATTATCGGAATTGCTCGATGCAGCCGGCATCAAATACCATTCGATCGTCGCCCGGACGAAAGAGTCCGACAGTCTGTACCAAAAAGTGTTACGGCAACCGAATAAATACCAATCGCTTCGCGATGTCCACGATTTGACGGGGATTCGGATCGTGACGTATTTTCACGATGATGTCCGGGAAGCTGCCCGGATCATCGAAAATGAATTTTCAATTGACCGGGATCAATCCGTCGACAAATCCACTTTGCTCGACACGACCGAGTTCGGTTATCTGTCAGTTCACTTCGTCGCTGCGTTGAATGAACAGCGGCTCGCCCTCAGCGAATACGGTCGTTTTAAGGAACATACCGCTGAAATCCAGATTCGTTCGATTCTGCAGCACGCCTGGGCCGAAATCGAACACGATTTAGGATACAAAAATCCGAACAGCGTACCAGCTGAAGTCCGCCGCAGTTTCAGCCGTGTCGCCGGACTCCTTGAAATCGCCGATCAGGAATTCGTCAACATCAAAAAACAGTTAAAACAATTTGAAGACGAGACGGTCCAACAAATTTTATCGGATCCTCATAAGGTTCGGATCACGTCGGACAACTTAAACTATTTCATTGATCACTCCGCCGTCATCAACGATCTCGACAAACAACTGGTCACGTCCCAGATGATGCTTGATTCCGATCAACAGTTGATCAATGAATTAATCCGGATGTTCCATTACGTCGATATCCGCAATTACGGTGAATTGATCGAAGCCGTCTCCGTCCATAGTCCGCTCGCCTTGAAATGTGCCCAGGTCATGCCAAACCCGTTCCTGCCCCGCCAAGGGATCGGCATCGCCTATATCTGTATGGCCGTAACGATTGCCGGGAACGATCCGCACCGGATTGACTATTTCTTCCGCCGGTTCTACCCGGAACTCCGAAATGTCGAGGACATTATCAAACAGGTCCAACCTTTAACTAAACAGATGATTCAAGAGAAAAATATTGATTAAACTAAAATTTTTCACTATACTAAATCTCGGAAGAAGAAACTACGGAACAGAAAGAGTGAAACTATGGCAACTACATTAGAAGTGGCAAACCGCGATCAGTTGATCGTCGATACAGAAAAAGGCTTACGCATGAACTACCGCGCCATCAAAAAAGATGTCCGGAGTATGTTCACGACTTACTTGACGCGAAACGAATTTTTTATCCTGAAGTCGCTTTGCACAAGCAGTCCTCAAATCGCATCGGCTTTATCCAACGAATTTCAGTTTTCAGCGAGTATGATTACGGCACTGGCCGATGAGTTGACGAAAAAAGGTTTGATTTCACGCGAGCGGAGCGAACTGGATCGTCGTGTCGTTGAACTCCGGGCAACAGAAGAAGGCATCGAATTATACGGGAAGCTCGAAGCGATGAAGATGGAATACCTGTCTGACGTCTTCGCTGACTTTTCGGATGCTGAACTGGATACGTTCCGGACACTCTTGACGAAACTCGAACAACAAAATTAATCTCGTTCCCTTCAGCCCCATTGGTTGAAGGGTTTTTGTATCAATTCCACATGCGAGGAGTGATTTCAGATGACAGCTTCCATGACGCTTGAGACCACACGGTTACGGATTCAAGGCGCCGTTAATCCATCCAGGCGAGACGAATATAGATTTGAGTTGTTTCGTGCAGACGACGAAACACTGCTCGGAACGATTATCGTCTCAGCCCTTCATCGTCCGGACATCCGGACGGCACACGTCCACTGCCAGATCAATCCGCTGTTTTTACGACAGGGCTATGCCACAGAAGCCCTTCCTGCCGTGCTGGCGTTTGTCTTCACGAGACTTGATTTCCAACAGATTGAAACTTCAATCCATCCGGACAACGAACCGGCGCTCGCTGTCGCTTTTCGGCTCGGTCTGCAGTTTCGCTACAGCGTATTACCGGATGAACAGCCGCGTCATCCCCTGACCTTCGTCTATCATCAATCAGACCGCATATCTTCTGAGGTTCATTTCGACTTTTCTGCCGTTTCACGTCTCCGTCAAGTGAAACAGTATCACGCAGCGAAAGCCTTGGTCGCTTCTTATCTGCACCAAAAACCGGATGATCCGGTGGTCCATTACCAGATGGCGTGGTGTCACGACAATCTGGGGGAAGAAGCAGCGGCTGTTCCTTATTATGTCACCGCTATCGAACTGGGTCTGGCTGCACCCGATTTGCAGGAAGCGTATGTCGGGCTCGGTAGTACATACCGCGCCCTCGGACGATACGACGAGGCGTATCAGACCCTATCGGAAGGACTCATTCACTTCCCGAATCATGCCGCCTTACAGACCTTTTTCGCATTAACGTTACATAATCTCGACCGGTCATCGGAAGCGATCGAACGGTTGATCGAAACGCTTGTTGATACGACGGAGAATCCCGAAATCCTCGCATATGCCAATGCCCTGCGTTTTTACGCATCCCGTGTCGACGAGACATGGGACAGCGAATAAACTGTACGGTAAAAAAATCCGTCTCTTGGACCGAACAACTCGGTGCAGGAGACGGATTTTTTTAGAAAGACCGGTACCATACGAGGACACCGGTCAAGGCCGGCTGAACGTTTCATACCACTCCGGAATCACACGCTCAAATCGCTGATGGTCGGATAAGACATGTTCCAGCCGCCCACGCATCTGCTCCATCTCTTCCGGTGCATGACGGCTCGTCCAGACGATGGATGAAAAACAGGCCATCGCCAGATAGACGCTGTATACATTCCAAAACTGTTTCGGAACATCTCCCTCAAAATAACCGTTGACTTGACCGACGGCAAACGGAATGCTGTTTTCGACCTGAAACAATCCCATTTTGACGAAATCATGCCACGGATCGCCACTATCGTGATTCGAAAAATCAATGATTCCCACGAGATGCTCCCCGTCCGTAATCAGATTGGCCAGATGAACATCGTCGTGTTGCAAACGATTCGGCCGATCTGCAATCCATCCGATGTTTTGTTCGATGAAGGACAAAATTGCTTGATCGCCGGTCAACGGTAACGCTTCCTGTTGATACAGCGCGACGTACCGGTTGTGTTTCGCCCGACATCGGACCGCCCACTTCGTTGCCAGCGGTCCTTCATAACGATGAATTTGGTTCAACAACCGTCCTGTCTCTTGACCGAGTCGATACTCGCCGGCTCGACCAAGCGGTACACAATCCTGGATCGTCGAACCGGTCAGGAAACGGTAACGGCTGTAACAGACAGATCCTTCCGGAAGCTGATTCAGGTCGAGTGGTTCCGGGACCGGCAGTCCGTCTTGTTTCAGTTGCCGTAAAATCTCAAACTCCCGTTCTTTCTGTCGAAATGATGTGAGCGGAGCCGTATGGAGAATTGATAGTCCGCTTTCGTCACGGGCTGTATATTTCGGTGAAGCGGAGTAGCGCGTTGGCAGACGGGTCCAGCCGGTCAGATGCCGGAGTTCCGGTTGCTGTTGCAATAGCTGAACGAGTACATCCATCGCAGGTTCTCCTTTCTTCCAGGCAGGCATCAAAAAACAGCAGGGAATCTTCCCTGCTGTTATGATTCGGACGGTTGTCCGGGAATATAAGCGGAAATGATTCCTAACAGATCGGCATAGGCTTGTTCAAAATCGATGTTTTCAATCATGTAATCATAATGATCCCGTTCTTTCCAGGCATCAGCATAATCGACGAGCCGTGCTTCAAATTCCGGGGTATCCCCCCGCATCAGCAACCGCTCCTTCATCAAATCCGGCGGAACGGAGACGAAAATCGTGATGACGTGGTCGGCATACAACGTCTTGAACGCTGTTGCCCCTTTCGGATCAATATCCTTGATGACGATTCCATCCGTCGCCAAAATTTCTTCATACGCCTTTCGTGGTGTACCGTACCATGCCCGGTGTACATGGGCATACTCAATGAATCCGTTCTCCTGGATCAATTGTTGGAACGTCTTGACGTCAACGAAATGATAACTTTCTCCGTCATGTTCCGTCGGACGTTTCGGTCGTGTCGTCACAGACGGAATAAAGCGGACCCGTTCATATTCCTGACGTAAGCGTTTGATCAAGGAAGATTTCCCGCTGCCCGATCCACCAATCAACAGAATGATTTTACCTGACATCGTCATCCTCCTTTTGTTGTTGTACTGTCATGAAATAGCTCGAAAAGCGAAGCGCAAATTGTTCCAGTTCACTATCTTCGATCACCCCGTAAATCGTGCGGATGACGACGAGGTACCGGTCATACGTTAAAATCCGGGACACGTCATTTCGGGTCATCTGAACATTTTTTTCAGGATAACTCGCAACGTAATACCAATCGACGGCGATACGCGTCGGTGTCGGACTGGAATAAATCCAGGTTTGGCTCGCACGAGTGTGCTCGAGCGTGCTGGTACGAGCAAACCGTTGTACCATCTTTAATTCGGTTTTGGCGTCGCGGAGTCCTGCCTGAAAATCATCCGGTCGCGTCACCGATTCCTCGACCTGTTTCGGTTTTGGTGCCGGCAGACTGGCAAAACCAATCTGCAGACCGATGACGAGTGCGACCAATGACGCTAAAATGATGAACAGATGCTCCTTCCGCATGACGCTACCTCCTTATGGGATGGATAGACTTTTCTGAAATGCTTGTGGATCATTGACGATGACGGCGTCAATCCCGATCTCCATCATCCGTCTGACATCAGCAGCCGTTTTCGGCGTATAGACCCGGACCTCAATCCCGGCTTGATGGGCAAGGATGACATCTTCTCGCGTCACCCGGCGGTAATCCGGATGGATCGCCTTTGCCCCGAGCAGGATGGCTTGCTGCTCCGGGTGGTACAACGGATACGGATAGAGAATCGCTGTCTCGATCGTCGGATCAAGTTCCCGGACGGTCGCGACCGAATAATGATTAAACGAACTGAAAATCAGGCGGTCATTCGCAATACCGTGGGCACGACACCGTTCGAGTGTGTATGCTTCGATCCCGGGATACCGGATCGTATCCGTCTTCAGCTCGATGTTGAGCAACAGCTTTGTCGGCGCAAGCAGGGTCAGTACTTCATCAAGCGTCGGAATCGTCGTTTGAACCGGTCCGCCGTCTCCTTTGAACCGGGCTCCGGCGTTGAGCTGTTTCAGTTCAGCGAGCGTCAAATCGACGACCCGCCCCGTTCCGTCCGTCGTCCGGTTCACCGTCTCGTCATGAATGATGACTCCGACTCCGTCACGTGAAAAGTGAACATCGAATTCAATGCCGTCGACGTACGGAATTGCCGCTTCGATTGCTTCGAGTGTATTTTCCGGAAACCGGTCACTCGCTCCGCGATGGGCGAACCAGCGCATCATAGTGCTTCGACGACCCGTGTATATTTCGCCGTCAAGTAGTTGATCAACGGCTGGACGGAAATCGATTGTCCGGTTGCCGCCTGAATCAGTTCCGCCGGGGTCTTCGCTTTTCCGTGCCGGTGAATGTTGACGTTCAACCATTCCTTGATGGGTGCCAGTGTTCCGTCGGCAATCAGTTGATCAACATCATTGACGTCACGGCGTAACGCTTCGTTGAGCTGAGCACTGTAGACGAGACCAAGCGCGTAACTCGGGAAGTAGCCGAACGATCCGCCGGACCAGTGGACATCCTGCAGAACACCTTTTGCGTTCGTCGGGACATCAACCCCGAGGTATTCCTTGTACAGACGGTTCCATTCCGCCGGCAGGTCTTTGACTTCGAGTTCGCCCGTAATCAGGCGTTTTTCGAGCTCGTAGCGAATGATGATATGCAAAGCATACGTCAATTCGTCCGCTTCGATCCGGATCAGCGACGGTTTGACTTCGTTGACCGCGGCATAAAACGTCTCAAACGGGACATCCGTCAATGAAGGAATCGCTCGTTGCAGACCGGCATAGCGGGCAGACAGGAATCCTTGATTCCGACCAATGAAATTCTCAAAGAACAACGACTGTGATTCATGGATTCCCATCGAAGCCCCGTCCCCGAGTCCGAGCGTATCGAGATTCGGATCGATGCCTTGTTCATATGTTGCGTGTCCGGCTTCATGCATCGTTCCGAAAACCGAATTGCGGTAATCATTTTCATCGTACTTCGTCGTGACGCGGGCATCTTTCCGGTTGATCGTCGTCTGGAACGGATGGACGGTCTCATCGAGTCGCCCCGCCGTGAAGTCATAACCGATATCCTGCAGCCACTCGTGATTCAATCGAATCTGTGTCTCGCGGTCGGCTGACCAGTCGAGTGACGGGAATGTTTTTCCGTCGAGTTGTTGCAGGAGCGTGATGATCGCCTGGCGCAGTTCAGCGAATAACGGATCAAGTTCCGCAACGGTCATGCCCGGTTCATAGTCATGGAGCAACGCATCGTACGGATGGTTGTCATACCCCCAGTACTCGACGAACTTCCGTTCCATCGCGACAATCTTTTCCAGGTAAGGTGCAAACAAGTCCCAATCATCTGCGTCCTTCGCTTTCTCCCAGACACTTTCCGCTTCCGAAATTAACGTGATGAACGTCTGGTATTCCGCTTCCGGAATCTTCGAGTCCCGGTCGTACGCTTGTTTTGCTTTGACGTAGGAAACGGCTTCGACGCCTGTCAACGTCTCTTGCCCCATCGCTTCAAGCAACGTTTGATACGCTGTTCCCGTCCGGCGGCGGAAACTTTCCGTCGATAAGAAGCCGATTGATTTCGAACGGTTGTCGGCGGATTGTTCCGGCATGTATGTCCGCATGTCCCAGTAAAGTAACGCGACGGCTTCATCGTATGCACGAAGCGCTTCAAAATGGTCACGCCATTGTTGTAAAGTAGTCATCAAAATGCCCCCTTGAGCTAAGTAGTATCCGTACATTTTCAGCATATCACAAAATGTTCAAAACTTTCACACAGGAGCCGTTTTATGAAACCATCCGCGGGCAAACGTCGTATAATATAAAAGAAGAGAAAGGAAGTGGCATGTGTGAAGACAGATTCCGAACTGGCTTGTGCCATCCATCTGACGGAGACGCCGGAGGGATTTACGGTAACGTCGTATCCGGACGAACTGGAATGGATTGGAACAGGCCGCAGTGCTTTTGTATTTCGCATCACCGGAACCGACCGGGTGATTAAAAATTTTTTCCCGTCGCACCGTCATCTGGCAGCAATTGAAGGATCGATTTACGAACAATTGGATTCGTTTGCGACGTACGCCAAACAGTATGAGTATGGTTCGGACTACCTCGTCATCGAATACATCGAAGGACAGACGTTGTTCGAATGTTTGATCAGCGGGACACTCATCACGGACGATGTCATCCAGACCGTCGATCAGGCTTTAGCAGAAGCCCGCTCGGTCGGCTTGAACCCATCCGACATTCACTTACGAAACATCCTGCTGACGCCGACCGGTACGCGAATCATTGATGTCGCCCGGTTCCGGCAGACGGATCCGTGTACGCAGTGGGATGACTTAAAACGGGCCTATCAGTATTTTTATGCGAAACCGTACTTCCCGAAACGTTTTTCCGAATCCTTCCTGAACACGATCGCGGACGTCTACAAGGGACGTTTGTTTGAGTCGATGCGAAAGACAGGGTAAACCAAAACGACCGACAATCCAGTGGCTGTCGGTCGTTGTTTTACATAAAACTTCAATATTTTAACTGAAATGGAGTGATTTTCAAATGAAGCGTTAGCAAAAAATCGGGCTGTGGATTGGTGGATTCGTCCTCACCTTGTTAATCGTCTTCCCTCTGCTGTCGCCGGTCGTCTTTTCAAATGAGACCGAAAGCGGCGCCACCCGCCATTATTTGTATGAACAGGGTCATCCGTATCAGAGTTACACCGCCATCCTCGACAAACGAATGATCGATCCGGACTACGGTCGCATGTATGATGTCGTGTGGTACGACTATGACAGCGAAACCGGCATGACCCCGACGATCTGTTACAGCAAAAAAACAGTACAACAGTATAGCGTCAGTTGCGGAACGGGTCCTTGACGGATCCGTTTTTTGAACATTTTTCTTTTTTTACCTGTTATGACAGCTGAAGGTTTGGAAGGAGTAGCATCGCCCGTGACTGTATGAAATCATTTTATACACGAATTACGGGAAGTGAAATAAAATTAACGAACCCGTTTCGTCCGGCAGAGGCTTGCAAGTAACGTCAAGACAACCAGCACCGCCGTTTTTTGAATTCCTCGTTTCATCGTCCAGTCCCCCTTTTTAAAGAATCGCGTTCGCAATCAGCAAGTCAATTTTTCGGACATCGACCTTTTTATTGAGATTGATTTTAATCGTTCCGGCCCGCGTAAACAGTTGGATTTCCGAATTGATGTCAAACATGCCGCCGGCGTTTTCCGTTGAATACATGTTGATCGACTTGTAGGGAATTGAATAGACTTCGACCTTCTTCCCCGTCAACCCTTGCGCGTCGCGAATGATCAGCCGGTGTGTCGTAAAAATCGCGACGTCCCGGATCGTCTTATAGGCAGACAACGCCTCTTCCCCTTGAATCAATAGTCCTTGCACGTCATGCGGGATGTCACACTCGGAGACAAAGGTCCATGCGAGTTGACTCAGTGGATTGCTCATCAAAAATCGCCTGCTTTCTGCTTTTAATTTTGCTTACCTGTCTAGGATAGCTGATTTCCCTGTCTGTACCAAGTCATGTAAAATTATCCGGCTTCACTCGCGAAAATGGAGACGAAACAGAATCATGCCAGCTAGTAGGACCGACCGTGTCTCAAGATCCGGGACATCAAACGTCAGCAGGTGCCGTTTCCGGTGACTTGTCGCAATCGTTTTCTTAGCACGCCTTACCTCAATCCGTCGGGATAACCGGGGCGACCGGATCTGATACGTCTCGCCACGGTACGTCATCCTCAGTACTTCAGTGAATTCGACGGTGTGCAGGACCGTATTTTCGGTTTTAATGTCGCCGACGGTTTCGCCGCGTTCTTCGATCGTCCATTCGGTCTGATTGCTCCACAGTCGTTGACCGGTTTTTTCCTCGAATCGGAGTTCACGCTGCGAAAGATCAAAAACGAGGTTCAGAAAAAAATTCTCCACTTTCGGAAAAGCGACGAACCAGCGGTGCCAGACCTGTTTAAACGTCCGACGGTAGGAACCGACGACCGTATCTGCCCGGTAGATTTGTTTGATCCCCGTCGATTGCCGGTCACTGAGACGCGACGTGTAACCGGTTCCGCTTCCGTTGAATGCCGCATCTTGTTTTTGTTGCCACCGTTCCACCCAAAAAAAGCAACAGCGCTGCCGGGAGAAAAACGAAGACACTCCCCCACTCCGTTAAGCGGAAGATGTCAAAATACAGTCCCCGCGCCGTCAGAGCAACGACACCGAGCACAAACATGCCGATACAATAGACCATTTCCCTGCTCCTTTCCTGGTGAGACCTGATTTTCAGTCTTCTGACTTTACGCTAATCGAAGGAATCTGACGCGGCAACGTTTTTTCCTTTCTTCTTCCACCAAAAGAATTTTAACATCCATTTTTTAGTTAAAATGTAGGAGGTGTAACCGATTGGTCGAAATAAATACAATAGAAGTTTTTCATCCCCACCGTTCACATTTTGCAAGGAGGTCGATCCATGTTATTCCTATTGCTCGTTAAAGCATCAGAACGTTCAGAAGCCGGTCTTTTTCCGGATCCATCACTCCAGGAAGCGATGGCCGCCTTTAACCGTGAACTGGTCGAAGCCGGTGTCCGGGTCATGGCGAAAGGACTTCATCCGACACGGGAAGCCCTCCGGTTTTCGTTTCGCCGCCCCGACGAGGAGCCGGACGTCACATCCGGACCGTTTGAGCCGCCGATGGACCATTTGGCAGGATTCATTTTGATTGAGGTCGCGTAAGCAGTGGCCTGGGCAAGACGTATGCCGGATCCGCAAGGTCACGGTGAAGGACAAATCGAGTTACGCCAAGTTTTTGAATGAAGGGAAATGAATTCATGCTTAGTTATAAAAACAGTACGAAGGTTATTCAAGACAGTCAGACTGTCACCGCGATTCTGCAACCGAACAGTTCGGACCGTATCTGCCGATGCATCTTGATACATTGATTGCCGAGCACCAGGCCGCTGTTTTCGGTGAACGGTTAAACGCCTATGTCTTACCGACACTGCCGTTTAACACCTCCGAAGAACATGCCAATCAAATCGGGACCGTCACCGTCAGTCCGACGGTGATCTCAATGATGCTCGAAGAAATCATCGTCAATCTGTACCGGCAAGGGTTCACTCGATTCATCCTTTGCAACGGGCACGGAGGGGCATACTGGGAATCGGCATTCGTCAAACAGATCAATTTTAAGTATCCGGAACTCGTCGTCATCACGACACACCGCTACCGAGCCTTCGAGGAAGCGTTGCATGCTGCGGGACTCGACGGATTAAACGAACGGCACGGCGGTCTGTTGTCCGTCGCGACCGCGATGTGGCTTTGTCCGGAGCTCGTTGACCTGCAACCGATGGGCGGAAACGTTCCGCTGTCCCATTATCCGGTTGCTGATTATGTCTTTTGGGATCAACTGACGACGGACGGTTGCTGGGGAAGGTTTGAACCCGGTGTCTATTCACCGGACGAACTGGCAACGATTGGTGAGACGTTTTGGACGACCTTTACCGAAAAACGGACGGAACACTTGAAAGAAACACTCACAACGGCAGTCCGCCTGCGAAACCTGCCGGGAAGAAACGAGGACTGATGATGAACGAAACAATTCGGACGCACGACGATCTGTTACAGATGCTTGACGCTTTACTACGGGAACCGACCGCTTTTTGGGACGGATTTTATGCCGACCGGACGAAACGGATCCCTTTTTTCGTCGACAAACCGGATGAGAACCTGGTCCGCTATGTCGATCAACTGGAGATTCCGGTGAACCGGGTGCTCGAACTAGGAAGCGGTCCCAGACGAAATGCCTTGTATCTCGCGGAACACGGTAGTCAGGTCGACGCGGTCGATCTCGCGAAAACCTCGGTCGACTGGGCCAATGAACGGGCACGGGCCCGGCAACTCGATGTTTCGTTCCGTCAAGGAAATCTCTTTGAACTGCCGTTCGAACACGGCGCCTACGATTTTGTCTATGATTCCGGCTGTTTTCATCATATCGCTCCGCACCGGCGGCCCGACTACATCCGGATCGTCTCGGATGCCCTGCGGCCAGGCGGCTGCTTTGCTTTGACCTGCTTCGTCGAAGGCGGACAGTACGGCGGATCCGACATGACCGACTGGGATGTCTACCGGCAACGGAGTCTAAACGGCGGTCTCGGCTTTACGGAAGAGAAACTGCGGTCGATTTTCGACACGTTTGCTGTGCGTGACATCCGCTTGATGCAGGAGGCCGCTCCGACCGATTCCGTCTTCGGGCTGTCCGGACTGTGGACGGCCCTGTTCCAAAAACACTGATCGGGTAAACCAAAACCGGCTGTCTCTTCCGCTGTAGGAGAGGAGCCGGTTTTCGTCTGTTCTGTCACGGTGTTATGGCCTTTAAATCCAGTTGCATCAGTCCCTGTAAGTCTTCAATGACGGCATCGGCCTGTTCCAGCTCGGCTTCGTTTGAAAAATCGAACCGGCAGCCGATTGCTGGTAACCCATTGACTTTAGCCGCCTGAAAATCAGACATCCGGTCTCCGACGACAACCGCTTCCGTTAACTGGTGCCCAGACAAGATGTAGGCGACGAGATCACTTTTTTGTGACGACGCGACGTCTTCGATGCTATAAACGCCATCGAGCCAGCGGTCCAGTCCATACTGCCGGACGATGGCCGTTAAATACACTTTCCAGCCGTTGCTCGCGATATACAGAGCATGTCCGTTTTCCTGTAACGCAGCCAGTACTTCTTCCGTCCCCGGATACAAGGCACCATGCCCCTGTTTAATATGGCGGATCAATGCGTTTTGAAAGATTTGATCGGCCTGTGCCCGGTCCGCCTCCGTATGTGCCGGCAACAATGTCCGCCAGACTTCCGGCAACGGTACGCCCATGATCGCCTGATATTCGGCGAGCGGCGTCTCTTTCGTCCACCGACCCTGTTCACGCAGGAAAACAAAGACATCCTCCAGCGCATGACCGAGAATCCGGTCTGTTTGAAATAACGTGCCGTCCATATCAAAAATGTATGCCTGTTTCACGATCATTTCCTCCTTGATGGTGACTCCTCATTTCGTCATCGTTTGATAACTTCTTTTTTGATACCCTCTATTCGTTTTTTTGAATGACGGGTAAAGACCAGTAACAGCAGTTGCTATTTTTTTCGGCGGGAAAAAGGAGATGAATCCTCATGGTTCTCATCGTAGTTGCCTTAGCTGTCATCAGTATCGTCGTATTTGTCGTCTACAATAACCGCAACAAGATGGTTTAACCGTCTCGCAAGTCCCGTTGATTTTGTCAACGGGACTTGTTTGTCTGCCTGAACAGGTCGTCATGGGCACAGGCAAGTGGACCGGGACCAAACTCCGCTGACCGGATTTGTTGTTGCAGCCGGTTGATTTCCTTCCACGCCCGGTCGTAATCCTCCCGGGTAATCTCGCCGGCCGTCAAAGCCGTTTCCAACTCCTCCGCATCCAGCACAAAATATTCTCCGGATGGCAATAATACGAGATCGAGCATTAAATCGTCCCAAAAAATCCCGGTCGTATCCCGTCCATGCCGAAGACAAATATCGACGTACACCTGTACGATTTGTCCGTGTGCATTAAACATTGTCGTGATGACGTGCTTCTGCCCTGCCGGAAACTATTGAAGCCAGACATAGTCGTCATCCGCAATCTGGAGTGCTTGTTCTGAATAGTGGACAAACAACGGATCTGTCACCCGGATCATCTCAAGACGTGTCACATGACCAGTGAAGCCGTCGGTCTCGAGGTAAAGCTCCCGGTAATCGCGTTTTACGATCCGCTTCCATGAAGATCGAGCGGCATATTTACGTTCCACAACGGCTCCCTCCTTCTTTTTTCCATCCTATCATTTCCGTATCGACTGTTCCTATTGATTTTTGTAAAAAAATCCCTCTTTTTTCTGGACGTTGTTCCTTCGGGAGCGGTAAGATGAACAAGCACATACTTAATGGAACTGGAGGCGTTGTTATGTCGCATACTCCCCGAATTGCCCTTATCACCGGGGCAAGCCACCCCCGCGATATCGGCACAGCCATTTGCCGGAAGCTTGCGGCAGAAGGGATGACGATTTGTTTTACATACTGGAAAGCGGATCGTAAATGGATCAACACGTTTCAAGCAGAACTGGCGGTAAACGGTGTCCGAAGCGAGGCGCTCGAAATCGACTTGTCGGCGCCGGATGCGGCAGAACGTGTGCTTGCGCATACGTGCTCGACTCTCGGCACCCCGTCCGTCCTGATCAACAATGCGGCACATTCGACACAAACGGATCTCGCGACGCTTGACGCGACGGCACTCGATGCCCATTACGCCGTCAATGTACGGAGTACGCTTTTATTATCGACCTTGTTTGCCCGGGCTTTCGCAGAAGCCGGTTTGCAGGACGGCCGAATCGTCAATTTGACGTCCGGCCAGGATCTTGGCGCGATGCCCGAAGAACTGGCCTATGCTGCAACGAAAGGGGCTGTCTCGTCTTTCACGACTTCCTTTGCGACAGCCGTCGCACCGCTCGGCATTACCGTCAATGCGCTTAATCCTGGACCGACCGATTCGACCTGGATGACGGACGACATCCGGACGCACCTGATACCGCAGTTTCCGCTCGGACGGATCGGGACACCGGAGGACGTTGCACGCACGATTGCGTTTCTCGTCAGTGCAGACGCCGCCTGGATCACCGGACAGGTCATCCATGCCGAAGGCGGATTCGCACGGTAAACATCCATATTGTCAAAACGATGAAAAAGAAAGGATTGATTTAAATGGGATACATCTCAGAATTACGGCAACTCATCGGCAGTCGTCCAATCATCAGTGTCGGTGCTACCATCCTTGTGACAAATGACCAGCAGGAAGTTTTGTTCCAACACCGGTCCGATACGCTTGACTGGGGACTGCCTGGCGGATCGATGGAACTCGGCGAAACGCTCGAAGAAGTCGCCATCCGTGAACTGCAGGAAGAGACTGGATTACAGACAAGCGAACTGGAACTGATCGGCGTCTTTTCCGGTCCCCGCTTTTACTACCAGTATCCGAACGGCGATGAAGTGCATGGCGTCATTCATCTCTATCATGCGAAAAACGTCACGGGGACACTTGCGATGCTTGACGGAGAAAGTCTTGACCTGGCCTACTTTAGTCAAGCGACGTTACCGGAAAGCATTGAAAGTCGGGCCAACGAACTGATGCAGCAACTGGGAGATTCCTTTTGGACACTCGGAAGTTCGTTTTAATTTTTTTCCCTCCAAACGACAACGAGATCTACGCTTTGGTCCAGATGACGGACTGAAGGTAGATCTCGTTTTTCATTTATTTCTTCAGCAAGTCATATTCCCGTTCCGAAACCGGCTCCAGCCAGTCCGGAGTCCCTGCCGTGATAGTCAGGTGCGAAAACCAGCTGTCTGACGTCGCGCCATGCCAGTGCTTGACGCCGTCATATGTGACGACCGTATCTCCGCTTCGCAACAGACGGGCCGGTTTGCCCATCTCCTGATACCACCCTTCCCCATCTGTCACGAGTAGGATTTGATATCCGCCCCGATGGATATGCCAATGGTTGCGACAGCCCGGTTCGAATGTCACCTGACCGACTGAAATTTCGAGCGATGAATCATTGACTAACGGATGGAGGTAACTTTGTCCCGTGAAATACGCTTCAAAGGCTTCATTTTTTTCTCCCCGTTGAAAAGGATGTTCTACAGGTGTCTTCGATTTTGTCATAGTTGTCCTCCCTCTCCTTCATACCATTGCACGGAAACAGACTGGTTTCCGAACGACGCCTGGATTTCCTGAAAACGACTGATTTTTCCAATCCGTGTATACGGAACAATCGGTTCAGCCGCTTGATAAAAAATCACCAGGCAGTTATTTTGATACAGTAGCACGTCTCCGGCTTCAATCGTCTGAATCGGTTGGGGATTCGCTGGAAACGACTTATCGAAATAATAGTATTTCTCATTCTGGTGTAAATCATCCATCTGAATTGTAAACGGCATTTCCGCAAGTATAGCTTTTACCGTCGCGTTATCTTCCAGTTGTACGGAAGCAACCTGACCGTTGACGTTGATGTTCATCGTATCGCTCTCCTTGATTTCTTGTTTGACTTCGGTTGAAACCGAAACTGACGGACCGCAACCTGAAAGTCCGAGCGAGAGGAGAACGATGACAGTCCCGACTCGACGCTTCATGTCAGTCCTCCGATTCATCGATATAACGGATGATTCGCGCCGGAGTGCCGGCGACAATCGCCAAGTCCGGTACATCTGTTGTCACGGTCGCATTTGCTGCGACAATCGCATGTTTACCGACGGTCACGCCCGGCAGAATCGTTGCCCCTGCTCCGATCCAGGCATTTCGTTTCAGGTGAATCGGTTTCACCGACAGCCCCCGCCGTTTCGACGGACTGACCGGATGATTGACGGTCAACAACTTGGCAAACGGACCGATCAGCACATGATCATCAATTTGAATCGAACCGAGATCCGTCAACATGACTCCGCGGTTGATGAAGATGTCTTTCCCAAGTGAGATATGCCGTCCAAAGTCTGTATAAAACGGGGGTAAGACGACAACACTCTCATCCACCGGCTGACCGATCAGCTCGCCCAGCGTCTCGCGAAACTCGGCCGGAGACAACAGGTGCTGATTCAACCGGTGGAGCAGTCGTTCCCCGTCCCGCTGTACGGCATGAATTTGCTCGAATACGGCATCGTGTGACTCGACCAGCCGATTTTCGATTTGATGGTAGATCGATGAATGCTCCATCCGCATCACACTTGTTGTTGCGTCGGACGGATGATTAAGTTGCTGATTGAGACACGGTCCGGTGTATCGATGGCATACAGGACGGCTTGGGCGACATCTTCGCTCGTCAATCCCCACTCTTGTTGCGCTTGACGCAGTGACTCGCCTGTTGCTTGATCTCTGATCGTCGTATACAATTCCGTCTGCACGGCTCCCGGTGAAATGATTGTCGATTTGACATTATTTTCGCATTGCTCCTGACGTAATCCTTCCATAATTGCCCGGACGGCAAACTTCGTCCCGCAATAGACGGCGGATTCCGGATAGACGACATGTCCCGCAACCGAATCTGTCGCAATGATATGACCGGACTGTTGCTGTTCCATGATTGGCAGTGTCGCGGTAATTCCGTTCAAGACGCCCATCACGTTGATGTCGAGCATGTTTTTCCAGTCCTCCCGGTGTCCGGCCGCAAGCGGAGCGGTCGGCATGATGCCGGCATTGTTGAAGAGAACATCAATCCGTCCGTAGACGGCTTTTGCTTCCTCGACGACGGCTTCAACCTGATCGAATCGGGTGACGTCGGCCTGTTTGATTTGAATATACGCTTCAGGATAGGCTTCCTGAATGACTTGTAACCGCTCGATTCGACGGGCGGCGAGCATTAATTTGGCTCCGCGTGACGCGAGCAGACGTGCCGTCGCTTCGCCGATTCCGCTTGACGCGCCCATGATGACGATGACTTTATTCAGTGGTGTGTTCATTTGTATTCCTCCTCTTAGTTGTTGCTTGTCTACAAGGTTACGAGTATCCATCCTCCATGTCTAATGCTAATATGAAATCATTATCCATAACTAAAACGCATAGGAGGACGTCATGGAAATTCAACAATTACGTTATTTTTTGGCAGTCGTCGAGGAAAAAAACATCACCCGGGCGGCCCGGATTCTCCGGATTTCCCAGCCCGCACTGTCCCGTCAACTCCAACGGTTAGAAGACGAATTGGCCGGTCCGTTGTTCGACCGGACTCCGGGAGGCATCGTCCTGACGGAAAGCGGGTACTATTTGGCGGAACGGGCGCGCGAACTTGTGACGCTGGCCGATAAAATCGTCATCAATCTTGTGACCGAGGAAACGTTGCGTGGCGAACTTTATATCGGCGGCGGTGAAACGGAAAGTCTGTTGCCGGTCATCCGGTCATTCAAACAAATGCAATCACAGCATCCGGACGTCACGATTCGGATTCACAGCGGGAACGGTCAGGATATTCTGGATAAGCTCGATAAAGGAATTCTGGATTTCGGACTGGTCATTGAACCGTTTGACGTCAAGGCCTATCATTACCTGAAACTGAATCAGCCTGATCAATGGGGGATTTTGACACGGCGCGATCATCCGCTCGGGCAACAGGCGACGGTAACGGCAGACGATTTACGGGACCTCCCGTTAATCGTTTCGGAACAACTCCAAGGAAATCGGACGTTCGCGGAACGGACCGGTTTGGACTGGGACACGGTCCATATCGTCGGAACATACAACCTGCTGTTCAACGCTTCGCTCCTCGTCAAGGAAGGAGTCGGTCATGCTTTGTGTCTCGACCGCATCGTCAATACAAGCGGAAGTGAACTCATCTTCGTCCCGCTGACGCCGTCGCTCACCGCCAACACCTACTTGATTTGGAAAAAGCAAGCGGTCTTGTCGCGTCCGGCTAAAACACTGCTCGAATGGATGAGTTGTCCGCAAGAGGACACCGCCTTTTAACGGCCATACCAAAAAACGACTTTTCGGACAGAAGTTATTTCTGTCTGAAAAGCCGTTTTTGATTACATTCATATTTGATCGCGATTCTTCCGTTCAACGATCTTGACTTCATAGGGGGCAAGTATCAACTGACTGCTGATCTCCGTTTGTGTCGCAGATTCCAGCAACGGTTCCAACAGTTCGATGGGTTGCTCGACTTCGGAAAAGTTCAGGATGAATCCGTAATCTTTCTCCTGACCGCGACGTACTTGAACGGATACTTCCGCACGGTGCGATGTCGCGAGCGGTGCCTCGATCCGTAAACGGTCCGTCAGTAATGTATACAGGTCACGCTGGAAGGCAGCCTCGAGTCGCCCGCCGATATACCAGGCCTCTCCTTGTCCCAGCCGATGTTTCGTCACAGCCGGCGTCTGTCGATAAAAGTCGTCCGTATAGCGGCCGACGACCTCCGCTTCGTCGACCTGAATGACCGTCGCATACTCCTGCAGTTCATACTGTTTCCCGTTGAACATCACGTGATTGCGGTCGCTCGGATACAACGTGTCCGTCTCCGCCGGTGTCAGCCCAAAGATTGTCTGCAGTTCTTCCGGCCATCCGGTATACGCCAAATCATGCTCATCGACGAGACCCGTCATGTACGTCGTGACTAACGTTCCACCCTGTTCGACAAAACGCTGCAACCGCTCCAGGGTCGTCGCACTGACTAAATACAGCATCGGCACGATCAACAGTTTGTAAGCATCAAACGGCTGTTCCTTCGTGATGACATCGACGGGAATATCCTGCTCGTAAAAAAAGCGGTAGTGTTCCTGAAGGGTTTGCGGATACTGTTTCGTGTCGTTTGCGAACCCTTGGGCATCATTTAAGGCCCAGTTGTTTTCCCAGTCGTAAAGAATCCCGACCTCTGCCGGACGCGTCGTTCCGACGACGGCATCCAGTTGCTCGAGGGTCCGTCCGACTTGGGCGACTTCTTGAAAGACCCGGTTCTGCTCCGACCGGTCATGATCGACGACCGCCCCGTGGAACTTTTCTGATGATCCGCGGGATTTGCGCCACTGGAAATAAAGGACACTGTCGGAACCGTGGGCAATCATTTGCAGCGAGGACAACAGGTGCATGCCTGGACGTTTCGCTTTATTGACGGGATGCCAGTTGACGGCACTCGGCGTCGATTCCATCAAGAGAAACGGTTGCTGTTTTAAACTTCGGAACAAGTCATTGATGAATCCGACCTTCAGCGCTAAGTTGGCTGTTGTTTCCCAGTCATTGTGCCAGGTCGGATAGGCATCCCAACTGACGACATCGACGTGTTTGGCAAATCGACTGTAGTCGAGGGCCTGAAACGGAATCAAGTCCTCTGTATCCGCCATGAAGTTGGTCGTAATCGGAAGTGCCGGCGTCAATTCGCGCAAGGGGACGCTTTCCTGTTCAAAAAAGGAAATCGTTTGATCCGTCACAAAGCGTTTCCAGTCCAGATTCAAGCCATGGACCATACTTTCACCGATCGGCGACGGCGATTCGATTTGCGACCAGTCGTCAAATGTATGACTCCAAAAGGCACTCCACCACGAGGCATTCAACGCTTCGAGCGTCTCATACTTCACTTTCAGCCAGTCCCGAAAGGCTTCCTGGCAGAGCGGACAATGGCAGTCGCCCCCGTATTCATTTGAAACATGCCACATCAAAAGCGCCGGATGATTTCCGTACCGTTCGGCCAACAAACGGTTTATTTGCTGCGTTTTCTTTCGATACACCGGTGACGTCAGACAGTGATTATGACGCCCGCCGTGGAGCTGTTTGACACGCCGCTCATCGACACGCAGGACTTCCGGATACGTTTGCGATAACCAGGCCGGACGCGCCCCGCTTGGTGTCGCGAGGATGACCCGGCCCCCGTTCGCATGAATATCGTCAATGATCCGGTCGAGCCAGTCGAATGTGAACTGATTTTCGGTCGGTTCGAGCGCACTCCAGGCAAAGATACCAACCGAGTACGTATTCGTGTGCGCGAGACGCATCAACCGTAAATCGTCCTGCAAGACGTCCGGGACATCGAGCCACTGATCCGGATTATAGTCCCCGCCATGCAACAGATGCCTGGCCTTTGATGTATAGATTTTTCGTCCCATTATTAAACTCTCCCTCACTCACCAATTTAGCTGTTCTTTCTCTCTTACCCTTTTGTTCCCCCGGCCGTCAGTCCGGACACAAAATGTTTTTGCAGCAGGACAAACAGAACCGCGACCGGGATGCTGATCAAAATCGCTCCGGCAGCAAACGTCGTATAGCTCGCTCCCATCGCTTCGTTGACAAGATTAAACAGTCCAATCGGCAACGTATACGCTTCCTGCGTCCGTAAAATTGTCGAAGCCAGCACAAAATCCCCGAGTGGTCCCGTAAATCCATTCATCGCGACCACGGCAAGCATCGGACGACAGAGCGGTAAAATAATTTGGATGAAAATCCGGGTATGACCGGCGCCGTCGAGTTTGGCACTTTCATCGAGATCGACCGGAATTGAATCCATATATCCTTTCATCAAGTAGGTATTCATCGGAATTTGCCCGCCGATATATAACAGAATCAGCAGCCAATGACTATTCATCATGCCAAGTAGCTGGGCCAGCACGAACAGGGCAATCAATGCTGAAAACTGCGGAATCATCTGTAACAGCAAGAACAACGTCAAGGCTTGCTGGCGTCCTTTGAAGCGAAACCTTGAAAAAGCATAGGCTGTAAAAGAAACACTGACAACCGTCCCGAGCATCGTAAAGAGACTGATTTTCAAAGAATTCATATACCAATGACCGTATTGCAGACTTTCTTTTCCGGCAAATAATTCCCGGTAATGATCAAGTGTTGGATTTTTCGGAATGATCGATGTGCTGACTAAACTGTTGCCCGGATTAAAGCTCGCACCAATCGTCCACAGGAGGGGATAGATGATGCAGGTCGCAACGAACAGCAGAATCAAATAGGTCAGCGTCAGACGAACCGTCCGTGTCTTGTTTCCAGTCGCCATCCCGATCACGCTCCTTCCTTAAAGGCGTTCGTACGTCTAAACTGCCATAACGCAATCGCGATGACAAAAATCGACAGTAAGATTGTCAAGGCGGCCGCTAACGCATATTGACCGGACTGCATCGTCAATTTATATATCCAGGAGACGAGAATATCCGTTCCGCCGGCATTGGAACCGGGTACGGACGGTCCGCCCCCGTTAAAGAGATAGATGATATTAAAGTTATTGAAATTAAACGTGAACTGGGTAATGATGATCGGCGACATTGCAATCAGTACCATCGGCATCGTAATATGTCGAAACTTCGCAAACATCGACGCCCCGTCAATCGTTGCTGCTTCGTATAAATCATCCGGAATTGATTGCAGGACACCTGTCGTCACTAAAAAGACGTACGGGAATCCGAGCCATCCCTGCATAAAAACGAGGGCAACACGTGTCCACTTCTCATCCGTTAACCACGGGACCGGATCAAGACCGAACAGAGACAAGATGTCCAGATTGATGGCACCGAAGCTGTCATTAAAGAGTCCGGCAAAGACAAGAATCGTCACAAAACCAGGAACCGCCCACGGCAAGACGAAAATCGTCCGAATGACACGTTTGAACTGGACCTCTTTTTGATTGACGAGTACTGCTAAAAAAATACCGAGCGACACTTGTAAGGTCGAGGCGACCAAGGTCCAGACAATTGTCCAAGACAACACATCAAAGAACGTCGACCGCCAAATATCAACTGTGAAGATTTGAGCAAAGGTAGAAAATCCGACCCAATCCGCCAGTTTGGCAGGCGGGGAATGGTACAAATCATAATTCGTGAACGCCAAGGCGAAACTGAACAAAATGGGAAAGATTACGGCAAAGATCAATAGAAACAACGAAGGTCCGCTGACTAAATAGGGATAACCCTGATCCATTAAATTCCGATAATCCGACCACAAAGAATCCGGTCGGACGCCTTGATCCCGCTTTTCTCCATTACGGTAGGCGTCCCGTAAATTAAATACATACAGACCGATCCCAAATAACAGGACGATGATCGCGATGATGCCTTGTGCCAACAAAAAAATCGAGTTGTCGCGTGGCACTTCTGTTCCGAGTGTTACGATTCCCCATAGCCCCATGTTGAGCAGATCGGCGAACGCTATCCAAAAGGCAATGCTGACTGCGAGCAAGAGTCCGCCTTTCATCCATTGCCGGTGATACAATTGGCCAAGTCCTGGAATGATTGATAACATCAATCCAATTTTCCGGTGTTGCACGTCCTTCACCTCTTTACTAGAATCTCCGACTGTCAGGCATTGTCATATTAAACACGGTTATTTCGTTCCGTGTTTCGCCTTAATCTGACCGTCAATCGTCTTGACGGCTTGCTTCATCGCTGCTTCCGGTCCCGCTTTTCCGGTGGCAATCGTTTGAAGTGCGGCATCAACCGGCTTCCAGACTTCATTCATTTCGGGGACGTTCGGTGTTAACTCGGAAAATTTAGATTGTTCGGCTACCGCTTGTGCGGCTGGACTTTTTGTGACCGCAGGATCTTCTGCCAACGCACTGACGGCCGGAACTTCTTTTGTGATTACAAAACGTTTTTTAGAGTTTTCCGCATTCGTCAAATAAAGCGCCAGTTTGCTCGCAAGCTCCGATCGTTTGGAATAGGCACTGACATTATAACTTTTGACGCCGATGAAAGAACTCATATTTTTCCCGTTTTCAAGTTCCGGCAGTTTTGTGATACCGAAATCAATGCCGGCTTTCGTAAACGGCTCGACATTCCAGGGACCGGAGATGATGGCGGCCGCTTTCCCTTCCGTAAACAGGGACTCGAGGACATTGATGCCCTGCTCACCGATGATGCCTGCCGGGAATAATTTTTCCTTGTAAAACTTTTGAATATACGTCGCACCTTCGATTGCTCCGGTATTCCCAAGCCCGACTCGGTTCGTCTGATACTTCCCTTGGTCATCCTGCTTAAAAATGTAGCCGCCATATCCGCTCAGGACACTTTGGGCATAATAAATTTGATCAAATAAAGCGAGAAATCCAAATGATTGTCCCGTTGCCGTTTTTTTCGATAAGGCATACCACTCTTCCAATGTTTTCGGTAATTTCTCTTCTGACACCAGTTTTTTGTTGTAGTATAAAACGGTTGTTTCCACTGCTTTCGGGACACCATAGAGTTTCCCGTCCACTTTTTGCGAATCGAGCGCAACATCGGTATAAATCGACTGGACCTCTTTCGGAACATCCATCTCCTTGATGATTCCTTCTGTTACGGCAGTCCCAATCTGATCCCCCGGCATCGTCAATAAATCGGGACCCGTCCCTGCCGGACCATCTAATCGCAAATCCTCGATTTGCTTGGCATACGGTTTTTCAACGACTTTTACATCAACGCCGTTATCTTGTTCGAATTTTAAAACGATGTCTTTGATCCCTTCACCTTTTTCAATGTCTTCCCAGACGATCAGCTTCGCTTCTTTGTTTGATGATTGTTCCTTGCTTCCCTGCGCTTCTTCCCCTGGACCACACGCAGCGAGCGAGGCTGTCAATGCCAGACTACTCAGGACCGTCATATATGTAATGGTTTTTTTCATCTACTTTTTCCTCCTGTGGATCATATTATGAAAAGATTAAAACACTTTTTGTAAGCGCTTTAATAATCAAAATATAGCACCACAAGAAAACTTTGTAAATAAATTTAGTAAAAAATTTTACTAAATTTATTTACAAAGTGCTTTTACGCGTAATCAATTCCGCACCGATATAGACCGTTTTGACGATATTTCGTTTCTTCAACACACGTTCCAGTAAAAGTTGAATCGCATTTTGACAAATCTCCTCGAGGTCAATATGGAATGTCGTCAGAGGCGGCGACACATATTTCGAAATACTTGTATCATTGACACTGATCAGACTGACCCGTTTCGGAATCTCGATCTGTTGCTCGTTCAAGACTTGTAAACAACCGACTGCAATCGGATCCGCCGCTACATAAAACGCTGTCGGCAACTCTTCCCCGAGTTGTTCGACCGCCTGATTCATTAAGTAATGTCCATTGTCGACCGAAAATCCCTGCCGGCAAAAGATGAAGTCTTCCCGCAACAAGTCACGTTCTTCCATCGTTTGACGAAATGCCCGCTCCCGTCCATCCATCTCTTCCGCGTCCGTATCGATGTTATGGTACGTGCCGCCGATAAACCCGATCTTTTCATGACCTTGCTCCACCAGTACTTCAACTGCCTGACGGGTGATTTGCGCAAGATCCGGACGAACCGAATCGTAATGTGCGGGATCCGGTGTAGAGTCGATGAATACGCCATGCGGTGTCAATTCTCTCAAATATTCCAGCTCACGGTTCATGAATGAACCGACGGCAATGAATCCGTCGATATCCAACGGGATTTTTTCAATCCCGCCTTCGAGTTTGTAGGTCGTCAATTCGATGTTGTTTTCCCGTGCTTTTTTTTCGATTTCCACCCGCATCGTTTGAAAATAGACATCTTCGAGCTCTTCGTTATCGGTCAGCCAATATAAAAACGCGATGTTCTTCACGAGTGTTTTTAGTGTTTTTTTCCGGTATCCGATTTCTTCCGCCACTTCAAAAATCCTGGCTCTCGTCTCGTCTCCCACTGATAACGTCGGATCATTATTCAATACGCGGGATACCGTCGAAATCGAACAACCCACTTCTTTTGCAATATCTTTAATCGTCGCCATCATGCATCCGCCTCTTTTTTAAATTATTTTAAGTAAAAAGTTTTAGTAAATAAATAGATTAAAATATTTTATGCGTGGTAAAGTAAAAGGGAATAATTTTACTGATTTGATTATTGTATATGTATTATACCGTTAAAAAGGGTTAAATTTCACATGAAAAGAGGAGGAAAGAAATTGCAGGTCCGGATGAATTCACAAAAAGACAGGTCGGCACGATATCGTTTGAACAATGATTGTGGAATGGAAGTCGAGATTGCAAGCAAAGGAGGAAGCATTGAACGTTTGATCGTACCTGACCGAAATGGTCATCCCGAAAATATTATGTTTGACTGTTCTTTGGTAACGGTTCCTGCGATTCCTCGCGGTTTATCCGGCCGGTTGTATGATACGTCATCCGGTTCCGTTCACGAAATCGATCTGGCATTACATCAGCTTTCATTCACAGCTGAACCGTTTTCGACAACACAAGAATCCGGACTTCGTCTGTCGGCGGAAATAGCTGTCAATGGACAGGTGATCGCAATCGACATTCTTTATGTGCTGACTAACAACAATCAATTGATTCTCCGTTATGCAGCGACGACCAACCAGCCTCTTCGCCTCTCTTTGTCGCTTCCTATTTTCTTTAACCTAAGCGGTAATTTAAAAGCTAGTATTACACAACATGATTTAAAGTTTGCCAGTTCTTGTTTCATCCACCCCGTACCGGCGTTGTCGATTAATCCCTGCTTGCAACAGACGAAAGGAACACCCTTTGATTTTCGGTTAGGGCGTCGTCTGAACCGTTTCTTTTTAGACAAGATGTTTTCAAGGTCTCCTGCCGATACCTATTATTTATTTCATCAACAACCGGTCATCTCTGTTCATGAAGCCGTAAGCGGCCGCTGGATGACAATGGAAACTTCCCAGCCCGGCTTTGTGTTGTCTACAGCAGCGCATCATACCGATACTTTTTTTTCCGGTATTTGTTTTGATTCAACCGATTTCCTTCTGTCATCTCTCATTAACGGTCCAATTCCCTCCTTTCACGAGACGACTTATTCGTTCAGCACGACGTATTGATTTCACAGCAAGAGGAGGACAGCAGACTGTGCATCTGTCATCCTCCTCCGTTTGATTTGTTTTTACGAGTCCACCCGCGAACCTAGTTGATTTTCCGGATGACCCTGGTCCCGGCAAATTCATCCTCCGGCAGGATCGATCCGTCTCGCAGATATACTTCCCGATTTTTCCAGCCTTTAATCGGAGCAATCGTCTCCCGGTACACAATCCGTTTCGCAATCTGTTTGATGGCGAGCGGCTGGCCGTTCTCGCTGACGACCTGAATTTGAAACAGACGTTGCCCGACGGTTTGTCCGCTACCTGTTGACAGTTGGACCGTCTCAATCAAAAAATTAACGACCGGCTCCGTAATGAGTGAATGCACTGCTTTGTTCTTGATACGCTTCAATACCGTTTTCTCGAGCACACCGGAAACCATCCCTTGTACAACTAAGTCGACAACTCCCGCTCCGATTCGACGTTTTAATAATCCATCCATGTTCAGTTCCTCCTTTTTTCAATTCCACTGACATTATCTCCTTCGTGATGGAAACAAAAAAACCTTTTTTAAAACGGAGATCTCCGTTCAAAAAAGGTTGTCTCTTCACGCATACAACAGGACAATCCCGCCCAAACCGAACAGACAGCCACCGTACAGGACGGCTGCCAGTCGTTTACCGGATATCGGGATGTCTCGACGAACAAAGAGACGTCCGTACCTTACAGTCAAAACAATACCGATAATGAGTGCTGCCAGCGCAAGATTCGGTATATCAAGAACCGTTAAATACCAATTCAACATCTTCCCCATCCTCTCCCGTCGACTATTATGTATGTCCCCTGTCGGCCCAGCCACGCGGTACTCCTAGAGGCAACAAACAAGTCCTCTCTATTACCATGTTCTCGTGGATTTGATCCTTCTTTATTCGTTGAAGGTTCTACTTTAATGCTCTGAGCGTTCACCTTTGTTCGTTGTCGGTTGAGCTGTCAACGTTGAACTTTCACGTCAGGTTCCGGATAGAACCGATGTGAGGTGCCAGCGCACCGTTGTTTTGTTATCGCACAAAACAAGCGTGTTTGGTCACAGGAGTATCAGGCAAACAGGGGATGTTCCTCAGGCGAAAATTTTGGTCACTGTGTTGCTTTCCGATAACGTAAAATCCACTTCCGTTTCAAACGTATCAATCGTCTCATCGAGTTCAGCAATGACCTGACGCAGGTTCGACGGATCAATCAGATTCGGCTCCAGCCGCTCGAGGAACAGACGGCGTGACTTTTCCATCTCGTCCGCATTCCCTTTTTCCCGCGACCCGTATGTCGCTTCGATATGGCTGTCCGCCCGCCGTACGACGTCTTGCCGTTCCGTCTCAATCGTCTGTTCGACTTGTCGGAGTTGTTCGCGTAACGTCTGCAACAGTTGACGTTCATAGACAAGGCCGGTATCCCGACGGTCAATCGCCTCTGCGACGGTCATCTCACGCCCCTCCATCCGGACGATCGTCACGGCATTCGATGCCGTGATAGAAGACTTAATCCGGTTCCGGCGCTCCATTAAATCGCGGACTGACTGAAGGTTCGCTTTCGCTTCTTCCGCAAATACCACGACAGACGGATATCCTGCCGGTGCCTGACTGCCACTTTGCACACCGATAAACGATTTCGTCTGCGCTTTTTGAATCCGTTTATCTAAATTCTTCAACTCTACTAATCCACGATGGATGGACATTTCGATTCGTTCGATGAGGACCACACCCTTTTCTGATTCCATCTTTTTTTCAGAATAACATATCCTGAATTGGAAATGGATCCTCATCCGACAGTTTCCACCTTACAAAATTGTCATATTTTTAATCTGATAAGGGATTATTTACCTTATACTAGAAGAAGACGATTTTTTTCAGAAAAGAGGTTTTTTTATGCATCAACACCGATTACAGGTTACGGCAGCCCGGTCTGTCACCTGGACCAGACACCACCTTCCTCCGGTCCAAGAACACGAACTGCTTGTCCGGACGATTGCCGGCGCGATCAGCATCGGGGCTGAACTGCCGCAAGTCCGGGGCGACGACCCCACTGATCCGTCTCCAGCCTATCCGAAAGAGACCGGCTACGAAAGCTACGCCACCGTTATCGCTGTCGGAGATCAGGTCACCCGGTTTCAAGTCGGCGACCGCCTGCTTGCATTTTACGGACATCAGGATATCGCACTCGTCGAAGAAGCCAAAGCCATTCCTGTTCCGGACGGCATATCCGCCAAACTCGCATTGCTGAACATCCTATCGTGCGATGCTGCGAAAGGCGTCCGGAAACTAGAACCAAAACCGACGGACACGGTTTTAGTGACCGGGATGGGTGTCATCGGACTGCTGACCGTTTTCTATCTGCGGCATTACTATCATGTCGACCGAATTGTTGTCTCCGACCCTGATCCGGTCCGAACATCGCTTGCCCTGTCACTCGGGGCGCATACTTTGTACTCAGACACTGATCCATTCGTCGAGACGTTTACACATGCACTGGAATGTTCCGCACGCCAGGACGCTTTCGCCTTATTGCAGGAAAAGCTTGTTCCCCATGGACAGCTCTGCATTCTTTCAGACGGGAATCACGAGACCTTATCGTTGACTGCCGCCTTTTACGAAAAGGAATTGCGGCTGATCGGCTCAAGTGACGGCTGGGATTATCAGGACCATGCCGCATGGTTTTTTAAGACGGCACCACATGTCCCGCAGCTCGAACGGCTGTTTGAACAAACAGTTGCTTCTCAGGATTTAGCCGGATGTTTCGAGAACTTGCTGACAGACACGACGCCTTTAAAGGTTTTCGTCACGTACCCGTCCACTGATTAACGCGAGCGGACTCACGGTCCGGACTTCAAGACCGTTTGGATCCTGCCCAGGCAGCGTAGGCGTTCCGGAAAACACAGCCTGTCTGAAATGCATCCGTTCCGCTACAATCGTCGTAATTTCCGGAACAGGCCGATCCAGTAATTGAGACAACAGCTTCTCAAGACCTGGTGTCGACGTCGCAATGTCGAGTTGCAGCAGTTGGTCACCCGTTTCTGACTGGACGGCATCAGGATGGGTCTGCAGTTCGATCCGGAAACCAAACGGTGTCTGAATGAACGTCCGGCGTTCGTTTGCCTGGACCGTTAATCCGACCGCTTCCGCCCGGCCGAGGATCTGCAGCCGGTCGGCTTCTGTCACGAGAAATCCGATATGATCAAACATCACCTTTTTTCCGTAACCGAACGTCATGTTGATCGCTCCGCGTTTCATCTCAATGATCCGAAACAGAATCGGTTGCTCGCGGAAATCATCCCAGTCGAGCGGAGGATCAAACGAGGTGAACGCTCCTTCGTATCTACCAATCCGTTGTGTCACCTGAAAACCGAGCTGCTGATAAAACCGTTCCGTTTCTTCAACGAAAGGTGTCCATAGATGATAATGAAATAACATATGTATCTCTCCCTATATCATGATATCGTCAAGCGTCAAAAGATTAACCTCGCCACTCTCCGTTAGCAACTGTTTTAGCAAGTGGACGTGTGCAAGACCATAGATGATGACAACCTGCTCATCTTGTCCTGTAAGGCATGCAAGGATATTTTTAAAAATCATCAGGTTGCGATAATACCAATATCGCGATACCCACTCCATTCCAGGTTCACCAAGACAAGCAAGTTTTAAATAAGTCTGATGCATCTCCTGCACCCGTCCATCTGTGTTAATTGTTTGTAGAAAAGAAAGCAACGGCAGTTCGGCAAATTCCTGTTCCATCTGTTGCATTCGTTTTGTCTCCTTGGAAATGATTTCGTCAAATCGTTCAGGCTTTTCCTCTCTAAGCTGTCCAAGCGATGGTATCCCGTCAAGCAACTGATTCCAATCAATTGCTTGAATTAAATTGAGACCAACTTGGGATGCGAGACGAAAACCCAGCTGGTGCCGTTCATCCGCGGTCAGCGTCAAGTTGCCAGCACGATACGCCGCGTATTCATGCGTCAAATCCTGTTGGTTCTCCAATTGCGTTTCCAGCATGATTTTTGTCGGACGAAAGTTAGACAGGACACTCAAAACATCCTTAACTTGTGTTTGCCGGTCCGGTGTCAGGACTGAATTACCTTGTAGATGAAGCAAATCACCGTTATCCGGACGATCAAAATGTATACATCCAAGCAGTAAGACATTGGCGCGTGACCTCATCTCAATCCCCCTTTCTTAATTCTCTTCTCACATATTACAACAATTGTCAAAAAAAACCATACCCCATAAAAAATATCCGACAAAAACACGGATCCTCATTTGGATCCGCGTTACGATTACATCATTACCTTTTTTGAAAAGAAAGGTTAATCTGCCAGCGTTTTTTACGTTTTGAATTTTCAACTGGTCTCCGGTAACAATTGTTTGATTAACAACGTTTTCCCGCTGATTTCTTTCGGAATTTCCGGAACTGCCCGTAACAACACTTCCATTTGTCCGCCAAACAACCGCTTCAAGACGAAGTACAGTTCCTTTTCGTGTTCTTCTTTAAAACAACGTTCATCCGGTACGTACAGCATGACGATTTCTTCCTTGTCGGATTGAATATATTGGACCCGTTCGATACAGTTCGGGAAAGCGCGAACGATACCGGCCAGTTCTCCCTCGAAAATCCGATGACCGTCTTTCAGTTGAATGAAACTTCGTCCCCGTCCGTCAATTGACGCGATGACCGGCCCGGCGTGCCCGCACTGGCACGTTGTTTCACTCAGCGTCATACGATCTCCGACACGGTACCGGACGAGCGGAGTACCGTGTGTATCAAAGCTCGTCACGAGAATCTGACCATCTTCTTCGACCTCAATGATGCCCATTTCATAGTGCAGATGTTTTTTACCATAGCGACATTCTGCAACGATAGGTGCTCCCTCGGATGAGGCATACTGATCAAAAATCGGCGCATGAAACACTTCCTCAATCAATTGGCGTTCCGCCGGCGTCATCATTTCCGCCGTCGGGAAAATCGCCTTCGGGCGGAACGTACACGGAATATTGTATTTTTTGGCATGACGGGCCACTTCGATCATGCCTGAAGGTAAACCGTCGATTGATTCCGGGTTAAACCGGTTCAATTGTTCGATGTACGAGGCTGCCGTTTGTGGATTAATATTCTTAATCGTAAACAACATCTGATTGATCGCTTTATTCATCCGCCAATACACCGGTGCTTTTTGTGATTCTGCCGCTAACGTCTGAGCCGTGAAGCTGGCGCGTCGCATGCCGCGTTCAATCCCGTGTGTCCACTTAAAGTAGTCGAGATGCGCCATCCGGATCTGCATATCTTCTTTTGTGTAATGGACTTGAATCGACTTCCCTGTCGTCCCGCCTGTTTTCCCGAGGATCGGCGCCCGGATTTTAGCATGGACGTCTGCATTACGCGTCCGGAGGATTTCCTTGCTCAATATCGGAATTTGCTTTAACTCATCCAATGCCTGGAGCGGTAATCTGATTTGATGTTGCTCGAACAGCTCTTGATAATAGGAACTGTACGTCTGGCAAAATAGCAGAAATTGATTCAGTCGTGCCAGTTGTTCCACTTGCGCATTCGTCCGAAAACGTTCTTTTTCCTTCAATTCTTGTAACCGTTTTTGATAAACCGGACCATATCGTTCCTGGTAGAGCATGCGACCGTAAACCGTCGTTAAGATATTTTGAAGAAAAATCGGTGAATGAAAGTAAATCGATTGCTTGAGCTGCATACGCTCACTCCTCTCATATCCCAGTCAGAAATTTCAGTTGTAACGTCAGCCATTTCCTGTTACTTACATCTTATTTCCAGTGTTTCACCTGTTCAATCAAATCTTAATAAACAAGCTTAGCTTTTATTCGGATACCGTTTTATGATAATAAACTGATATCACAAACATCTTTTAACGATTCTTCCTTTATTCTTTTTCTTTTACTGTTTTCGGTGAAAAAAAACAAAAAAAGAGGCTATTTCAGCCTCCTTGAACCGTCATCATATTTTTCGTTCCCCCAGCTCTTCGTCTGTCCCAAACATCCGCACCTGAATCGCTCCGAGCACGAGCTTTAACTCTTTCGGGTTCAACTGGTCGATGATTTCGATTACGGTCAACGTCGTACGACCGTTATACAGTTGTACCAAAAGCTGACGTTCCACATCGATCATCCGGTCATCAATCGGTTCAGCCAACATTTCCTGATAAAAAAACTCACCCGTTTCCGGAAAAAAATAATCACTGAACAATTGCATCAATTGTAGATTCCCCGTTGCTAAAAACAGGATTGCCTGAAACGGCGTTTTCGCCCGATTCCGTGTACTCAAGCGTTTTAAAATCATCTGATACCGCTTATTGTGTTGATCATCTAAGAAACAGACTGGATTCATATTCGCCCTCTCCTTAAATTAAAAAGTAAGTAGTATGTACCTGGAAAACGATAATTCGCCTTCACTCATTTGATCTCTTTTTCTTTTTCCCTGTTTTTCACACATCAAGCCTGTTATCTCATGAAAACATCTGAAGGGATTACGAATGGTTTGATTCGGGTAAATTCAACAAGTAATGCCAATCGAGGGGGAAAACATATGACGCAAACACGCAAACGCCTGGCACTTGCAGGTGCAACCGGATATATCGGACACAATCTCTTAAACGAACTCAAGAAAAAATATAACGTCATCGCTTTGTCACGAAACGGGGACGATAAGGACGACGAATCCCATGTCGAATGGCGCTCGTGCGACTTGTTTTCACTCCAGGATACAATCGACGGATTAAAAGGGGCGGATATCGCCATTTATTTGGTCCACTCCATGATGCCGTCCGCTAAATTGACACAAGGGTCCTTTGAAGATATGGATTTGATTTTAGCCGACAATTATGCCCGCGCTGCCAAGGAAAACGGCATTCAGCAAATCGTCTATTTAAGTGGGATCATTCCGGAGGAGACGGAAGAATTGTCGCGCCACTTGAAAAGCCGCTTGGAAGTCGAACGTGTTCTCGGTGCTTACGGGACACCGGTAACGACAATTCGTGCCGCTTTGATTGTCGGCCCAAAAGGGTCTTCCTTCCCGATTTTATCGAAGCTCGTCAAACGACTTCCTGTCATGTTGCTACCAGAATGGACACGGAATCAGACACATCCCGTCGCATTGCCGGACGTCATTCATGCGCTTGGAGCAAGTGTCGGACGGGAGGATCTGAAAGACCGTGCCATTGATGTCGGTGGTCCGGAATCGATGACCTATAAGGAAATGATTTTAAAAACCGCAGAAGTCATGGGGAAACACCAACCGACGTTTGACATCCCTTTGATGACGGTCAAACTGTCCCGCCTTTGGGTGACGTTAGTTTCGGGCGAACCAAAAGAGACGGTCTATCCTCTTGTCGAAAGTATGGTTCATAAGATGGTCGCAGATCCAGATAAGATGGTCGATGGCATCAGCGACGGGAAAATCACGTTTGAAGAATCTGTCCGCATGGCGTTAAAAGAAGAGCAGGAAGAAAAGGACCAAAAGAAACAGAAGAAACAGTCGGGTCATTCCTCTCAAAAAGAGGAAGCGCTTGATGTGCGATCCGTTCAGCGCGTCCGCTTGCCGGAAGGTCGCGATGCCAACTGGGCAGCCGATAACTATGTATCGTGGCTTTCCTCTTTCGCCAAGCCGTTCCTGACTTCAAGCATTGCGAATGAGACCGTCGTAAAGATTCAAGTGCCGTTCGTCGATGCACCGCTTCTTGAATTAACAAAAGATCCGTTTCAGGATGCCGAGCAAGCGACGTACCGGATTACCGGCGGACTGTTTGCACAAGTTCAGGAAGGCAGCAAAGGGCGGATTGAGTTTCGACAGATTCCAGGATCCCAGGAGTGCCTGATTGCCATTCATGAGTATGTACCGGCCTTACCGTGGATCATTTACAAATCGACGCAGGCCAACATTCACCTGCTCGTCATGTACCTGTTTAAACTCCACCTTCTACGTCTGATGCAGACAACGGAACAATCTCCGGACGAATCGGAAATGATTGTCCCTGATACAACCGGATGATTTTCATAAAAAAACGTCACCATCGAGCAGATTGAATTCCTTATTTCTCAGGAATTCAATCTTTTTTTATTCCTCACGAATTTACTGTCCATGACCGATGAATTGGATTGAATATGCTCTTTTTTCATCATATACTATTTTGCAGAATTCGTAAGTCTTGAAGGTCCTTTTCACACTCGGTTGTAGAACTTACGGATGAACAGATGACGGAACCAAAATAAGCGTGATACACTGAAACTGGATTGTAAGAAAGGGGTTTCACACGTATGCGCTCATTTGAAGAACGGTTAACAAATCACATTGAAGCGACCGCGCTTCTCACGACATTGATTCAACCCTCGTCGGATCAACTCCGACTCGACAAATTAAATAAATTTTCCGAAAAACTATTAAAACGCGAATTTACGATTGCTTTCGCCGGTCATTTTTCTGCCGGGAAATCCAGCATGATCAATGCCTTGACGGGCGAGTCCATTTTACCGACCAGCCCGATTCCGACCAGTGCCAATATCGTCACATTACGTCGGGAGGAGGAGGATGCGGCCATCGTCCATTTTCATGATCGTCCTGCCGTCCAGTTGGCCGCAACCGACTTACCGCATCTTGAGACATTAGGACGGGACGGCACCGTCGAACGGATCGATATCACACATGCCGGTTCAAGCTTACCGGAAGGACTCGTTTTAATGGATACGCCCGGTGTTGATTCCGTCGATGACGCCCACCGGATTTCCACGGAGTCAGCTTTACACTTAGCGGACATGATTTTTTACGTCATGGACTACAACCATGTCCAATCCGAATTGAATTTCACTGTCACCCGTGAATTGTTGACTTCCGTGCCTGCATTGTATTTGATCGTCAATCAAATCGATAAACACCAGTCCGGCGAACTATCGTTTGCCGCCTTTAAGCGTTCGGTCGTTCAGTCATTTGCAACCCATGGCGTCGAGCCTAAAGGAATTTTCTTTACGAGCTTACGGGAAGCGGATCATCCGGAAAATGATTTCCTGACCGTTAAACAGCTTGTCGACCAAAGCATTCGTGACGTCCAGCCGAAATTATTGCAATCAGCTGTTACGACACTGGAGTCCTTACACGCCGAACACGTATCGTATCTTGAAACACGCATCGAAGAAGCGGTCCAGTCGACGGACGAACTCATCACTTCGTCAGAGCGGCAACACTCCGAAGCCTTGTTTGAACAGTTGCATCAGCTCGATTTGCAACTCGAACTGATGGCACCGGAACAGTGGGTCAGCCGTTTTTCACAGCACCGGGAAAGCTTATTGCGCAATGCTACACTAATGCCGTTTGAGCTTCGTGAAAAAATGCGAACCTTTTTGGAAACACGACAAGCATCCTTTAAAGTCGGGTTTTTCAGAAGTGCCAAAAAGACGCAGATCACCCAGCAACAGGTCGCGGACGAACTCATACGGGCGTACCGCTCCGTTACGACATCTGAAATCGCTTTGCATCTGCGGAAGTTGATGAAACAATCTTTAGCGGAAGCCGGTCTCTTATCTGATCAGCACACGATGCAGATTGATACCTATCCACTCGACCCGCCACTCCGCGTCATCGAGGATGCCGTCCAGGAAGGTATCACGATTACCGGTGAGTCAGTCCTCCAGTTTACGAATCGTGTCGTCAGTTTGACGGTCGACTGGTATACAAAAGAGACGAACCGCTGGCGTGACAGCATTCGAACAGAACTGGAACAGACAGATGGCAACGTCAAACAGGACTTGCTGACGGAACAAGCCGCATTACGCCAAAAATGTGAGCTGTTGAAAACCGAAGCCGACTCCCGGCAATTGCTCCAAATGTATCTTGAACAGGCGGACTCGCCGACGAACCAACAACTGGAAACGGCTCGACAACAGGTCTTGAAATGGCAACAGGAACTGAGCCAAGCCGAGCAAGCGTTAGTTCCGTTCCAGCCGCAGGAAGTAATCGAGGAAGTCGCCGTTGCTGAAGAAGCAACTCTTTCACAAGACGTCGAGGAGACACGGGCTTATACGTTGGAAGACATACAACAGATCCAAACGATTTTAGCATCCGTTTCCGGATTCGAAGACACGGTCGCCTACCTGCAAGACAAACTGAACCGTGTCTCCTCCAGTACGTTCACGATTGCTTTGTTTGGTGCGTTCAGTGCCGGCAAGTCGTCGTTTTGTAATGCGTTACTCGGACAACCGGTCTTGCCTGTCTCACCTAATCCGACGACCGCTTCGATCAACCGGATCAATCCGGTCAGTACGGTACATCCGCACGGTACTGCGACGATCCGCTTTAAGTCGGAACAGGAACTCGTCGACGAATTAAATGACCTGCTTCAGGCTTTTGACGTGACGATTACGTCCTTGCAGGAAGCAGCACATTGGATTGAATCTCAACCGGACCATACATTGCGGGATACCTCTTTTTTACGTGCCTTTTTAACAGGGTATCCGTCTGTTTCGCCGTTCGTCGGAACGATACAAACCGTTGATCAAACGACGTTTACGGACTATGTCGCACAAGAGCATCTCAGTTGCTTTGTTGATGTCATCGATTTGTACTTCGATAGTCCATTGACCCGCCTTGGGATCACTCTCGTTGATACACCGGGTGCCGATTCGATTAATGCCCGTCATACCGACGTTGCCTTTGACTACATCAAAGATGCGGACGCTATCTTATTCGTGACGTATTTCAATCACGCCTTCGCCCGTGCCGACCGTGAGTTTCTGATTCAGCTCGGTCGTGTCAAAGATGCGTTTGAACTGGACAAAATGTTTTTCATCGTCAATGCGATTGACCTGGCACAAAACGACACTGAAAAACAAGCAGTCCTGCAGTACGTCGGGACTGAATTACAACGGTTCGGTATTCGGTCGCCTCGTCTGTTCGGCGTCTCAAGCCTTCACGCATTAGCCGAGAAGCAGATGGACCGCACGCTGGATTCAGGTCTGCCAGTCTTTGAATCCGCCTTCCATCAGTTCCTGGAACGGGATCTCAAAGGACTGGCCGTTCAAGTATTGTCGGAAGAAACGGAGAAAACCGTCCATCGTTTACGCCAATTGATGGAACAGACCGAATTCAACATCGCCCGAAAAGAAACACGGCTAGAAGAACTGGACGACTTGAGTCAGACGATCGACACACACTTTTCAGACCGGCGGACCGATTTACTCCGTCATGCCTTATTCGCTGAAATTCATGAACTGTTACATCATGTCAACCAACGGATCTATTACCGTTTTCCGGATTTCTTTAAAGAAGCATATCATCCTGTCCGCTTCGCGAATGCCACAAAGCAGCAAGCCTTACACGAAGCATTGGTCGAGCTACTCGGCTTTTTGAAATATGATTTCGAACAAGAATTACGCGTGACTCATTTTCGGATTGACGGTTGGATCAAAACAGCTCTCGTCCAACGCTTCCAGGATGAAGAGCGGTATGCGACGAAGTTGAACCCTTCTTTCCAGCTTTCGCCGTTCGAAGCACCGGCGATGACATCCGTCCATTTTGAGGGTCCTTTCCAAGATGCGACACCGTACCAGTCTGTCAAACAGTATTTTCGTAATCCGAAAGCCTTTTTTGAACGGAATGAAAAAGAACAATTAAAAGATGCCTTGATGCAGTTGACGAAACCGGATGCGGCATCTTATCTTGAAACGGAAGAGCAGCGGTTACGCGAACTGGCGCAGCAACACATCGCCCACTTGCTCGACGAGATGTACACCGCGTTATCCGGAACGTTACAAAAACAAATCGAGATGGAACGAAACAGTTTGGCGACGACGGACCGACTCGAACAATTCAAACAAGCTTATTCGAGCATCAGCCATCTGAATCAAACCGTTTAATTTCCCTCCATGATTGGACCCATTCCTATACAAAGAACCCGAATCAGTTCCACTTCTTAGAAAAGAGGTGGCTGATCCGGGTTCTTTTTAACGCTTTCTCCACGATTGGACGGATGCGGCCAATAGGATTTAAAATAATGTAAGACATAGTCCTGGACGTGCCGCACGAGCGGACGCTGCTCGATTCCTGCTAAATGATTTAACGACACGTCCCATAGCATCGGGGGGTCAAACGGTAAAATCCGGATGTCTTCCGCATGATGAAATCGGAGAATCGGCTCCGGCAAAATCGACACGACGTCGAGTTCCTGCACCATGCCGATCAACAAATCCCACGCACCGGAAGTAAAAAAGATCTGCGGTTCGACTTGTACGTGCCGGAACTGGGATAAAATCTGATGATGCAGCATAAAACTATCATTGAGGATGACCAACGGTTCCGCTGAAAGATCACGGTAAGAGACACTTTTGGCCTCGCTTAACGGATGGCTCGGTCTCACCGCGACGACGACCTCATCCTCGATCAATCGATACCGTTTTATGCCATAGGATTCCCCCGGTTCAATTAAAATCGCCAGGTCCAGTTCTTCGAGCAACAGGCGGCGCTTCAATTCAAATGCGCCTTCTTCGATGATTTCCAACTCAATCCCGGGATGTTCCGCCATCAATTTCGGAATCAGTTGCGAAAAAAGGACAGGCAAAATGACCGGTGGAATCCCCAACCGGACTTTCCCTCGGATGACACGCGACCGTTCGTGAAGATGTTCCATCATTTGTTGATGTCCGTGCAAAACACTCAGGGCATCCTCATAAAATTGCTGTCCGGCGTCCGTCAGACCGGTTAATCGTCCATGGTGACGCAAAAACAACTCTACCTGTTCCACCTCTTCAAATTCCCGCACCAGTTGACTGAGCGCCGGTTGTGAAATACGAAGATGCTTGGAAGCCCGTGTTAAATTGTACGCATGATCTACAATTGTCGTAAAAAATGTCAATTGCCGAATGTCCATCTGACTTCCTCCTCTTACTCATCAAACCAGTGATTTTTTCTGAAATATAGAATCATTCCCATCGCAATGACTGCCATCCCTCCCAGTGTGAAGAAATAGCCGAAACGCGTCGTCAGTTCGGGCATATGTTCAAAATTCATCCCGTAGATGCCGGCGATGAACGTTAATGGCATGAAGATGGTCGTAAAAATCGTCAACGTCTTCATGATATTATTCATCCGGTAGGAGTTGAGTGAAATAAAATTATCCCGGAATTCAGACGTCATTTCCCGGTTGTATTCAATCATCTCGTTCAGCTTAAGCAGATGATCATAAATATCCTGAAAAAACGCTTTTTTATTTGCATTAATCGCAAGCCGACGGGATTCAACGACCCGGTACAACAAGTCCCGCATCGGTAAGATGGTCCGGGCGACGACTAACAAATCGGATCGAATCTCAAATACATCTTCCATGATCCGTTTATCATTCCCGCGCTGTTCGTACCGTCCTTCCAGTGCAAAAATCTTATCTTCTAACGTATGAACAATCGGAAAGTAACCATCGACGATTTTATCCATGATTTTATGAACGATCTCAATAGTCCACTGTTCCGGATTATTATGTATACGCTGGAAAGCTTGAAACACGACATCGATTTCACTCGACGGCTCCTCGTGATAAGAAACGACATAATTCTCATTGGCGAACAGGTTAATCTCTTTTCCTTTGAGTGACTCCGTATCCAGGGCATGCAACACAAAAAAGCTGTATCCGTCGTAATATTCTAACTTAGGACGCTGCAAGTATTGAAAACAATCTTCAAGGGCCAACGGATGAAAATCAAAAGCGGACACCAGCTGTTGTTTTTCCTGCTCCGTCGGTTGATTAAAATCGACAAAATACCATTTGATACCGGGTGCGTGAAGACGATTTAAACTATCATCCACTAAAACCTGATGATCTGTCGTCACCATTAGACAGCGTATCATGAACATTCACCTTCTTTTCGTTACGGTTTATTCACACAGTATCGCAAACAATCCGCTCGATTTCCATAAAAAAAAGACTGCAGCCCTATTTCAGCACTACAGTCCCCCTGCTTTATCCCCGTTCGAAGTAAAAGCCATTCCAGTAGACATGACGATACGTAAATTCTTTACCACTTTTTGTTGTCACAAGCATTTCATCTTCCGAAACGACAGCAATCTTGACGGGGGTCTCTCCGTGATCGGTCAAAAAATTTAAAATCTCTAAATGACGATTTAGCCATAACCGGCGGCGGAACCAACGGAACCGACTAAACGCAGCTGTAAAGTGTAAAATCGATAACAGCATGATGATCATCCCAAACGGTAACGGTACATCAAACAACGCAATTAAATAAAAATCCGCGATGATTAAAAAGACGGATAATCCCATCTCGGTCATCTCCATAAAAGACGCTTTATACGTGGCAAAATAGGTCATGACACGAAATAAAACGATGACCGTCAAATAAGGTACAAAATAAAGACGAAAAACGTTGTCCGACCCACTGTTGACATACATGAGCAAGGGCAGGAAGAAGAGCAACTTCCAAATTAGGATGGCAGAATAAAACAAAGTGTGATCCGTGTAGCGTTTGCGTACGATGGCGCGACTAATGTTCATTGCCTTCCCCTCCTTCAATGGTGACTACATGTTCGAGTCGATGATGTCGGGATCTAATGCCTATAAGGGTATGTTTCCTGATTGGACCGTTTCTAATCGTATATTTTGTGTGAAATATCGGTTTATATTCAGTATACGAAACATTTTGATAAATAGTTTTACTTTCCCATCATTCCCCATATTTATAATGTGCTGAATCGATCGGATTTGTCGTTTGTCTGTTTTTTCTTTACACTTGATACAGATCACTTTAGAAATGAGATGAAAAACATGTACAGCCATATCGTTGTCGGTGCCGGCATCCTCGGAACATCGACCGCTTATCATTTAGCGAAACAAGGTGCAACGGTCCTGCTGATTGACCGGAAAGAAGCCGGACGTGCCACTCATGTCGCAGCTGGTATCATCTGTCCCTGGATGACACAACGACGCAACAAAGCCTGGTATCGACTAGCCAATAACGGTGCTCATTATTACGATACGCTAATTCCAGAACTGGAAGCACTCGGTGAAACGAAGACGGGCTATCAAAAAGTCGGAACCATCGCCTTACATGAGACGTCAAAAATTGAAAAGATGCAAACGATTGCAGAAAATCGTTTCCCGGAAGCACCGGCGATCCAACAAATTGAACGGTTGACAGCTGATCAAGTCCGATCAATGTTTCCCTTGATTGAGTCGATTGAGGACGCCTTATTCGTCTCTGGAGGAGCCCGTGTCGACGGACGTGCCTTACGGGCTGCCTTAGAAAGCGGAGCAATCAACCACCAGGCTACCGTTCTTGAAGCCGATGCTTCGCTAGTCGTCGTCGACGGTCATGTCAAAGGGGTTCAAATCGGGCCCGACATCCATTATGCCGATCAAATCATCTTGACGGCCGGTGTCTGGATTAATGAATTACTCGAACCGTTGCAAACGCGTCTTGATATTCGTGCCGAAAAAGGACAGATTCTTCATTTGGATATTTCGAACGAACAATCAAAAGATTGGCCTGTCATCATGGGACAACGCGGTTTGTATCTCGTGTCGATCGAAGATGGAAAACTCGCACTCGGTTCGACGCATGAAAAACAGCTCGATTACAATCTTCAGCCGACTGTTAAAGGAATGTACGCCTTATTGACACGTGCCATTCCGGTCGCACCTGTACTGGAAGAAGCAAACATCAACGAAATGCGGGTCGGTCTTCGCCCGTATACGAGCAATTCCTTACCTGTCATCGGTCGACTGGCGACTCATCCGAATGTCCTTGTCGCCAATGGTCTCGGGGCTTCCGGTTTAACGATTGGTCCGTATCTCGGTCAGGAGTTATCCAAATTGGCATTAGGAAAAGATTTGGACATTGATTTGAACGATTATCTTTTGCAATAACCTGCTGATGATTCACATATCTCCATCTATAGTAAAGGTATACCCTTTCTAAAAAGGAACAAACGTTCTTATAAAATGAAATTCAAAGGAGTTTTGGATGTGCACCCGATAAAAGATATGGTGACCCCTGAACAATTCGAAACACTGGATATTCGCGTCGGCACCATCCGCTCCCTCCATGTTTCAGATGCAGAACCCGGCTTTTTAAATCTGTCGATTGTGTTTGGAGACTTTCAACAGGCCATATTTCTGGATTGGAAAGAATCCCGGTTCGAGTACGAAGAAATCGTCGGGAAACAGGCTTTGGTCCTGCTGAATGTTCCGGGAATCGTTGCCGGTACGACCGGCCGTGTTCTCGAACTAGGGACACAAGATCATCTGATGCCAGTACTGGCGTGTCCGGAACATCCGATTCCTGACGGTAGTCGACTGAGTTAACACAGAAAAGCAGAAGTCAGCAGACAACGCGCTGTCTTGAACGAAAAGAAGGAATCGCCATCGTCACAGATGAGCAATCCCTTCTTTTTGGCTTATGACACGGACTGATGTTTCAGCCCTTATCGTTTCAATCAGATCCGCGTCTTTTCCAAGTAGTGTACGCTGAAATGGTGCTTTGCATCCGTAAAACATCTAATTGGAGTAAATCCGTTTTGTTTGGCTAACCATTGAAATTCTTCCTGACTGTACTTATAGGAATTTTCCGTATGAATCGTTTCCCCCTCTTTAAACGGAAAGCGCTGATCGGCAATCGTGACGATTTGATCGATCCGGCTTTTCAGATGCATTTCAACCCGCCCCTGCTGTTCGTTATAAAAGGCGATATGTTCAAACAAATCTACATCAAACGTCCCTCCAAGTGTTTCATTGATATGCCGCAAGATATTTAAGTTAAACTGTGCCGTAACGCCAGCTCGATCATTGTAAGCCGCATGGAGCAGATTAGTTTCTTTTTTTGTATCAATTCCGATTAAGAAACCGTCTCCCTTCTCCAGCAATTGACTCGATTGTTGTAAAAAGTCTGCTGCTTCCTGCGGATTAAAGTTTCCGATTGTCGAACCGGGAAAGAAAATCACCTTTTTTTGTTTATCTTCAATCGGTAAATGCAAAGGGGCAGAATAGTCACCACAAACCGCTTTAATCCGGAGTCCCGGATAATCTTGAGATAATTGATGCGCGGATTGGATTAGAAAATCTTTCGAAATATCGATTGGCATATATTGTTCCAATTGATGGAGGGAACTGAGTAAACTTTTGATTTTACGACTGCTTCCGCTTCCATACTCAATTAGTGTGTGGACCGGTCCAATACAATCTGCAATGGCCGTTTGGTGTTCGGATAGAATATCGATTTCCGTCCGCGTCAAATAATATTCCGGTTGCTGTGTAATCCGTTCGAATAATTCCGATCCGGTTTGATCATAAAAGTATTTTGCTTGCAACACCTTTTGAGGTTGCGCTAAACCGTGTAATACTTCTTGGAGCATGTTCTGCTGATCCGTGTACATATCAAAACTTTCGACTTGTTGCCGCATTTAGAGGTCACCCGCCAATCGGAAGCCACTGAACTGCCAACGTTTAGCAGGTGGGAAGAAATTCCGGTACGTCGCACGGATATGATTACCCGGAGTCACACAGGCACCGCCGCGAAGAACCATCTGGTTACACATGAACTTGGCATTGTACTCCCCGAGTGCTCCTTCAAGCGGTCGACTTTTCGGATACGGAGCATATGCACTTGCCGTCCATTCCCAGACATCACCGAACATGCCGTTCACCGACTGATTCGCGTCTTGAACCGGAACGGGATGATAGGAACCTTGTTCCATGAAGTTCCCCTGTTGATCAACTTGCCGCCCGACGTATTCCCATTCGGCTTCAGTTGGTAGACGTTTCCCGCACCACCGGCTGTAGGCATCGGCTTCATAAAAACTCACATGACAAACCGGTTCATCCAACTGCAAAGGTTCAACACCGTTCAATGTGAAGATGGACCAGTCACCCTGTTGATCTTTCATCCAGTAGAGAGGTGCTTTCCACTGTTGTTGCGTCACGACTTGGAAGCCGTCCGACAGCCAATGTTCAGCTTGCTCATACCCGCCCGCCTCAATGAATGCCATGAACTCACGGTTGGTGACGGGGCGTGTTGCGAGTTCAAATGGTTCTAACCACGCTTTATGAACCGGACTTTCATTGTCAAAGGCAAATCCCACACCCTCATGACCGATTTCAACGAGTCCCCCTTCAAATCGCGTAAACGTAAGCGGCGGCGACTGAGCTGTTCCACGCCGCTCGACTTGTCGGGTCTGATACGCCGGCAATAACGGATTAGTAAAGAAGTTGTATTTTACATCCATCAAGATTAACTCCTGATGTTGCTGTTCATGCTGCAGTCCCATTTCGACCAATTGCTCGATGACCTGTTGAAGGGCCGTCTCTCGTTCTTGTCGCAACAATGTCAAGACTGCCTGATCGACATGTTCACGATAAGCAATGACGTCCTTGACGGTCGGACGTGACAACACCCCTCGCTGATGGCGCGGTTGATACGGACCGATCGAATTGTAGTAGGAATTAAATAAATAGTTGTATACCGGATCAAAAACATGATACGTATCGTCATACTCTTGAAGGATCATCCGTTCAAAAAACCATGTCGTATGGGCAATATGCCATTTCGGCGGGCTGACATCCGTACTTGCCTGAATTACAAAATCCTCTTGTTCCAACGGTTCAATCAAGGTTAATGTCTGATTCCGGACCGTATTGAACTTGTCTGCTAAGTAAGTCGTAATCTCTTGACTCAATTCATCCACTTCCTTCAAATAAAATATTCTGAAAATATGCACCATTATCTTTACCCGTTTTCCTTTTAAGTAAGCGTTTACAATCAACTGCAAACAAATCGGAGTGAGACCCCATGCTGGTCCCACTCCGACTTGTTTAATACACTTTATCGCCGTTAAAAATCGAATTTTTGACAACGACATAATCAACCGTTCGAATCGCCTGCAGTTTATTGCCGCCGGCATAGGAAATCGCCGATTGCAAATCTTGTTCCATCTCAATCAGGGTGTCGGACAAACTTCCTTTAAATTCAACGAACATCTTTTTACCCTCGACATTCTTCTTTTCACCTTTTTGAAATTCCGAAGCGGATCCGAAGTATTCCTTCACCTGTAAACCGTCGACTTCTTGCATTTCACCAGGAGACTCTTCGTGTCCGGCAAACAATGAACCGATCATGACCATCGTCGCCCCGAAACGGACGGATTTAGCAATGTCTCCGTGTGTCCGGATGCCACCATCTGCAATGATTGGTTTACTGGCAGCCTTGGCACACCATCTCAATGCTGCCAACTGCCATCCGCCCGTACCGAATCCCGTTTTGATTTTCGTGATACAAACCTTCCCTGGTCCGATCCCGACTTTTGTTGCATCTGCGCCGGCATGTTCCAGTTCGCGAACAGCTTCCGGTGTCCCGACGTTACCTGCGATGACAAAGCTGTCCGGTAACACGTGTTTGATATGTTGGATCATCCGGATGACCGCTTCTGAATGTCCATGCGCGATATCAATCGTGATATATTCCGGCGTCAATTCTTCGTGTGCCAATGTCTCGATGAACGCATATTCTTCCGTTTTCACACCGACACTGATGGAAGCAATCAATCCCCGTTCCTGCATCGTGCGAACAAAGTTCAGTCGCGTTTCCGGCTCAAACCGGTGCATGATATAAAAATAGCCGTTTTCAGCTAAAAAAGTTGCGATTTTTTCATCGATGATCGTCTGCATATTAGCTGGCACGACAGGCAATTTAAAGCGTCGTCCTCCGAATTCGACCGTCGTATCACATTCCGAACGACTTCCGACGATTGATTTAGCTGGAATCAATTGAATATCTTCGTAATCAAATACTACATCCATCACTAACACCTCAAATAACGAATATTTTTTATGAATAACACTTTAACGTTCGTACTATAATACTGTAACGAACAATTAATGGTTTGTCAAAAACATTTCGTCAAAAAACATACTTTTTGAAAAATAAAAGCACTTAATGTTCGGATTTAAGGTCATTTCACTCTGTCGATTGACCATTTCAGTGATTTATCATTAAAAAAGATAGATTCCGTTTCTTCTATAGCCCAGTCATCAGGACGACGTCACTTTGATATGGATCTGTTAACCGGGTGCAAACTCTTCTTTTAACAGCGCGAACAAAATAAAATCTTCCCATGCACCGTTGATGTACAAGCTTTTTTTCGCAAGCCCTTCTCTTCTGAATCCCACTTTTTCTAACACACGGATGGAACCGATGTTTTCCGGCATCACTTCCGCCCGTAGACGGTGAAACTGATGGGTCTCAAATAAAAGTTTAGCCGCCTGTCGAACAGCTTCCGCCATAATTCCTTTTCCATTGTGTTCCCGGTCCAATTGATATCCGATCATACATGTCTCTGCCGGAAACCGTTCGACAAAAGCTGCAGAAACTTCACCGATTAATTGATTGTTTTCCGTTAAAAAGATTCCATAGGCATATGATCGATCCACCAAACTGTTTTCAAGCATCTGTTCGATTCGTTCCAGTTGCTTCGGCAATGTATAACTATCCGGTTTCGGTTTTACAGGCATCCAGTATTCAAAATGTAATTGATTCCGGAGGCTTAACCGGAGTAGCTGTTCTGCATCAGACAGTTGATATGGTCGAAGAAAAATGGTTCCCATGATTAATTTCCTCCTTAAAAAAATAGTATGAATTCATAATTCTTTAACTTTAGAGAGTTAAAGCGTTTGATAATTCTTTTTTCGGGAAAATTATAAAATATCTGCATAAGTAACAAAGTGTTTACAAACGTGTTGTAAACAATTAAAAGGAGGAGAGCATGCGTATAAATACAGATACAGAGTTATTTAAACAAATCGAATTAAAAAATAAGCACGCTCTCGAAGCGTTATACGATCGGTACGAAAAGTCCTTATACTTACTTCTCACACGTATGTTGAATGACGAAAAAAGAGTTCAACTTACGTTAAGACAAATTTTTCAGGATGTCTGGACAAGCCCGAACCAACATTCTACTATTCACGGCTATTTGATTACTGCTGTAAAACAAGCCCGATCCCAGCGCGAACCGATCCATTAATCCTTTCGCGATTTTGTTCCTCTTATATGAAGAAGAACATTTTATAGATATTCGAACTGCATGCATACATTCCTTCAAGGAATAACCTTTCTTCAAGTGAGTTTGATATTTTTAGGGGAGATTGCCACTTTTTTTGTTTATTACTTCCTTTTTTCATTTTTTCATGGTATATTATAAACAATTATTGTTGTTCGGTGGAGATACAAAGTTTACACTTTCGACTCGATGAAATTGATCACAGTAGTAATAATCAGTGTGACTTAGTCATACGCAGGAGGCAACACACATGGAACAAGGTAAAGTAAAATGGTTTAACGCAGAAAAAGGTTTTGGCTTCATCGAACGTGAAAGCGGCGACGACGTTTTCGTTCACTTCTCAGCTATTCAAACAGACGGTTTCAAATCACTTGACGAAGGTCAAGAAGTTTCGTTTGAAGTTGAAGAAGGCCAACGCGGACCGCAAGCAACTAACGTTACTAAACTTTAATTTTCCTGAGAGGATCCGCAACTGCGGATCCTCTTTTTTAATTCTTTTCCGCCTACCCCTAT